>CAZPRY010000001.1:0-226131 GCA_964589175.1 uncultured bacterium
TTGAAAGAAGATGCTAATGATGTCCCTTCAATATTATAGCTTCTGGGACAGCCACATCAGGATGACGGTTCTTGGGACTTTTGAAACAGCCCCTACGGGTACATTCGGATTCGAATAATATGGAAACCGGCCCGGGATGGCCCCGAACCGGTTTCTGCTATTTCCAGACAAAATTCCGATGGTTACGTTCTAGTCTTCGATCAGTTTCTCGACTTCCACGGCCTTGGAGCGGCGTCCGGCGCGGATGTAGCGGTGGATCGATTCTTCGAAGAGTTCGTTGGCCATTTTGCTGTTGCCCAGGGCCTTTTGTTCCATGCCGGCCTCTTTGAGATACATGGCGGATTCTTCCCAGCGCCCCTCGTTACTGAGTTCTTCGGCTACCTTCATGTAGTCGGTCTCAACGACCTGTGCTTCGGCTTTCTGTTTGCCTTCCAGGGCGGCTTTCAGGGTGGGAATAAGTTTCTCGTAAATCGCGGATTTGGCATGAATATCATAGGCGCCGTTCGAGAGATACTTTTCCCGGATTTCGATGGTCAGTTCGCCGGTCAGGCCGATGATCGGAATATCCGGTTGGGCTTTGCGCATCAGTTTCAGGGTGCTGTAGCCGTCCATGCCAGGCAGGTTTTGATCGAGAATGATGACATGCGGCAGGTCTGTTTTCAGAGTTTCCAGCGCCTTTTCGCCGGTTTCAGCCTCGACGAACTCGTAATTCTCGGTGCCGAGATAGTCCACCAGGGCATCTCTGAGTAACGCTTTATCGTCAACGATTAGTATTTTTTTCTTGTCCATTTTTTGGTCCTTCCTAAACAAGTTTGAATTGTACGGTAAAGGTCGTTCCTTGACCTTCCGTGCTTGCTACGCTTATTTCTCCATCGTGATTTTCGACTGCTTTTTTGCAGATCATAAGGCCCAGACCGGTACCCTGTTTGCCCTTCCACATGGTATAGTCCGGCCGCCAAATTTTTTCGAGTCTATCCTGCGGAATGCCGCAGCCGTCATCGCTGATTTCCACCTTCACAAAACCGTCCTGGCGGTAGGTTTTCGCAATGACATGCCCTTTGCCGTCGATGGCTTTATAGGCATTCTCCACCAGGTTGATGAAAACCCGGATCAGGTCTTCGCTGCTGGCGGCGATGTTGAGCGGTTCCGGCGCGTATTCCTCAATAATTTTTACGTCGGGATTGAGTGAAACCTGGGAATCCGTAAAAAGGTGAATGGCCTCTTCGACCAGTTTGTTGAGGTCCATGGTCTTCTTGTGGCTTTTATCGATATCGATGGCCTGTCCCAGGTGCTTGAGTTTTTCGCCCAATTCCTTAAAGAAGCCCATCAAAGTGATGACGCTGTCATTCTTTTCGATACTGTTTTCGACGGCCAGGACGATCTTATCGTGGGCTTCGTGCAGTTTGGAACCGGCCCCATCTTTCAACTGGAGCGGCAGCGAATCGAAACAGCTGTCGACTTCTTTTTTGATGCCGACGATCTGTTTCTTCAGCATCTGCAGGCGCAGCATCAGAGAGGCGTAGTAGCTGCCGGACATATCGTGGCCGACGCTTTTCACGATCAGGCGGCTCTCTTCGATGGCGCGTTTACGTTCTTCGGTCAGTCGTTCGTTTTCGAGCCGCTCGTCCTGCCAGGCGAAGCCCTTTTCGATACGTTCCATAAAAAGGTCGGGGTACTCGACGACGGCATGTTTCTGGATAAAGTCTTTGGCGCCCAGGCGCAGCGAATCCACCGCGTTTTCGATTGTGATCTCGCCGGTCAGCACGATAATGTAGTTCTTCTGGATTTGGCTGCGTTTGACCAGCTCGGAGAGAAAATCGAGGCCGGACATGTTGGGCATGCGAATATCGAGCAGGACAACCTTGAATTCATGTTCTCCCAGAAGGGCCAGCCCCGATTCCGGATCGGTGTTGTAATCCAGGCTCCAGCCGTTGTCTTCCAGCAATTCCTGAATGCTTTGACAAAACGGCTCGCTGTCATCGATCAGCAGGATGTCTTTATAAAACATGGGCTATCCTTCTATTGGGATTTCCAGGATGATCCGGGAATAGAACTCGCTTTCGCTGTAATGAATACTGCCGTGGTAGTTGTTCTTGATAATTTCCTGGACGACATCCAGGGAGAACTGGTACGGGCTGTAACTCTTCGCGTCAATATATTTCTCGTCGATCTCTTTCTGAGGAATTTTCTGACCGTGGATATTATCGATGCCAATGATGTTGGTCACCAGCTTGCTTTGATCATCGATCAGGGTCTCGATGCGCAGGGCCGATCCGTAAAACGCAAAACGGTAGATGGTCACGGAGATCAGCGTCACCAAAACCTCGATGATCTCGTTGGGATCGACGGTGAGATGCGGTATTTTGGTCTCTTCGGCCAGGCTGCGTTGCACGTCGATTTTCTTGGTGATCAGGTCGTTGGTCAGAAACAGCAGGCTCTCGGCCAGCATCTCCTGCCAGGTGCGTTTTACATGCAGGAAGCCGGCCCGGGTCGAGAATTCCTGCAGGACCCGCACTCCGTCGGCGACGCGCTTCAGATTGTCGCGAATCTGGCCGAGCCGGTCGGCGATATTCCCGTCGCAGTTCATTTGGCTTTTATCGATTTTACGCAGAATATTGTTAATGCTCAACTGGGCTTCGGTCAGGGGATTGAGGATTTCATTGGGAATGCGGATCGACAGTGTGCCCAGGGCGGTCAGGCGTTGATTCTTCATCGTTTTGACCGCCGAATATTTCATTGACTCCAGATACTGGACGTTTTCGACGGCGACGGAGAGCATATCGACCAGAATCTGCAGGTATTTTTCATCGTCTTCGGCAAACTGGGCGACTTTATCCGGCCCTGGAATTTTATTGTAGAGTTTGATGGCGCCGATGGTTTCATTCTTCAGGTTGATCGGCATCCCCAGGAAGGACAGGCGGTCGCCGAACTTCAGGTGGCCCTTGATCGCATTACGGTATTTGCCCTTGTACTCGGGCAGCAGCAGGACATTGCGGGAGCGGATCGTACGGTTCTCTTTGACGATGGACCCGGTTAATCCTTCACCGACCTGGTGCTCGGCGACATTGATAAGTTCGTTGGGAATGCCGTAACCGGCGCGCAGAATGAGGCGGTTTTTGTCCTCCGGGTGCCGCAGGTAGATTTCGCAAGTCTCCGAGGAGATCGTTTTAGCGATATTCACGGCGACGTATTTGAGCAGGTTGCCGAGCTCGAAGAAGGACACCATCTGCGTGCCGACACGCATCAGCAATTTCAGGTAATCGGATTTGCGCTGTTCCAGGCTGATATAATTGGAGTTGTCGATAGCCATGGAGACGTAGCGTGCGATCAGGCTGAAGACCTCAAATTCCGATTTGGTGAAATTCCGGTCGCCGGAAGCGGTGCGCATGACGCCGAAGAAAACGCCGTTCTGGGATATCAGCGGGACCGCCATAAAGGACTTGGCCTTCTTGTTTTTGGCTTCGGAGTATTTCCCTTTCCAGGTCAGGCCGGGGTCAATCTTTTTAAAATCAACGGCCGTTTTGCGGGTCAGATCGCGAATCAGCAGCGGTTTTTTATTCTGAAAAACCCAGCCGGTCAGGCCCTCATTGGGATGGTAGACGATATCTTCACCGGTGTCAATCGACAGGCCGCTGGTGCGCGCCATGCGTATGACGTTTTCATCTTCATCGTAGAGAAAGATGGAGACGCCCAGCCATTCGAAAACATGGGGAATCAGCGCCACGCTTTTTTCGAGAATTCCTTCCAGCGAGCGCTCGCTGAAAATCGAAAGGACTTTGAGCACCTGGTCGACAGTGAGTGCTTTCAGAATTTCCTCTTTTTTTAGGCGGATAGAATCCGGTAAATTTTAATCAGCTCTTCATCGAGCGGTTTCTTCTTTTCCCAGGTTTCGGCCAGCGGAACGTAAGTGACGCGGCTGTTTTCCCAGCCGACCATAATATCCGTTTTACCATCCATAATCGCGAGCACGGCGTGATAACCCAGGCGGCTGGCGAGCAGCCGGTCCGTGGCCGTGGGGCTGCCGCCCCGCTGGGTGTGCCCGAGAACGCAAACATGACAGTCGGTATTGAACTTGGCCTTGATCTTGTCGGCGACTTCATGGGCGTTGCCCAGCGAACTGCCTTCGGCGACCACGATAAGACTGCTGGTTTTGCCGGCTTTTCTCCAGATTGTGATCAGTTCACCCAGATCTTCCATCGTGCTTGTGTTCTCAGGAATGATGATCTCCTCCGCGCCGCCGCAGAGGCCGGTTTGCAGGGCGATAAATCCGGCGTGCCGGCCCATGACTTCCACGATAAAGATACGATCATGCGAAGCCGCCGTATCGCGGATCTTATCGATCGATTCCAGGGCCGTGTGGACTGCCGTATCATAGCCGATCGTCAGTTCGGTGCCGTAAATATCGTTGTCGATGGTGCCAGGTAAACCGATAACCGTAACGTTATGCTCTTCAGCCAGAGCGTGAGCGCCGTGAAAACTGCCGTCGCCGCCGATGACGATCAAACCGTCGATGGCCCACTCTTTGAGCATTTCGGCGGCCCGCTTCCGGCCGGCAACATGAAAGAAACTTTCCGAGCGGGAGGTTTTTAAAAATGTTCCGCCCTTTTGAATCACATTACTGACCGATCGCAGCGAGAGCGGAATCAGATCGCCCTCGAGAAGACCTTCAAACCCGCTATGGATTCCGAAGACGGAAAGGCCGCTATTGATTGCGGTTCGAACCACAGCCCGGATAGTGGCATTCATCCCGGGCGCATCCCCACCGCTGGTCAGGACCGCAATTCGATTTATTTTTGCCATGCATTACTCACTTTTGTTTTATCGTAATTCCACGAAACGGCAGAATTTACAACAATTCAATCTAAGATAGAAGTCCCCCTGGTTTTATCGGGAATGCTGAGGGTTGGACTTGGCCGGCAAGAAAGATCGGCCTTTTACGGCCCGGATTGGCGATCGGCGAGGATACGGCGAATTATTTCTTGACTATCAGAAGGAAATCGTGGAATTTTACGTTGATTATATTTTGGGTTTGTTCACCAACGTCTTATTTTAAGGGCGACACTAAACGATTTGTAAGTGTATCGGGAAATTGTAAGTTATGCGTGAAGTGTTCAATAATATCAAGAAAAAGGGCAAGCCGCCGCCGTACGATAAAAAACTTTGCGAAATTTGTCCGGAGTGCGCGGCAGAGATCGTCTATCGCAAAAATTCCATCTTCGGTACGACGAATTACTATAAAATCTGCAACCGTTGCGGCTGGTACCAAACCATTGACCAAGCCCAATGGAAAGCCGTTGTGAGTTCCGCTTCGCAATATAAGAGCGCTGATCTGGCTGCCGGGGCGCAGGACAGTCCGGCACCCCCCGGAGTCGAAAATCGGGACGAATCCGAACCATGACTCTATTCGGCAATCGGGTCCCGCAAGGGTAAAACCGCTCCCGGACGGCATCCTCATAATCGCGCTAAAAGATTTCTGATTTCTTAGCCTTGAAAAAGTTTCCCGTCTTTGTTAAAGCTTTGGGAATAATACTCTTAGGCTGCCGTATAATCGATCGGTATTACTGGCAAACACGCTTAAATAACTTTTGTTTTTTCAGTTATATCCATTACCTTTCTGGCGACTTTTAATAGAGCAGGGGTTACTTGATGAGCGATAAGAAAAAAGGCATATTCCGGTCTTTCCCGGCAACCTACTGGATTGCGGTTCTGTTCGAATTTTTTGAAAGAGGCTCGTACTACGGGATGATGAGCATCTTATCGGTGTATATGACCGAAAAGTTGCATTTTCCCAAGGAGAGTGTCGGTCTGATCAAAGGAACGATCCAGCCGATTTTGTACTTTCTGCCGATCATTTCGGGCGCGCTGGCCGATCGCTTCGGATACCGCCGGACGCTGATTGTGGCTTTCACACTCCTGAGCGGCGGGTACCTGCTGACCAGTCAGGTGACTTCCTATTCCATCGTCTTTCTGATGTTGTGTATCATGGCGTTGGGGGCCGGGACTTTTAAGCCCATCATCTCCGGAACGATTGCCCGCACCACCGATTCGTCCAATTCGTCCCTGGGTTTCGGGATCTACTACTGGAGCATCAACCTGGGGGCTTTTTTATTCCCCATGTTTCTGGTACCCTACTTAAAGAGTGTCGACCCCAGCTGGCACTGGGTTATCATCGCTTCGGCAATCGGCACCGGGATTATGCTGATCCCGACCTTTTTAATTTTCAAAGAGCCCCCGATGCCGCACAAGAAAAAGGAGGAGCAGACCGATCTGCTGCAGACGGTAGCCAACGCGTTTGAGATAATCTATAGTCCGATCGTCCTGTTGTTCATGAAAGCCAAATCCCTGGCGAAATCGGCCTACACGATCTACGGCATTTCCGCTCTTCTGACCATATTGGCCGTTTATCTCATGGCGGTTAAGGGATCGTTTTTTCTCCTGTACATTATGCTCCTGGTCATCGGGAGTTTTTTTATACTGCATGTCAAATCCCGGAGCCGTGGCTTTGAACGGTTGGGTAGCCGTATTTCCCCGGTAATCTTGCTGGCGGTGGGCGCACTCGTACTGTGGGCCGTGCCCGGCCTCAGTCTATTTGCCCGCACCGTCTGTTCTGTGATATTTTTGTCTGTCTTTTCGCTTTTTAAAATTGAAGTCCAGGGGCAGAAGAAATTCACCGATTATTTCCATTTCCTGTTGCTGATTTGTATCTATTCCGGCTTCTGGGTGCTGTACTTCCAGATGTTTGACTCGGTGTTATGGTACGTGAATGACTATGTGGATGCCAGCAGTCTGAACGCGGCGGTCAACCGTTTTCTGGGCTTTCTCGGCGTCCAGAATCCGAGCTGGTACTTCGATGTCGAGCATGTGACAGTTATAAATGCCGGTACGATTATTCTGCTGCAAATCCTGGTTTCGGTGCTGGTCCGCAATACCAAAGCCCTGCCGACCATGATGGTCGCGATCGGGCTGGGCACGCTCGGTATGGCGATTCTGGCCATCAATACCAGCATCTGGGTTTTCATGGCCGGGATCATCATTTTTTCGATCGGCGAAATGACCGCTCACCCCAAGTTTATCAGTTATATCGGACAGACGGCGCCCAAGGAGCGCCTGGCGACCTTCATGGGTTATATTTTCCTGTACGGTGTGATCGGGTCGTCCATTGGATCCATTATCGGGGCGAAACTGTATGTCCATTTCGTGGACACTCTGCAGCAGCCGCGCACGCTTTGGTTGACCTTCTCGATGATCGGGGTAGCCACGATTCTGGGATTATTCTTATATAACCAGTTTATTGTTCCCAAAACAGAAACAAATCAGGAATAGGCGAAATGGCTACCGACGAAGTAAAAATTCCCCGTTGGAGAGTAAAGCACTTATTGAGGGTTAAGGTGGCCCGGCAGCCGGAAAATTCCGCTTCCGGTCAGCCCGCGTCGCGGATTCTGATATGCATGCCGGTAGAGAAGATTGCCTTCCAGGCCGCCCAGGAAGTCTTCGGACCGCTTTTCCGGGATTCGAAGGGCTTGATCCGGATTATCGTCCACCAGGCCTTTTTTCCGCTTTTGGCGCTCAAGGATCCGGATGATTGCATCGCCATTCTGGATGAGGATATCGATCCGCACCAGCTACCGACGCGCGCGTTTATCAATAAAAGCATGGGGTATCGTTTCGCCATGGCAATCGACCTGAACCCGGAATACAATCTCTTTTCGGCTGCGCTCGTTCTGAAAAGCGGCGCCGCAATGCGTATGGGACTTAAAAACCCGTACTCCGATTTTTTCTTTAATATGCAGATTGGCAAAATCAGCGCCGATGATATTCGTCCCAGTTATCTGCAGGTGAAAAACCTGCTGGAACCGGAAATCGGGCGATTGCATGAATCTCAGCCCCGATAGTCCGAAATCGTAATGGCTGACACAGGCCCGCGCTTCTGGAATTCAAGGGCCCAAAGCGGTACTCCCGGATATATATCTTTGCTCCAAAAGCGATAAAATTTCTCTTGACCTACATAGCTGATCCGTTTATATTATCCGCCGCGTGAAAGAGGAGAGAAAATGGAAGATTTAGTCTGTCCCGAATGCGGGGAACCCCTGAAAGAGGGGCAATTAAAAAGCTCATTACAGTGCCCGCAGTGCAAGACGAATTTACGTAGCCCCAAATACCTGGATTTTTTGGAACTGCTTGTCTACCATGATATCGTTGATGATATCGATTTTTTCGACATGAGTCTTTACGGCGACGAGATTTTAAAAGAAGAGCGTGAAGACTACGATGAACCGGATATAGATCCTTCCAAATACGAAAAACATAAAGAAGTTTGGGATGAATTCGAGGATGAACTCGAGCGCGAAAAGAGCATCGAGGAAGACACCGTTGATGAAGACGCCTGGGACATCTTCAGTGGCGACATCGAAATCGAAGATGACTGGGATGATGAAGATTCCGACTTTGCCGGTGACGATACGGACGATTAGTCCGGTCCCGAATCTCAGCCGCACTTACCGGAGGAAAAAAAATGAGTGAAAAATCCAAAGTAACCCAATTGAAGATCGAACTGCCGGAGGCCAAGGCCGAAGGTAACTATAGCAATTTTACAGTTATTTCACATTCCGGCGCCGAATTTATCCTCGACTTTGCCCGAATCGTGCCCGGTTCTCCCAAAGCCGTCGTCCAGAGCCGTATCATCATGACCCCCATCCACGCCAAGACGTTACTCTATACGCTCAAGGAAAATATTGCCAAGTTTGAAGCCAAATTCGGTGAAATCAAGATTCCCGAAAAAGGGGGAGATTTACCGCTTGGTTTCGATCCCTTCAACCCGCCCGGCAACATGCCCAATTAGATCTTTGGTGGGATAAAAATCACCTTCTTAAATATCCCTTATGACGGTGCCGATGGCCTTGCGAACAAACCGTATTCTATCCATAGAGTATGGTTTGAAAGCGACCAAGGCGGTTTACCTCAGGTTGGATCCGGTACTGAAAATGCTGTAGATTGTTCCGCCGTTGGAGGGACCCGGCTTATTCCGGTAGAACCACGGAATTTTTAGAGAAAATGACCAAAACGAGGAAAAATAGAAGCACGATGGCCAGAATTACCAGAATTCCGATGGTATTGTAATGCTGAATCGGCTTCAAATGATGCGCGGAATGGGTCTTTTTGCGGCGATTACTTTTTTTCTTCCTATCAATCATTACCGGCGCTCCCCGTGCTGCGGTGAAGTAAACAGACGACAATCCGAAAATATTCATTCATATTGAAATACCGTTGTTATCCAAAAACGGATAAATATAGTGTACGCACTTGTCGTTCCCAAAAGATTTAACGGACTGTTGATCCTCATGTGCAATTACTCTGATCCACGTCACATATTTCGGATTTATAACGAAAGCCCTTCCGAAGGTATGGGAACCTTTGGAAGGGCTTCTATGGCGCCAGGCCATTCGGAGGGAGGGTACTATGAACGCAATTTTCGTGTCTTTATTACTCTGTCCGATTCAACGATCCGGTTTTATCAGTCGTCATGAACTCAGGATAGCAAATAACGCCAAATGTTCGGAATTTCGAAGACGAATCGAGGCTTCGGTTACAAAGCAACGGGCTTTTAAATTAATATTTGTTCACCAGGCCGGAAGGAAGGATAGCCCGTCGGTCAGCAAATTGTAGGGCAGCTGCGATTCAGCCGGAAATATAAAAAGTTATGTTTGCCGGAATGGTACGATGACCTGATGCTTACGGCGCTGCATTTCGGTTTATTTTGTGGACGATGCTGCGGATATAATCGGGTGTTGTCCCACAGCAGCCCCCCACAATTTCAACGCCGAGCTGTTTGATTTTCCGGATATTGTCGGAATAATGCTCGACATCCTCGGGGTAGATAACGACTTTATCCCGGAACTGCGGAATGCCGGCGTTGGGCTGGATAATGACGAGTTCCCGAACGCTGGCCCGGATCCGGCGCGCCAGTTCGAGCATATCGGCACTGCCGATGGAACAGTTGGCTCCGACCGCGGCGGCCCCGTGATGAACGAGGGCCTGCATACTCGCATCGACTTGATTGCCCATAATCGTAGCAAAACCGGCCGGATTTTTCTCGAAGGTCAGGGTAGCGAAGATGGGTTTTGCGGAGACCTGGCGGATGCCTTTCAGGGCGGTCAGTGCTTCGTTCAGGTCGAACATGGTTTCCACGATAAAGAGATGCACGCCGGCGCTGTCCAGATGTTTGGCCTGTTCGGCGAAATTTTCGATCATCTCTTCTTTGCTGATCAGGCCGAAGGGCTGAAGCATTTCACCGGACGGCCCGATGTCACCGGCCACAAAAACCGATTTACCGGCCGCCTGGAGAGCTATTTCAACAGCGCGCCGATTGATCTGTGCGCAGTCCTTTTCCAGTTCGCCCTTCTGTAATTTCAGGGGCGATGCGCCGAAGCTGTTGGTGGTCAGCACCTGACTGCCGGCTTCAACGTACTGGCGCTGGATTCTTTCGATGATGTCGGGCCGTTCAAGGTTCCAGTATTCGGACGGTTTGCCGGTCGGAAGTCCTTCCCGGATGAGCATGGAACCCATGCCGCCGTCGACAATCAGTCCGGTGGATTTGGCTTTTTCGAGAATATTCATTTTTGCTCCGGGAGAATTTTCCGCCACAGGCGAGTTTGATCGGTAGACGTATTATCCATCAGAAGATCGCTTCAAGGGCTGAGAATAAGCTAAAGGATTGTATCGAAATAATCTAGAATTTATCGACATCAATCACATCGTCGTAAAAGGATTCCACCTGGCGGGAACCGCCCCGCATTACGCCGACCAGCCAATGCGCGAATTTACGGAGCGGGGAAAGATAGACGATCCAGGTGACGAGTTTACTGTGAAAACCCAGCAATGCCAGGTAATCCACGGGATCACGGTGATAGCTGAATGTATGCGTTTTAAAATTTTCGATCGGCTGGTTGAGTTCGATTTCATCCATCGAACGGGCGCCCGGCGATCTCTCCCAAGCCGTTTTCATGTAGCCGATTTTGTGTGGGTCAACTCCCATGATGTGCATCATAACCGTATCGGCGGTCAGTGGGTGATCGGCGGCCGCGACGATGTTCATGTTCACCGGCTGGCCGACGACCGGGCCATTATCGTCGAGAAAGTATTCCCCGTCGACAACGGTGATCCCGGACTTCAGGCGCTTCATGATCTCGTTGATGGCATAACGGAAAAAGTAATGATTGCGCAGGCGCATGGAGTCCGGAACAGTGCCCCAGTGATTCTTGATCGCTCCCGTATAGCGTGCCACGAAATGCATCTTGGGCACCGGTACGCTGATGGTCATATCGCAGCATTCCAGCATCTCTTTATTGACAGGCAGGCGCAGTGTTTTACGGCCGCGGATGGGGACTTCGATCGCCTGCCAGGGTTCGCGTGTGATGTTGAGCAGGCGGACATTGCGGGCTTCACAGATTTCATAGAGACCGTGAGCCATGAAGGCCTTCTCCATGGCATAGGAATTGTTGCCGCCGTCGGCCTCGAAAACCGTAAGATGCGGTGTGCGCTCCCTGAGGACATCCAGGAGCGCCGCCATGAAATGCGGAGAGGTTGTGACCCCGGGGCGGAATTCGGGGAAGGTCAGATTGGGTTTAACCCAGATACGGCTGTCGGGGAAGATCTGTTCCTTCCAATGGACCCATTCCAGACAATCCCGGATCTTATCGCGCAGATTAGTCTCGTCGAAATGATTCAATGCGGCACGGTATTTCTTCATTTTGGGCTTCCGCTCATTCGCGTTGTTCTCACACAACTCAAATTAAGCGCTTTCGTCATCATTTTCAACTTGTACGGCCTTCGATAAATGGGATTGCAAAATCGACGTCAATGAATTAAATTCCGGCGCTCTTTAAGCGCCACCCTAGCTCAGCTGGTAGAGCAGTTCACTCGTAATGATCAGGTCGGCGGTTCGATTCCGCCGGGTGGCTCAAAAAACGTTTCCATAGTGGAGCTTTCCTGTGGCACCGGTTCCTCGCCGGATGTGCCCTCAGTGCGTTCCGAAAGCCATTTGAACGGTGAAGAGCATTGAAAGCTCGGAATCCTCGACCTTTCCGTCGGCTTCTCCGATTTCTAAAAGCGCCTGGATCAGGTTCTTCTTCATCTCCTCATCGAGCTGTTTGGCGATCTCAACATATTCCATTCCCCGTTCGAAGGCTTCGTTCGTACCGAGTTCGAGGATCATGTCCGAGATCTTTTTAACCTCATCGTACTGAAAACCGTAGCGCTTGATAATATCGAAAAGCTTTTCGACCTCCCGGTCGTCGATTTCCCGATCGGCGCTGATCATATTAAAACAGATGTAAATGAAGGCTTCTCTGGGAGTGATACTGTCCGCTTGCATACTTCCCCCTTTGCATAGACTATTTTAACTCTTGTATGCAAAATACAAAGTCAAATGGACTTTGGCAAATGTTTGATGACACGAATGTGTGAATTGGATCAAAAATATTCCGGCTGACCGCGGAGGCTGACGCTTACTTGGGTCGATAAGTCAGGGAGAGCAGGTGCGGATAGCCCAATCCTTCCGGCATGAACAGCATGGCGTAGTCGATTTCGAACCGGGCGAATTGTATGCCCAGGCCCAGGGATGCGCGCGTGACCTCATCGCTGAATTCGAAACCGCCCCGAATCGAGAGCAGTTCTTTAAGAATCACCTGTGTGCCGGCCTGGAAGAGGAGGCTTTTAGCGCTCAGGTTAGCGCCCAGATTGGCTCCGCTGAGAATGCGGAATTGATCGTTGGAGTAGAGCGCGGGGTGCAGAAGTCCGACTTTCGCGATGACGGGCAAGACGCTTTTTTCATCTGACAAATTGTTCATGATACCCAGATTCTGGAGCATTAGCGATACCTGCAGGGAGCGCGGAGTCTGCCAGAGAGCCCCGATGTCCAGTGCCCCACCGACGGCATACTCCGTGTAGAGTTTTTCGTAGAGATACTTGGCCGAGGCACCCAGCCGGAAATTCGGGCTGATCTGCCGTGTATAGCCCAGAACGGCCGACAGGTACTGTGCGTCCACCTGGCCGATCGGATCGTCCGAAGGGATATCGCGTACTTCGATGCCGGGAATGCGCGTGTAACTAAGTCCTGCGCCAATACTGCCGGCGCCAGCCGGGAAAGCGATGGCCAGAACCTCCGAATTGACATCGGCAAACCAGAAGTTGTGCGAAAAGGCCAGGCGGGTGGCATCCGTGACGATCCCGGCCGGATTCTCGAACAGGGCATAGGGCGAGCTGCTGACGGGCGAAAATACGGTCATGGTGGCGGCGGACATCGCCGAGGCCGGCATTTTTAAAAAGGAGAGACCGCTGCTACCGGCGTCGCCGAATAACGGGAAGGCCGATATGAGGATGCTTAGAATCAATAAAACGGTAATGAAATTTTTATGCATGTTTATTCACCTACAGTTGAAATTCCCAGGAAATGACGTGCGTTACTCCTTCGCCGGCAACGCCGAAAACGGAGGAGTAATCCAGCCGGCTGCTCACGCGGGGCAGAATGTCATAGGCGATTCCAAAACCGAAGGTTGGGTTGCTATGATTCAAACCGGCTCTGATATTGATCAGGTCTTTGAAAGTGTATTCCGCGCCCAGATGAATCCGGCTGTCCGCCTGATCGGATATTTCGTAATCACCGGCAATCAGCAGGTTGGCAAGGCATCGCCAGGCGATCCCGAGTTTCAGGATTTGCGGAAATTTTTCGGTGTAATTGGAACCCTGCTCGTTGAAAATGTCCTGGGTGTTCCAGGTGTAGCCCGCATTGAAATCTTTGATTTGCAGACCGACGAAGAGGGGTTCGAAGGGCTGGTAGAGGAACCCTATATCAAACCCCACGCCGCTGCCGCTGATTTCCAGCAGGTTATGCTGCAGGTACTTGAAACTGATACCTACAGAAAACTTTTGGAAAAAGCGGTTGGAGAAGGAAAGGATAAAGGCGTTTTCACCGGTCGAATAGGTATCATCGACCCTTCCAGTAAAGGAGCGGCCCTCGATATCGCTGACGCCGGCATGTGTCCAAGCCACCGCTATTCCGGCGCTGGGTCGAAGCGGCAGGGCGAAGCCGACGTAGTGGAATTTGCGGTCCATGCTCAGGAAATAGTAAGTCATGGAAACATACTTGTCTTCCAGATAAGACAGCCCGGCCGGATTGTAATAGGCCGCGAAACCGTTCCGCGATCCGGCAACCCCGGTATTTCCCATAGCGAGGCCCTGAGCGCCCAGCCCCATGCGTGAAAACGATCCGGCATAGCCGCCGTTCGAGCCCGCCCAGGCCGGAGCACCTATCAGTAAAAACGTTAAAACAGTATAGAATTTTTGTTTCATAATGTTCTATTTAATGATGATGAGTTTTGTCCAGAAGGATTCCTCGTTGCCGTCGATGCTACGGACCAGTTTGCAAAAATAGCTGCCATTGGCGACCAGTTTATTATCATTATTTCTGCCGTCCCAGATAACATTGAAATCGCCGGAATTCGGAATCGATTCAGTTTCACTCCGATAAACCCGGTCCATTCCGAAATCGTAAATTTCCAGGCGCACGTTGCCCGGGCGCGGCATGTGGTAGCGGACACGCACATGCCCGTCACCGTTCAGGACATTGTGATGGTTGGGGGCGAAGGGGTTGGGATAGGCGTAGATTTCCGGCTGGCCGTCCGCGCCGGGCGGGACCGCGGAGCGGTAAACCGACCAGTGCAGGCCGTCGTCCGTCGTTTTGGCGATACCGTCGGAGCTGCCGATCCAGAGATAGCGAGAGCCTTCCCGATTGTCAATAAAGGCCGTGTAGACATTGTCGCTCAGGATATATTCGCGTCGGTCGGGATCTTGCATGGGTTTGTAAACGGCCCAGTTTTCGCCGTCCAGGGACTTATAAATGCCGGTTTCGGTGCAGGCGTAGACGATGGAATCCTGAAACACAAAATGATTCGCGCGCTCGTTGCGCAGGGTTGTGGTCCAGGTCAGGCCGCCGTCAGTCGTTTTGCTGATGGCGCGGTACTCACTGCTGCTTTCAGCCGGCAGCGTCGCCGCCCAGATAGTCTCCTGCCCTTTCCATATCTGGCGCGCGATGGTGACAACCCAGTTGCCGGAGATAGCCGAATTCTGGGCGCTGAACTTCCGCCAGCCGATACAGCCGTTCGGATCGACGATTCCCAGGTTGAGGCCGCCGGCTGTTCCCACCCAGACCGTATCGCCGTAGGCCAGAACGCTGAATCCTTTGTGATTGTGGTTGCCGCCCTGGGCCGGGTCGCGCGGATTGATCTGGTAGGGCACCGGACCGCATTTCAGAAAATCCTGGTTGTCGGCCGGCAGCGGGATTCGCTCCCAGGTCCGGCCGAAATCGACGCTGCGGCGAAGACCGCCGGCCCAGCTGGTGATATAGACATGACCGGTAGCAATTGAAATGTCCCAGGTTGTGTTCTGGACCGGGGTAACTATCGACAAAAAATGCACGGGATAGCCGCCCCAAACCTGCAGCGTGTCACCGAGGCTGTCAATGGGCTGGGGAATGTACACCCAGTTTTGGCCATTGTCGCGGGAATAGGCCAGACCGCCGCCGGCAATCTCATCGCCGACCACAGTGCTGGTGTCGAAAACTCCTGCGATCCAGATCAGCGAATCCCGTACATCCATAGCGGAAATGCCGCCTCTCGGGATACTGTCCTGCATGGAGTAATAGCTTTCGAAGCTGGTGCCGAAATTGTCGGTCCGGCTGAGTCCCAGACCGGTTCCGAGCCAGAGCGTCGACTCACCCTGCCCGTAGAGCTGGGAGACGCCGTTACTGCCCAGGCCGGGGTACGTTTTGGCACTGTCGGTTAAAGCCGGCGATGATAATTGCAGGCTCTCTGCCGAGAGGCTTCCCAGAGAGAGTCCGCAAAGTATTGTTATGAGAAAGAATTGCTTCATGGTTGTATCCGAAATATTTGATCGCTGATATCGTAGCGCATGGTTTTTTGGGCGTCATAAACCTTGATGCGGCAGTAGTCCGAACTGCGGTCCGCCGGAATCACCCAGCTGTACTGCTTCAGAGCGGCTGTGATCGTCGTAATCGACTGGTATTCGGGGTCGCTCTGATCGGCGTCGTAACTGACGGCAATGATCACCTGGCTGATATAGGCGCTTTCCCAGCTGATGTTGAGCGTCTGGCCGTGATGATAGGTTTCGGCGGTATTGGGCGTCATGATGGTGACCCCCGGATTGGAGGCCGAAATTTTCAGGGTGTCGCTCTGGGCGCCGGAGAAATCTTTGGCAACGATACTAAAAACGAAAAGTCCCTGGTTTTTACCCGACTTTCCGTAGGGCTGGAAGACGGTGAAAATACCGTCATGCGCCAGATCGTCGCCGAATTGACCATCGTCGCGCATGACGAAGGTCGGGTCGGAGAGTATGTGTCCATCCGGGTAGGCGATGGAATAGCGCACTCCGACGATGTCGTCATAGCCTTGGGGATCGACCGCCCGAACCTTGAACTTCAGGGTATCGCCGCGCTCGAAGGTGCTGGGGCCGAGCAGCAGGTACAGGACCGGCGGATTATTTTCCTGGACCAGTTCACGCTCCTGGGCCGACTCGCTGCTGTGACCATCCTGATCGAACGCCTGAACGATAACGGCAAAGTAGCCTTCCTGTTCGGCGAAGAGGTCCGCATCGAGCAGGATGGAGAAGACATCGTCGCGAATAATGATGTCACCCTGTCCGCCGTCGTCAAACAGCGTGCCTTCCATGAATAGGGTTGCAAGTTCGGTACCGCTGGAGTCCATCTCGTAAAGCGCATAATGAACCTCGTCGATGTTGTCCCGGCTCTGTGGATCAACGACTCTCGCGGCGATAAAGAGATTGTGATTGGTCTGCGAATAGTGCAGGTCCAGCGCTTCGATGACGGGCTCGGTAAGTTCCGGTTGCGTCGTTCCGTTGTCGAAGCAGGCCGCCAGAAAGAATATTCCGGTCACCAGGAACCCCGATAAAAGGCCAATACGTAAAGAATGCGTGTTGAGTTTCAATATCCTTTCCTCAAATTACCGGGATTGATTTCAGGTTTTGACGACGACGGCCATCCATTCATCCATCGTTTTTTGTTCGAGTACCCTGAAATTATAATCATGAATCTGCTTTAAAAAGTCATCGCCCTGGGAAGTCAGTATTCCGGTGAATATAACCACGGATTTTGAGCCGGAGCGATGGATGGCAGCCAGCAGGGCGAGATTGGGTACAAACTGGATGTTGCTCAGGATCAGGTCAAAGGGATAGCAATTGAGTTGGGTGACATCTCCGATCTGTAGAGTAAAACGATCCCGGATCCGATTAAGTTCCATCTCCTCGCGGTAATTGTCTTCGATATCAGGATCGTTGTCCCAGCTGTCGATCTGCCCGGCGCCCAGTTTCAGGGCGGCCATGCTCAGAATACCGTTGCCGCAACCGGCATCCAGGACGAGCATGTCTTGCTGCAGGTAATTTTGCATCAACTGCAGGGCCATCTGGGTGGTGGCATGCGTGCCGGTACCGAAGGCCATGCCGGGCTTGATGGCGATGCTGACCGGGGCCGTTTCAACATTGGTTTCCCAGTAGGGATAAATCAGGATTTTGTCGCTGATGCGCATTGGTCTGAAATAATCCTGCCAGTTCAGATGCCAGTTTTCACGCGGGATGATATCCCGGGAGAATTCCCCGCCATGGCCGCTGCGCTGCAGAAAATCCTGTAATCCGCCGCAAATCTGCTCCGATTTGTCCGGTAGGAAATAAGCCTCCAGCTGTTCCCCGGTTTCGGTGATACCGAGCGCGCCGAGCTGATCAAGGCGGGCGATTAAAATCTCTGCGTCGATGTCCTGTAGCGGGATCGAAAGGCGCAGCCAGCGATCGGGCGTATCGTTCAGGGAAATTTCCATCAATTCGTTTCCGCACTTGTATAGAGATAATCGATGATCACCTGTCCGACAACCTGAAGGCTTTTAGGACTGCATTTATCGGGTGTGTCCTTCGTGGTATGCCAGTAATTGGAGAAGCGGTTCGGGTACTCAAAATCGATGATGTCGATGGCCGGAATTTTGGCATATTCGATCAGCATCAGGTGGTCGTCGTAAATTTCGCCGTCCAGCTGGTGGACAAACTGTTTATATCCGCGCTTGCGGGCGATATCCCAGATTTGTTTGATCAGGCCCGGATTGCTGCGGTATGAATTACGCTCAACCGGGATTTTCAGATCGGCGTCGCCGATCATGTCGAGGATAATGGCCGCAACGGGTTTTTCAATCGGCAGGTTTTGGGCGAAATAGGCGGAGCCCAGGCAGTAACTCCGGAAATTTTCGGTCGTGCCGTAATCCTCGCCGTCGAAAAGGACGATATAAACGGCGCGATCCGGCGGATTTTGCGAGAGATACTCTGCCAGGTGCATGAGCACGGCACAGCCGCTGGCGCCGTCGTTGGCTCCCGTGATCGGCTGATTTCGTTTGGCCGGGTCGGGGTCGTGATCGGCCCAGGGACGCGTGTCCCAGTGCGCGCCGAGCAACAGCGGATTGCCCTTTTCCATGGCAAAACCGGCGATGATGTTGCTCATCTGAAAAGTGACCGAATCATAAGCTATGAATTGATCGAATTCCTGACAGAAATTCGTGTCCGCCAGAGGTGTAAAAAAGGAAACGAAATAATCCTTTGCGGCGGAATGGCCGACTGAGCCCGGATTGCGCGGACCCATCTGACACTGCTGTTCCAGGTATTGAAAAGCCTGCCGGCCGTCGAACTGGCTTGCCTCGCGGGTACATCCGGCCAACCATACGAGAATCGATAAAAATAGTAACTTTCTCACAGTTATCCTCTGATTTGAATGTTGATGTCGAAACCGCCGTTGCGCGTCACCCGTTTGCCGGTCTGCCGGTTGAAACTTTCCGAATAATCGAAAAAGAGCGATCCCGAGACTTTCTGGGTAAACGAGTAGGTAATTTTCGGAGAAACCTTCCACATCCGGTTTTCATTCTGGACGGCGAACTTGGAGCCTTCGGTGATGCTGTTACGGGCCAAAGTTTTTGATTCGTTGTAATCGAAACTCACTGCAAAGTTGGTTTTGTTTTCCAATTTGAGATCTTTGATGAAGGGTAAGGGCAGAGTAAAGCCGCCTTTTTTTTCGTAGCCGATGGAGCCGGACAGGTTGCTTTCGTACACGATGTCGGTACCACTGGTTTTGTTGTTGATGGTTCTGCCCTGCGTCATCCGAAAGTTGCCGTTCATGTTGTTGTTCAGGCTCAGCGAGATTCCAACGAGCGGCTGAAAGTAAATTTTATAGGATGAGTTGTACTCCTCACCGTCGCGCTTCACGATGGTCTCCTTGCCGGAGAAACCGTGGTCCAGCGACAGGCTCTTGACAAATTTAGAAAGAAATTTGATTTTTTCCAGGCGGCTCAGGCGCACAGTCCAGGTTGGGAAGGGAATACCGTCACGCCCGGTTTCGCCCATGGGGAAAAAGTCGCGGGTCATGGTATTGCCGCTGGAGCCCTGGGCCAGCGTGCTGGCTTTATTCTGATTGAAGGAAAAGCTGGTGTTGAGATTCGAAAAAAGATTCAATCCGGTACGGACCGAGGCGTCGATATTTTTCGAGACGTTGTCCCTGTTCAGGCCTACTTCCTCGGACAGGATGTCGAGGCCCGGATCTTTCTCGAATCCCATGCGGTAGAGGATGCCGGGGGTGCCGATACGGCCCATATTACGGTTGGTTTCACTCACGGAGTAATTGACCTGGATGGCCTGGAGTTTCTTCAGACCTTTGTAGAGCAGTTCCAGAATCTTGTGTTCTTTATTGCTTTGACTGCTTTCGGACTGGGGAACCGGTTTGGAATCGGACGCTTCCGGGGTCGTCGGGCGCCGGCCGCGGGTTTGAGCCGAGGGTCGACTCGAGGATGAAGCCGGTTTACTCTTGGGTGTATAGAAAGATTCCAGAATCGAGGCCAGTTCGAGACTCACGTTAGAGGAAAGGCGGTTTTGAGAACTCAGCTGATCGATACTCTTTGTGCTGCTACCCAGCGGTTCCGACCAGGTATAATTGGCCGTGTAGTTGAAATTCGGGGTGAACCACGGGATCAGTTTGGGCGTGAAGGCAGCCGAATAGTTTTCACTGTCGTCGATCAGCACGCCAGCGTTCAATTCGCGGATCGGCCGGAGTTTATCATAACGGAATTCATCCATGTCGTTTTTCATGCTTTTACCGAAGGAGAGATCGATGTTCTCGGTCACCCGGTACTTGAAATTCAGACGGCTGCTGAGACCGAAGTCATAGCTCTCGGTCGCCTCGCCCAAACGCGGGATTTTATTGGAATTGGTTTCCGCCGCATCCAGGGCGATGTCGAAATCGCTGGGAGTATAAAACCATTTAATTTCACTTAGTTTTTTTACGATCTTCATATTCTCGGTGAATTTGAAGGGGCGAAAGTAATTATCCCGCCCAAACGGAATTCTGAAGTTGAAACGACTGGTATAGTTCTGGGAATTTTGCTCTTTTATCTGATTCGAGGAGCTGCTACGCCACTGGGCGTTGAAACTGAGTTTCATCTGGTCGATGGTATATTTGGTAAGCCAGAAATCGCCCTGCCGTTTTCCGATAGAGGTATTGAAACTGTAGGACTGCGAACGGGTCAGAATACTGTCGGGTGCGTTCTCTCCGGTGAGGATATCTGTTCCCGGGATGAATTTCGGAGTGCTGCTGTTTTCCGAGTAGGAGCCGCTGAGGGGCAGCTGCAGACCCCATGAACTGGGCGTAAATTTATCCAGAGAGAGCGAGCCCTGCGCCATGAAATTGTCGGAGGTGTTGAGACCGGTGGCGTTGAGGCTCGGACGCTCTTCGACGGTATGGAAGTCGGCGTCGCGGTGATCCAGGCTGACGCTGACATTGGCCAGGTCGGCGAGTTTAAGCGTCGCTTTCGAACGGAAGGCGGTACCCGGATCGCGGCGGACTTCGGAGAGCCGCAACTCGTCGATCCACACCTCTCCGAAAACAGCGTCGTCGTAACGCCGGGGCAGGGTGGCATCCTTAATGTCGTCCAGTTCATATTTTTTGTTTATCAAACCCAACTGCAACTGCTGGACGCGGGACATGGCCGGGTTGCCCCAGATGATAATTTCCTTGCCGGTATACTTGCCGTCGATGACCTCGCGATAATGACGTTTGACGATTTCGCCCTCTTCATCGCGCGTGATGCGGTAGACCTGGGGGCGGACGTCGTTGTCAGGGAACTCTTCTTCGGAGTTATAGGATTTCATGCGGGTCACGAAATCGAGATCGATTTCCATCTCATTGCGCTTGTCCCAACCGCCGTAGACCGGCTGCCGGTACTCATAAAACTGTTCGTTGGTTCCGCCGCGCCCGAAACGGATAAAAAACTGCAAAGCGGTCTGTTCGCCGTCGGGATAGATATAACCGCGGGTACGCAGATTGTAGCCGTTGATGTAGAGTTTCATTTTTTTATAGGTGATGAAGCTTAGTTCTTCCAGCAGGGTCTTTTTGGCGGAGGCGATTTCACCAGGTCCCAGACCATTCGGGCCGTCGATGTTGAGCACCAGGGATTGTTCCTTCATGCGGATTTCATTGATGCGGTCATATTCACCCTGCACGCCTTTGGGGGCGTCATAAATATCCGGGTTGTCCTCAGTATTGACGACGCTGACGGCGAAGTTTTCTTCGCTCAGAAAGAAATTGGAGTTTTCGTTTTTGGCGACGCCCAGCTCTTCCCACTCGTTGCCGACCATCTCGATTTTGGCGATCCAGATCGAATCCTGTTCAATGGCGTTGTCCATCCACAGGCGGCAGGCCCGCACATCTTCCCAGCTGATTTCGCCGTCGGCGCGCACCTTGCGAAATTCGTTCAGCGGAATCCGGTACAGTTTCCAGCCGGTGGGATTGCCGTTGGAGCGCAGGGTCTTGCCGGCGAGAAAGGGATTGTCGGTCTCGGCGAGCGGGATTTCAACCGTGAAATAGTCGTTGACCCGGTCCAGGACATAGTTGCTGTTCATATCTTCGGCGTCCGGGAAGAGGCCGCTGACATCCTTGGAGTTATCCTCGGTCCCGTTGATGTAGCGATAAACGGTCGATGTCTCACTCCATTTCCAGTTGTCGGAATGGGGATCGTCCAGATCGCGGTTAAAATCTTTCAGGCGTTCGTCGTCCTTGTAGAGAGTATCCTGCAGGGCCGTCCCGGGATAGATTATCACGCGTTCATCGGCGTCAAACACACCGTCCAGGCCGGTGTCTTCGCCGTCATCCAGCAGGTCGTTGCCGGTAGTGAATCCGGCTTCCGGGCGATCTTCCGTATTGAGTTTGTTGTCCGGAATCTGGTCCTCGCTGATGTTACCCAGGTCGACATGTAAATTGCCGGTGTTACCGTGCGCCCAAATTTCGATAAATTTGGTCTTGGACTGATCGTAATAGCTGGTCGGGAAGAAGTAGGTGACACCGCCCCAGGCTTGCCGGGCCAATCCGAAGGGATCCTGTTTGCCGATCCCGGACGCCCACTGCGGATTGATCGAGAGGATCAGAATTTCGGTGACGTTGTTCTGGGCCCGTGTGCTGACCTCTTTATTGGGCCAGATGTTCTTCGTGGGAACACCGCCGTAAGGATTGAACCAGTTCGTGAAAGCCTGCAGGCTGACGTCTTTGGCCTTGCCGTTGTCATCCAGCGGGGCGGCGGAGCGCGCCCAGTAGTTGCGCATAATGGGCGGTGAGGTAATGCGTTTGGAGCCCTCAAAATCGTCGATGAAACCGACGCCGTCAGGGTCACCGGTGTCTTTATTACTGATCGTGTTGGGATTGGGCCGCACCTGGGCCAGTTCGCCTTCAAAAGTGATCGAGGAGGCCTGGTCGGTACTGACCAGGGGCAGCCAGTCGATTGCCCGGGTCAGAAAAGGCAGTTCCTGATTGAAGCGGCCGTTGATATCCCAGACGAAGTTG
Source organism: uncultured bacterium (assembly GCA_964589175.1). Classification (GTDB taxonomy): domain Bacteria; phylum Fidelibacterota; class UBA2242; order UBA2242; family UBA2242; genus CAZPRY01. The sequence goes on from CAZPRY010000001.1 coordinate 22,940, forward strand.
CGCATCGGTTCATAGCCGATATCCACTTTCTCGTCGACGACGGATTTGCTGAAATAAAGCAAGGTGCCTCCGATAAAGGAATTGTCCCCGAAATCATATTGGGCCCGGGCACCTAAAATGGTCTTTTTGTCCAGCTGGAAAAACTGGTTTTTTTCGAATTTCACGTCCAGTTGTGCGTCGGGATTCAAGGCGTCCTGACGCAGCAGCGTCAACGTACCGCTGAAATAATCGATGGTGTAATCCGAACCGCGCTGCAGGGTCTGGTTACCCAGTGTAACGATTTCACTGCCTTCGATGACCATCGGTCCCAGGTTGATGATTGCGCTGCGGTTCTCATAGCTGTAGACGATCTTGAATTTGGTGTCGTCGATGATTTCGCTGAGTTTGCTGCGGTTGGTGTCGTACATGGCCGAACAGCTGTAAATGTCGCTGATATTCGGATTGCGCGCACCGCTCTCATCGCCCTCGGCGAACTGGAAAGGACGCAGGTAGGGCAGCCATAGTTCGCCGGATTGCAATTTGATGATGTTTTTGTTATCCAGATCGATGATATCGTCGGGTGTGGGATTTCCGTTTTTGTCCTTATCGTCAAGCCCGAATTTGCGCAGGAAGGTTTGGCCGTCTTCTTTGGCGCGCTCTTCGTCGCCGCTCGCACCGTGGATATAGACAATCCGGAGATTGAAGCCCTCTGCGTTAATGCCGGTCGAACCGAGATAGTAGACGTTCTTGAATTCGAGATTCCAGCAGGGGTGCGAAGGCACCATGTGCTGCGGTTTGATCAGTTTCAGCACGATATTGGTGGAGTCTGCCAGGTTGCGATTCCAATCGCCGTACTCTCCTGTGGTAACTCCGGCCTCAGTGGCGGTGCGGTAGGTGACGCCCAGAACTTCATTTTCCTGTAATTGCGATGTGAGACGGATGTAGCCCATGTTTTTATCGACCTGGTAATCGAGGCCCAGCTCCAGGCGCTGGAAGACGCGCTGCTCGGTGTAATCCGTATACTGTAGGGTGTCGCTTGGATCGACATAGGCGCGCCCATAAACGCTGCCGGCGACTTCGATATTGATCGATTTGTAGACTTCAAGATCGCCGACAAAGCGGTTCGGGTTGTAGGTGAATAGTCCGTTTATCATCGGGTAGAAATTGGAGCGATAATCATAATCCAGGAAGAAATAGAGGTTGCGGCGGTATTCGTAATCTTTGATGAAGTTCTCGGTTTTCTGGGCGCCGCCGTCGATGCTGAGTTTTTCCTTCTTGCCCTTTTCGACCGATGCGATCGTGGTGATGTCCAGCCCGCCCAGCTTCATCAGGGCTTTCAGACCGAACAGGCCGTTGTTCTTCCCGGAGAAAGTCACGAATTGGGTGCCGGGCAGGGAGAGGGACACGTTTCCGGCCTCGACCTTCTGGACGACGGCGTCCTCATCGCCGGTGTAGACGATTTTCAAGGCGTTTTCAAAATCGAAATCACGCTCGCTGTCCTGATCGACCAGAATGCTGATGCGATCGCCGATTTTGCCTTCGATGTTCAATTGCTGCTTTTGGTCGATAATAAAAGAGGTCGATTGTCCCTGCTGGTAGGTGCTGCGGGCCTGCGTCTGGGATTGGTTCTGCAAACGCCCGTTGATATTCACGTTTCCGGAAACCTGCAAAGAAACGCGCTGGCCGCCGATATCGGCGCCGATCAGTTCGATCTTTTGGGAAGAGCTGCCCGTGCGGGCATCGCTACTCTCTTTTTGGATTTCGCTGATGAATTTATTGCGCAGGGTAAATTCCTTTTTCCGGGTGAAGTAGTCGCCGATGGAATAGCCCTGGGGTGCCATAAGGTCGGATTGGTCGAGATGGGTGTAGAAAATAATGTTGTCGCCGCTCAGATCGGTTTCGTGCGAGCGCCGTACCCCGGGGAATTTTATCTGCAGGATATGCCGGTTCAACAGGATGTAATCGTCGGAGATTAGGGACAAGCCCTGTTTGTATTCCATGCCGGACGAGCTGAAGCGTCCCGCCAGCCAATTGATACGCATCGGAAACACCTGTCCTTCCGTATCAACCTGGGCATCCTGCGCATGCAGTAATCCCGCTTGAAAAACGGAAAGAAATATATAAACTACCCAAAGGTATGTCTTTTTACTTGCCACCCTGAAACTGACTTTCGCTGATTAATATGAATTATTTCGAAACTGTATCAAGCTTTGGGTGGCACCTCAAACGTTGGTGGTTGCGGAATGTAAATATTCTGCCAGACGGGTATTCAGTTGCTGAAAAGCCCGGCCCCTGTGGCTGATGGCATTTTTCTCGGATGTATTCATCTCGGCGTAGGTTTTGCTGGCTGCGCTAACGTAGAAAATCGGGTCATAGCCGAAACCCTGCTCGCCGCGTTCTTCGGTGAGGATGCTTCCCTCCACACAGCCTTCGCCTGTCAGAATCGCATCTGCCCCATAGAAGAGCGCCACAGTTCTGAACCGGGCCTGTCGTTTTTCGACGGGAATTCCCTGCATAACCCTCAACATTTTCCGGACATTATCCCGGTAGCTGGCCTGTTCTCCGGCGAAGCGGGCCGAATAGACTCCGGGTTTTCCATCTAAGGCGTCAACTTCCAGTCCCGTGTCATCGGAAATAGCAGGTAATCCGCTGAATTCTGACAGGACTCTTGCTTTTTTTAATGCGTTCTCGTGAAGCGAGTTCCCGTCTTCCTCCACTTCCGGGGCTGCGGGAAATTCATGCAGGTAGCGAAAACGAATCCCGGGCAGGCGAAATATCTGCCGGATTTCTTCAAGCTTGTCTCGGTTATTGGAGGCGATCAGAATATCCAAAATATTTTTTAACTCTTTATTTTCTTTGTATAAAAGCGCAAAAAATGGCCCAGAATGTTATAGATATTTCGTCATAATGTCAAGTCTATTCCGAGGATAAACGCTTGCGGAGAGTCTGAAACCAGCGTCTGAAATGAGCCATTTTCCGATCACTCTCAAAAATACCGGGCCGCGAGCAAGGCGGTCAGGGAAAACAAAGTTCCTTGGGCCGGACAAAGGAGCCATCCCCTACAACCCGGGATGGCTCTATATTGCGGAGCGCCGCGCGTGAATTCTGCGACGCCGGTTCGGGTAAAAGATCAGGATTCTTTGGCCAGACGCGCCAGCACTTCAACGAGGAGCTCCCAGAACTTCGCCACGGTTTTGATCTCGACGCGTTCATCCGGCGAATGGGCGCCCATAATGGTCGGGCCGAAAGAGATCATATCCATGCCGTTGTATTTCTCGCCAATGATGCCGCACTCCAGGCCGGCGTGAATGGCCTTGACTTCGGGATAACTGCCGTAGAGCGACTTGTAGGTCTCCTTCATGAACTTCAGGATTTTGGAGTCCATATTCGGCTGCCAGGAGGGATAGCCCAGTCCCTGGCGAATCTTAGCGCCGGCCAGTACGCCCGTCGAGGCCACTTTGGCGGCGATGTCCAGGATTTCCGTCGCGACGGAACTGCGCTGGCTGGTCAATATTCGAACTTCGTTCTTTTCGGTGCGGATGATGGCCATGTTGGTGGAGGTTTCCACCAGCCCGGGAATCGCGTGGCTCATGGCCTGCACGCCGTGGGGAATCACATACAGGAAATGGAGCAGCGTTTCCTGGAGTTTCGCGGTGAATACCTTTTGCGGATATTCGTCAAGTTCTTCCACGACAATTTTTATTTTGTCTTCGACGCCCTTGAATTCATTCTGCAGGATCGCTTCGTATTCGGCCAGCAGCGTCTTAAAGGCGTCCAGTTGCCGGCTGTCAACCAGCAGTTTAAAATCGGCTTCGCGCGGGATGGCGTTGTGCTTGCTGCCCCCGTCGATATCATAGAGATTCAGATCGAATTTCTTCGCGGCGTTCCAGATCACGCGATTCAGTTGCATGATCGCATTGGCGCGTCCAACGTGGATTTCGAGACCCGAATGGCCGCCTTTCAGACCGGTGATTTTGGCAGCCACGGCTTTTTTGCCGGATGGAGCGGCCTGCCAGTCGATCTCGAAAAACATCTCCGAGTCCTTGCCGCCGGCGCAGCCGACATAGAGTGCGCCGTCTTCTTCGGAATCGCAATTGACCAGAATCCGGCCCTGAACGAAATCCGAAGTCAGGGCGTTGGCACCGGTCAAACCGGTCTCTTCGTCGATCGTGAACAGCCCTTCCAGCGGCGGGTGCACGAGATCTTTATCAGCCAAGGCGGCCAGCGCGGCGGCGACGCCGATACCGTTGTCGGCTCCCAGTGTGGTGCCCCCGGCCCGGATCCAGTCGCCATCACGGACCAATTGAATCGGGTCCTTGCGGAAATCGTGGTCGGTGCCCTTGTTCTTTTCGCAGACCATATCGACGTGTCCCTGCAGGACGACGCCGGTGGCTTTTTCATAGCCCGGGGTGGCCGGTTTCGAAATCACGATGTTGCCGACCGCATCCTTTTTATAAGGCAATTGCAGGTCCTTGGCGACACCGATGAGCCATTCAACAACCTTTTCCTCGTGTTTGGATTCGCGTGGCATCTGGCTGATCTGATAAAAATAATCCCATAAAAGTTGGGGTTTTAAACCGTTAATCACTGTTTTCAAAGGAAGTTCTCCTCTCGTGTATAGTGTTAAACTCGTATTGACAAAGCGCCTTTTATACGCAAGCGTATGATTTATTGTTGCAGAACCGTCCGGATTTTATCCAGGGCAAGGTCGATCTCGTCGCGTGTGATGATCAGGGGCGGAGCCAGACGGATGACATTTTCATGGGTTTCTTTGGCAAGGATGCCGTTCGCCTGCAGGGCTTCACAGAAGCGGCGTGCGCCGCCGGCGTCCTTCTTCAGGACGATGCCGATCCAGAGTCCTTTTCCGCGATAGAAATCAACATAAGGACTTTTCAGGGCCTGCAGTTTTTGCATGAGATAAGCGCCCAGTTCGGCGGACTTTTGCACCAGGTCCTCGTTTGCGATGATTTTCAGGGCCTCACGCGCAATCGCGCAGGCCAGCGGGTTACCGCCGTAGGTGGAGCCGTGATCGCCGGGATTGAAAACACCCAGTATCTCCGCGGAAGCGACTACGGCCGAAACCGGGTACATACCGCCCGAGAGCGCCTTGCCGATGATCACCATGTCCGGCTTCACGCCGTCATGCTCATAGGCGAAAAGTTTACCGGTCCGCCCCAGGCCGCTCTGGATCTCGTCGGCGACCAGGAGTACGTTGTTGGCCCGGCAGATTTCGGCCGCTTGCTTCAGGTAGTTGGCGGGCGGAACTACCACGCCGCTTTCGCCCTGCACCGGTTCGACGAGGAAGGCGACGGTGTTTTTATTGACGGCCTTTTCCAGGGCCTCGAGGTCGCCGTAGGGCAGCAGCCTGAAGCCCGGCGTGAATGGACCGAAGCCGTCTTTATACTGATCGTCGCTCGAAAAGGAAATGATCGTGGTGGTGCGGCCGTGAAAATTGCCCTCGCAGACGATAATCTCAGATTTTCCGTCTTCAACACCCTTGATTTTATAGCCCCACTTGCGGGCGGCTTTGATGGCGGTTTCCACGGCTTCCGCGCCGGAGTTCATCGGCAGCATTTTTTCATAACCTGTCATCTCGCAGAGTTCCCGGGCGAACAGGGGCAGCTGGTCGTTGCGGAAAGCGCGTGAAGTCAGCGCCAGGCGCGCGCCCTGCTCCTTCATAACCTTGACCAGTCGCGGGTGACAATGGCCCTGGTTGACCGCGGAATAGGCGGCCAGAAAATCCATATATTTTTTGCCTTCGACGTCTTCCACCCAGATTCCGTAACCTTTGGTCAGGACGACGTCCAGCGGTTTGTAATTCTTGGCGCCGTACTGATTTTCCAGTTCGATGCACTGTCCGGAGCTAAGCATAAACTTCACCTTTTCCTTTAAATCAAATTCCGCGAAACGGTTTTTCCGGACACAATTTAAATAATTAAGTTTGAAGCATCACGTCATTTCTCTCTTAAGCGGTAAAAAAAATGCCGGATTTTTGCTCTGTCGCAGCTGTCCCCCTCGCTTTTGCAGGACTCCCCGCGAAATATTTTTTCCGGTGCGCTCGGTATCGTTTGAGATAGTAATAAATATTTATATATTGATGTCGCAAACCGTTCGACAGGGAAGTCACAGACAACTTTATGGTTTACTTCTTCGTCGAAAGCGTGGTAATAGGTAACTATGGGATCGGAAAAGAAGATAACGCTGCTGAAACACCTGCTGGAAAGAAGATTTCCGCAAATCATTTTTATTTATTTCGGCGTCTGCTGGACGATACTGGAGTTCATCTCCTGGGTTGTGGAGCATTATACGATCTCGCCTTATATCATCGATTTCAGTTTCGTGACCCTGATCTCGCTGATTCCAACAGTAGGCTTGCTGGCCTATTTTCACGGTAAGCCCGGGCCCGACAACTGGAACAAAATCGAAAAAATCGGCATTCCCGTCAACCTGGTAATTACCATCGTACTGCTCGTATCCCTGTTCTCCGGCAAGGAGCTGGGCTCGACGACCACGGACATGTATCTGGAGGATGAACTCGGCACGGAAGTATCCCGCGTGGTTCCCAAAAAGGAATTTACGAAGCGCCTGGCAATCTTCTTCTTTGAGAATGAAAGCGGCAATCCCGATCTGGATTGGCTGCAGAGCGGTATCATGTTCGGTTGCCATATGGACCTCCTGCAGGATCCCTTTTTCTCGCTGTATTCGGCCTATGATTACCTGATCTACCAGCAGATTCAGCAGGCCGGATTCCGCGAGAATATCGATGTTCCTATTGCACTTGAAAAGCAGATCGCCAGGGAAATTCAACGTAAATACTTTGTCGGCGGTTCGTTCACCGTGTCCAACGATACCTTTATCGTTAATAGTTACCTGTACGAGACGGATCACGGACGCCTGATCTCGGAGCGCCAGTTTCGCGCTACAGATATTTTCAGTGTTATCGATCATGTGGCCATTCAGATTAAAAAAGACCTGAGAGTTCCCCTGTCCCATAACGAAGATATCAACGATCTGCCCGCCGCGGAGATTATTACGCGCTCGGTCCCGGCTTTCCGCGAAATGATCCTGGCCCAGAACGCCATCAACTTCGGGAATGACCACGCGCTGGGCGTCAGGCATTTTGAAAAGGCCGTGGAGCTCGATCCTACCTTTGCGGTTGCGCACTGGGGATTGTACACGGCGTATATGAATACCAGCCGGTCCGCTAAGGCCATTGGGACGCTCCAGGCGACCATGCAACATATCTACCGGCTGCCCGAAACCCTGCGTTTCCGCGTTAAGGAAGAATACTACCTGGTCACCGAAGATCCTGAAAAACGGATCACCGTCCTGAAGATGTGGGCCAAATTGTACCCGAAAAACGTGAATGCCCATTTTGCCCTGGCCCAGGAATATCTGAACCGCCGGCTGTACGAGGACGCCATCTCGGAATACAATACCATCTTGAGCATCGACCCGGAGCGTTATTATTACCTGCGCTATATCGGCAATATTTACCTGGAAAAGGGGAATTTCAAAGAAGCCCTCAAATACTATCTGCAGCATCAGAAAAAGTATCCCAACGACTATCGTTCCTTTATGGCATTGGGCGAACTGTATTTCAAACGCGGCGAGTATGAAAAGGCCCGGGAGCATTTTCTGAAGGCCCAGATAATCGAGCCGAAAGCTACCGCCACCCTGACCCGGCTGGCGGATATCAGTATCGAAACAGGTGATTTCCCGGCGGCCCTGCGCCAATACGAAGAGGCCCTGATCTTTGCCGTGACGCCTGAGCAGCGGGCCGGCGTTTTCGCGGCTATGACCCTTTATTATGAACGGACGGGGCAGATTCGCCAGGCGCTTGAGTACCGCGAAAAGCAGTTTACCGAAGAGGCGCAATACCGCAACCCGGTGGAAGCGCAAATGGAGCAATTGCTTTCGATGTCCTTCCATAATTACGTGATCGTCAAACGGGATCCCGAAGCCCTGGCCCGCATCGGGGCTTTGTCGGCGGCGCTCGGTTCGCCCTGGTCGAAAGTGAGCGGTTTCGCCTATCTGGATATCTACATGCAGCAGAGAGACGATCCCAAAATTTCCACAGCCCTGACGGCGGCGGCAGAGGCCGAGAGAATCTTCGGCGGACCCCGGATGCGCTATATCCACCACGCCGCAGGGATACTGAGCGAAATCCGCGGAGACTACGTGGATGCCATCCTGAATTATCAAAAAGAACTGCAATGCGCCCCAACCGAGGTAAGCAAACTGGTGAATATCAGTCGCTGTTATCGCGAACTGGGCGATTTTGCCCGGGCCGAGAAATTCCTCGAGACGGCTCTTAAGATTCTGCCCTATTATCCGGATGCGCGGCTGGAAATGGCCCGCATCTGTTTCGAGTCGGGTGAATATACCCGGGCGCAACAGCACCTCGCTATCGCCCTGCAAATCTGGGAAAACGCCGATTCCGATTATCCGTCTGCCCGCGAAGCCCGCGAACTGCGCTCGAAAATTCCGGTGGCCTGATCAGCTTTCGGTGCATCGGATCGTGATTGCACTACTCCGCCGGCTGAGCTCCGAAATACATATATTCAGGGCAAAGGTTCTGTCGATAAATCTTGAAATAGTGCCAATAATGCCGTAACATCACCGCTGTTTTTTATGCATAAGGGGATTCACTATGATTTTACAATCTATCATCGTACCATTAGCGTCACTTGTCGCACTCTTGACAGCATTGTTCCTCTACTTCTGGATCATGAAACAGAACAAAGGAACGGCGCAGATTCAGACGATTTCCGGTTATATCCGGGAAGGCGCAATCGCCTATCTCAAACAGCAGTACAAGACCTCGGGCGTTTTCTTCGCGGTCGCTTTTGTGCTGCTGCTGATCTTCTCGTATGGTTTTCATGCCCTCAGTATTTATGTGCCGTATGCCTTCCTGTCGGGCGCGTTTTTCTCCGGACTCAGCGGTTTCCTGGGGATGTTGACCGCTACGCGCACATCCAGCCGCACGACAACCGCCGCCCGGGATTCGCTGAACGAGGCGCTGCGCCTGTCTTTTCGGGGCGGCAGCATCATGGGTATGGTTGTGGTCGGCTTCGGTCTGCTGGATATCATTCTCTGGTTTACGGGTCTGACCAGACTGACGAGCCTCAACCTGCATGAAATCACAACTACGATGCTGAGCTTCGGATTCGGTGCGTCATCGCAGGCCCTGTTCGCCAGAGTCGGGGGCGGTATCTTCACCAAAGCCGCCGATATGGGCGCCGACCTGGTGGGTAAGGTCGAAGCCGGTATCCCGGAAGACGATCCCCGCAACCCCGCCACGATTGCCGACAACGTCGGCGACAACGTCGGCGATATCGCCGGCATGGGCGCGGACCTCTATGAATCCTTTGTCGGTTCCATCCTGGGAACGGCGGCCCTGGCCGTCAGCGCTTTTACCGGTACGGAGTTCGCTTTCAACGGCGTCGTCCTGCCCATGCTGATTGCCTCCGTCGGAACCCTCGCCTCGGCTTTCGGGATTTTCATGGTGCGGACGTCCGAGGATTCCGATCAGAAAGGCCTGCTGAAAGCCATCAACCGCGGCATCAATATCAGCTCGGTGCTGACGGTAATCCTCAGCGCGGTCATCATCCAGTTGGTTTTACCGGCCTATTTCTGGAAACTGTATATCCCGATCCTCTCCGGTCTCTTCGTGGGCGTGGCCATCGGCTATGCCACGGATTATTATACCAACGCCGCCTACGGCCCGGTGCAGTCAATCGCCCACCAGGCCAAGACCGGCCACGCAACCGTGATCACGGCCGGGATGTCGGTCGGTTTGATTTCCACCGCGCCTTCGATCATTTTCGTCATTATCGGTATGATGATGGCCTTCGGCTTCGGCGGCGGGTTCCAAAATTTCTCAGCCGGTCTGTACGCCATCGGCCTGGCTTCGGTCGGTATGCTCTCCACGCTCGGGATTAACCTGGCGACCGATGCTTTCGGACCGATCGCCGACAATGCCGGCGGCCTGGCGGAAATGGCCGATATGCCCAGTGAAACCCGCAAACGCACGGACGCGCTGGACGAATTGGGCAATTCAACGGCCGCCCGCGGCAAGGGCCTCTCGATCGGTGCGGCCGCCCTGACGGCGATTACTCTGATCGCGGCTTTCGTGGAAGAAATTCGCGCGGCGGTATTGCATATGGATATCAGCCGGGTGGCCGAGATTTTTCCCACCATCGCTCAGAGCGAGCTGATCCATACGCTCGAAACCGCCGACGTCAACGAGATTCTGGGATATCTCGGCGGCTCGCTGATGGATGTCAAGTTTATCATCGGCCTCTTTATCGGGGGCGTGATCTGTACTTCGTTCTCGAGTAAAACCATCGAGGCCGTCTCGCTGGCCGCCGGTGAAATGATCGACGAAGTGCGCCGCCAGTTCCGCGAAATCAAAGGCGTCATGACCGGCGAGACCACCCCGGATTACGCCAGCTGTGTGCGCATCTCCACACTTGCCGCGCAGAAGAAAATGGTGACCCCGGCCCTCATCGTGATCCTGACCCCGATATTTACCGGCTTGATTCTCGGACCGATTGCGATCGTCGGTTTGCTGCTGGGCAACCTGCTGGTCGGTTTCCTATTCGCCATTTACATGGCCAACGCCGGCGGCGCCTGGGACAACGCCAAAAAGTTCATCGAGCGCAACAAATCGGAGTTGAAGTTCAAACTGCGGGAGAACATCAAGAAGGTTTCCAACCGCGGACTCTGGCCGTTCTTCCTGACCCGCGATTACGGCAAATTTTTCTACGAACTGGTCAACCTGAATCCGCTGGCCTTCAGCATCGATGAAGAGGTTTCGGAATATCTGGCCGATATTATCGCCTATATCGAGAATAACTACATTGCCAAAGACGAGTCCCTGGACGAAATCAAGAAGTGCTATGCGGTTAAAAATATCTGCGAATCGGGCGATCAGGCGCTGCAGGCGCTCTATCACAAACTGAACCAGGAAGACTGCATGATTTTCAAGGCCTACCTGAAACTCACTGCCGAAGAACACGGTTTTCTGATGGAAATGCAGGACCTCAGGGAGAAGTACACCACGGTCATGAACAGCTATTCGGCGGCCGTCACCGGCGATACCGTGGGCGATCCGCTCAAGGATACCAGCGGTCCTTCCCTGAATATCGCCATTAAGCTGGCCACGATGGTAAGTATCATTACGATTGGTCTGGTGATGCGCTTCAACCTGGTGGATTGGCTGACGAAATAATCATACGTCTAAATAATTGTTGAGAAAGGGCGGAGTCATCCGCCCTTTTTTATAGCGCATTGCAAAAATAATCTACGACTTTATTCCCAATAGTTATTTCGAAGGATGCCGATGAAATCGGAAGACTGAGAAATCGCGTCGGTTTCATGTCCGGACGATTGGTGTAACCGATTTCTCCCCGCCGGTGGCGGGTTCGAAATGACGATACATTTAATGAATCACTTAACACAAGGGCTTTGGCAGAAATTAAAACCAATTTCCGTGAGGCAACGCCGAGCTAAATTGGTTTTTTCTGTTCAAATCGGAATTGGAAAACACGAATCTTATAAAAACTGTTGACAATATCCCCGAATAACTTTAATCTTATCCCGTAACCATAGCAATATTCGAGGCGGATTTGAACGATTCCCGTTTCTTTGTTTGTTTGCGATCCAGGCAGCGGGAATTCTTTGTCTTAAATCCGAATTTGACCGCTCATTTTTTCGCTATCCGGCGAGCAATTTGGCAATCTGCCGGGGGAACATCGTTTCTACCCGGTGGAAGCCCGCTTTATTATGGTCGAAGTTCATTTTCCGGTGGCGGGACCCCATTTTATTGCGGTCGGAGTCTATTTACTTATGGTGGAAGTTCATTTTATCATGGTCGGGATTCATCTCCCTGCGGCGGAAGTCCGGTTTTCTGCGGGGGAACCTCATTTTATTCAGGTCGAAATTCATTTATTCCGGGTGGAATCCAATATGGGCATGCCGGAAATCCATGTGCAGGGGGCGGAAGCCGCTCCCTGCGCGGGGCAGTGGAATTCACGGCGTACTCAGTTCCGGTTAGCGGGGCAGTGTCTCATTCGTAGCAGGATGAAAGGGGGAAACAAAGCAAAACCAAAACAAAGGAGGCCAAAATGAATGCAAGTATCCCCGAGAGATTGAATCAGTACGATCTGATGATCAGCAACGCACTGGAAGACGCCGATATCGCAGCCAAACTGGCGATTTATCTGTACACGCAGGAACGGATTCTGGAAGGAAAAGGCAAACTGGACGTGACGAAAGAGTTGAACGAGCGCCAGCGGAAAGAATACGGAGAACAGTACGAGGCCAGTGAGGAGGTCGGCAAGGCCCGCAAAGCAGTCGAAAAATCCTACATGGACTCGCTGGAGATTGCCCGTATCGCTTTCCGGGCCAACACCTCGGCCCGCACAGCTTTGTGCCTGGAGGGACGGCGCAAGGAAACCCTGGGAGCCTGGCTGGACCAGGTCACGGCCTTTTACAACGGTGTGCTCGGTAATCCGGATTGGATCGCCGCCATGGGTAATTTCGGTTATACCGCCGAGAAATTGCAAACCGAGAAAGCCCTGGTGGACGCCGTGCTTGCCGCGCGTCATAAGCAGAAGATCGAAACCGGCGAGGCGCAGGCGGCCACGGAGGAGCGCGACGCCAAGATGGAAGAGATTGACGACTGGATCGCGGACTTCCGCAAGATCGCCGTCATCGCCCTCAAGAACAATCCGCAGTGGCTGGAGAAGCTGGGCATCAAGGCCTGAATGAGATGAACCTCCCGGAGGTTGCCATCCTCCGGGAGGCTTTTTCAAAATGCTCCCAAATCGGAGTTTGGGAGAGAGAAGAAAAAGATAAATAATACAAAGGGGATATTGTGAAAGACATAACCAAAGATTATTTGCTGAATGAATACAATAGATTGGAAAATCTTATCATTTTCGAAAGCGATATGGGGGGACGATCAAATATTCTTGTATCCGTAATTTCAGGACTCAGCATATTTATAATAAAAGAAATTTTGGATCATCCGCTTCATTGTACTTCGTTACCTGCTATAGTACTGCTCATTACATTCTGGATAATTCTATACCGAATCTTTATTCGACTGATACAGGCCAAAATCCAAAGAGGCTCATATGATAATATGAGAAAATATATTGATAAGCAATTTTGTTGCTACGAAGATTTACGAGATTACTTTAAAAGAAAAGAAGATCAAAGACGACCCCTAAAAGTGATGGCGAAATATTTCATTCCTAGAAAACTTCTAATAGATCGCGTGGATTTGGTACAGCCACTGGAAGCACTCGTTCAATTCATTGTAGCATTATATTTTTCGATAATTGTTTATGTCTTCTTATTTGTATTACGGGAAATTCATTTTTTTGCGTATTCGACATGTACTGGTTTCTGCTTACATCTAATATTAACGATCATATATTATGTGTTGGCGGTATTGGTACTAGCATTCGAGAACAATAAACGAAAGAAAATTGAATATAAATGTTGGTGTTGTTTATATTTATTGGTCTGTAAAGTTTCAATAGTACCATTGATCCTATGTATACTTTCTGTATTCCCGACATCCGAAATCCTATTCAAAGATATAGGCGACCAGTTTATACTTTCCATTTCTGTATTTTCTTTTTTCCTTATAAAAGTCATAATGGACATCATAAAAGACAACTTGGAGAAATATCAGAAAAAATGGATCTTTTAGTCACCGTTCTATTTGTCTTGTTCCCAAATTGCATTTGGGATCGAAAGCGTTAAGTCATTCAAGCCAGAGAGAGCATTGTAAGGTTTCCGCTTCCCAATCGGAGTTTGGGAGCGAGGAGAATGGAAGTCAGCTCTTGTGTCAAGTGATTCCGGTAATGCTATGGAACCGGGTAGAAAATTTTTAGTGAATCACTTAACACAAGGGCTTTGCTCCCGGGAATCGAAACCAATTTAGTTCGGCGTTGCCTCACGGAAATTGGTTTCCTCAGGGATTGGGTTTATTCCATAAGCATGCGGTTTTCCTTGAAATCGAGCGTCAACAGCCGCTGCCCGATAATCTCGATCCCAATCGAAACATGAATCGGCTTGAAACTCTCCGGTTCGATCAGGAGTTGATCTTCATTGATTGTGCAATTCAGGTCGGTGAGAAGGATATTGCCGATATGCAGGCTATCCACTTTGCAGGTCCGGCCGTTGCCGCCGCCCAGTTCGTTGGCCAGTTCGGGGCTGATCTGGCAGGCATAGCTGCGGGTGTCGAGGGTCATCAGGACACTGTCCCGCCCCGCAACTCCGTGAAATTTGATAAGGCCGGGGACCGATGACGCTCCTTTCAGCAAGTCGATTTCCAGGATTGCAGACGGGTCCGCGATCTCTTCCAGGGCTTTGGCCGGGTGCGTGCTGAAGGCCAGGATGCGGTTCTTCATGTCAATCGTCATTCGGCCGTTCAGGAAAAAGTCTTTGCCGAGCCAGCCCTTGGCTTTCAGCGGCGGATCGGCGCGCCGGATAATGGCCGCGTAGAGCAGGCTAAAGTCCATGTCCAGAATTTTTACATCGTGCAGATAACCCTCCTCGACCAGCAACTCGGTGTTGCCCAGAGTAAAGTTGGAGATGCGCTGCGGTTCGAATTTGGAGCTCTTGAACGCGCGGTCGCCGAGGATCAGTCCATAGCTGATCAGGTCGAGCAGAACGAACTGGGTGCTGCCGTTGACGCTGATGGCGATACGGGGACCGGGAATCGTACCGCCCGTGATAAGCGGGAAAATCTCCTGATCAGTGTACCCGTATCGTTCGATCCAGGGAATGGTGACTGCTTCGGGCGTACCGGTCTGCCGGCTGCAGCCGCTGGGGATCAAGCTGATGAGAATGATAAAAACGCTCAATATGATGAAGTCAGACGATTTTTTCATGGAGCCATCCCAGTCTAATATTTTCCCGGTCGAAAAATTCCGGGACGAACGGTTTAATATCGAGCAGGGGCGTCCCGTCGAGCGCGTCGATGTCGCAGATTCGCAGAATGTTGTCCCGGACATCGAGCAGTTTGACGACGGAAATGCCGATCGGGTTCGGGCGATGGGGCGAGCGCGTGGCAAACACACCGTGTTCCTGGTCGTCGAGAAAGGGCACGACCCGCAGCGAGCAGCCCTTCGCTTTGTGGAAATAATAAATCAGGGTGACATGGGAAAATCCCGCCAGATCGGCAAGGCCCGCCACATATTCGGGAAAGATTTCGACCCGGCCTTCGATTCCGCGGGCGTAGCGGGGCTGGATCGGTGCGCCGCGTGAGACCTTGATTGGTGAATGAATGATGCCGATCGCTGTAAACTGGATCTTATTCATTGGTTTGTACCTTCAACAGAATTAATTCAATTCGGCCCGAATGGGCAAGGATATTTGTCCCTCAAAAAGCCAATCGAAGCCGATTTTTGGATAATTGGAAATTTCCATTCAAATTCCCTCGAATCTGTAAAATGCCTGAACACAGTGCTTATAATATAGGTGTATCCGTCCATTCTCTCCACTGTTTTGATGCGTTGTCTGTCATTTGCTTCTCATTTCCTTTGATTCTAAATTACATCTTCGTTTGGGAAACGAAGGGAGTTTCATGGATCTTTTCAAAAAATGTTATGAATTCAAAGATGCGGAAATTGCCCGTAAAAATGGGTATTATCCGTACTTCATTCCCTTCTCGGGTGGTGACGATACCGTCATGGTTTACCAGGGCCAACGGAAAATCATGATCGGTTCGAACAATTACCTGGGACTGACCCACCATCCCAAAGTCGTCGAGGCTGCCCAAAAGGCGCTGCTGGAATACGGCACGGGGCGCACCGGCAGCCGCTTCCTGAACGGAACGCTGGATATTCACGAAGAATTCGAAAGGGAACTGGCCGAATTCATGGGCAAGCAGGCCGCCCTGGTTTTCTCCGCCGGCTTCCTGACGAACCTGGGCACGATTTCGGCGCTGCTGGGTAAGAAGGACGTCGTGATAGTCGATCGCCTGGATCACGCCAGTATTCTCGACGGCTGTCAATTGTCGCAGGCCCAGATGCTGCGCTATCAGCATAATGACATGCAGGATCTGGCGCGTAAGCTGGATGAGATCCCCGAAAAAACCGGAGCGATGCTGGTGGTCGACGGCGTCTTCTCGATGGAAGGCGACATCGCCCGGCTGCCCGAAATTTGTCCCCTGTTAAAATCCAAAAACGTACGCCTGATGGTGGACGATGCCCATTCGATCGGCATCCTGGGACCGGATGGCAACGGGACTGCAGCTCACTTCGGATTGACCGATGAGGTCGACCTGATCATGGGTACTTTCTCAAAGTCCTTCGGGGCCGTGGGCGGATTTATCGCCGGTGAAAAGGAGGTCGTCGACTTCATTCAGCATACCTCGCGCAGCATGATTTTCACCGCGAGTCTGCCGCCCAGCGTCGTGGCTTCGGCCCGGGCGGCCCTGCAGATTATCAAGGATGAACCGGAGAGAAGGGCGCGTCTTTGGGAAATCGGGGATTACATGCGCGGCGAATACCGGAGAATGGGTTTCAATACTGCGACCAGCGAAACGCCGATAATTCCGATTGTGATCGGCGATACCATGAAAACGTTCCTGTTCTGGAAAGCGCTGTTCGAGGCCGGGGTGTATGCCAATGCCGTGATCGCCCCGGCGGTCCCGAGCAAGTCATCGCGAATTCGCACGAGTTACATTGCGACCCATACCCGGGAACAGTTGGATTTCGTGCTGGAGAAGTTTTATACTATTGGGAAAAAGCTCGCAATTATATAGATTCGATCGGATAATTTTGGGCTTGTTTATCTAACAGGTCGGTTTCGATTAATTTTGATAAATCAACACCTACATAGTACGCTAAAGGTCAGGCTCCTGGCGGAGTTTAGCCTGTTTCTTTCGTTTTTGGTCCTGCTGGGTTGCGCCGCCCAGGGACCTCCGAGCGGCGGGCCGGAAGACAAAACGCCGCCCGTACTGCTCCTTGTCGCGCCGCAGGACGGTTCGACCAATGTCCCGCCTGATGCGACCTTTGAATTTTATTTCAATGAAGCAATCGAGGCCCGCTCGACGGTAGGTACGCTGCAGGTATATCCCGAACCGCCGGGAGCTCCGCAGATCAAGGTCCGCAAAAAGCGCATCACGGTCGGATTCGTTGAGCCGCTGGAGGAGAACACGACCTATATTCTCAATTTCGGGCACAGTATTCAGGATTATCGTAAAAACAATAGCGTCGAGGAGGTGAAACTGGCCTTTTCGACCGGCGATTCCCTGGATCAGGGTTCAATTGCGGGACGCATATTCGATCTGCCCAAGGAGTACAATGCCGTGGTCCGGGCTTACCGCGGCAACGCTGATTTTACGGATACGCTGCACACCACGAAGCCGGATTACCAGGCCGCGATCAACCGCAGCGGTGAATATACGCTCGGCAATCTCGCCGAAGGAAAATACCGGGTTATCGCGATTGCTTCCAAGAGTCCGCGCATCAATTTTATCGGCGCCGAGGATTTGATCGGCCTGCCGCCGACCGACCCGCTGTTCATCCGGAATCGACGGGACAGAGTCTCCGGCCTCAATTTTCGTCTGGGTAAGCAGTATCTGGAACCTTTCGGCTTGAAGACCGTGGCGGTCAACGCGGGAAGAATCGAAGTGAATTTTAATCAGCCCCTGAAGCCGGAATCGGTTTCCGGGGCTTCCTTTTCCCTGGACAATCAACCATTGGCGGACGTGCAGCCGCGCTGGATCGACCCGGAGCAGAGCAGCCGTCTGCTGCTTATCCCGCAAGATCCGGAGGCCGGCAGAGAGTACCGGCTGCGGGTGGCGGGAGTTAAGAGCCTTGCCGGCGATCTGCAGCCGGAAACGGAACGTGAATATCCTTTTACGTGGCGGGCGGTTACGGATACGATTGGTCCCCGTCTGTTTGGCAGCCGGCCGAAGAATGCGGCGGCGGATATCCCACTGAATTCCCCGATCGAATTGACGTTTTCGGAGGCCGTCCGGGGCGATACACTGGAAAGGGATGTCACTTTCTGGAAAAACGATTCGATTGCTCTTGCCGGTCTTGTGCAATGGACCGGCGGGAATTTATTGCGGCTGGTTCCCGAAGCAGAACTTGTTTCGGATACAGACTATAAGCTTGTTGTGGATTCCCATGACTGGACCGACTATTACGGCAATCCCTGCGCGGATTCAACCTTCACGCTGCGCTTTCGCACGGTGGATGTGGAGAAATATGGCAGTCTTGCCGGAAGGGTGACCATGAATGCCGGCGTCGATCTGCAAGGTATTCGGATTGAGGCGGTTTCGGCGACGGACGCCAAAAGTGCCGGTGTTGCCTCAGCGGATTCCTCCGGCGTTTTCGAAATACGGCAGTTGCTGCCCGGCGAATATACCTTGAATGTCTGGGAGGAACGCGGCGGCAGCGACCAATATGATTACGGCAAACTTATTCCCTTCACGATCGCCGAACCGTTTCGGAATTATCCACGCAGCATCGAGCTGCGTTCGCGCTGGGCCACGGAAGGTATAATACTGGAGTATTGATGCAGGAACTACGATTCTGGAAAGTGGAAGCCGCCGGGAATGATTTTATTTTCGTGCGTTACAGCGATGTGCCCGCGGGGCAGGATGTGCGCGAACTGACCCTGTTTTTATGCCATCGCCGCTTCGGCATCGGCGCGGATGGAACGATTTTCATCCACGAAGCGCAAGCTTATGATTTTGAAATGCGTTATTACAATGCCGACGGTTCCGGTCCGGCGATGTGCGGCAACGGCGGCCGGGCCGCCCTGTGCTATGTCCACGAAAGCGGCCTTCGTACACAGGCGAACTACACTTTCCTGGCGTCGGACGGGGAGCATTCCGGCGTGGTGGATGCCGACGGCGTCCGACTCACGATTTCCCGGCCGCGGGAGATCCGGGCGATTGCGTTGAATTCCGAGACGGCCTACCAGGTCGATACCGGGGTGCCCCACCTGGTACGGGTATGCGATGATCTTGACGGGTTGGATATCGATGCGGAATCTCCCGACTTGCGCCGCCGCTACGATGCGAATATCAATTATATCCGGAAGCTGCAGCCGGGCGTCTGGAAGATACGTACCTGGGAACGCGGTGTTGAAGGGGAAACCCTGGCCTGCGGAACCGGGGCAACGGCCTCGGCGCTGGTGATCACGGAACGGCTTGGTGGTGATTTTCCGCTGCTTTTTCAGGCCCGCGGCGGCAATCTGACCATCGATCAAAAGAATAAAAAACTCTGGTTGGCGGGTCCCGTCCGCAAGGTTTTCGAAGGGACCGTTGTGCTCAACCGGTAACCATAGAGGTGAAGCATGTACTCACTCATTATCGCCGGTGGAATCGGGAAGCGATTTTGGCCCAGAAGCCGAAGAAGCCGCCCCAAACAGCTGCTGGATATTGTCTCGGCGGAGTCGATGCTGAAGATGACTTATCAGCGGCTTCTCGAAGTTTCAGACCGTAAGAGAGTATACGTCGTTGCCAATCCGGGTTTGCGGACTTCGATTATGAAGGATCTGAAAGGATTTCCGAAGAACAATTACATTAGCGAACCGAGCGGTAAAAACACGGCGCCCTGCATCGGGCTGGCGGCCGCAATCATCGCCGATAAAGATCCCGACGCCATTATGGGCGTTTTCCCGGCCGACCATCTGATCCGGGACATAAAGGCTTTCAAAGAGGCCGTCGCGGTCGGCTACCGGATCGCCAAGGATCATGAAGCTTTGGTCACTTTCGGTATCCCGCCCAGCCGCCCCGCCACCGGCTACGGCTACATTCAGTTCGATCAGAAAAACCCGGTTATCAGCGAAAGTGTGTATAAGGTGAAAACATTCGCCGAGAAGCCCAACCTGGATACCGCCAGGCGCTTCCTGAACAGCGGAGAATTTCTCTGGAACAGCGGTATGTTTATCTGGAATGTTCAGACCATCCTGAACGCCATCAAACTTTTTCTGCCGGAACTGCATACCAGTCTGAAAGAGATCGTCGCCTCGATCGACACGCCGCGCTTCGAGACCGTTCTGAAACGCGAATGGGCTACGATTTCCAACAATTCGATCGACTACGGCGTCATGGAGAAGGCCAAAAATGTTTATGTGGTCAAGGGGAATTTCGACTGGAACGACGTCGGTTCCTGGGATTCGATTTACGAACTCAAAGACAAGGATATGAACAACAACGTACTCATCGGTAATCATCTGGCGCTCGCTTCCCAGGGTAATTATATTTATTCTGAAAAGGGGCTGGTGACGACCATCGGCGTGAAGAACCTGATTATCATCCAGACCAAAGATGCGCTGCTGGTGGTCAACCGCAATGAATCCGAGAACGTCAAAGAACTGGTCGATATGCTCGAGAGAGAAAAACAGCAGGAGTACCTCTAATTGGATCCGCAAAAGACCTTCCAGTCGTATTCCAAAACCAAACTCCAAAGCCTGCGCGCCGAGATGGAAGCTCTGCTGGAACGCCTGGGCTATACGGTTGTTTTCGGCAAGGGCGATTTCAAAGATGGAACCTGTCTGGTCGAGAGTCATAAAAAGATCGTGATAAACAGATACACGCCGCTGGACATTCAGATGGATTTTTTCGTGAACGTGCTGACCCAAATGGACCTGTCCAATGTCTATGTCCTGCCGGCGATTCGGGAGTTGATCGATGCCTATGGATCGTAAATCGCAACCCGCAGCGACGCCTGAAAACGTTGAACCGGATTCGTTTGCCGATGCCGGGAGACTGGCCGAAGCCGCCGATTTTCTACGCATCCGGCTGCCCCGGATTCCCGGAATTGTAATTGTGCTGGGTTCCGGTTTGGGTTATCTGGCCGAGAAAATGGAGACGGAGTGGACGTCGCCGAGTTCCGCCATCCCCGGCTATCCGCAGCCGACGGTGGAGGGACACCAGGGACGGCTCATTTTCGGGCAACTGAACGGGATCGAGATTCTGGCGGTGCAGGGGCGTTCGCACTATTATGAAGGCCGGAATATCGCCGAGGTGACCTTCCCGGTGCAGTTATTCCACGAACTCGGTATTCCTTATCTGATACTGACCAACGCCGCCGGCAGCGCTCGTCCGGAGATCGCACCGGGGAGCCTGGTGTTTTTAACGGATTATCTCAACTTTCCCCAGATCCGGGTCGTTCCCGGGCAGGAAGATCTGCATCCCTTCTCCCGCCGGCTGGCGGCTCTGGCCTATGGCGTTTCGCGTTCGCAATCCCTTAAAACCTACCAGGGGGTGTACTGCTGGACGACCGGGCCGAGTTACGAAACGTCGGTCGAGGTCAAACTGATCCGCGACCTGGGCGGATCGGTGGTGGGTATGTCGACCGTCCCGGAGGCGCTCATGGCCGCTTACTTCGGAATGGAGGTGCTCGGCATCAGCCTGGTGACCAATTTCGGCACCGGGATTGCGAAGCAACCGCTGACCCACGCGGAGGTGCAGCTCGCGGCCGATGAGGTAAAGAAACCTTACACGGAGCTGATCGGGGATATTATCCGGCATTTATAGATCGCCCGGACGGATCGGACGCAGGCTTTCCGGGCGGCGCTTTCTGTGATATGAAGTTGTAGCTTAGAAGTTGTTTTAATAATCGGAATGCGTTAAACTCAGGCCGTCATGAAGAATGTGCAGAGACAAATCCGTTTGTGGAGCTGGGGCAAGGCGCTGCGGAACGTTTTGTTGTTCTATTTGTTCGGAATGGTTGCCGTTCTGGGAATTCTGATCTATCACTCGCAGGATCTGCCTTCCATCGAAGAGTTACAGAACTTCGATCCCGAGCTTTCTACGCGCATCTATTCCAGCGATGGCAAAGTTCTCGCGGAGCTCTTCACCCAAAAACGGATTTATGTCCCGCTCACGAAAATTCCCACCGCCATGGTCCAGGCCTGCGTGGCCATCGAGGATTTTCGCTTTTTTAAACACTGGGGCTTCAGCCTGCGGGATTTCACACGCTCAATTATCTTCGATATTGTCACGTTCAGCAAGGATTTCGGGGCGAGTACGCTCACCCAGCAGGTCGCCCGCATGCTCTACGATAACATCGGTTTCGAGAAAACCATTTCCCGCAAAATCAAGGAACTGCTTACCGCCCTGCAGCTGGAACGCATGTACGCCAAGAGCGAAATCGCCGAGATGTACATCAACCTCAACTATATGGGGCCCGGGGTTTACGGCATTCAGGCGGCGGCCAAGTATTATTTCAACAAGAGTTCGGAGGAACTGACCCCGGACGAATGCGCTTTGCTGGCGGGTGTGATCAAGCACGCCGCACGCTTCTCGCCGACACGCCGGCCGGAGAGCGCTTTTCAAAGACGCAACCTGGTGCTCTACCGCATGATGGAGCACGATTATATCTCCCGGGATGATTATCGCCGGCTACGCAATGCGCCCCTGCAGATTCTGCGGCGTGAGACCCCGGCCAAAATTGCACCCTATTTTGTCGAATACGTGCGTCAGTGGCTGCAGAAGGAGGATGATCGACTGGGCGTGAATGTGCTGCGCGACGGTTTGTCAATCTACACCACGCTCGATAGCCGCATTCAGGCGGCCGCCGATTCGGCCTTTCAGGACCATTTGAAAGTCCAGCAGGCAGTTCTAAACCGGCGTCTGTTGCGCAATCCCAAGGATGTGAAACTTGTTCTCAGTGATACGACCATCTCGGTTCGGCAGATTACGGCGATGCTCAAGGGGGAAATCCCGATGATCAGCGATTGCCAGAGTTCGATGCTGGTTCAGGGAGCCTTCGTCGCGCTCGATCCCAAAACCGGCGCAATCCTGGCGATGATCGGCGGACGGGATTTTTCGGAGTCCGAATTCAATCGCGCCACCCAGATGCGCACGCGCCAGCCAGGTTCGGTATTTAAACCGATCGTCTATGCGACCGCAATCGACAACGGGATACCCGTGACCCAGCAATTACTGAACCAACCGGTTGTGATCGATATGCCGGACGGTACGCGCTGGGCTCCCGAAAATTATGATTTTTCGACAGGCGGGCCGACCACTTTGCGTGAGGGGTTGCGGCGTTCCCTGAACCGTGTGGCGGCTCGCATTGTGCTGGAATTGATCTCGCCGCAATCGGTGGTGGAGACGGCGCGCCGTATGCATTTGACCACCAATATCCCGGCCGTGGACGCCATCGCGCTCGGGGCCGGCGGCGTCATTCCGCTGGAAATCGTCGCTGCTTACGGGATTTTCGATAATCACGGGGTCTGGGTCGAACCCATCGCCGTGACCCGCATCGAGGATAAATATGGCAATAAGATCGCCGAATATATTCCACGCCAGGAAATGGTCTTCAGTGAAGAGACCGCCTATATGGTCACGAACCTGCTGGAAACCGTAATCAACAAAGGTACCGGCCAAAATGTCCGCAACGTTTTCGGCTTTCGTAATACAGCTGCAGGTAAAACCGGAACGACAAACAAATTTACCGATGCCTGGTTCGTCGGATTTACGCCCGATATTGTTGCCGGTGTCTGGATCGGAGTCGACAATCCGGCGGTTTCGCTGGGGGAAAGCGAATCGGGAGCCAGGGCCGCCCTGCCGATCTGGGCTGGCTTCATGAAGCAGGTGCACACCGAGATGAACTGGAAGGATAAAGAATTCGTTCGTCCCGACGGTGTCATCGAGGTGCAGATTTGCAAAGAATCGAAATTGCTGCCTTCCACTTATTGCGACATCGAAACCGAACTATTCATCAAGGGCACTGAACCGACGGAACATTGTCCCTTGCATACCGATATCCGGGATAACGGGACCCGTGATAATGTCACTTTCTAATCTTTTTTGGGTACCGATTAATCGCTTCACGACCCGCCATAAAAGCATTTGAACTTTATTCCCGATCGGCTATATTTCAAGAACTTAAATTATTAAAGGGGGCTGCATGACAGATTCTCAACCCAAACAAATACGATTACCGGAAAATGCCTACCGCAAGTTAAAAGAGGGTGAGGAGTTTACTCCCGTGGTTCCGGCGGACAGGATTGTTCCCGAAGTAACCACCTATTCCTTGCTCTGGGGTTTGTTTTATTCGGTGCTTTTTTCCATGGCAGCTGCTTATCTCGGCCTGAAAATCGGGCAGGTATTCGAAGCCGCCATCCCGATCGCGATTCTGGCGGTGGGTACTTCGGTACTGCTGAAACGCAAGAATGCCTTGCAGGAGAACGTCATTATTCAATCCATCGGTTCATCGTCGGGGGTCATCGTGGCCGGGGCGATTTTTACGATACCGGGCATTTACATCCTGGGTTTGCATGCAACCTTTATGCAGATTTTTCTGGCATCCCTGCTGGGTGGTTTTCTGGGAATTCTGTTCCTGGTGCCGTTCCGGAAGTATTTTGTAAGAGACATGCACGGCGAGTTTCCCTTTCCCGAGGCCACGGCCACGACGGAAGTACTGATAGCCGGCGAATCCGGCGGCGATCAGGCCAAGGTCCTGGTAAAGGCGGCCATCATCGGCGGTATCTACGACTTCTGTGTTTCCGGTTTCGGCTTCTGGAAAGAGGTCGTCTCGACCGAAGTCTTCCGCTGGGGACAGGTCCTTTCGGATAAAATTAAATGGGTGCTGAAAATCAATATCGGCGCAGCCGTGACCGGTCTGGGTTACATCATCGGCCTGCGTTATTCCCTGATAATCGCCTGCGGTTCCTTTCTGGCCTGGTGGGTGCTGATCCCGATCGTCTATTTCATCGGGCAGTACATCCCCGAGCCGATTCTACAATCCACGGCATTGATCCGCGATATGTCCCCGCAGCAGATTTTCGGCGATTATGTTCGTCATATCGGCATCGGCGGCATCGCCGCGGCCGGCATCATCGGCATCCTCAAGTCATCCAAAATTATCGTGGGGGCCTTTAAACTGGCCGGCCGGGAACTCTTCGGCGGTATGCACACCGAAAACGGTGAGAACGAGCTTCGCACCCAAAAAGACATCACCATGAAATGGGTTTCCATTTTACTATTGCTCACTTTCGTGGGCGTTTTCATCTTTTTTATTTTCGGAATTGGGGACCTCACCATCGGGCAGGCGGTTGTCGGATTAGTGATTGTCATCGTGATTTCATTTCTGTTCACGACCGTCGCGGCCCGGGCGATTGCCATTGTGGGTACGAACCCGGTTTCGGGTATGACTCTCATGACGCTGATCCTGTCATCGGTAATTCTGGTGAAGGTCGGACTTTCCGGGAACGCGGGGATGCTGGCAGCCCTGATCATTGGTGGTGTCGTCTGTACGGCGCTGGCGATGTCGGGTGCTTTCGTCACCGATTTGAAAATCGGTTATTGGCTCGGCACCACGCCCCGGAAGCAGGAAGGTTTTAAATTCCTGGGAACCCTGTTCGCGGCTGCTTCGGTAGGAGTAGTGATTCTGGTCCTATATAAGACCTACGGCTTCGGTCCCGGTGGATTGGAAGCCCCGCAAGCCTCGGCCATGGCCGCCGTGCTGAAACCGCTGATGACCGGCGCCCAGGCGCCCTGGCTGCTCTACATCGCAGGCGTTTTCCTGGCGATTACACTGGAACTGATCGGCGTCCCACCGCTGGCATTTGCCCTGGGAATGTACCTGCCAATCTATCTGAATACGCCGCTGCTGGCCGGCGGTCTGGTCGCTCATCTGGTCGCCAAAAGCAGCAAGAATGAAGCACTTTCCAAGGTTCGCAGGGAGAAGGGTACCCTGATCGCTTCCGGTTTCATCGCCGGCGGCGCGATCATGGGCGTGCTCTCAGCTTTTATCGTTTTCTTCGGCAAGCAGTTGATCGATCCCGACTGGTCGCTAATGAAGGCGATCGGGACGGAACACTGGGCTGAGGGGACCGGCGGCGAGATCCTCGGTTTCGTGATGTTTGCCCTGTTGCTGGTTTACCTGTACTGGGATTCCAGGCGCGTCAAAGAATAGCGCATAATCTTGATAAAACGAAAGGGGCGAGACATGCTGTCTTGCCCCTTTTTTATTTTTAAATAGAAGTAAATTTCAACGCTTATGGTAATCGTCGGGCAGCGGCCGCGGAAACTTTGGGATTGTTTCCAGGAATCGCGGCGTAAAGCCTTCCGGCGGGCAGATAACCATCGCAATTCCGGCCTTGACGAACCAGGCCTGCTCGAAATCCTCGCGAATCCACTGGCTGAGATAGCCGGCATTGTTGTTGCGCAGCGCGGAATCCGTAATGAAGACCCGTCCGTCGCGGGTGATACCGTTCAGGGCGACGATATGATTGCCAATGGATGGATAGGGCGGGCTGATGTAATCGCCGTCCTCAGGCAGGCGCATGGAGCAGAGCAAGATCTTGTTCTCTTCGACGGCGCGGACAACTTCGGACCATTCCGTGAAGCGTTCGAGGTAGGCTTCGAATCCGAATTGCTGCGCGGCGCCGACGATCCGCGGCCAGAGGCCCGGATAATCATATTCAGGATCGTGGATCCATGCGATGATTTCTTCAAGCGGGACACTCTTCCCGAAATATTGCATCGCCGCGGCTAGGGCCGCCGATTGGCAGCGGTCGGGCGTTCGATTACCCGCTGAGTCTACCTGGAGCCGCAGCGGCAAATCGTGAATCAAATCGCTGCGGCATTTTTTGAGCGCAGGGGTGTACTGCGCCGCCTGTTCGGCCGTCGGCTGATGGTTGGAGGCAATCACCTGCAGCGCGGGAAGCACGGCAAGTTTCGTTGCACCTTCATCAACGACTTTGAAACGGTAGCGCACGGCGGGTACATCCAGCAGCAGGTCGTCCATGGCCATCCGGCCGTAATCAAACTGCGGCGTCTCGCGGGATTCGATCGCTTTCACACTGCCCCAAAAACCGGCGAAGAGCCAGGGTGTTTTGTACCCATTGGCAAGCTCCGCCTGCAGGTAGAGCCGGAAACCCTCGCCCTCGTTCAGCCTGATCTGCCAGGAATAGATCAGTTCATCGAAAGCGAACGGCGTTTCGTGAATCCTTGAAAGCCACTCGCCGTCGGCATTGACTTCGAATTCAGCACTTCCGACTGTTTCACGGTAATCGATCCGCGCCTGAGTGTAAAGCGGTTGCGGGTCGAAACGCTGCGTGCAGGACGGGAGCAATGCGAGTACGGCAGGCAGGGACAGGGCGCACAGTAAATTTTTCAGTTTCATTGCGGTTCTCCGTAATTCCTTTACAGTTTGATCGGCGGAATAATGTAGCATACTCGCGCAGATAGTAAAATAAAAATTGACTAACCAGCGGAATTGCCCGGGATTTTTATCATTATATCTCTTATACGAATTGCTTGTAACAATCCCCGATTCAGAGGCGGATAAATTACGAGATATCCGGTAATCATCGTAAAAATAGATTTTCTTGCGGTGGAAACAGAATTTTCCAATATTTTATTATGCCTTCATTAATTTAAAAACATCATAATAATAGTGGTTGTAAAACAAGAAATACCGATTTTAAAATGAATTAATGCATATTATATTTAAGGCGTATTCAGGATTCGTAGCAAACGAATCGGTAAACTTGATTCATTTTTTTTAAAGGTGATTAGGGCGGGAGTATGTATGCAAAGAGCGTTGATAATTGGGATTGTTTATCTGTTGCTTTTCGGATGTTCGGCGTCATCGATTCGGGATGAATCCGTAATGCCCTCGACCGTTTCGGCGCCTCTTTTGACCGGACCGAAGAAGCGGGTTTTTATATCCGAATTCGAGAACCGCACGGCCTACGGACAACGAAGGCTTGGCAGCGGTATCAGCGATATCCTGGCGACGGAACTGAACGCGACGAACGGTTTTATTCTGCTGGAACGGGCGAGGCTTGATGCGGTTCTGAAGGAGCAGGCGCTGGGTTTGAGCGGCGTGATTTCTGAGCAATCGGCGCCAAAGGTCGGTCAGCTGCTCGGAGCAAACGCCATTGTGACCGGTTCGGTTACCCAGTTCGGCGTCCGTACCGAAGCGCAGGACCTGGTCATTACCGCCAGCAAGAAGCAGATTGCTTCGTGTACCGTTGATATTCGCCTGGTTGACGTCTCCACAGGCCGAATCGTCTGGACCGGCTCAGGACAGGGCGAAGCGATCCGCAAATACACGAATTATCTCGGCTCGGGAACGGCCGGCGGCTATGATGAAGCCCTCGAGGGTGAAGCGCTCCGCTCGGCGATTGTGAATGTTATGCATAATTTGCTGGTCGGATTGGAAGAACTGGAATGGTCGTGTACAGTTGCCAAGGTTTCCGGAAATTCGGCCTATTTGAACGCCGGTCGAAATTCGAACGTTAAAATCGGAACGACGTTGTTGATTTATACGCCCGGAGAACCGATTCTGGATCCCGTTACGGGCGCCGAGATCGGCAGGGTTGATATTAAAATCGGCAGCGGACGAATTGTCGCGTACTTTGGGGACGATGGTTCCGTGCTGGAAGTAAACGAAGGCAAAGAAATTGTCATAGGAGCTATATGCAAACTCAAATGAATTTTGATGGAAATAGAACGTATTTCTATTTCGTATCCCACCTGAAAATTATGAAGAGTTATGCCTTTTTCTTTTTGGTCTTGATGTTGACGGTTTTTTCAGGATGCGCGTCGCTGGCCCATCTGACCTACGATGCGGGTGCAGCGAAGATCGAACCGATCCCGGCGAAGGTTCAGACAGAGGTGAAAGTAGAACGAAGCAATTTGTACTATTTCCCGGAGCTGGGCTCGGACCTGGCCGGTGAAATTGCCCAGGACCTGAAAGCAAGCGGATTTCCGTCAGTCGGGGCGATGCCACCCGATATGTATGCGACTTTTGACTTCAAACAGATCTGGTTGACGAACCAGCCCTGGGGACTGCTCTATATTCCGTTCGTGTATCTGGGGGCACCGGTCGCCAGGAATATCGCGATTGTCGATGTTGACCTGACCCTTTCCGACGTGAACCGTAATGTCATCGGA
Organism: uncultured bacterium; assembly: GCA_964589175.1. Classification (GTDB taxonomy): domain Bacteria; phylum Fidelibacterota; class UBA2242; order UBA2242; family UBA2242; genus CAZPRY01. Next base: position 51,828 of record CAZPRY010000001.1, read on the forward strand.
AAGTATTCAACGTCCAGAACGATGAAGAAGTGGCGGGGGCTTTATTACAATCTCAGGATTACCGATTATAATTCTCCGAAGTTTCTGGTTGGCAATGCATTGACGCAGGCCATGGACGATCTCAAGTCGTCGGTTGCCGCCGATCGAACCCGGGTTGTGCAGTCGCTTCAGGCCTCATCGCCTGAATTTGCGCAGAACCTGAGCCCGGAAAAACTACGCACGGTTGTTACCGCGGAAGAAATGCAGGACCTTTTTATCGCTGTGCTCCCCTTCGCCAATCAAACCACCGATCTGGCGGCCGGTGAACTGGCGCGCCTGCTTTTTGCATTGGGCATGAAAGAAAAGGGTTATCGGGTGCTGGATAATGAGATCGTCGATGAAAAGCTGCGCAATCTGGGAATCAGTGACGGCGGGCAGCTGAGCAGTATCTCGGATGCCGAGTTATTGAAAGAACTGCAGGTTGAAGGTTTGGTCTACGGGATGCTGCTGGATGCCGTTTATTCGACCAAGGCGATCTCCTCGTCGAAAAAAGCGACGGTGGCGATCCGGATCGTCAAGGGCAATCAGGCAGTATTCAATGGACTGGAGACGAGCACGCAGAGTCAGATGGGCGGCAGCGCGAATCTGATCAAGAACTTTGCCGGTCAGATTGTGGACAAGACTTCGGAGAAGGCTTTCGCCAAATACCACGGCCACCCGCTGGAGCTGGAAATCGAAGCCACGATTTACAAACTGCAGGATCAGATTCCGGGCAAGCGCGCCGAAAAACCGAGTTGGACCTATCAAAAAGGTCAATCCATGACGGGAACGACGATCATTCCGACCTTCCAGGGCCCCGGTCTGGGTTTTCGCAGCTGGTTGGGGAAGTCGGGCGGCCTGGGATTGGATGTCCGCCCCAGCTGGGATTTCAGCGATATTCAGATTCAGGGAAGATCGATGCTGGCCTTGAATACGGCGAATAACGGGCGCTGGTACGGATTGCTTTCCCTCGGCGTAATGAAAGTGCGGGAAAAAACCAGCATCGACATGTTGGGAATTCATGAGGATATCGATTATAAAGTCACCGTTCCGACCCTGGCTTTGGGGGCCGGATATGAAAAACTTTTTGGTATTCGCAAGAATCACGGATTGTCATTCGAACTTGGTTATCAGCTCGGAAAGGCGGATTACGAGTACACCGTGGAACTCCATGATGTGCCGTATTACGGCGACTATACGTCCAACGAAAAGGGTACCTACAAAGTCTTGCCGATTTACTTTGGCGCCAGTTATTGCTGGTATTTTAAGAAAGCGCTGGATTAGAAAAATCCTTTTTCCGGCAGTCGGCTGATGTGATTAAAAAAAGGGAATTAACCGATATTCCGGATGTGTAAAATAAAAATTGACAATCCGGGGGAATTACCCTATATTTTCGTTCGATTTGTGAGTAAAAAATGAATTTAAACCAACATATCCAGCACCATCTTCATCATACCAGGATTGGATCCGGGATGCGATAGGTGAATTCATACAAATGATTTTATCAACCCGGTTCCCAAAGCGAGCCGGGTTTTTTGTTTTTATACGGAAAGGAAAATTATGATTACACTGGCCATTCAAAAATCAGGACGACTCAGCGAAAAAACGCTGCAACTGCTCAAGGAATGCGGCATTTCCATCCAGAACGGCGGCACGTCCAAACTGATCTCCGTTTCAAGCAATTTCCCGATCCAGGTTTTGTACCTGCGCGACGACGATATTCCCGAATGCGTGGCGGATGCGATTGCCGATATAGGGATTGTCGGCGAGAATGTCTACCGCGAAAAAAGACGTCCGCTGGAGATCGTCGAGAAACTCGGCTTTGCGCGCTGCCGCCTCTCGCTGGCGATTCCCAAAAACATGCCGTACAGCGGAATCCGGGATTTCAACGGCAAGAGTATCGCGACCTCCTATCCCAACATTCTCGCGGAGTTTCTGGAGGGGAATGGGATCGAAGCCTCGATCCACGAGATCAGCGGTTCGGTGGAAATTGCGCCGGGCATCGGCCTGGCGGAAGCCATTTTTGATATCGTGAGTACCGGCAGCACCCTGATTTCCAACGGCCTGCGGGAGGTCGAAACGGTCATGCGCTCGGAGGCGGTCCTGCTGGCGAACAAGGAACTGAATGCCGAGAAGCGGCAATTGCTGCAAAAATTGCTTTTCCGGATGCGGGCTGTCAACCGTGCGAGCAACCGCAAATATATCCTGATGAATGTTCCCGATAGCGCCATCGCGCAGGTTTGCGAAATCCTGCCAGGCATGAAAAGTCCTACGATTATGCCGCTGGCGGAGGCGGGCTGGAGCTCGCTGCATTCGGTAATCGAGGAAGATGCCTTCTGGGAGCGCATCGAAAATCTGCAGGCGGCCGGCGCTCAGGGAATTTTGGTTCTGCCAATCGAAAAGATGATTTTGTGAGGAGTCGAGATGGAGATTCTATACTATCCGCCGCGTGAATCCTGGGCTAAATTGCTGGAGCGCCCGGCAATATCAAAACGGATGCTGGAGAGTAAAGTTCGCGAAGTTCTGGAAGACGTACGCCTCAATGGGGATGCCGCCCTGCGCAAATACACGCAGCTTTTCGACGGAGTCGATCTGGCGGCGTTCGAAGTTCGGGATGAAGAGTTGGCGTCCGCAGACGCTGCCGTCCCGGCTGATTTGAAAGCGGCAATTCGCACGGCTAAAGAAAATATCGAGAAATTCCACCGTGCGCAAATCGAGGAGATTCGAAAGATAGAAACCATGCCCGGCGTGCTTTGTTGGCGCGAGAGTCTTCCGATCGAAAGAGTGGGGCTCTATATTCCCGGCGGCACGGCTCCGCTCTTTTCGAGCGTGCTGATGCTGGCCATTCCGGCTCAAATTGCGGGCTGCCCCGAGATTGTCCTCTGCACTCCGCCGGACAAAGATGCTAAGCTCAATCCCGTGATTCTGTACACTGCTCAAATCCTGGGAGTGAAGCGGATTTTCAAGATCGGAGGCGCCCAGGCCATAGCGGCCCTGGCCTACGGCACCGCCAGCATTCCCAGGGTGGATAAAATCTTCGGGCCGGGTAACCAGTACGTTACCCTCGCCAAACAGATGGTGAGCACCGAGGGCGTGGCGATTGACATGCCGGCCGGCCCGTCGGAAGTAGCCGTAATCGCCGACGATAGTGCCGACCCGGATTTTGTCGCAGCCGATCTGCTGTCCCAGGCCGAGCACGGAGTCGACAGCCAGGTCATCCTGCTGACCGACAGCGAGGGGCTGCTGGAAAAAGTGCAGAAGGCCGTTCAGGTCCAGATGAATGCGTTACCGCGCCGGGATATCGCCTCAAAGGCGCTGCAACACAGCAAACTGGTTCTTCTGTTCGATCTGGATGAAGCGCTCGAGATGGTTAATGCCTATGCTCCGGAGCATTTGATATTGATGACCTCGAATCCCGGATCGCTGGCCGAAAGAGTCGTCAACGCGGGGTCCGTTTTTGTCGGCGCCTACACGCCCGAATCGGCTGGAGATTACGCATCGGGCACGAATCACACCCTGCCTACCAACGGCTACGCGCGCAATTACAGCGGCGTCTCTGTGGATAGTTTTGTCAAGAAAGTTACCTTTCAGCAAATCTCGCCTGAAGGGCTGCAAAACGTCGGGCCGGTGATCGAAAAAATGGCGCGGGCCGAAGGTCTGCAGGCGCATCGCAACGCCGTCAGCATTCGTTTGGAAAAACTGAAAGCGGGGCGCGGATGAAAAGAGAGAAGATTGTGCAATTGGCTCGTAAAAACGTGCTGACGATGAAACCCTATTCTTCGGCGCGCGACGAATACAGCGGCCAAACGGGCATTTTTCTGGATGCCAACGAAAATTCGCTGGGCTCGGTGCTGCCGCAACCGCTGAATCGTTACCCCGACCCGCATCAGCGGGAATTGAAAGGGCGCCTTTCCGAAATTAAAAACGTCGCTCCGGACCGGATTTTCCTGGGCAACGGTAGTGACGAGGCCATCGATCTGGTCATTCGTGTATTCTGCGAGCCCGGCCTAGACCGGATCATGATCCTGCCGCCGACCTACGGCATGTACGCGGTCTGCGCGGAAATGAACGATGCCGGGATTATCGAAGCGCCGCTTACGGCGCAGTTCGAAATCGATACGGAAGCAGTGCTGAAGCGCATCGATGAGGTCAAGGCGGTCTTTATCTGTTCTCCCAACAATCCGTCCGGAAATTATATGAACCGGCGCGTTATCCGGACAATTCTCGAAAAAAGTGACGGGTTGGTGGTGATCGACGAGGCGTATATCGACTTCTCAGAGCAGCCCAGCTGGCTTGAAGAATTAGGTGATTATCCGAACCTGATCGTTTTGCAGACATTTTCGAAAGCCTGGGGTCTGGCCAACATCCGTCTTGGGATGGCCTTCGCCGACCCGCAGATTATTGCACTTTTCAACAAAATCAAATATCCTTATAATGTCAACGGCGTTACCCAGAAAATGGCCCTCGAAGCGTTGGGGAGAGAGGATTCGAAAAATTCCATGGTTGCTGTGATTCTGGAGGAGAGAGTCAAATTGGCTCGGCGGCTGGCGGAGTTGGCCATTGTGGAAAAAGTGTTTCCGTCGGAAGCCAATTTTCTGTTGGCGCGCTTCCGGAACGGACGGCGGGTTTTTGATTATTTGAAAACAAAGGAATTGATCGTTCGCGACCGGTCGCGCGTGATGCATTGCGCCGGCTGTCTGCGCATTACGGTTGGTACGCCCTCCGAAAACGCTGAACTCATGCAAATGTTACACGCATATAAAGGTGACGAATGAAAAAGGCACTTTTTATTGACAGGGACGGGACGATCATCATCGAGCCACCCGACGAACAGATCGATTCGCTGGAAAAATTAGAGTTCTATCCCGGGGCAATCACCGGGCTGGCGCGCATCGCCGCAGAGTTGGATTTCGAACTGGTCATGGTCAGCAACCAGGATGGACTGGGCACGGCTTCGTTTCCGGAAGAAAAGTTCTGGCCGGCGCACAATAAAATGCTCCGAACGCTGGAGAATGAAGGCATCGTGTTTGCGGATATCCTGATCGACCGCAGCTTTCCGACCGATAATGCCCCGACCCGCAAACCGCGTACGGGGATGCTGACGAAATATATTCAGGGTGATTACGACCTCTCAAATTCGTTTGTTATCGGCGACCGCGCCACGGATGTGGAGTTGGCCCGTAACCTGGGCTGCCGGGCCATTTATCTCGGTCAAAACGAGCAGATTTTCGCCGACCTGCAAAGCGCGGACTGGCACACGATTTTTGCTTTTCTGGCGGCGCAAGGCCGAACGGCGCAGGTCCACCGCAAGACCAATGAAACCGATATTTCCATGAAGCTCGCATTGGACGGCCAGGGCAACGCCGGAATTGATACAGGGATCGGTTTTCTCGATCACATGCTTGAGCTTTTCACGAAGCATTCCGGCTGCGACATTTCCCTGGTCGCACGCGGCGACCTTGATGTCGACGAGCATCACACAGTTGAAGACGTCGCGCTGGTGCTGGGCGAAGGGTTTCTGAAAGCGCTGGGCGACAAACGCGGCATCGAACGCTATGGCTTCCTGCTGCCGATGGATGAAGCCCTGGCGCAGGTCGCGATCGATTTTTCGGGGCGCAGCGAACTGGTCTGGGCGGCTGAATTTACGCGCGAGTACGTGGGCAAAATGCCGACTGAACTCTTCCGGCATTTCTTCAAATCGTTCGCCGATACGGCTAAATGCAATCTCAATATCAAAGCCGAAGGCCGGAACGAACATCACAAAATTGAGGCTATTTTTAAGGCCGTGGCGCGGGCCGTAGGGATGGCCGTGCGGCGCGATCCGAACAGCCGCCAGGTTCCGAGCACCAAGGGGACATTATGAAAATTGCCGTGATTCAATACAATGCCGGCAATATCCATTCGGTGCGCATTGCGCTGCAGCGAATTGGGGTCGATCCGACCGTCACCGGCGATATAGAAGCCATTCGAAGTGCGGACAAAGTCATCTTTCCGGGCGTCGGCGAAGCTTCATCGGCGATGGCCTACATCCGGGCCAATGGCGTAGCGGATTTGCTGCCGACATTGCGGCAGCCGGTCCTGGGCATTTGCCTGGGCCTGCAGTTGATGTGCAGTTATTCGGAAGAAAACGCTACGGGATGCCTTGGGATTTTCAATAACGCCGTGAAGAAATTCCCGCCGCAGGACAAGGTTCCCCACATGGGCTGGAACACCATTTCCGGTTTAAAAGGCGATCTTTTCAACGGCATCGAAACCGATGCGTACGTCTATTTTGTGCATAGCTATTACGCGGAAAAGAGCGTTGACAGCGCGGCGATTTCCGAATACATTCTGCCCTTTTCGGCTGCGCTGCAGAAGGACAATTTCTACGCCACGCAGTTTCATCCTGAAAAAAGCGGTTCGGTCGGAGAACGGATATTGAGGAATTTTTTAGCATTATGATAACGATCATACCGGCAATCGACATTATTGACGGAAAGAGCGTGCGGCTGAGTAAAGGCGATTTTGCCACGCAGAAAGTGTACTACGAAAATCCGCTGGATGTGGCCAAACTGTTTGAGGATGCCGGTGTGCGCCGGCTGCACCTGGTGGATCTGGATGGCGCCCGCAGCAAGCAGGTCGTGAACTGGAAAGTGCTTGAACGCATTGCCTCACAAACGAACCTGGTAATTGACTTCGGCGGCGGCGTGCAGTCGGACGATGATCTGCGCATCGTCTTTGAGGGCGGCGCTGCAATGGTGACGGCCGGCAGCATCGCAGTTAAAAATCCGGACAAGGTGCGGGCCTGGTTGCAACAATACGGCGGGGGAAAGATCATTTTGGGCGCTGATGTCCATGGCCGGCAAATCGCAATCCACGGCTGGCAGGAGGCCTCGGACGTCGATCTGTTTGATTTTCTTGAGAATTACCGAAAGGCGGGCGCGCGGCAGGTGATCTGTACCGACGTGAGTAAAGACGGGATGCTGGCCGGGCCGGCGTTTGAATTGTACCGTGAAACTAAAGCGAAGCAGCCGGATTATTACCTGATTGCAAGCGGCGGCGTGAGCAAGATGGAAGACGTGGAGCGTCTGAACGACGACGGCATCGACGCCGTGATTATCGGCAAAGCAATCTACGAAGGCCGCATTCACCTGGCGGATTTGGAGGGATTCTTATGTTAGCAAAACGGATTGTACCTTGTCTGGATATAAAAGACGGGCAGACGGTCAAGGGTGTGAATTTTATTAACATCCGGCATGCCGGCGATCCCTTGGAATTGGGCGCGGCTTATGCCCGACAGGGCGCCGACGAACTGGTGTTCCTGGACATCACGGCTTCGGTGGAAAAACGCCGGACCTTTGCCGAACTGGTGAAGCAGATTGCGCTGCATCTGAATATCCCGTTCACAGTCGGCGGCGGGATCCGCAACGAGGACGACGTGGCGCGCCTGCTGGATGCCGGGGCCGACAAAATTTCGATCAATACATCCGCGGTCAATCATCCGCAAATGGTGGAGAAACTGGCGAAGCGCTTCGGCAGCCAGTGCGTTGTGGTGGCGATTGACACCCGGCATACGGAAACCGGGGACATCGTCTACATCCATGGCGGCCGCACGCCAACCGAGCGTATCACACAGCAATGGGCGCGTGAAGTGGTTGAACGCGGCGCGGGGGAAATCCTGCTCACGTCCATGGATCATGACGGCACGAAGAACGGCTTTGCGCTGGAGATCACGCGCGAGCTATCGGAAATGTTGCCGATCCCGATTATCGCTTCGGGTGGCGCGGGAACGAGGGAGCATTTCGCGGAGGTGTTCCGGGAGGGCAAAGCCGATGCGGCTTTAGCGGCGAGCGTTTTCCATTTCGGTGAAATCCCGATCCCGGATTTGAAGCAATACTTGAAAAACGAAGGAATAGAGGTGCGGCTGTGAATATCGATTTTGACAAAGGCGATGGGCTGGTCCCGGCGATTGTGCAGGATGCCGGGACGGGCAAGGTTCTGATGCTGGGCTATATGAACAAAGAGGCCCATGAAAAGACACGCAAAACACGTAATGTGACCTTCTTTAGCCGGTCGCGCCAGGAGCTGTGGACCAAGGGCGAAACCTCCGGTAATTATCTGCTTGTAAAGGAAATTCGGGTCGATTGCGACGGCGATACGCTGCTGATTAAAGCGGAACCCACCGGGCCGACCTGTCACACCGGCAGTGATACCTGTTTCGAAGAAATCAATGCGGCCCCCAAGCCGTTTCTGTGGGAACTCGAAAGTGTCATCGCCGACCGGAAAGCCAATCCCACTCCGGAATCCTATACCTGTAAACTGTTCGAAAAGGGGACCAAAAAAATCGCCCAGAAAGTCGGCGAAGAGGCCACCGAAGTCGTAATCGATGCCGTGGCGAATGACATCCCACGCCTGCAGGAGGAGGTCGCCGATCTGCTCTATCACCTGCTGGTTTTACTGGCCGAAAAAAATATCTCGCTGGACGAGATTATGACGGTGCTGGAGAAGAGGCATAAATAAAAGCAAGAATTCGCCAAGATCAATAGATTTAACGGTCTAAAGTCACGTTTTATAGTGAAAATGCTCTGGCTGATTGTAAAATATTATTGAGATCAGCAAAGAATAAAAAATACCCTCACTTCAGATATCTGCTAACCGACCATGAGAAACGTCGTTTCTTGCAACCTCTATTCTATCTCCAATGCTATTGATTTTTATCTTCTCTCTATACGTTTTACTACCTATTGTTTTTAAATGATAAAAACATGTGGTGATAGGAGAAGGAAATAGAATATTATCAATCTCTCGAAATATTCTACCAATATCGTTATGGGGATCGGCGGCGATAATTTTATACGGTATTGAAAGATTATTGATCTTATTTTTCAACTTTTTTTCATTGAGCAATACAGATGAATGGGTTTTTGCGTTTTCGCTAATCCAGGAACCATCTGATTTCAGTTTCCCTGATAAAATTCTGAAGAAATATTCGAATCTGGTTAATAGGAAAACGGATGAAATAACTGATTGTGATTCAAGAAAATCGCTCTTAGATATTTCCCTTATTGCATATGCTACGTGCTCTTTATATCTATCGGGAAAAATCGAATTTGGTTCTGTTAAATCCATATCAAGTGCAACTTGTTCAATGAAGAATTTAACTTCATTGGAACCATTAAACTGACCTATTGAAAGACAATTATTAATGATAAAATCTACTGCCTTTTCTGTGTTAGTAGATTCTATTGTGTTGTTTCTATTTATCATATCTTAAAGAATTCTTGTAGAAAATAATCCTTCATAAATCGGATATCGCCAATTACACAATAAAATCATAAAAATGATCTTTAGTAACAATCGCCGTTTCGCTCCCCGGATAGGCGTTCAAAAACGTTTTAGGGATGCGAGTGTTGCGGGTCGGATTCCACTTAAATTCAAAAGCGTGTAGTATGCCGTCGTATTCTTCGATGTAATCGATTTCCTGCTGAGCGTGAGTTCGCCAGAAATATTGGTTTACCCAGCGGTTGTTATAGTGATTGGCTTTGATGCGTTCCGAAATGAGAAAATTCTTCCAGAGTGCTCCAACATCCTGGCGTAGCGCAATCGGGCTGAAATTCTTGATGACGGCATTCCGGATGCCGTTGTCGCAGAAATAGATTTTGCGGCTCTTTTTCAGTTCGTTTCTGAGATTCCGGCTCAGGGCCGAGAGTCGAAAAACGATAAAGGCCTTCTCCAGCAGATCGACATACTTTTCGACCGTTTCGTTATCGGCGCCGATCAACTGCCCCACTTCGCGGTAGGAAACCTCCTGGCCGATTTGCAGGGCCAGGGCCTGGACCAGTTTTTCCAGAATCACAGGTTTCTTCACCTTCTCCAAGGAGAAAATGTCCTTATACAGGTAACTGCTCGCTAGTAACTGAAGGATCTGTTTTTCGTCGCCGGCATGGGTCACCACCTCCGGGTAATAACCGTAAATCAGCCGGTGTTCCAGCAGACGCCTTTCCTCCAGCGGACTTGTATAATTTGCCATTTCCCCATAGGATAGCGGAAACAGGAAGTATTCGAATTTCCGGCCTGTCAATGGTTCGCGGATTTGATTTGCCAATTCCAGTGACGATGAACCGGTCGCAATGACCTGCACGTCGGGTAGGTTGTCAACGATAAGTTTCAGTGTTATACCAATGTTGGCAATCCGCTGGGCTTCATCGATAATCAGCAGTTGATTCTTGCCGATTAGGGTTTTCAGTTGAGTGCTGGTAGTGTTGGATAAAAGACCGCGTACGTCTACTTCATCGCCGTTTAAATAGAGTGTGGGAACTTCAGTCTTTTGCACGATTCGGTTGACCAGGGTGGTTTTTCCTACCTGCCTTGCGCCCAATATCAGGATTGCTTTGCCCTTAAAAATCTGTTCGGAAATTTTTGATTCGAGAATACGTGAGATCATGCGAAAATATAAACATTTGCGATTCAAATCGCAATATTTATATGAATTTTGCGATTACGATCGCAGAATTCATGTTTTTGAATCATTTGCCACACTTAGACCTGGTTAATACCGGGACGTAGCTTGAATCGGATTTATTTCGATTTGCGTTTCTTCGGCTTGCGTTCGCAGTAGGGTAGTCCGCCCTTGGCGTAGTGGTGTGCGCGGCAGGCCTCGCAATATCCGTAGCGGTTGCATTTCTTTTTACGGCAGGGACAATTTTCGATTCGCGGTTCCATAGTTGATCTTCCCCGGAAACATGTTCGGAGCAATTTTTCCTGGATTAAAACTTAATTGCCTTGCGGAGCGATTCAAAATCTGTTGAAATCGAAGAAATCGATAAATCCGAAAGCAATGCGCGACTGGCGGGGTATTCCGGTTGCAGCAATCGGAGGAATAATCTCCGGCGGTATCTCTAATGAGCGTGGCCGTGATCCAGCTCTTCAGGTTCGGCCAGGCGGATGTCCACGATTTCGGTTTCGAAGTGCAGAACTTCGCCGGCCAGCGGATGGTTTAGGTCAAGCACGACCTCTGTATCGGTGTATGATTTTACCACGACCTCAAACTGCCGTCCATCGTCATTTTGCCCGGTCAGTACCAATCCCTTTTTTACCTCGACATCAGGCGGCATCTCGTCACGGGCGATTACCTGATACAACTGCTCGTTCACCGATCCGTAGCCGTCCTCAGGCTGGATCGTTACGGATTTTTTGTCGCCGATTTTCATATCGATCAACTCGTTTTCGAGGCCCGGTATAATCTGTGAATGCCCGCAGAGGAAGCTGAGCGGTTCGCTGCCTTCGGATGAATCGATAATCTCACCCGAATCGAGGGTGAGCGTATAATGCATGGATACGACTGCGTCCTTTTTTATCTGCATAATAACTCCTTCGTTTGAGCCAAACATGATCGTGACTACAGAGGGAGTCCATGCAGAAAGTCAACACATTCGGCGGTATTGGTAAGCTAATAAAGTCCTTTCATCAAAAATCAGGGCTGGAATATAATGAAAAAAATGTATTTAGCGAATGATTTATTCTTGAGACGCGCAGGCTGGACCCGCTCGATGTCAGATTTAAATTTCGGTAAATAATAAAAACGTTTTATCATGTTTACGACGTAATATTGCATAGGGGCCGTTTGGCGCCAGGGTTTTATAAACGATGTTTTGTTGAGCTGATTAGATCGATATAAAAAGCATCTATTAATAGATATGTATAAACGGGTGAATTGGGAGAGGCGATTATTTTATAATGGTAGCGACAAAAAGGCTTGACAAATATATTTTAATAAAATAGATTAAAACGTTTCGATTATTGGGGAAGGATTTATGGCGACAACCATTAAAGACATTGCGGAAAAAGCCGGTGTTTCCATCTCGACGGTTTCCTTGATTTTAAACAATAAGGGTCGGGTCGCTCATTCTACCCGGCAGCAGGTTGAGACAATTATCCGGGACTTAAACTACCGGCCGCTGCATTCGGCGCGCAAACTGGCAACCCAGATGACCGGAAATGTCGGATACATCATCTGGGAAGAATATTTTTCCGAAGTGGAAATGTTCTATAGCCAGGTTTTTCTCGGGATGGAATGTGCCGCCCGTGTGAACGATTACTATATACTGTTGACGACGGTCAAGGAGAAGTTCAATCCGAAAACAGATTTGCCAAGGTTCCTTAAGTATAATGACGTTGACGGAGTCGTTCTGGTGGGCCGGGTGCCGATGACATTGATCGAATACCTGGATCATCAGAAGATACCCTTCGTGCTGATCGACTATGAGGTGCCTGGCAAAAATTATAATTATATCAAGATCGACAACTACAACGGGGCTTTTCGGGCAGTCGAAAACCTTGTTCTGTCAGGCCGGAAAAATATCGCTTTTGTGGGGGGATCCTATTTTCACCCCTCCATAAAAGAGAGATACCGGGGCTACCGCGAGGCCCTTGAGATTCACAATTTCGAGATATCCAGGATTGAAAAGTACAGTTATCGTAAAAATATAGAGACATCCCGATCCGTCGGGGAGGCCGGTGCGGCCTATCTTTTGGAAGCCTATCCCGAAATCGACGCCATCTTCGCCTGCACGGATCACACGGCGCTGGGCGTCATCGAAGGTATCCAGAAGTTGAATCGCAAAATCCCGGATGAAATAGCGATAATCGGGTTTGATGATATATCGCTTGCGATGTACAACAAACCGAAATTATCCACCCTCAGTGTTCCTAAAATGGAAATCGGGAAAGCGGCCTTCAAATTGCTGAATGAATTGATCAATAATCCCGGGATGGCCCCCCAAACGAGGGTCTTATCCGTCGATCTGATAATTCGGGAAAGCAGTCTGTCGAATGGTGATGGTAATCGACCTTGAATTGGAAGTCTGTTGTGAATATTCATGGTTTTATGGAGTTCTCAAATGATTACAATTAAAGATATAGCCCAAGCCGCCGAATGTTCCCTGTCGACCGTATCGAAAGCGATCAATGGCAGAGATGATATCAGCGCCTCGACGCGCGCGCGGATCCTCAAAATCGTTGAAGAATTGGATTACACTCCCAACGCATTCGGCAAAGGATTGAAAAATAAAAAAACCGAAAATATTGGCGTGATTTTTTCCCGGGAAAGCAGACCTCTGTCATTGAATCCGTTCTACTCCCGGGTGCTGGAGGGAATAGAAGCCGAATTGGCAATCAACGACTATAATCTGGTCTTGCACATGTTACCTGAAAAATATGACGGCGAGTATCCGAAAATGCTTAAAGAGCATAACGTAGACGGCATCATCCTGTTCAGTGCTCTGCATGATCGACTGATCCAGCAGCTGTCGGATGACATGATTCCGATGGTGCATGTGGATCCCGGTGTGAATTCGGACAGGTGCAGCCAGGTGATCATTGATAATGAACGCGGCGCTTTTCTGGCAACCCAGTATTTGATCCATAATGGACATAAGAAAATCGCCTTTATATCCCCTGATATTGATCGCGAGAGCTTTCGTCTGCGATATCTCGGATTTCGACGCGCCATGGATCATTATCGTCTGAAAATGGATGAACGCTACATACGGATAGGCGGGCTGGAACAGGGGTATGAGCAGGTCAGGGATCTGGTGCAATTAAAGAAACGCCCAACAGCCATTTTTATCACCAATGATCTCAACGTCATGTACGCCTATCAGGCGATTAAGGACTGTAATCTGACGCTTCCCGATGATATCAGCATCATCGGATTCGATGATATTTCGTGGGCGAAAAGCGCCACGCCGTCTTTGACCACCATCCGGGTTTATAAGGAGGAGATGGGATCCATCGCCGTCCGGATGCTATTGAGAATTATTAATAACGAATTGAATTCTCCGGTGACGACTATGATTCCGGTGAGACTGGTCGAACGAAAATCGGTTAAAAATCTCTCCCAACCGGATGGAACATAGTGAACATCAGATATCAAAATACACGATAAGATGAACAATATCACACGAGAGGAGGACTGAAATGAAGAGGGCTATTGTATTTTTTTGCGTATGCACCGTTGCCTTGAGCGGGGGTCTGTTTGCTCAGGTGATTTTTGATTTTGAAACGGATAATGGCGGATTTACACTAAAGTCCGATCCAAATTATGATTTGATTACTTCGGTAGCACAAGCCAGCGATCCTTCCGGCTTAAGCGGCGGGGCCCTGGCAGTCACCATGGATTTTAATGCATCGACCGGAAAGAAGGGAAATGCCTATGTCGCAGCTTTTGATCCCGGAGATGCTCGTGTAATAACTTTTTATGTTTGGTTGCCAAGCGGTATACCGGATTCCACTTACATCAAGTATTTTGCTCAGGATAAAAATTGGACTTACACCGATGCTCAATTCTGGGTCAGTGCTATTCCCAAAGAAGTCTGGTTTCCATTGCAATTGAACCTGGAGGCTGCAAATATTAAGAGTAGCTCCTTCGATGTGGCCGAAGGTGCTCTACAAACTCTTGGAATTCAATTTATCTCCAGTTATGAACACGATGCGGATGCTTCCTGGACCGGCACTGCTTATATCGATAATGTTACTCTTTTAGGCGTTAATCCGACAGTGCTGTTTGATTTCGAAAGCGATGATAGTGGGTTTATATTAGCTTACGATTTTTTTACATCTCTGGTGCACGCCGCAGATCCAGCCGCTGCAAGTAGTGGTGCTCTGGCAGCCACCCTAAATGCAGATTTGACAGCCAATAAAAAAGGGAATGTATATAAGAATACAAAGATTGGCGCAAGTGATGCCCATATGGCAACTGTTTATGTCTGGTGTCCGGCAGACTTACCCAATAACGTCTATTTCAAGTTTTATTTTAAGGATAATAACTGGACGACCGCGTATTCGAATTATCTGTATTATGCCAGTGCTATACCCAAAGAAGTTTGGTATCCACTGCAATACGATCTGGAAGCAGCCCACCTTAAGAGCAGTTCTTTCGATGTAGCGGAAGGTGATTTGCAGACGGTGGGGCTTGAGGTGCAATCCTACGGTTTGTCAGGTGCTGACACGCTTTATACCGGCACGATCTACATTGATAATATTTCGTTTTTAGGTGTTGAGGTTCCTGATGAAAGACCCAGATATGTCATCGCTGATTTTGAAGATGAAGCCGAAGGAACGGTTGGCTTTAAAGCCAGTACTTCAGCCGGATATGCAGCGCTTACCAATGTAGCCCGGATAGCCGATCCGACTTCTGAAACAGTCGGTGTGCTCGGTACCGATTGGAA
Organism: uncultured bacterium; assembly: GCA_964589175.1. Lineage (GTDB taxonomy): Bacteria > Fidelibacterota > UBA2242 > UBA2242 > UBA2242 > CAZPRY01. The sequence goes on from CAZPRY010000001.1 coordinate 67,052, forward strand.
TTTCAGTCTGGCAACCAAAGGCTGGGCATACAATTCGACCTTTGATCTGCTCTGGGATTCCACCGGGTATGCCGCCGGCGGTCCTCTTGATACCGGGGCCACGGCTGTTTCCATAGATATTTTTATTCCCGGCGATTTTCCGGTTTCCGGGGAATCTTTCGGACTTGTTCTGCGTGATCATAAAAACTGGAAATGGTATGAGAGTAAGTTTACGGTCGATGGATCCAATCTGGTTGCCGGACAGTGGAATACCTTGGAGATAGATGTACTCTATTATTTCGGTCTGGAAAACAAATTTTTCCCTTACTATACCGTTGATTTTGGAGTACAGATCTCTCATTCCAGCAATAATACCTGGACTGGCAGCATTCTTTTCGATAATGTGACATTGATAGGTGTGGAAGCACCGGAAGAACCGATTGATGAAACTCCCAAATATGTCGTGGCAGCTTTCGAAAAAGAGGCGGCCGGTGTCCAGGGTTATGCGAAAAGCACAACGGCAGGTTTCGAAGCCTGCACGGGAGTCGCACGTATTGCCGATCCGACCAGTGTGTCCGAAGGCGTCTTGAGCGGCAGCTGGGATTTCAGCCGCAGCGCGAAAGGATACATCGGTAACGGCAGTTTCAATCTTTTCTGGGCCGATACGGGTACCGTGGTCGATACCGGCGCCACGGCTATCCGGGTCGACGTTTGGATTCCGGCTGACTTTCCGGTCTCCGACGGGACACTGGGCCTGGTTCTGCGCGACAAGGTGGGCTGGACCTGGAACGAAACGAAATATCCTCTTAGCGATTCAATAACAGTCGTTCCCGGTGCGTGGAACACCTTTTCTTTGGATGTTTTGCAGTATATCTTGAATGGCACGTTTAATCCGTATGGGACGAGTTCCTTTGGTATTCAGCTGCAGCATTCGAGCAATACCACCTGGCAAGGTGACGTTTATTTCGATAACGTTACTCTGGTGGGAGTCGAAGAACCCGAAGGCGTTTTGGTATCACCGATTTCGATTGGAGCGGTCGAGACCTACAGCGATGTTGGGATTCCCTTCGATTATGTCCATATCGTCTGGGTGGATAATACAATCGGTTCCGAAACATACCGGGTCTACGTGAGCCTGTCCGAAATCACCGATCTGGATGCAGCCGGTGTCACCCGGATCGCGCGTGAAATTCCCCATGGAACGGAATACTGGAATTACCGGCCCTATAGCCGTACGGCGGAAGAAAATACCTATTATTTCGCCGTGATTGCAATGGGTGCCGACGGTACCCTCAGCGATCTGAATAATGACTGCAAAGTCGGACCTGTTACGATTACGACTTCGGCTACGGCCAAAGCGTTGTACGATCCGTGGTTTGCCCAATCCTTCGTGTTGGACGGCTTGGATACGGAATTTCTGGATATGCACAAAGCCTATTTAATCACCGCCGAAGTGGCCGGGGGAACGGATACTGCCGGCTGGACGCCGGCATCCACCGATATGAGTTTCAAGACTACTTTTGTGGTTGATGACGATTATCTCTATATCTCCACGGATGTGACCGATAATGATCTGAATGCTTCCGGGAACGAGGCTATCATCGGCGGCCAGGCCTGGATGGGCGACGCCTTGGAATTCTATATGGGCATCTATGATGTCAATCCGTTGCATCAACTGCACGGTTACCGGGATGTGATGACCGAAGGAACCGGCGATTACCGGATTAGTTTCTGCGCTTGGGGAGAGGTGCAGAGCGCGACCGCCGTGCACGCTTTTCCGGGACTTCAAAGCACGCATTACCAAAAATTTTCGGGTGACGGCTATATCATTGAAGCCCGTATTGCGCTGGATTCCCTGGCTCAGGGCGGCAATATCGACATTGCCGATGGCGTGATGCTGCCTCTCAGAATCGACGGGACGGATCTGGATCCGACTGACAACGACGAGACCCGGTCACTGATTGCTCAATGGGGCAGTAATAGCAATAGCGAAAACTGGTTGAGACCGAGTTGCTGGGGCTACCTGGAGGTGTTGGTGGATCCGTCGATTTTGGCGATTGAAGAATCCGATTTACCCAAACAGTTCCGGCTCTATCCCAACTATCCCAATCCCTTTAATCCGGTGACTACTATCCAATTTGAATTGCCCAAGGCAACTGATATTTCCATGGCGGTGTACGATCTGCTTGGCAATGAGGTTCGGACGCTGGTCAGGGAAAAGAAGGATGCCGGTACCTATTTTGTCCAATGGAATGGCCGCAATAACCAGGGCGCCCAGGTTACCAGCGGTATCTACTTTTGCCGATTTACGACACTTGAATATACGCGTACCCAGAAAATGATTTTCCTGAAGTAATTCTCCCTTTGAAAACGGAGCGGTTTCGAACAGAGATCGCTCCGTTTTTGATCCATTCTTGCGTTGCTTTTTGATATTTCAAACAGGATCAGTTTGTTATTTTATCCTGTACTCTTAAGCAGAAAATATTTTAATTCTTCTATTGATAAATCCCGGGTTTTCAATCTTGGGATTGCCCGTTCGGAGGGAGCATGAATTGTCGGCGGCTATACGGCCTTTTTTGCATTGCCCTGCTGTCCACGGCCATATCGAACGGCGGGACAACCGGTAAAATTGCCGGACGCATTACCGATTCCGCGACCGGCCAGGCCCTGATCGCGGCGAATGTCATTTTGATTGAAAGGATGGCCGATGGGCGGATGCTGCCGTTATCAGCCGCCCTTCAGCAGGGTGCGGCGTCCGATCTGAGCGGGGAATATTATATCATCAATATTCCGCCGGGAATGTATTCCGTGAAATTCAGCTACATGGGCTATCAGTCGATTATCGTTCCGGACGTTCGCGTTTCTTCGGATTTGACCACGCGCATCGACCGGGAGCTGTCATCCACTATCATCGAGGCCGGAGAGGCCGTCGTCGTCACCGGGGAGCGGCGTGAAATCCAGAAAGATCTGACCTCTTCGCAGGTCAGCATTGGTGCCGACCAGATCGATGAAATGCCGGTCCGCTCCGTGCGCGACCTGCTTTCCCTGCAGGCCGGGGTGACCCTGGATGCCTCTGGAAACCTGCACATCCGCGGCGGCCGTTCGACGGAAATCACCTATATGGTTGATGGTGTCCAGATTCTCGATCCGCTCAACCGCAGCTCCGGCATCAGCATCGACGACCAATCCATCGATGAGCTGAAGACCATCACGGGAACTTTCAACGCCGAGTACGGCCAGGCCCTCTCCGGGGTGGTCAACATCGTGACCAAGCAGGGCAGCGATCAATTCAAACTGAACCTGACCGGCTATTGCGGCGATTACTACAGCCGAGACGCCGATGTTTATTACGTCATGGATAATCCCGAATGGGCCAATGCCGTGGTCCGCTATGCCACCGGGGCCGATGATAACCTGAATTATGAATTTCCCAATTCGGAGGGCCTTCCGGATGCCGGATATATCGCGGAAAAATCTTATTTAACTCGCAAATCGTATCTCAGCAATTTTAATCCGCTTCAGGCGAAAGATGCCCAATTAAATGTCTCCGGACCAGTCCCGTTTACGAACGCCCGGCTGACCTACTACACTTCCGGCCGCTATAACTACAATCCCGGCTATATTTACGGGGCGAGGTATTTTATGCCGTGGGGTTTCCAGTCCCCGGTTTCGGATACGCTCAACACCTTTCAAGCCGTCGATAACCGCCTGGTCGCGATGAGATCCTATGAAGGTTATTCGACCAATTCCAAGTTAAACTATCGACTGACCAACGCCATCAACCTGAGTTACGGACTATATTACAACCATGATTCAGGGCAATACGGCTACACACACAATTATAAATACGTTCCCGATGCCCAGCGCCAATACACAACCGATGCCTGGACGCATATCTTTTCCTTAAAGCATTCCCTGTCGCCTAGAACCTTTTACGATTTCAAGGTGAGTCTGTACAATAAGGACCACGCCAATTACCGCTACAAAGATCCCGAAGACTATCGCTATATGCCGACGGAATCCAGCGATTTTGAGCTCTATGTTTTCGGGTATGAGAATCAGGAAGACATCTCGATGTGGTCCAATTCCTACGATTTCCGCTACTGGGGCAACCCGGTTAGTTATGGCATCACCGATGTCAAATTTCAATCGTATAAACTGGATATGACCAGCCAGCTTACGAAGCGCCATTTGATGAAATGGGGAGGCAATGTTACCCGCCACGAGCTCTTCTACGACCAGTTTGAGATTCAGTTTTCGAGCAACGATTACCGTCCCTATGTACCCGGCGATAATTCACCTTACCATGTAAAATACAAGGCCTCGCCGCGCGAAATGGCCGCCTATGTCCAGGACAAGATCGAATTTGAAGAGTTGATTATTAATTTCGGTGTGCGTTTCGATTATTTCGATTCCGGCGGGCGGATTTTGATCGATCCCAAGGACCCGCAAATCTACGATCCGTTCAAGCTGGAGCATATCTATAAAAATTACAGCCAAACCACGCCGGACAGCGATCTGGTCGACTACAGCGTGGCCGAACGCGAGGAATTCTGGTACGCGAACGCCTCGTCGAAATACCAGGTCAGCCCGCGCTTCGGACTCTCTTTCCCGATCACCGAACGGGGCGTTATTCACTTCTCTTACGGTCATTTTTTCCAGAATCCCGAATTCCGATTTTTATACGACAATCCGAATTTCTGGATTGAAGGCGCCGGTGCGGAGAACCTGGTGGGCAATGCCGATCTGAATGCCGAGCGGACGGTGATGTACGAACTCGGCCTGCAGCAGCAATTGCGTCAGAACATTTACCTGCACATCACCGGTTTTTACCGGGACATTCGCGACTGGATCGGTACCGGTACGCCGATTGACACTTACCGGGGTATCACCTATTACCGCTATGAGAATAAGGATCACGCCGCCGCGAAGGGCATAACCCTCTCGGGAAAAGCCAATTTCGGGCATCTTATGCTCAACCTGGATTATACGTATATGACGGCCCAGGGGACCTCGTCCGATCCCAAAGACGCCTATAACGATTCGCAGGCCGACCGGGCGCCGCGCCTGACTTTTATTAATCTGAACTGGGACCAGCGCCATTCGATTAGCGCTGTCCTGAATTATACCGTTAAGCAATGGTCGCTGACCATGACGGGCAGCGCCAATTCGGGCTTTCCATATACACCTGAGTTTGCCCGGGGCGAAGTGTCGGGTTCGGGTACTTTCATCGGATTGACCGAAAACAGCGCCCGCAAGCCCTGGACCAGCAACGTGGACCTGCGTATTTCACGGACCATTAACATCGGAACAACCCGCGTTTCGGCCTTTCTGAATATTCGCAATCTCTTCGACCGGCGCAATGCGAATAACGTCTATTCTGATACCGGTCTGGCCGATTATACCATGCAGGGAATTACGCAGAAAGACCGGTTTCTGGAAATATCCAATGTGGATGATTACTACAATAATCCGAATTATTACAGCCCGCCGCGCTTTATCCAGTTCGGGCTGCGGATCGGATTATGAACTTTTTGGGAGAACTGCCGATGTACCCCGATGATCGTTTACTAAAACTGAGGCAACGGGCTGCCCTGCTCGGATTGCTGCTTGCTCTGTTGACCGGTTTAGCGTTCCGTCCGCTTCAAGCCCAGACCGTTTCCAAGGTCGGTACTTCGGCCGCGAGTTTTCTGAAAATCGGTGTCGGCGGACGCGCTCTCGGGATGGGAGAAGCGTTTACGACCCAGGCGGACGACATCACGGCTATTTTCTGGAATCCGGCCGGCCTGGCCACTTTCCGGAATACGCAGATTCTGCTCAATCATTACGATTATATCGCCGATCTCAGCTTCGATTACGGCGCGATTGCGACCGCCATCCCTGCCATTGGCACCGTCGGCGTTCACGTTTGTTTTTTAGGGATGCCCGATATCGAGCGCACGACGGTCCAGGAACCCGACGGCACCGGCGAGATGGTTACGGCTTCCTCGATGACCGCCGGGGTCAGCTATGCCCGCAACCTGACCGATCGCTTTGCTATCGGCGGGACTGCCAAATATATCCAGGAAAAACTCTGGCATTGCAGCGCGTCCGGCTACGCCCTGGATGTCGGTGTTTTGTACCGTACCTTTTTTAAGAATATCATGATCGGTATGTCGATATCGAATTTCGGTACGAATCTGCAACTTAAGGGACGAGACCTGCTGATCCAGCACGATATCGACGAACGGAGCGACGGCAACAATGCCAACATAAACGGCTACCTGGCGTCCGATGCCTACAGTCTGCCCATCCTGTTCCGGGTCGGCGTCTCATCGAATCTGACCCGAGATTTTCTGAATATCCGGAATACTGATTTCATCATCTCCGTGGATGCCGTTCATCCCAGCGATAACTATGAATATCTGAATGTGGGCGCCGAATATCAGTATCGCAATTTGATTGCCTTGCGCGCCGGCTACCGGCAATTGTACCTGGAGAATAGTGAAGGAGGACTGACTTTTGGCTTCGGTTTGCATCTGGATGTAAAGAGTTTCAATTTCCGGGTTGATTATGCCGCCGTGGATTTCGGGCACCTGGACCGCCTCAACAAGTTTTCTTTGATATTATCATTCTAATGTTGGGAGTTTAGCGAAGCAATGAAAATAAAATCTCTGCTGCTATTCTGTCTGATGATACAGACCTCACTATTTGCCCAGATGACGCATGGCGACGCTCAGCACCGCGCCCGCAACGTTCATTCCGGCAACCTGATCCGGATGACCTTTTACAACCACGGCATGATGGGGAGTCTGTATGGCGATCAGAGTCAGATCTATGCCGGGGAATGGCCGATCAACAGCGGCATGATTCAGATGGGCAATGCCACCAGTTACGTCGGCACGGAATTGCGCGTCTTCGCCGGAATCGATTCGACCGGCGATTCGACTTACGTCAATATCACACCCATTTCGATGTGCCAGGGCTGGAATCCGGACCGCTTCCCGCATGATTCCCTGGGTAACTTTCTGGGATTCGAACCGCTTCCCGGCTATTTGAACCTGACCCAGAGAGAAATCAATCCGCATAACGCTGTGGCGATGAGCCACGAAGCCTTTACCTGGCCGGTCCTCTGGCCGGATAAAACGGGTGACGGTTACGATCCGGGCTGGTCGGGACACTGGAACGGCTACTTCGGGAAGGATCAGCGCAACGCCGACCAGGAAAGCTATTATGTACTGGATGATTACCAATTCAAAAAGAAAATTTCAGGCCATAAAATGCCCCGGCCCATTGCCGCGGAGCCGAACCGCGGCGGCCTGGGCTTGCGGCAGGCGATTCGCGGGTTACAATGGTCAAATCCGGATGCCGAAGACTGCATTTTCTGGATATATGATATCGAAAATATCGGTGAACTGAACCTCTCCAAAACGGTTTTCGGACTGAATGTCGGGGCCGGGATGGGCTCCAGCCTTTTCAGCTCATCCAGCGATCATAATGACGATTGCGCCACATTTTACCGCGAGACGAACCTGACCGTGAATTACGACTGGGATAATGTCGGGGCCGGCGGTTATTCACCCGTGCCCTGGGTCGGATTCGCCTTTCTCGAAAGCCCGGGCAATGCGGTGGACGGCATCGATAACGACGGCGACGGCATCGATGCGCCGGGCGGCGGCAAAGTGATCACCACGGACGATTTCTATGCGACCTATAGCGTCGGTGCTCCCATCGTACGGATCAATTATTATAACTACGAGCGGGAATTGTCCGCGATGCCGGCCGACGGAGTGCGGTTCACGGTCAACGGGATCACCTATGAAAAACTGCCGGGCAGGCCACTGGCCGAGATTCCACGCAACGGTATCGACGACAACCTGAACGGTATCATCGATGAATCCGACGGCGCCCAATTGACCGAATCGGAAGAGTACTACTATCTCTATATCCGCGATCCGTATTACAACAACCGGGAATATCTGGCCGTCGATTATTTCAGCGGCAACGGCCTGGCCAATGCCATGATCGACGAGCGCCGCGACGATGGTATCGACAATGACGACGACTGGGATGCCAACATCGACGATACCGGTCTGGACGGTAAGCCCGGCACGGGCGACACCGGCGAAGGCGATGGAATTTTTACGCCGGGTTACGGCGATCTCCCCGGTGAGACGAATATCGATAAAACCGATGTCGACGAATCCGATCAGATCGGCTTGACCAGTTTTATCTTTTATATCTACGGCACCCTGACCTACAGCAATGACGCGGATATGTGGGACGTATCCAAACCCGGTTTCTTCGATGCCCGGCTGGTCAACGTCGATGCGGACTACGTTTTCTCCTGCGGTTACTTTCCCCTGTTAGCGCGGCAGAGCGAGTTTTTCTCGGTGGCTCTGATCTACGGCTGGGACGAAACGGATATCGTGCGTAACAAGCAGATCGTCCAGAAGATTTACAATTCGAATTATAACTTTGCGGTTGCGCCCGACAAACCGAATGTCCGGGCTGTGGCCGGGGACAAGAAGGTCACCCTGTACTGGGATGAAAGCGCCGAATTGAGTTTCGACCGCTATCTGAAAGAATTTGATTTTGAAGGCTACAAGATTTACCGGGCTACCGATCCGGGATTTTCCGACGCCGGAACGATCACCGACGGCTACGGCTACGACCGCTTTACGGTACCCATTGCCATTTATGACAAAGTCGACAGCGTTTTCGGTTTTTTTCCGAACACTTTCGGAACCGGCGTGCAGTTCAATCTGGGCAGCGAGACGGGCCTGGTCCACACCTATGTCGATACGCCGCTGGTCAACGGCAAACGCTACTATTATGCCGTTACCGCGTATGACAAAGGCGAACTCGAAAAGAATATTTCGCCGTCCGAAACCAACAAATACGTTGCCATCGACGCCGCTGGAAACGTCAAGACCGGCGAGAATGTCGTGACCGTCGTGCCCCAGGCGCCTTCCCTGGGCTACTGCCCGCCCGGCTTCGACGCGCAGCCGGAATTTGTCGGGACCGGTATTACGACCGGCGCGGTTTACGTAAGTTTTATCGAGCCTGATTCGATTTATGACGGCCACGAGTTTGAGATCCGTTTCCTCGATCAAAGCATGGACAAACGCGATAATGATTGCGATTCACTGATCGACGGGCAGGACCGCGATGAACTGCTGCCGACGCTCACGACCGGCTTTGTGGTTGAAGACCTCACCCGCTCCGAAGTGCTCGATAGCGTCTGGTTCTTTGAGTACCGCTACACGCAGGATCGATGGACTATGGTCAGGAACCTGTATAACGATAATGACGGGAATCCCTACACCCTGACCAGGATCGTGAACGGAATCGAGTATATCGTGTACAATCCGCCGCCGGGAATCATCCATATCCCGGAGCAAAACATCTATAACGGGATTCGCTGGAGCAGCAATATCGATTATGCAACGGCGTACAATTTGATTTTTTCAACTTTCAAACTGGGCGGATTCAAGCCCGGGATCGATTATCCGCGCCAGTACCGGATCGTGTTTTATGATGAAATCGTCGGTAAATCGGAAGCCGTGTACCCCATCCTGGCAACCACCGGAACGCCGATTCCGGTCGCCTCGGCGGACGTGAATTTCAAAATATTCGATCAGCAGAGCGGGGAAGAGGTTTCCTTCGGGTTTGTCGATGCCACCGTCGATGCCAACATCGTCCCGCGGGGCCATTTTTCGGCCAAGGACCGGATCATCTTTTTCGAGAAACTGCCGGATAATACTTCGGTGATCACGATGAACGTCCTGAATAACGAGGTGGAAGACACCAGCTTCGTTAACTGGTTCGGGCGTACGCTGGGAGCTGGTGATACCCTGAGTCTCTATCCCGATTTTTCGTTTAATCACAATTCGAAATTGCGGTTTACATCCAAAGGCCAGAAAATCGACGAGGTGGCAGCCAGGCGCAATCTGGACGATATTCGCGTGGTGCCCAATCCCTATGTCGTGACGGCCTCTTGGGAACCCTCCAATCCGTATACCAGCGGACGCGGGCCGCGCCAGATCCATTTCATCAATCTGCCGATGGAATGCACGATCCGGATATTTGCCACCGACGGCACTTTGGTGCGTAAACTGGATCATAAATCTACGATGACGAACGGTGCTGAAGTCTGGGACCTGCTCACCAGGGACAACATGGAACTGGCCTATGGTGTCTACATCTACCACATCGAAGCACCGGGCCTGGGTGAAAAAGTCGGACGTATGATTATTATCAAATAGGAATTGCATTGTGTTCTCGATTTGCCAAAACAGACCTGTGCATTCACTTTTACTTCTATGTCTGGTTGTTTGTCTTGGTTGGCATTGCGGACCGCCTTCCGACGCCGTTGTCGCCCGCTTCGGCAAACAAAAGATCTTGCTCGGAGAATTCAAAATCGGCTACCTTGACCTGCTGAAAAAGCCGCATGTCCTGGATTCGGCGGAGTTACGTGAAAATTTCCTGAATGAGATGATCAACCAGCGTCTGATTGCAGCTGCGGCGCGCGCGCGCGGCTTGCAGAACGATGATAAATTCCGCTACAGAGTCGATGCTTATCGCGATAAATGTCTGCGGGATGCTCATTACCAGGAAATTATTCAACCGCAAATCCGGGTTGATGAAGAAAAATTGAGAGAAGTATATTCGTATATTACTCAACAGCGGCATCTTCGCCACTTCTTCTTTAAAACCGAAGAAGAGGCTGATCAATATTATCAGCGATTATTGGACGGCGAATCCTGGGATGCGCTGGCAGCGGAAGTTATCGCGGATAGTTTGCTGGCCTGCAATGGAGGCGACCTGGGCTGGGTTTACTGGGACCAGCTGGAATACGAAATGGGCCTGGCGGCGTTTCGCCTGAAAGTCGATGCGATTTCAGCGCCGGTGTCGTCATCGTTCGGATTTCATATCGTCAAGGTTGTGGATTACCGTATCGATCCGCTCGTCTCCGAAACGGAATTCGACCAGCGCCGCCGCAAAGTGAAATTTATGCTGGAAAAGAAAATCGGCGATAAACTCGCGGCGGATTATATCACCGCGATGATGACCGCTAAGCACCTGCAAGTCCGCACCGACATTCTACGGATACTTTCGCAGAAGTTCATGTCCCCGTTCAGCCGCAATCCATCCCCGTATGATCAGATGCTGGAAGCGCAACTGACCCCCGCGGAAACCCGTGCGCTGGAAAATAAGTTCTGGGATTATCGCAACGCAACGCTGGTTATCATCGATGGGAAACCGCTGACGGTCGGGGAATTTATTTATCAGCTGAATTATGTTCCCTTTGCGGCTGTCCGGCAGGGATTCAAAACGGCTTTGGATTTCGTGATCCGCGACCGGGTCCTGACCGATGAAGCCCGGCAAATGAAGCTGGAACGCAAATATCCGGCTGTTCGGCAGAAGGCTGTTATTTACGAAGATTACCTGCTGCAAACGGAACTGCGCCGGGACTTGGTTCGGAGTATCGAAATCAGCGAAGCGGCGATTGGGGACCGGTTCGAACGCGACCGGAATTCGCTTTACAAACAGTTGGAATTGGGGGAAGTTCGGGATACGATTTATGAAATCCTGGTCCAGGAAGCAAGACAGCGGGTAGTTAGCGACCTGATTGCGGAATTACGAAGCCAGCAGAGCATCCGGACCGATTACCGGCCGATTCACACCTATTATGACAATCTGAAAAATGCGAGTACGGAGAACGAAAATTGAATATCGGTCTGACGACAAAACGAATCCTGACAAGCCTGTTGTTTCCCCTGCTGATCGGATGGGCGCAGGTCACCGGTTTGCGGGAAGATTTCAATGATAATCTTTTAACCGGCTGGGAAGTCCCGGCAGCGCACCAGGTTACCTACCAGATCGCCGAGACGGACAGTATGCTGGTGATTGCATATCACCGGACGGTCGCCAGTGGTGAATGGGATGTGATCAATTTTACACCGCCAGGCTTGATTGACATATCGGAGTTTGCCTTTATATCGATCCGGGCCAAATCCGATATCAAAACCGAACTGGTTCTGAAACCGAAATATGAAAACAGTGGCGATGACTGGCTGGAGCTGCAGTTGCCGGCCGATAATACCTGGCACAGCTACTTTTTCGAACTGGAGGCCGCGCCGCCGCTGGTTATGAACCGGATGTATCTTTACCTGGATGGCGGCACAAGCGCAATAAAATCCGGCACGATTTGCCTGGATGATTTCTGCGCGGGCGACCAGGTTGATACGAGCTATGTCGATGTGAGTTTGCTGGAAACGGCCATTACGGCAGCGATGGCCCTGTATAGTAATTCCGTCGAGGGCGACGGAGAAGGGTGGTTTCAATCCGGATCGAAAGCCGCCTTTCTTACGGCCATTCATGCGGCCCAGGGACTGATCGGTTCCGACTCCCTGACGCCGGAAAAGGTGGAAAAAGCAACCTTGAGCCTATATGACGCCTGCGTCACTTTCGAGACGCAGGTCAATACGATTGATGTCGGAATCATTGACCGTATTGCCACGTGCGAAACCCGCTACCTGTACGCCAACCTGAAGAAACTGGCCCCGGATTACCTGATTTTTGGAATGCATGATGTCACGGGTTACGGTGTCGGCTGGAGCGGTGACGATGATCGCAGCGATGTCAAGGATGTCTGCGGCTCCTACCCGGCGCTCTACAGTGAGGATATGAATAAAATTACCCGGGGTATCGACGTCGATCGCGTGCGTTACCGCGTGACTTCGGCCTACAATCGCGGCGGTATCACGACCTTTTCCTGGCATCAGATCGATCCGCTCGGCCGCGGATTCAATGCCAGCGATGTCAATCATGAAAACATCGTCGCCACCTTGATACCGGGCGGGAAATATCACGAGGTATATAAAGAAAAACTACGTACGATCGCAATTTTCCTGAAGTCCCTGCGCGGACTGAATGGGCAAAATGTCCCGATCATCTTCCGACCTTATCACGAACATACCGGCGGCTGGTTCTGGTGGGGTGCCGGCGAGTGCAGCATAGACCAATACAACAGCATCTGGCAATTTACGGTTGGATTCCTGCGCGACTCGCTCAATGTGCATAATGTGTTGTATGCGCTCTCCCCTGCCGGTCAGCACGTTAATAGAAAAGAAGATTATTATAATATTTTTCCAGGCGTCGATTATGTCGACATCTTTGGAGTTGACGATTATTTCAGCGACAATATCACGGAGTTCGAAAAGCATGAGTTTCAGAAGACCCTGTGTTACTGTGTGGAGGCCGCCCGCGATCACGATAAGGTTGCAGCACTGACCGAAACCGGCCAGGAGAATTTGCCGACCTCAAACTTTTTTACCGACGCCCTGCTGGAGCCCATCAAAACCGACACTATCGCCATGAAAATATCCTACGCCGCGGTCTGGCGCAATTCCTACGAACTGCATCATTTTGCGCCCTACCCGGGGCATCCTACGGTTCCGGATTTCCTGGAATTTTACCGCGATCCGTTTACCTTGTTTGAAGACAATTTGCCCGATATGTACCGGCTGACCACAGCCGATTCCGCCTCACCTGTTTTCGTTGGTTATCCCGGGGAATACTTTGTCGCCTTCGATACGACGATCACATTGTCGGTCACGACTAACGAGCGCGCCTTCCTGCGCTACAGCGTAGCGGATGAATCCTACGAAATGATGCAATCCGAATTTCAAAACGGGCAGGGCACACTGTATCACAGCACGGAAGTTACCGGCCGGCAGGGCGGCGAGTATCGTTTTTATGTGCGCGCCGCCGATTACGCCGGTAATATTAGCGCTGCTCCGCTTGTCATCGATTTCAAGATCGATACTTTGCAGAAGCCGGTGCACTGGTTTGATAATCGTTATGCTGTCGACGATTGGCCGCAAGCCGCCGCCCCCTTCGTTTTCCAGGGCGAACAGGGTGGAGCGACGGCTGTCAATCCGGTGAGAACGGCCTATTTCCGCAAGACCTTCAGGCTGGAGAACGCCGCCGCCCAACGACAACTAATTGTACACCTGAACTATGATAATGGATTTGTGATCTATCTGAACGGCAACGAAGTCGATCGTCACGGAGTTCCCGAAGGGGATATCGCTTACGAAACCTGGGCGATGTCGGCCGCTTCCGGTCTGATGACGCGGACCCTGGATGCCGCCGATTGCCGGTACCTGGTCGACGGTGAAAACTGGATCGCTGTGGAAGTTCACCAGGCAGAGTCGGATTCCAGCGATCTGCTCTTCGACCTGAGAATGATGGCGCCCACGTACCTCATCGAATTTGGCGCTAACTGGTATTATTACGATCTGGGTCAGCAGCCGCCGGATCGGACGGTAGGTACGCTGGGAATTATTCCCGACTATACGGCTCTTCCGGAGAAATTGCTGCTCTACCCGAATTATCCAAATCCGTTCAATGCCGAAACGACGATCCGGTACTATTTGCCGCAAAGCGAAGAAGTGAGCATGGCAATCTATGATATCCGGGGACGCAATATCAAAACGCTGGTTTCGGGTAAGCAAGCTTCCGGGCTGTATAGAATCAATTTCGAGGCCGGTGACTTATCGACGGGAATTTATCTGCTGCGTATTGTCGCGGGGCAAGCGGCGGACACGCAGAAGTTGCTGCTGTTAAAATAAGGGAAACTGTGAAGATGAACGGCAATCCGAAATATTCCGCTCTTTTGATCTGGGGCCTGTGCTTAGCGTCTTTTCAGCAGGCGTTGGCTGTCGATTTTCCCCTCGTTTACGAAGCCGAAGAGGCGGCTTACGAAAGCCTGAAACTACGCTCCGATACGAAGGCCTCCGGTGGCGAATACCTGCAAATGCGCAAAAGCGGAAAAGTCGTTTGGAACATCGTTATGAGCGATGCGGGATGGTACAATCTCACGTTCCGGTACCGGTCGCCGCGGGGCGAGAAGGAGAACTTCGTTATTCAAAACGGGGTAAAGCGGCCGATGGGATTCGGCCTAGCGGTAACCTGGACCGAAACGGCAAGACCGCTGGCCCTGAAGGCCGGTACCAATACCATTGAACTGGCGAGTAACTGGGGATGGATCGATATCGATTGCCTGATGATCGATACGGTTGTCCTTACCCCCGAAATTACACCGCACAAAAACGTCTTTTATACCAAATTTCCGCGTGATATTTTTGTTAAAGTCAATGCTTACGGACGATCGATTCAGTCGGTAACAGCAAACGGTTCACCATTGTTGTTCGACATGAATCCGTACGAATTCGAAGAGGACGCCCGGATGGTCAGGATTGACGGCCAATCACTTGCCGCATTACCGGAAGGCGAACATGCGATTTCGATTGATTTTGATACGGACGAATCCGTGACATTTCAACTCCGGGTAATGACCGGGCGGGCAGCTGCTGATTTGACGATCATTGCTCCCGATGTAAGTCACGGCAATTCGGTGTTGTTTCTCTTACCGAACGGTAAAACGATGCTGGTGGATTGCGGGCAGGCCTTTATTCGCGATGGCGTGATTATCCCTTTATTAGAGCAAAACGGCATTTCTCACCTGGATTATTTTATCCTCACGCATTATCATGACGATCATGACAGCGGTGATAAGGGCGCAACGATCCGCGACAGATTCAAGGTTGAAAATTTCCGGGATTACCGGGATTTCAATGCCGGAGAGGAACTGGAAATCGGCGGCGTGCAGATTAAGATCCTGAACGCCTATGCGGACGGCACGGACGAAAATACCCGTTCCCTGGCATTTCAGTTGAAGTACAAGGGCTTTGTCTATCGCCATGATGCCGATATTTACGCCGATAACCAGCGCTCGATCATGCGCCGTTTTCCTGATGATGTCAGGGCCGATGTCTATTTTGCCAATCATCACTTTCACGGCTCGTCCGATGCGGACTATCTGCGCGCCACCGATCCGACGGTCGTGCTCATTCAGGCTGAACAGGCGCTGTATGCCCGCAGCACCTACACGACGACATATCTGCTCGAGACAGTCAAATGGCTTCAGGACAACGAAGCGAAAACCGTTGAGAATTTACCGGCGATTGAAGTTGGAACGACGGTTATCCGGGTCAATTCGGTTGACGATTGGAACTATGAAACCTATAAAAACAGTGAAACTCCGCTTATCCCGTTTCTTCCTAAACGATGAATTTATACGGCGGTTAAATTTGGGGAACTGGGGTTTGGAATTAAAATGAAGCGACGTGAATTCTTATCGCAGGTGGGTAAGAGCGTCGGCGGCGCGTGCCTGCTGCCTTTGATGTCCAATCTTTGCCGCTGCAGTGCCGGTCCAGCAAAAAAACAAAATGTCTTGTTCATTATTCTGGAAGATTTGAATACACAACTGGGCTGCTACGGCCGGCCGTATATGCATACGCCCAATATCGATCGTCTGGCCGGGGAAGGGATTTTGTTTAAGCGCGCCTATGTCCAGCAGGCCGTGTGCGCCGCCTCGCGTGCCAGCCTGTTTACCGGTTTGCATCCGGAATCGACCGGCGTCGATTACCCCTACAGTTACTATTTTGTCGAGGAGCTTTTGCCCAAATACGGGACCCTGGCCCGGCAGTTTTTCAGGCACGGTTATTACACGCGGGATTTCAGCAAAATCCATCACGGCATTGTGGAAGACGATCTTTCCGCGCCGCACTTCGAGCCCCAATACCGGCCGTACATGCTTGCCGAAAACATCCGTCTCAGAGAAGAGAAGGGCAATTCGGCCACGCCGCCGTACGAGATGGCGGATTTGCCCGATGCCGAATATGCCGACGGACAGACAAGCGGGGCGGTGATCTCGGCCCTGCAGCTTGCCGCCCGGAGTGATGCACCGTTTTTCTTCTCGGTTGGATTTCTGAAACCGCATATTCCTTTCAATTCCCCCAGGAAATACTGGGATTTATACGAGCGCGAATCCATTCCACTAGCCGGGAACAAAGACCGCCCGGTGAATTTCCCGCCGATTGCCATGGATCGTTACAACCTGAAGCAATACACCTGGGAACACGACGATCCCGAGCGGCTGTTCAGCGATGATTATGCCCGCCTCATTCGTCATGCCTATTTCGCCTGCGTGAGCTTCATCGACGCGCAGATCGGGCGGATTCTTAATGAGTTGGATCGGTTGAAATTGCGGGAGAATACGACTGTCATTTTCCTGTCCGATCACGGCTTTCATCTGGGCGAGCAGAATCATTGGGGTAAAACGACCTTGTACGAGGCTTCGCTGCATGTTCCGCTTATCGTTTCAGTGCCGGGCATGAAGCTAAAGGGCGCTACCTGCAACGGACTGGTTGAATACGTGGACATCTACCCGACGTTGCTGGATCTGGCCGGAATTGAAATTCCCGATCAGGTTGAAGGTGTTAGTTTCAGGCCGCTGCTCGAAGAACCGTCGCGTAGGTGGAAGAGGGCGGCTTTCAGCCAACAGAGCCGCAGCATGATCGGTGAGAAATACGGATTTTCGATGCGCACCGACCGCTATCGCTATACGGAGTGGAAGGAAGTCCTGCTGAACACAGTCCTGGCCCGTGAGTTGTACGATCTGGAGAACGATCCCGATGAGACGATCAATATCGCCGGTCAATCGCGACCCGATTTGATCGATGTTTTATCACAACAACTGAAATCCGGCTGGCGCGGCGCTCTGCCGGATGGTATCCGCAACCGCTCCGCCAATCCGCCGGCGCCGCCGGCCTATCCCTGGGGGCCTGAAGGGCAAAGTCGCCGCGATGTCTGGCATCGGAAATACGGCGGGAAAGAGGGCGACGACTGGCGGGAACTGACCCGCATTCGGATCGCACAAGACGCGTAAAGTGTAAAGAACCTGTAACCGCAAGACTCCTAAAATGCCATGATTCCGTCGAATCATGGCATTCGTTGTACTCGTGCAAACTCAGAGTTCTTCCCGGTTACAATTGCAGCGAAGAAGGGCAAATTTTAGTGGATCAGGGCACTGAGGTTGCGGGTGAAAACCGGGAAATACTTCGCGTCGGTGCCCGGGTAGAAATCTTTTAATTTATCGGACAGGGATGCCAGCAGTTTCGGGTCCGGTTCGCCGCGCAGGATTTTGCCGGTTTCCTCGGCGCTGATATCTTCAAACCGGCCGGCCTGCCGGACGACTTCACGATTCACGGGACAATGCAGCTGACATTTTATGCAGCCCATCAGGGCGTTGTGGGCTTTGGCCGGAATCCAGGCGGGAAACTCACCCGGCACTTCGTTATACAGGGAGAGGCAGTTTCCGGCGCTGATGATGAAGTTTTCATCAGGAATACATTTGGTCGGACACAGGCTGCGGCAGATCTTACAATTCTCGCAGGCCTCCACCATTTGTATTTCGCCCCAGTGATCTTCCGGAAACTGGAAATCGGTAAAGAAGGCCCAGAGCACCAGGAAAGTGCCCATACCGTCCACGAAACAGATATTGTTGCGGCCGTATTTTCCCAGTCCGCTGCGCACCGCCAGTAACTTAAGCGGGATTTTGTAGGTATTCTCAATCTGATGGTCGGGTTCTTTGATAATTTCCGTCTGAACAATGTTGAGCATCTGTTCCATCGTGGAGCCATCATCGAAATAGGAAGGCGGAACAATCAAATCGTAAACCTTGTCATTCCAGTGGAAATTGACATACATCATCCGGGCGGCGGTGGCCATAACGATCAGCGACCTGGCGTTGGGCATTTCTTCCGGTAGATCAGCCGTGAATTTGCTGATATAACGGCGGAAAGTGGCTTGCTCGCTGATTTTTCCTTCGCGTTTGAGCTGCTCATAAAAGTCAACAGCTTCCTTTAGATGTTCCACCGAAAATGTTCTGTAGCGATAGGTGATCTCGGGGACCTCGGTCGGACTTTGCGCCAGATTGGGGAAGGCCCAAGCTCTTTGCAAAGTCAATGGAGAAAGGGCGCCGGCCAGCAGGATCGTTTTCAGGAAATCACGGCGGGAAAAGGCAGGCGAAAAACGCGCTATCATCTTCATCTCCAGGTTGTGCGAAATTTGGAAAATTACGCCGTACATGCTATTGATGTTGTAGCGTAATGCCAACGGAATTTCGATAAACGGTCAAATCACCGGTTAAGCGTATGCTTTCCATCTGCGAGCGAGTCTGTGCCGGAACAAATTTTCTCTATTTCAAATAATTGATTTTGATCGTGCTCGTGATCCGGTTGTGACTCTGCATCTGCACGAAATAAATACCGCTGGGCAGATTCTTTCGAAAAGCCTGATTCACGTCGAACAACACCTCGTGCCAGCCCGAAGACAGGGCGCTAATGTCGATCACGGCGACCAGCTGCCCGAGCATGTTGTAGATCTTGATCAACTTTAAGCCGCCAGGGCCCTCGGTAGAAATATAAATCCGCAGGGTAGTCATCGAATTGAACGGATTGGGATAATTGCCGGCGATGAATGAGATCGGTACGACCGTATTTTGCCGGATTTGATCGACAGTAGCGGTGCCGTCATATTCGTTGTCATAATCGGCGATGTACGCCGTGTAGCGGCAGCGGATATTGTAGAGCAGGCTGAGATCGATCAACTGCTGTTTCAATTCCGGAGTCTCACCGTAAATTTCGATTTCCCATTCGAGCGCATCGATCATCTGCTTGGCCCACAGCGTCTCGACGAATTTGACCGTGTCCTGCTGGACGCTGAAATCCAGCAGGAAGTCGTAAGCCCGGGGGCCGCCGGCGGAGTACCCGGCGATGCTCATGGCCGAAATGCCGGGATTGGCGTAACGTCCGCAAGTAAAGAAGCATGAACCGGCGTAGGTGGACGGAATCGTCTGCGGCAAAATTTGCGATAGAGATGCCTGGCCGTATTCGATGGAAACGTCTTTGAGGACCGGTTGGCTGATCTGGCTGAAGACCCGCTGCATCCCGGCTGCCAGGTTTTTTTCTTCATTGAGGTAAGTGACGAACCCGTAATTCAGATTGGCCAGCATTTCCAGGCGGGCGACGTTGGGCTGATCGCCGATGCCGATCGGAAAAATGCCGGTTTTATGAGTATTCAACGATTCAATCTCGCGTGGATCGACCACATCGTAACCGCCGGTGAAGACCAGAATGGCATTGTTGTAATTATCATCCTGGATCTGATTCAGGCAAAGTTTAAGCCCCTCGTCCAGCATTGAGCCGGAACCGGTGGATAATCCGGACAGATAACTTTTCGCCTCAGAAATGTTCGCCGTCGTGGGCGCAACCGGCTGATTTTTCCATGTAGAGGCGTTATATCGATAACACAGAAGATTGAAGCGATCATTCATATTAAGATCGTCAAGAGCTTCGGAGATGCAGGCGATACTCTGGCTGAGTTTGTACCCGAACATGCGGCTGGATAGGGAAACGAGAAACAGGATCCGGCGCGGCAGAAGACTGTCCGGTGGTACCTCGGCCTGGGGGCGGATAAAAAGCCCGAAATGCCCGTCACAGCTATCGTTCGCGACCGAAAAGAAATCGACGCCGAGTTCCGCCTGTTCGACTTTGTAGTAGAATTTCAGATTGTTGTTGATATAGGCCTTGGGCTGTGACAATTTAAGTTCCAGATGACGGCTTTGCGATTGAGAAATCCGAAAATCCGGGTGGGTTGGGATGTCGAATTCCGTAATCGGTGAATTCGAGTCGATGTGAATTTCGACTTCCAGCTGATCCAGCGGCCAAGTGACAAAATCCCCGGTCCCCAGCGGATAGTTGTAAGTACATTTGCCCCGGTAATAATCCAGCCGGCTGATATAGCGCAGCTGCACGCGCTGGACCGCGCCGGGTTTTATGCCCTTTAACAGGATTTTGATGCCGTTGCTGCCGATGTACTGGTTCACCAGGGCCGCGACGCCGCCTTCACCGGTGCCGGGATTGACGGCCTGCTCTCTGACTTTCAGCACGGCCTGGTAGACCTTGTCCTCGTACCAATAAAGAAAACGCGTGGCGCGCGCATCAACCGGTAAGGGAAAGGAATAGACCACGTCGGTGGAATCGGTCCACTCGTTGACAAATTCCTGGTAGACGTAGGTTTCGGCAACAAGCCCGTGGATATCCACCATGACCTGGGTCAGGCGGTTGCGCAGGAAGTCTTTGGGGTAATTTTCATCGGTCGGCATCATTAGTCCGTCGGCGCATAGCATACCGGCCCAAAGCAAGACGAGTACGGTCAGAGAAATATATTTGCTTTTCATGATAGTTAGCTCCTTCACTTCAGGTACAGAATTTTAGCGGATTCGGTGTGAGTTTTTCCGTTATCGTCCCGCATCGAGAGTTTCGCGATGTACAATCCGGAGCCGATCGGAAGTCCTTGTTCGTTGCCGGTATTCCAGACAAAATGGGTATACGCATTTGGCGTCAGGCTGAATTTCCTGACCAGCTGCCCGAGCACATTGTAGATCAGGATATCGCCCGGCCGGTAGCGATCGCTGTCGATCCGGAAGGTGATTTCCTGGTTAAAGGGATTGGGATAAAAAGTCAGTACACGCAAACCGCTGCCGGCCGATGGCGGCTGGTAAGCAAAAGTCTGAATGGCGCCTCTGCCCTCGAAATGGATTTCAACGCACAAAAGATTCGAATCGCCCGAAGTGGAAGAACTGGTATAGGTGAGTACATATTTTTCGACGGCGAAAAGATTGGTGATATCCAGCAGAATGTCGCGATATTTTCCCGTAATGTCATAAAAACTACCGCCGGTGGGTAGTACGATCGGATTCATCCACTCCGTCTGATGCTTCAACTGGCCGATTCCGTAAATCGTGATATCCATACTCAGCATTCGGTTGACGACTTGCTCTTTTGTGTAGTTATGTTCCGGGTAAGGCTCGTCGGTAATCCAGATGATGGTGCGTTTGCTGCCGGGGCGCCAGGAGAGTTGCGTGGCGCGATACAAGGCAGCGGGTGAATCTTCGATTCCTCCCCAGAGCTGGATACTGGCCAGATTTGCCTTGATCTGATCGATATCGTTGGTGAAGTCCCATACGTCGTCGATCGTGGTGCTAAAGGTGACAACTCCGATCTGGAAATCGTAGCCGTTGCGGGCGAGAGTTTCGGCAAACTCGTTGAGATTGACTCGCACACTGTCGATGTCGTCACCCATGCTGCCGGAGCAATCCAGAACGAACACTATATCCACCAGGGTCGCGCCGCCGGTTGTCTGTTTTCCGAATTCAAAATCGGTGATCGGCAATCCGTTTTCGGAAATGGTGAGATTCTCCAAGGAAAGATCCCGAATCCGGTATTTTGTATCCTTGTCTTCCACAGTAAAAATGAAGGAAACCTCGGGAAAATTCTCTGTAATGATTGTATCGGGAGTGATGACCAAACCGGTGTCCGACATCGGAACTCCCGGCATGAAGATATTGCGCCGCATTTCATCAAACAACTCGCCATCCTTACGGAGTTCGACGATGAGCGGCAGGATAAAATCCTCGTACACTACTTTGGATTGGAGCTCAGCCTGGGCAAAGGCCATCTCGCTGGCAGGCACGCTAATGGTAATATTTGTATCGGCAGATTGAATGGCGTCCGGCAGGGTGAGTTCCAGCTTCGCATCGGTGATCCCGGAACCGGTTTCATTGAAGATTTCAATGTAAGTCTTGAAATCGCGCGGAAACAGCCGGTTATTGGTTAACGAAAATGCAGTCGGGGCATCCCAGCGCAGCAACAGGCCGGTCGAAAAATCGGGTTCTTTCAACTGCAAGACTGTTACAGCGGTTTTCGTCGCGCCGGGCGGGAGTTCCTCTTCCGGCCAGTAGATTTTCAGGGCCAGGTCATAAATCTTGCGCAGGAGGCTGTTTTCGAATTCCGGAGCGGGGGAAGTGTAGATATCCGCCCAGTTGGCGGCAATGATACGTTCCGGTATGGTATTCGGAAAAGCCAGATCGATTCCGATGCCCTTTGCTCCTGCCGACTTCTCCCAGATTGAAACCGGCGTCGACGCGTCCGGGGCAAGGAGAATTGTATCGTTGTCGATCCACTGCTGGTCCAGCATCAAGGCGCCGTCCCCCCATTGGCCGAGGGCCGGATCGAAAACCAGGCCGAGTCCCATTGCGTGCGCGATTGTATCCAGATTACTGATCGCACAAGCAATCTCAAATGACTGGGACTCGCTTTGATAGACAAGGGTAAACTCGAAAGTTACTCTTTGGCTGTCGACTGCGTTGAAGCTGAGCGTGTCACCGGAAATTTCGAGTGAAGTTATGGCTTGATTCGTGAAGTAATCCTCGGCCCTGTACCAGGTGCCATCGACGGAGAAAACGGGATAGGATGTTTTCGCGTAGGGGTGGCCATAGGCGATGGCACAACGGTCATCCGCCATTGAGGAGGAAATACCGCCGGTTGTTCCGAGGGTAAAATAGCCGCCGTCGATCATAGTCATGGCGGCCTGATCGTCATCCCAGTCCAGATAATCGAAGCTGACGAGCGGCCAGCCGGAACTCGTTTTCCCCAGGCCGGGGGCCTCAAGATCGAATTCGGATTTGTCAATCGGGGCTGCTGTCAGGATGTAGCAAACAACCACTAGAAACAGGCTAAGTTTTTTCATAGTGCCTCCTTTATACAAGTCATTGCACGAATGTTTTTATCTCAATAATACCATTTTCCTTGTCGCCGCAAACTCCCCAGCCCGAATGCTGCAGATGTAGATGCCGCTCGGTACGAGCTGCCCGGCGTCGTCGATGGCGTTCCAGTTGATCCGGTACTGCCCGGGATTCTGCCGCTCGTTGACCAGGGTCGCGATCAGTTTGCCGTTTAGGTCGTAAATGCGGATCAGGACGGTGTGGTTTGCCGCTCCGGCGGGCAATTCGTAAGAAATCACCGTGGTAGCGTTGAAGGGATTGGGGTAGTTCTGGTCGAGACGGAAGTTCTCTGGCCCGGGATTTTTCTCCTCGTCAATATCCGTGGTCGCGTCGTAATCGATGAAGAAGCCGTTCGTATTCGAGCTCCAGAGGCTGTCGCCCTCCCAGCTGCGGGCCAGGACCTTCCAGAAGTAGGTCTTGCCGGCGGCTAAAGAATCGATCGTATAGGTTGCGTCGCCGATTCCGGTTATGATACGTGGATTTGAGAATTCCAGGTCTTCTGCGATATAAAGATCATAGCCGACTTCCCAGGGAAAATTCTTCTCGATATCCGTAGCCTGATTCCATGTAAACTCGGGTTTACGGGTTTTTAGCGATGAGTCATCTTCCGGCAGGATAGTCTGGAAAAGGCGCAGGTTGTGAGAAACGATTTCATTGGAGAAGGACTTTCCGACAATGGCATATCTTGAACCACATTCCCAGAATATGATAAAGCGCCTAATACCAGCTGAAATCGAAGGATAGGTCTGCCAAGATCGTGTAAAGGAATTCACCTGAAATTCAGGCCCGATTCTATTTCCTGAGTTATCGAAAACCTGGGCAAATATTCCGTAGCCTGAGCCATCCTGTTCCCAACTTTGCCAGGCGATGATGAATTTATCCTCAGCAAAGGCCTGGACGGCTGGTAGTTCCTGCTGGGCATCTGTGTATGAATTAACCTGGAGTTCGGAACCGACTTGATTGCCGTTGTTATCGAAGATTTGAGCATAAATTCCTTCTTTGGAACCATCCTGCTCAAAACTCATCCAGCAGATGACGAACTTATTTTCACCAAGAACTGCTATAGCCGGGCGGCTCTGGGCTTGAGGTAAATAGGAGTTGACCTGGAACTCGGAACCGAATCTGTTTGCTTGTGCATCGAAGAGTTGCGCGAATACCCCGACGTAAGCTCCGTCCTGATACATGCTTTCCCAGCAGATCACAAACTTGCCATCGCTTAAAACGCATACTTCCGGATATTGCTGTGAGCTGGGCGTATAGGTGTTGACCTGGAATTCGGAAGCGATTGGATTCCCATTGCAGTCAAATAGTCTGGCGAATATACCGCTATTTGCTCCATCCTGCCAATCGCTCTGCCAGCAGATAACAAATTGATCGTTGGGGAGCGTGGCAATTGAAGAATTCCATTGACCCTGATCAGTGTAAGTGTTCACCTGAAATTCTGATTTTACCCGCAGACCGCTTTGGTCAAACATCTGTGCGAAAACTTCATAACCAGGATTACCGTGCCAGCAAATCACAAATTCACCGTTTTGAAGTGCAGTAATCGCAGGGAAATGTTGGTCGCTTTTCGTATATGTGTTCGCAATAAATTCATAACTAAGCTGAACACCGTTTTCATCTAGTAATCGTGCGTACACATCGGCATGAGTTGTCCAGCTAACCGCGAATTTACCATTGGATAAAATCGTTGAAGCAGGAAACATTGGTATATAATGTCGGTCAGTATAAGCACAGACCGTAAATTCAGGGTGGCGCGATACGCATTGCCCGAAGAGAATGTCAAGTAGTGCGTAAAGGACGATGGCTAGCAAAAGCCGTTCTCGAAGTTTGATTGTGAATGTCATATTTACCTCAATAATACCATTTTCCTTGTCGCCGTAAACTCCCCGGCCCGGATGCTGCAGATGTAGATGCCGCTCGGCAGCGTCTGCCCGGCGTCGTCGGTAGCATTCCAGCTTATCCGGTACTGCCCGGGATTCTGCCGCTCGTTGATCAGAGTGGCGACCAGCTTGCCGTTCAGATCGTAGATGCGGATCAGCACGGAGTAGTCGGCAGCGCTGGCGGGCAGTTCGTAGGAAATCACTGTGGTAGCATTGAAGGGATTTGGGTAGTTCTGCTCGAGACGGAAGCCTTCGGGCTTGGCATTTGTCTCAGTCTCAATATCCGTAGTCGCGTCGTAATCGATGAAGAAGCCGTTGGTATTCGAACTCCAGAGGCTGTCGCCCTCCCAGCTGCGGGCCAGGACTTTCCAGAAGTAGGTTGTACCAGGGACAAGTTCTGATTCAATCGTATAATTTGTATCCTGAATTTCTGAAATAATTTGGGGATTGGTAAAATCGGGATTGTCAGCGATATAGAGGTCGTAAGTAATCTCCCAAGGAAAATTCTCCCTTATCTCAGAAGCTTCGTTCCACCGAAAAGTCGGATTTTGGATTTCTAAGGTCGCATCATTTTTTGGTACCAGGAGTGGCCGGGAAACAAGGGTGTGCGTTATCGGGTCGCTTAGGTAAACTTTGGCATACACACCTCTACCGGAACCATCCTGGCCATTGCTCGTCCAACAAACAATAAATTTACCATTTTCCAGACATTGAATCGATGCATCCCATTGGTCGGATTCAATATGATCATTAACGCGGAACTCTGGTCCCATCCTTTCACCGTTGTTGTCAAATAATTGGGCGTGAATATCTGAACCGGAGCCATCGTGCCCGAAACTAGTCCAGCAGACGAGAAACCCACTTTCGAGCAAATCTGCTATAAAAGGTGTGCGTTGATCGAAATCTGTGTATGTGTTGACCTGGAACTCAGTCCCAATTTTGCTGCCGCAGCTATCAAGGACCTGAGCGAAGATGTTATAATTTGATCCGAGAATAAGATGATTACTTTGCCAGCATATGACAAATCGATCGCCCTGGATGGCGGCGACAGACGGGTAAGCCTGATCACCAAACGAGCTACTATGTACTTGGAATTCCTGTCCGTATTTTCCTCCATTTTCCTTGAACAGCTGGGCATAGATTCCGCCATCCGAACCATCCTGATGTAAACTTTGCCAGCAGATTAAAAATTGGGAATTCGGGAGAGTAGCGACGGAATGTCTGAATTGATAACTTTCCCAATGTGAATTCACCTGAAATTCATATCCAATTTTGTTTGCATTTTCGTCAAACATTTGCGCATAGACCCCATAAACGGAGCCATCCTGGGAATGGCTTTCCCAAGAAATCAGGAACCGGCTATCAGCGAAGCATAAAATTGAAGGATATGCCTGATTATTAATAATGTAAGAATTTACCTGAAATTCCTTACCAAGTTTTTCCCCATTGCTTTCGTACTTCTGAGCGTACACGCCATAGCCCGAGTTATCTTGATACTGGCTATGCCAAGAGACAATGAATTTATTATCCGGAAAGGAAGCAACCGTTGGCTTGCATTGATGGTTCGCCGTGTAGGTGTTTACCAAAAATTCTTCTCCGAAGATATTTTCGCTGATGTCCAGGATTCGGGCAAAAATTCCCTTATCAGAACCATCTCGATATCGGTCATACCACGTAATTACAATTCTTCCATCAGGAAGAGAGGTGCAGACGGGCAGCCCCTGATCATCCTCGATATACGTGTTCACCTGAAATTCGTGATTATACGGCACACCCTGCCCGAGGATAAGACCTGTTATTATCACTAGTATCATGCCGCTTAATGGGAGGTGTTTCATCTTCTTGCTCCGGCTCCGGCTTTGTTATTTACCTCAATAATACCATTTTCCTTGTCGTCGAAAATTCACCGGCCCGGATGCTGCAGAGGTAGATACCGCTCGGCAGCGGCTGCCCGGCGTCGTCGGTGGCGTTCCAACTGATCCGGTACTGCCCGGGATTCTGCCGCTCGTTGACCAGGATCGCGATCAGTTTACCGTTCAGGTCATAGATGCGGATCAGGACGGAATAGTTTGCCGCGTCGGCGGGCAGTTCGTAGGAAATCACGGTTGTGGCGTTGAAGGGATTGGGGTAGTTCTGCTGCAGCGTGAACTGATCCGGTAACTGCTTTTGCGAATCGGTGTCCGTATTGTCGTTCGGGTTGTCTTCGTTCGGGTCGGAATAGAAGGCCGTATAGGGCGTCAGGATCTGGAAGCGCAGGCTCAGTTCGATGATCTGATTGACGAGCTCATCGCTTTCACCGTAGGTATCGATGAGGTCCAGTAAGTGATCGATCTTGGCGTTGGCCCAGAGGCGCGGCACGAAGCGGTGCCCGCCGAGTGTATCGGGAAAGGTGATCGACTTGACATGCTCGAAAGGCTCCAACCGCATGTCGCCACGCAGGGCGACTTCGAAGATGCCGCTGTTGTTATACAGTCCGACGTAGAGCAGCTGCGTGCCGAAAAACAGGTCGTAAATCGTCTTGGGATACTGGTCCCAGGTCATCAGCCCGCCGAAGTCGAGATTGATATTCTGCAACACCGGTTTGGAAATTCGCAGGAAGTGGTCGTTGACCACCACGGCGATGCTATCGTCTGCGGTGATGAATTTAGCGTAGCCGTGATTGTTGAGGGCCAGTTCCTTGAGGAGCAGGCGGTTGAGGTCCTCACCGACGCCGAAGGGAAAGATACGCACGCCTTTCGAGTTGAGCCGGGTGATTTGGGCGATAATCGAATCGGGAAAGGTTTCGCCCCAGGTGGGACGCCCATCGGTCAGAAAAACCAGGTTGTTGGAAGTCTGCTCGCCGTAAGATTGCTGCAGCGAGTTCGTCAACGCCTGGCTGATATTGGTCATTCCCAGGGCATAGAGCTGGTACACGAAGTCTTTGGCCTGGGTGATATTGGCGAAATTGACCGGGACCAGGTCGGACTGGAACTGGCTGACGAAGGTGCCGAAGCTTATAATATTGAAGCGATCGTCGGGATTGAGCAAATCCAGGAAATTGTTGAGCGCCTTCTTGACCTGCTGGATGCGCACTCCCTCCATACTCGATGAGACATCGACCGTGAAGACGATATCCTTGGGGATGATTTCCTCGTTCTCGATTGTATCCGGCGGATTGATCCACAGGGCATAGAAACTGTCGGTGCCGAAGGAATCGGCCGGCGCCGGGCTATACGTCAGGATTTGCATGTCTACATTTTCGCGTTTGACCTCGAATTCAATCTGCAGGTCTTTATCGGGCAGAAAGTTCTCGTCGCCGTAAAACAGCGTGTAATGATTCGCGGCGAGTTGCTGAATCTGGGTGGCGGTGGAACTCTGATGCGATGGAGAAGCGAAGCGCTTGAACATTGTCGCAGTTTGGACATCAACATCGACTGAGACGGTCAGCAACGGGTGGGGTGAAAGCTCCAGCGTATTCAACAGGAATGTGTAGTAGACGATTCCCAGGTCATAATTCAGCGGTTCCATATAGGTGATCTCGGTGCGCACTTCGCTGAGCGCGTTGATCGGGGCGATGCTCAGGCGGAAGAGGTTGTCGCCCAGGTACTCGAGCAGGGCGGGGTCGAGATTGCGCCGGATCGTCTGGTTATAATCCTGCACCGCCGCCTGCCGCTCGCGTATATTGGCGACATAGTGCTCGCCGTTGAACCAGTAGACCAGTTCGGTCATTGTTGCGTTTTCGGGAAGCGGGAAGATATAAATGGCCTCGACAGTGGAATTCTTTTCATTGAAAAACATCTGGTCCACATGCGTTACCGCGATCTGACCCTGTATCTCGATATCGGCGCTGACGGTTTTTATCCACATTTTTTCGTATTCGGTGCTGGTCCCGATGCGGCGGCAGAACAAGGCTCCGACGGCGAATGTCTGCTCGCCAAAAGCCAGCAGCAGGACAATCAGAGCCAGAAAAGATAATCGTTGAGAATGGTTCATCGCTAAATCCTCCACGTTGTGGAGAAATGTTGATAATATTGCTGCATTTCTCCGGAAAATTGTTCAATGAGAAATAGTGCTCCTAATTCACGAAGTAAAAAAACGAACGTAACAATTCCCTCCGATTGCGTCGGAAGGCATTCCGTTGAGGTAGTTTCCCATCACCAAACCAGGATAGCAACTTTAGTAAATGTTAGGGGATTCCTTTGAAGAACGCAAGTGCTTTTTCGAAAAAGATCCAGGTTGTCTCCGGATTATCGGGCCTTAGAGGACTCTAACTACTCTGATTATAGTTTCGTAATAAATCCAATATCGGAAACATCAGATCTGCGTAGGGTTGAATTTCCAGAATATTGCGCGTGGCGGTGATGAATCCGCTGATGACGATATCCAAATCCTCGAAGTAAAACATGAAGCATACGAAACCAATCAGGCCGCCGGAGTGATAATAGACACGCCCATAGTCTTCGTGAACCATCGTGATCATGCCACACCCATAATCCGAGTTTTCGCTGGGTGTTTGCATTCGGATAAGCGTCGAATCATTTTGAAATAATTCACCATCCATCAGGGTCCGCATGAAAGTACTCAGGTCTTTGGGCGTGCTCAGCAAAGCGCCGGCCGCCCAGCCGGCACTCCCGTGGATGCGGCTGCCGTCCACGCCGGCCTGATAACCGTGCGCGATCTCGCGGGAGTAATGATCGAAATCCTGCAAAAAGGTATTCTGCAGATTAATTTTATCATAGATACGTTCCCGCAGGATGTTATTCAGGGGCTTTCCGCAAACATTCTCCAGAATGCAGCCCAGCAGGATATAGTTGGAGTTGGAATAATCGTATTGCTGGCCGGGTTCAAAAACGACATACCCCTGATCGACGGTCATCGTAATGATCTCCAGTGGTGTGTAGTGATGCTCGGTCTGCGTTTTAAGCATATTCAGAAATGATGTTCGGAAGTAGTTATAGATACCGCTGCGATGGGAAAGAAGTTGGTAGACCGTGATGTCCTGCGAATATTCTCGAAACAGCACCATGGCAATAGGTTCGGGCAGATATTTGGCAATCGATCCGTTCAAATCGATGCGGTCCTCTTCAACGAGTTGCAGGATCATAGTTGCGATCCAGGTCTTGGTGACGCTGCCTAAAATGAAAAGATTGTTCGGTGAGATGGCTTTCGATTTATCGGAATCGGTGTATCCGTAGAGGCTGTTCCAGACCGGATAGCCCCGCTTGTCGACACAAATACCCGCCGCCAGCAATTCCGGATCAGTCTGGCAGTGCTCCGTTAAAATTGCTTCTAAATCAGCAATCGGTAAAGTGGGTCCGATCGGCGTGTCGTCATCGGGTTCTTCGGCGGTCGACCCGGGATTCTGCTGGCATTGCATTAACGGAAGGAAAAGCAGAAATAACGCGAGGATCGCAACAGCCTTAAATTCCAATACTCTCCCCGTAAATCGGAGTTCTTTCACGAATTGAAAGGCTGTCAGAATGGATTTTCCCAGCCGCATGATTTTCCCCCTCCGTTACGGAATGTACCGATTTGATCACCGATATTCAATACTTCAGGCAATTATTCCAGGTGATCATACATATGCAAAGTCAAAACGCATTTTATCTTTTATATGGTTTATACCCGAAAAAGTTGCGCGATTTATTTAACGGGATCGGGATTCTTAGAGTATTTCTCGACTTTATCCAGGATCGCCTTTACTTTGCGGTAGCGCACAAAGCCCAAGATTAGAGCGAGTAACTTAGCGGCAGCAGCAAATAGCCGAGGATCGACTGCTCGGGCTGAATTTCCCGGTAAGGTTTCATGATTTCACCGAAATGCGCCTCGCGAAGGTGGATCGCCCTCACAGGGCTTTGTTTTCGGTTTAATCGTAAATCAAATATTTTTGGCGCATTTTTTCGAACTCCCGCAGCTCCCCGTCCCAGGACCGGATGATCGTTTCGGCGTCGACATCATTGAGAATCGCCGGTTGGACCTTGTCGGTACCCATGGCTTTTTGAAAGGAGCCGATGCGCGTCGTCTCGAAAATCGGCTGCTCCGGGTGCAGTTTATGAATTGCTTCGAGAATGTGAATCTGGGTGCGCTGCGGCTGGAATTTGCGAATATCCGTGATGTGAATCTGCACGCCCTGCAATTCGGCGCCTGCGCGGGTGAAATAGTATGGTTTATAATACAGCGGCCGGAAAAAGACACCCGGCAGCCCGCGGCTGTTCAGCTCGTTGGCCAGCGCCTCTCCGTCGATCCAGTCTTCACCGATCAGTTCAAAGGGCAGGGTATAACCGATGCCGGTGTCGATCGTATGCAATTCGCCGATGATGCCGGTTGCGGCACAGAAAAGGGCCGTCTTCCCATGCGGAATGTGCGGCGAAGTGATCACCCATTCCAGGCCGGTGTCGTCGAAAGTCATGCGGCGCTGCCAGCCTTGCATCGGCACCACGGTCAGCTTACAATGGATGTCGAATTCAGTGTTGAAAAGTTGCGCCAGCTCGCCGACGGTCAAACCGTAAACGAATGGGATCGGGTACATGCCGATGAATGAACTGAACTGCGGGTCGAGCACCGGGCCTTCGACCAGCTCGCCGCCCAGTGGATTGGGACGATCGAGGACGATAAAGGGAATATTGTATTCGGCGGCGGCCTGCATGGCCTGGGCCATGGTGTAAATATAGGTATAGGCGCGCGAGCCGATATCCTGGATGTCGTAGATCAGGACGTCGAGATCTTTGAGCATCTCCTCGTTGGGTTTGCGCGTTTTACCATAAAGGGAATAAACCGGGATCCCGGTTTTCGCATCGACGAAATTTTCGATCTCATCGCCGCCGGTGACGGCTCCGCGTACGCCGTGTTCGGGACCGAAAAGCGCGACCAGGTCGATTTCGGAATTGTCGTTCAAAATATCGACGGTGGGCACGAGATCGCAATTCACACCGGTGGGATTGGTGATCAGACCGATCCGCTTGCCACGCACCAGGTCGAGCTGTTCCCCGATCAGCACGTCAATGCCGAGTTTCACTTTTTCCACTTGCGGAATTTCCTCCGGCTTGCTCAGTTGGGGTGTACAGGAAACGGTCAGCAATAAAAGTATCGAACCGATTAAGAATAGCCGAAAATCGAATTTCATGGTATCTCCATCTCGTTTGTCAGTTCAGTCGAAAAAAACAGTGGTTCGAAATTACCGAAAAATGCAACGGATTTCCAGTGCCAAAATATTTTTTAACGGAATTGAAAAATTGATCCGGAAACCGTAAACTCCAGCATTAAAACAGGTGTGATGAAATCGGGATTAAAATATCTAACCGGAAAGTATTTGACGTAGCGATCCGGTTTGGCAATTTGCGGAGCACTGGCGGGAAAATAAAAGATACAATGGGGAGAGAATATGTTCATCTTAAAAATAGTTAAAAAGATTATCAAAATTCTGGGTTCGGCAGCCAGCCCCAATCAGATTGCCTGGGGTTTCAGCCTCGGGATGATCCTGGGCTTAACGCCGTTTTGGAGCCCGCACAATCTGATCGTGATAGTACTGATCATTCTGCTCAATGTGAATATCGGTTCGGCCGTCTTCGGCTGGGCGATCTTCAGCGGATTTGCCTACCTGCTCGACGGTATTTTCCATAGCCTTGGCTATCTGCTGCTGGTCGGTGTGGATAGTTTGCAGGGTGTCTGGACCTTCTTCTACAACAGCCCGTTTCTGGCGCTGTTCCGTCTGAATAATACCGTGGTGCTGGGGAGCCTGATCATTGCGCTGCTGGCTTTGGTCCCGGTGGTGATATTCATGAAATGGTTCGTTGTTTTTTATCGCAATAACCTGCAAGCCAGAGTCCAAAAATTTAAGATCGTGAAGTTGCTGAAGGGTTCCAAGATTTATACGGCTTACGAAAAAATCAAATTATTGGGTGCTTAAATGATACGCTGGAAAGGTTTATTTGTAATAATCGGAATCGTGATTGTTGTTCTTGTGCTGGGTCTCGTGTTCAGCGATAGCTGGCTGGAGCGCAAGCTTGAAAACGCCGCTTCCGGTATCAACGGCGCAAAAGTCGAGATCGATGATCTCAACTTCTCGCTGTTTACGCTGGATTTTGGCTGGAAACGCCTGCAGGTCACCGATCCCGGGCAGACGATGCTGAACGCTTTCGAAACCGGCCCCGGCCGCTTTAACATGGAATTTCTGCCGCTCCTGTCGCGGCGGGTGATTATCGAGAACCTGGAACTGACTCAAATCCGGACGGGAACGCAGCGCGCCACGGACGGCAAATTGCCGCCCCGGAAGAAAGCGGAGCCGCGCGAGCCGGGTTTCCTCTCGGAGGCTATCGATAAAATCGATGCCGACGTTAAGGCCAAGGCCCAAATCGAAATCGGCGACATCAAGCAGAAGGCCAATATCGACAGCGTTCTGCAGATTCTGGATATTCGCTCGGTCGGCAAGATCGACTCGCTGCAGAGCGCCATGGCCGCCAGCTACCAACTCTGGGAAGAGAAAATGACCGGCTTCGATCCCGAGGGCGATCTGCGCGATATCGAGGCCAAGCTAAAAGCTCTCGATGTTAACAAGATCAAAACGGCGGATGATCTGCAAAAAGCGCTCACTGCCGCAACCCAATTGAAGACCGACGTTGAACGCGTTCAAAAGGACGTGAAAAGCGTCGGCAGCGACCTGACGAACGACTTTCGGCAGATTCGCGGCGGCCTTGGCAGCGTGGATGATTGGGTGAAACGCGATTATAAGCATGCCCTGACACTGGCGCATTTGCCCGAGATTGACGCTCAGAATATCGGACAGATGATCTTTGGCGAGAAGATTTTCAGCCGCCTGACGACGGCCTTGAAATATATCAAAGAGCTGCGTTATTACGCCGCTAAAATGAAATCGGATAAACCTGAAAAGGAAAAACCGGCGCGCCTGCGCGGTCAGAATATCGCCTTTCCGGCGAAGGCTACGCGGCCGCAATTCTGGATCAAGAATGTCGCTATTACCGGCCAGACCAACGCTGCCGTCGATTACGGCGGAACGGTTAAAAATGTCGTCTCGGATCAGCGTCAGATTCAGCAGGCGACCGAGATTAAGGTGCAGGGTTCGAACGCGGCTGGCGTAAGTCTTGATTTGGCGGGCGTACTCGATTACCGGGGAGAAAAACCGGCCGAGCGCTTCGATCTGAATTATACGGGATTCGATCTGGCGGGAACCACGCTCTCCAATTCGAATTTTCTGCCGAATAAACTCAATCGAGGGACCGGCAAGATCGGGGCGAAACTGGTGCTCGAAGGCAAGCAAATTGACGGAGAGATCGATTTTACCGCGAATGCGCTGGCCTTCGATTTTAGCAAGACGACGCAACCACGCAACCGGTTCGAGATGATCGGGCAAAAAATTGCCTGGGCCAATACGGACATTGAGATGACCGGCCTGATCCACGGTGATGAGGATGGATTCCGGCTTAGCCTGCGTTCCAGCCTTGACGATCAGATCGCCAGGGCGGTCAAGGCCATTGCCGGCCAGGAAGTGGAAAATGCCCGGCGTAAAATTGAAGAAAAAATCGATCGGGCAGTCGCAGCCAAACGCGCCGAGTTGGATACTTTCGTGAAGCAGCAGGAGCAGAAATTGCGTGATGAACTGGCGCAATATGAAGCTGAAATCGCCGAACAGATGAAAGTCGTCGATGCCAGGAAGAAAGAGATTCAGGACCAGATCGACGCCCAAAAGAAAAAAGTGGAAAAACAGGTTAAGGATAAAGTGAAGAGCCTGATTCCCTGATTGACGGAAAAAATCGTTTGATCGAACGGCCGCCGGCATTTTATCGACGGCCGTTTTTTATCGTACCGTTTCTGCAATAATATTGTTTAATTCAAGGGTGATTTACGGGAAATTATGATGGAACAGGCATGGACGTAATCTACGAGGACAATCATCTGCTGGTGCTGCGCAAACCCGCGGGCGTTCTGGTTCAGGGCGACCGGACCGGGGACATCTCCCTGCTCGCGATGGCCAAAGAATATATCAAGGAGAAGTACCAGAAACCGGGCGAAGTGTACCTGGGGCTTGTGCATCGCCTGGACCGACCCGTGTCCGGTGTTGTCGTTCTTGCGCGGACTTCCAAAGCCGCCAGCCGGCTGTCCGAGCAGTTTAAAAAGCGTGAAATCCGCAAAATTTACTGGGCCCTGGTCGAAGGCAAAGTGCCGGAAACGGGAATTTTTCACGACCAAGTGCGGCGCGGCGGACACCGCAGCCGGGTGCTTGATGATGCCGAAGAAGGCCAGAGCGCCCGCCTAAATTACCGCTTATGCAAATATACGGGCGGCATTTCCTGGGTTGAGATTGATCTGGGTACCGGCCGCCATCACCAGATTCGGGCCCAGTTTGCGCATCGCGGTTTTCCGCTGCTGGGCGATTTCCGCTACGGATCACACATAAAATTTCCCGAACGTTCGATTGCCCTGCTGGCCCGTTCGATCACGGTCAGTCATCCGGTTTTGCATGAGGAAATGACCTTCACTGCCGAGCCGGAAGATTACTGGCAGCCGCAATTCAGAGCCCAATAGTGCGATGAAGTTTAAAAATATAATACAGATTGCCGGAATTATCGATCAGCCGGAAGCCGATTTGCTGATGCAATGCGGTGTCGAGTGGCTGGGCTTTCCGCTGCGCCTGTCCGTGAACCGGGAAGACCTAAGCGAGGACGAAGCGGCGGTTGTCATCCGGAATATTCCCAGTCCGCATGTCCCTGTTTTAATTACTTACCTGGATCGCGCTGCCGATATTGCCGAATTTTGCGGGCGGCTCGGCGTCGGCATGGTGCAGCTCCACGGAGCAATTGCCATTTCCGAGATTACCGAACTGAAAAGCATTGCGCCGTCGTTGCAGATCATCAAAAGCCTGATCGTCAGGGGCGATAATCTTGCGCAATTGCTCGAAGCGCTGGTCGACTATGCACTCTATGTGGACGCTTTCATCACCGATACTTTCGACCCGGCGACGGGCGCCAGCGGTGCGACCGGGAAAGTGCACGACTGGTCGATCAGCCGTGAACTGGTGGAGAATTCGAGCAAGCCGATCATCCTGGCCGGCGGTTTAACGCCCGAGAATGTCCGTGCGGCGATCCTGTCAGTTCGTCCGGCGGGTGTCGATGCGCACACCGGCGTGGAAGCCCTGAACGGCCGCAAAGGCCCTGAGCGCGTCTGGCGTTTTGTTACCGAGGCACGGGAGGCCTTCAGGCAACTGGAGCGTGACGAAGAGTACGACAACGATATTGATCCGGAAGTGCCGGTGGACGGCGTGCTTGACCTGCACACTTTCAGCCCCAAAGAGGTCAAAGACCTCGTGCCGGAATATATCCGGGCTTGCCGGGAGAAGGGCATTTATCAAATCCGCATCATCCACGGCAAAGGCACCGGAACCCTGCGGCGGACGGTGCAGGCCCTTCTGGATCGCTCGACGGAAGTGGAGTCGTATGCAACGGCCGACGGGCCCGGAGGCGGTTGGGGCGCCACGCTTGTCGTGTTGCGCCGGTGATCCCCGAGGCATATTAGTCCTGATCCGTCATTCTGAGGGCATAGAATGCCCGAAGAATCAGATTGGTAGGTTATTGCCTGTTTTATAGATAAATCCAATCCATGAGAAATTAGTATTGCATTTTTGGCTATGAAGTATTATTGTCTGTTAATCTACAAACCACAACCTAATAAAGGCGGGTAAATAATGCAGAAAAATAAAATGAAAAAGCAGAAGAGTTGTTTTTTGTATCGGGTGTTTTTCACCCTCGTCCTGGGAGCGTGCGCCTTGTTGTTGACGGTTAACTCATACGCCCAGACCGCAGAACCCATCGAAGGGCTAGGTCCTCTACTCTCGGAAGCGGCCACGCAGTACCTTCAGCCGGTTTTTCCGGCCCTGAGCGCCAATTTTAACAGCGGCTGGTTCAGTTCGATACCGCCCCGCAAAAAACTGGCTTTCGATATCGAGATCGGCCTGGCGGCTGTCGGTACCCGGATTGGTTCGGGAGCGGAGGATTTTTCCATTCCGGGGCACTATTATTTTTCACCGACCATGGCGCAGGAATTTACCGAATCGATTGCCGACCAGCCGAATATCCGCAGCCAAGTGGTCGATCAACTGGTCAATACCGGCATCGCCATGTCGATGAGCGGCGGAACGATCATCGGCGGCAATCAGAATGTCACGCTGCATTTCGGCGACAAAGACGAGATTAATTTCGTGATCCGGCATCCCGAC
Source organism: uncultured bacterium (assembly GCA_964589175.1). GTDB lineage: Bacteria > Fidelibacterota > UBA2242 > UBA2242 > UBA2242 > CAZPRY01. The sequence continues at coordinate 104,640 of CAZPRY010000001.1, forward strand.
TACCCCTTCCCGGTCTATGTGAACCTGGAAGCCGAGCCCTTCGAAGTCGAAGCGGGCGGCGTTCTGGGGGGCTGGCCGGCCCTGCCGCTGGCGTTTCCGCAGATAAAACTGGGCACGATCATGGGCACGCAGCTGATTTTCCGGGGTGTCCCGCCGATCGCCATCAACGACGATGTCGGGGACTTTTCGTTTACCGGCTTCGGCCTGATGCACAACCCGATGGTCTGGCTGCCCAAAATCCTGCCGGTGCAGGCGGCCCTCGGTGGCATGTGGCAAAGCATCAGCCTCGGCGATCATCTCGATATCCGGACCCTGAGTTTTGCGGGAATGGTCGGTTACCAGCTGGGCAAGCGCTGGGTTCGCCTGACGCCGCAGCTGGGATTCATCAGTGACCGGACGACGATGGAATTTAACTACACCGAATCGATCGACGTGCCGGGCGGTGAGGAAGAAATCACCTTGGATATGTCACTCGAACAGGCGCAGTCCCGGCGCACGTTTGTCGGTTTGCATCTCTATCTTGTCCATCTCAACTTCTTCGCGCGCTATTTTATGAGTGGTGAGACCGGCGTCGCGGGCGGAATATCGATCAGCTTCTAATCAATTAGGAATGGAGTAATAAGATGAAACCAATGATTATCGCATCAATCATACTCTTTATCGTATCGTTTACAGCAGTCAATTATACCCATAGCGATCCGGAAGTCTGGGTGGAAACCGAGTCAGAAGAACACAGCCAGTTTATCTTTTCCAAGACCGGTGAAACAATCACGGCCAAATATTCACAGAATGTTAGTCTAACGGAACCGGAGGATGCGGAAAATCCGAAAGAAAATGACGAAAAGGATTTAAAGGTCGACTACGTGACAGCGCAAATCACTACTTTTTCGGGGACGTTCGCAGGAGGCGCGGCTGTGTCGACGGGCGATCCATTCTTGTTCGCATCCGAAAAACAGATACCCATCGCCGAGTTGCGGCTCTATCAATTCGAGGTCATTGAAGAAAAGTTCTCCTTTCAAAACGCTGATTGTGATCGTACCTGGGAAGATGCGACACAAACGGAAACCGTTTCAAAATCCTGTTACATTCTTGCCGCTTCAGGGAGCTATCAATTGGATGGAGTGACCTATGATTATACCGACAATGCCGGTACAAATCATAACGGATCATTGTCACTTTCAGATAGCCAGAAGCAAGCCAACACGCTGCATTGTAAAGACAAGTATAATCTTATCGATATGAACATAGATCTGGACGTAACGACTTTCGGTTTAACCTGGCTGCAGGAGTATATGGATAACAATGGATATGACGATCCCAATTTTACGGAGAATGTTAAGGACGCAAAAGTCAGTATTGTGGAAACGGGTGGTGCGCCGCCAATTGCCGTTTCCGATCCCGAAATCAGCGATGATGGCGAGATCCATTTCGACTGGAAGGTTGAGATGGACGGAGGCGTCATTCACCTGGTTTTGAATCCCGTGGAATATCCCTTTACGATGGACTTCAAGCGGACCGGGGATTAAGACAGAAACTACATAAGGGTGACCTTGTACCCTCATGACGGATCGTTATGAAAAACCGTTGAAACGGTTATGACGATTGCCGCTTTTTCAAATGAGATGCTGTCCCCAAAGTAATATTTTAGCCCGAATCGGTCATATTGATCCCGCAAAACGGGAGAAACATCGGGTTTACTTCGACGAGATCCTTCTCCCGCTCCACGGGATCACGCCGGAAGCATCTCTTCGAAAGGATGACATACTCTTCAGATCTTTGGGATGGACTCTTCATTTATAGCTAGCGCAGGAATTTTATGTATCCAACTCTATTGCATTTTGGTTCTATTCGCGTCAGCAGCTACGGTGTCATGCTTACGGCGGCCTTTGTCGTCGGTTACCTGCTGCTGTACTGGGAGGTGCGGCGGCGTAATATCGACGTAAAGTTCATGCAGCGCGGCTACGGCTCGGCGATTATCGGCGCTTTCGCCGGGGCCCGGATCCACTCGATTCTGCTAGATACTGCCCACTTTTTCAAAGAGCCGCTGCGAGTTCTGTTTGCCAAAGGCGGCTGGACCTTCCAGGGAGCGCTGATCGGCGGAATCACGGTCGCGATTGTTTACCTCTTGATTCACAAGCGCAATCTGCTGGCGGACCTGGATGTCGTCGCGCCGATCATTTTCGTCGGGCAGGGGATCGGCCGTATGGGCTGCCTGCTGGCGGGTTGCTGCCACGGCAAGGCAACCGGTTTCTTCCTGGGAGCCTGTTATCCGGCCGGCAGCGAGGTGTCATACTACCAGTTCGAGCATGGCCTGCTGCAATCGGCACAGCTGCCGTCCCTGCCGGTGCACCTGACGCCGGTCTATGAGGCGCTTTTCAATTTCGCCATGTTTTTTGTGCTCGTGAAGTGGCTGCGCCCGCGCCTGAAGTACCGCGGTTCGACCTTCGCGCTCTACCTGATCATCTCGGGTGTCGAACGCTTTCTGATCGAGTTTATCCGCATCAACCCGGTTGGGGCGCTGGGACTGACCGATTTCCAGTGGATGGCAATGGGGCTGGCGCTGACGGGGACGATCGTTCTGATTTTCTTCGCGAAGCAAGCCAAAGGCGCTGAAGAGCTCGGTCTGTAGTATCGTCCGATCTTTTAAACTATCGTTGGGTCGGGTCCTCAGACCGAACCCATTCGTGAAGTTATCCGCCCAAAGACAATTTCGCTCAAAGCATCATAATCATAGTCATCGGGGTAAACGGGCTCCATAAATTCCAGCCTGATTTTTTTGAATGGCCGGGGCAGACGATGCCCGCGCGGGTAGGCCGCAATCGCACCGTCGAGCGCCACGGGTACGACCGGCACATTTAATTCCTTACTCAAAATGGCGAAGGTTTTTTTGAATTCCTGAACGGAACCGTCATGGGTCCGGGTTCCTTCGGGAAAGATCAGAATACTTTTGCCGGCCTTCAGCGCCGCCGCCAGTTTGCGGATGGAGTTTTCCAGGGCCTCACCGCCGTCGATCAGGATGATCTGGTTCGTATCGGCTAAAAACTTAATGAAGCGATTGCGGAAGTAGCGCTCCTTGGCGGTGTAAAATACATTCCGGAAAATCCGGTAATCCACCTTGCAGAAAATGAAAAACGGGTCCAGGTAGGTCTGATGGTTCGCGGCGTAAATGACCGGACCGCCGGGAATATTGTCCGTGCCCCGGATGGATAGATTGTAGAATATCGAGAACAGGAAACGAACCCCCGCGATGATCAGGTGATGCGTTCTCCATCTCTGCGGCAGGATTGTATCCGGTGATCGATCCAGAATCTTGTGCCAGTCGGGATCTTCAATTTGCATTTTTCGCTTTTGTTGCCGGATGAGGGTCGCCCAATCGCGGACAGTTTTGGATTCCCACTCCTCATCGGTTTTCACGCCGAAGGAAGACGCGACGAAGGCCCGGAGAATCAATCGGTCCAGCGAATCCAATCCCAAATCAATCCCGATGTGATCGTCCGGCCGGACGGCGTTCTTCGTCAACTTCTGCAGATAATCTTTCAGGATATGGTATTCAATGAAATCCGGTTCAGGGCCGTTTTGGAGACTTTGCCTGTCGGTTTGGATGAATGAGGCCAGGGAGTAGCGCCGGATTTTCCCCAGCGCGGTGCGGGGCAATGCCCGGTCGGTGAGGATCAGCCGGGATATCTTACGAAACGGCGGAGCTGTGCGGTTGTACAGATCGATCACTTCCCACTTGATATGGTTTTCGACGGCGCCAATTCCCCGCTTTTTACACCGGGCGCAATCGGGATAAACGAGCGCATGCAGCCGGTCGTTCTTCTCAAAGACGGCGACCTCCCGGATCAGATCCGACAATTGGGCGATCTCCGCTTCGATGGTTTCGGCATGCATGTTCTTGCCGTTGGACAGCACGATCCGGTCGTTCTTGCGCCCTGTAATCCAGAGATAGCCGTCCTGGTCGAGACGACCCAGATCGTCCGTATAGAGCCAGTCGTCCCGCAGCGCATTTTTCGTTTGAGGTGAATCGGCATAATAACCGGGCATGACATTGGCGCCTTTTACAGCGATTTCATCATCAGCTGTTTTAATCTCGCAGCCGCGGATCGGCAGACCGACCGAGCCGATTTTGATCCTATCGGGTGGATTGAAGGCGATCATCGGGGCTGTTTCGGTCATACCGTAACCGGTATGAAATCGAAAACCCAATGTGCGGAAATCCTTTTCGATTTGCGGATCGATGGCCGCACCGCCGCAGATCAGGTAGCGGATATTCCCGCCGAATTTCTCGTGGACTTCCCGGAAGATCCATGCTGAAAGTTTCCTGTTTTGCAATAGCTCCGAGAGACGCAACATCAGCATTCCGAATTTCCGGGCTTTTATCGTTTCCATAATGCGTGTGTGCAACTCCGCAAATAAGCGCGGCACCCCGACGATGGCGGAAACGTAGTGATCGGCGAGTGTATCCATTAGCTCTTTCGCTTCGAGAGAGGGCGAAAACACGCAGACGGCACCGGCGTAAAGCGGCAACAAGAGCGTCCAAAGCAGCGGGAAAATATGGCAGAGCGGCAGGAGCACCAGCACCGCGTCCTTTTCCGTGGCGAAATCTCCCAGGCCGAGGATGGCTTCGATGTTAGTCCGTAGATTTCGAAGAGTCAGCATGACGCCCCTGGGACCGGAAGTGGTTCCCGATGTATAGGCGATCAGGGCGACATCATCGCTTTTCTGCGGTTTAAATGTCATCGCTGTGTCGCTGCCGCCGGACACGGTCATTTGATCGGGATTAATAACTCGCGCCCGGTACGCCAGCTTTGGACAGAGTTTATTAAATTTTGCCTGATGAGTATTAGATACAAAAATGAGCTCCGGCCGGCATTCATCCAAAATCGCCCGGATTGTATCCTCGTCTTCGGAAAAATCGAAAATTACCGGAATCGTATGGTTGTACCAGGCCGCGTAGATTGCATAGGCCCATTCCGGCCGGTTTTCCAGCATGAGGGCAATTTTAGAATTTGCGGGAATCAGCGAGCGAAATACGTCGATATTCGCGTATAGTTCCCGGTAGAGAATACGCTGATTTTTCCAGATGATGGCCGTGTTATCGCTTTTTTCGGATAGCATCGAATAATCCTCACAGTGCGATAGAGGAAGTCAGTACCCATTACGTTCCGGAATAGAACTTTTGTCCATACGCCCATGCTGCTTCGAATCTCTCCGGCTGACAGAGGCGGTATATTTTAAGTGACGAGAAGAACATTATGGCAATCCTGATTCGCTTGATGCAAAATATACAAGGCCGAGATTACGAAATTCACACCTTACTGTCAAGCCGGTGCCGATAGTGCCAGGTTTGAAGATTTGCCGGAGCTACAACACAACACGTCCCGGTTATTATTTTTCACTGCTTCACGGAACTATCGGTTGCTTGTTAATTTCATATCCGTTAAGCTACGCGGCGGACGTCGACAGAAAAACCAATTCATAGTAAAGTACGGGGGTTCATATGCGCATTACTCACGAATTCCGAAAAACGGCGGTTGTGCTTACTTTCCTTCTTTTGGGTTTACTGGCCTGTTCGGGGCAGCCGGAGTCGGATTTTGTCGAACTGGTGGACGTGATCCCGGATGTCGTGCTCGATATTCGCTATGCCACCGAAAACAATTTTGTCGGCGAAGTGCTCTATCCGTCGGCGCGCTGTTTTCTGATGCGCGAGCCGGCCCTGGCGCTGGCCAAAGTCCAGGACGATCTGAAATCCCGGGGCTACCAATTGAAAGTATACGACGGTTATCGTCCGCTCTCGGTGCAAAAGCGCATGTGGGAAATCCTGCCCGACTCGCGCTATGTGGCCGACCCCGCCACCGGATCGATGCACAACCGCGGTTATTCGGTTGATGTGGCTCTGCTGGACAGCGCTGGTAATGAACTGCTGATGCCGACGCCTTTCGATGATTTTACCGAAGCCGCGCGGCAGGATAATATGGATTTACCCGAAGACGCCATCCGCCATCGCGCGATTCTGCGCACGGCCATGGAGAAACAGGGCTTCTCGATCATCGATACGGAATGGTGGCACTATAATTACCGGGGCGCCAGGGACAAACCGGTTCTGGATGTATCGCTCGACGATTTGGTAGCAGCCCAAAAGAGCATCAAAAAGTAAATCTCGTAAAATTCAAGGAAATATAAGATGAGCGCAAAGAGGATTTTTATCGCCACAGTATGCCTGCTGCTGGGATTGTTTGAGTTCGCCTGCGATTCGGCGCGCCCGGCCACCCGTCTGCGCCTGGGGCACCCGGTTGAAGTGGGCATGGATGCGGCGCGCTTGGACCGGATCGGGGATGTCATTCGTGAAGATATTGCGGCTGGTAAATTGCCCGGCGCGACAGTGGTGGTCGGTCGAAAAGGAACGATTGTGTATAGTGAGGCTTTCGGCAATGCGCAACTGGTTCCCGAGCCGGAGCCGATGACGATCAATAAGATTTTCGATATGGCTTCGGTTTCCAAGCCGGTCGCTACTGCGACATCCGTGATGATCCTGGTCGAGGAGGGCAAAATCCGCCTGATGGACCCGGTGAACCTGTACATCCCCGAATTTCGGAATTATACAGACCGTGATGGCAACGAGGAGGTGATCCGCATCTTCCACCTGCTGACGCATACATCCGGCCTGCCGCCGTACACCGATGCGCCGCCGCTGCGAGAGAAATACGGTGCGCCCTGCCCGGAGCAGGTGATTCAAACCATTGCGGCGCTGGACAGGACTTGCCCGCCCGGTACGGAATTTCACTACAGCTGCCTGGGCTTTATTACGCTGGCGGAGATCGTTCATCGCGTTTCCGGCCAGACGATTGATGCCTTTACGCGGGATCGGATTTTCATACCGCTGGGCATGAAAAGCAGCACCTACTGCCCGCCCGATTCCTGGAAACGTTGGATCGTTTCTACGGAAGTTTTCGACGGCCAGCCTCTGCGGGGATTCGTGCACGATCCGCTGGCCCAACTGATGGACGGCAAATCCGGCAACGCCGGGCTGTTTTCATCGGCCTACGATCTGGCCATCTTCTGCCAGATGCTGCTGAATGGCGGCAGCTATGGTGATGTGCGCATTCTATCCCCCCTGACGGTCAAAGCCATGACGACGGTCTATGAGCCGCTGGCCTTTGCCGGTCGCGGATTGGGCTGGGACGTGCGTTCGGATTATTCCTCCAATCTGGGCGATATCTTCCCGGTCAGTTCCTTCGGCCATACCGGCTTTACCGGCACTTCCATCTGCATTGACCCGGGCACACAGACCTTCGTGATTTTATTGACGAATCGGGTTCACATGCCTGATGGAAGCGTCATCCCGTTGCGCAGTAAAGTCGCCAACATCGTGGCGGCCAGCATTGTCGATCCGGGAGTGCTATCCCTGAAGAACCGGGTGCTGGGAATCCTGCAATGAGTTGATGCCTACCGGATCAAGGCCGGTAGAATTAAGGTTGCCGAAAAAAAATTCGGCGGCGTCCGGATACCGCCGGTTCCATATCGATTTCTGATCCGCTTTATTAAGAGTGTAGACTTGCTGCTTCCGTTAGATCACCTGAAGATGCGGTCGCTGGTCACCTGATTTGGAGATCGTTATAATAATGCTACTCGTAGTTGATGACTTTCAACCGGTTGTGATTCTTAAAAATCGCGCCGAAACGAACGCAGCCCCATCCGGTAGAAATGGATCGTTATTATCACGGATACGATCGTGATGATGATTAGGGCGTTGCGAAACAGGGCAAATCCCGCAATGCCGGCGGCGCTGTCTTCGAAATAAATCTTAATTGGGAACATGAGCAGGGCGATTACGAACACGATATAGATCAGGCTCAGCAGAAAGCTGAGCGTCGCCCCCTGGGACGATGAAATCCGGATCGGGCTCTTCTCACTGTAATTAGCAAAGGCGCCGCCCATGCCGAAATTAAGGGATGTCAGGGCGCTGCTCATGCAAACGATCACCAGCGCGCCCATGACGGTCAGGGTGCGTGAGAAGTGGTAGTTGGAGAAGTAACTCAGGAATTCGCCGGCGATCAGAACGATCACAAAAAACGGCAGCAGTTTGCGATTCATCAGGACATGCGCAGGGATCGGTGCGCTACGTAATCTCCAGAATGTGGGCCCTTCCAGGCTGATCAGCGGGTAGACGAAACGCAAGGCCAGGGAGGAGATCAGGAAGGCGTTGAAGGAGTAGACGGTTAGATAGATCAGGGTCTGCAACTGCGTGTTGCGTGCGCCAAGCAGGCTGACGCGCGTCAGGCTGCCCACAAAAATCAGGATCAGAAATATAATAACTGCGAAGTGGACGATTTGACTTGGCTCACGCACGAAGTTGAGTAAATCCCGCTTCAGAATGGCCTCCGTGCGGGGTGCGAAGATCGACGATTGGGCAAATAACGCACCGTCGGACAGCCGGTTTTGGGAACGGTGGCTTTTCAAGGCGGGCAGTGACAGCCAGGTTTTGTAGTAGAGTCGGTAGCCCAGAAACAGCGTCACTCCGAGGAAGACGAGGCAGAAGCCGAATTGATAGAAAATATAGCGCGCCGACTCCGCCAGGTTGCCTTTGACGATCCAGAAAAGCGAGGAGGCCAGCCAGTTGTTGGGCAGCAGTTTGATGCCCAGCGGCAGCAGGTTGCCGAAGTACTGATTGACATCGGGATAATGCTCGAGAACCGCATTGACGAGGCGGATGGGCGAGGTTCCCCGGAAAAACCCGAAGAACACGAAGAAATAGCCGGTCGCAAGAACGAGGATCACCGGCTTCAGGCCGATCCGGGTCGCGACGCGCAGAACGAGTAAAAGGATCAGGACGCCGATTAATCCGGCGCTGAAAATAAAAGGCAGGAAGTCGAACAGGATCACCGCGGCGGTCGTGAAGAAACCGAGTTTGAAATAGTGCGCATACGCCAGGATGGCAGACAGCAAAATCATGATGAGAGTCGCCGAACTGTAAAAGAAGTTATCCAGAAATTTGATCAGGAAGATTGTGGTCGGCTGCACCGGTTTGGTCATCAGGTAGGTCACCTCGCCCGATTTGTAGAGGGTGGAATAGGAGACGATAATGTTGCCGATATTGACCGTCACGAAAAAGACAAACAGCGCCATGGAGATGAACTGGTGCAGCAGGAACAGGCCGATTTTGGTCTGGGTCAGGGTGTACTGCAGAATCGCATGCGAGAAGATGTAGGTGCCGACGGCGAAAGCGATATAGACCAGGGAGGCGCCCAGGCTGCGGGTGATAATACCCAGGCTGAGATTCTTCTGAATTTTAACGAACGCCAGAAATTTGTAGCGCAGAATGTGGAAAATTTGCAGCATCTAATCGGCCGTCAGTTCGATGAAGAGTTGTTCGAAATTGTGATTTTTCTGCGATTTCAGAAGTTCGAGGGCGGCGATCTTATCGTCGAAGATAATCCGGCCGCGGTTGATGATGCTGACCCGGCTGCAGATTTCCTCGGCGACATTCAGGCTGTGCGTGGACATAAAAATGGTCGTTCCCCGGGCCGCCTGCTGCCGCAGGAATTGCTTGACGATGTGCGCGGTTTGCGGGTCCAGGCCGACCATCGGTTCGTCGATGACAATCAGCCCCGGTTCATGCAGAAAGGCCGAAGCGATCGTGATTCTCTGCCGCATCCCCTGGGAGTACTCCTCGGTGCGCTGGTCCAGCCAGTCGCCGATCTTGAGAAGTTCCACGATCTCGGCGATGCGGTTGTGAAGCCGGGATTTGGGGAGCCCATAGAGGCCGCCGGAGAAGTAGAGAAATTCCCGCCCGGTGAGTTTATCGTACAGGAAGGGCTGGTCCGGAATATAGCCGATCTGGGCTTTGGCCTCCAAGGGATTGGCGGTGACATCATGGCCGTTCAGTGAAATTGTGCCGGATGTGAGCGAATATAATCCGACGATCATTTTGATGGTGGTCGTCTTGCCGGCTCCGTTGGGCCCCAAAAACCCAAACAGTTCGCCTTTCGGCACGACCAAGTTGATATGATCGACGGCGGTGAAACTTCCGAAATTCTTGGATACATTGTTGAGTTGTAGCATAAGCCAACCTCGGGGGCGCTTGCTCTAATGCTGTTTCCGGGTCGGGTGCAGCAGATCGGAAAAAAGCTTGGAGAACGGCGCAGCTGCTTTTTCAACCGGTTTTGAATCCGCTTTGGGTTCGGCGTTTTCGGATTTTTTCTCGTCCAGTATTTTCTGTCTTTCCTGATAGATCTCCTCGCTCTCGATGGCGCCGATCACGTTGGAGAGATCATTCTGGGAATTGAACACCGGGTAAAAAACGATATAGCATTCTTTAGATTCGCCGGCCGCACCGAGCCGTATCATTTTCTTCATCGGGATATTTTTGACTTTTTTAATGTCGTTGGCCAGTAGCGTGAAATTGAGGCCTTCGATGATTTCGTCGACGAATTTGCCATAAATATATTTGGGTTCAATCTCAAAATCCAGCATAAAGCGTTTGCTAACCTTGGTAATTTGCCCGGAAATGTCCGAGATGAAGAGAGGCCGGTCGATTTTCGCCAGCAGGAAATTGATGGTGTTGGAAATCGAACTGATTTTGAGGGTTTTCATGGTATTCAGGCTGTAGAGCCGGGTATTGATTTCCAGGATTTTCTGGCCCAGTACATCCAGTTTCTTAAGGTAATCCTCGGGCGAGTATTTGCCCTGCTTGGAGAGTTCGATGAGTTTGTCCAGTACATTCAGAATCTGTTTGCCCTTCGCGAAAGTTACCCAGAAAGTAAAAATGATTACCAGGAGCGCGATCATGGTCAGGTATAAAAACTGTTCAGCGAAGTATTTCAGGCTGATTGGATTGGACGGGTCCAGCTGGATAAATTGCCGGTAGCTCAGAATTCCGAGCAGAATAAAGAGCACCATCGTCGTGATGAAAATGAAATATATGTAGGATTTTTTGATGATGATCATTTATAGATCCTTTAGTCTTTCGATTTCACGCTCCGCCCCCACCACGACCATGATATCATTTTTCTGCACGGTTGTCAGAGGCCCGGGAAAGCTGATCGTCTCTTCCTCCTGCGGGTTGCCCATCTCGTCCACGTTCATCTGGATGCGTTTGATCGTGATGACGTTGATATTAAACTTTTTGCGCAGATCGAGTTCCTGCAGGGTTTTCCCGAAAAAGGATTTGGGGGCCAGCACTTCGGCCAGAATCTGGTTCTTGCCGATCGGGATTTTTTCGACGATATCAGGCGAGATCAGGCGATTGGCAAGACGATTGCCCTCTTCGATTTCGATGTTGATCACCTCGGTAGCCCCGACCTGCCGCAGCACCTGGGCGTGGATATCCGAAATGGCGCGCGCGATGATATGGGGAACGCTCAGATTTTTGAGAATCGCAGTGGTCAGAATGCTGGATTCGATATTTTCACCGATTCCGACGATGGCGATATCGACATCCTCTATCGGAGCGGCTTTCAGTGATTCCTCATCGGTGCTGTCGATCAGGATCGCCTGAGTAACGAGATTTTTAATTTTCTCGATTTGGCCGACCTTATGATCGACGGCGATTACCTGGCTGCCTTTTTCGGCCAGGACGCGGCATACTTCGAGCCCGAATGAGCCAAGACCGAACACGGCGAATACTTTTTCTTTGGGCATTGTTTATACCTCCGGATCTAAGATGATTTTATGAATTGGCAAGCGGTATAGTGCTCTCATTTTGAGTATTACCCGATCAATACGTTACCTTCGGGGTAGCGGATTTGCAGTTTGCTCTGTTTACGCGAAAGCGCCACGATCAGGGTCAGTGGTCCGATGCGCCCGATAAACATTAAGATGATGATGACGATTTTGCCTGCGCCCGACAGCGCCCCCGTAATTCCGAGGGAGAGCCCGACGGTGCCGAAGGCCGAAACGACTTCGAACAGAATCTCTTCAAAGGCAAAGTTCTCGCTGATCGATAGAATCAGCGCGCCCATGAAAACGGCGATAATCGCCAAAATTACGATGAAGAACGATTTATTGACGAGGTCTTTGGAAATGGAGTGGTTCATCAGCGTCGTATTTTCACGACCGCGGAAGATCGAATACAGGTAGGCGTAGATGACGGTAAAGGTATTGACCTTGATGCCGCCGGCGGTCGAACCGGAAGCCCCGCCGATGAACATGAAAAGCATCATAATCAAAAGCGTGTTGATATGCAGTTTGGCCAGGTTGATGGTGTTGAATCCCGCGGTACGCAGCGTAACGGACTGGAAAAAAGCATTCAGATATTGCGTTTTGAGGTCTTTGGTCAGCAGAATACTGCCGTGTTCAAAGCCGTAGATCAGCAGCGTACCGCCCAGGATCAGAATACCCGTCATGATCAGCACGGCTTTGGCATTCAGGTTCAATTTGGCTCCCCGAACCCGTTTTCTAAACATGTTGCGAACGCGCGAAATGACGATCTCGATCAGGTTGAAAATCACGGGAAAACTAATTCCGCCCAAAATTATCAGCAAACATATGATCATGTTCATCGGGGTGCTGGATTGAAAATTCTCCAGGCTGTTGGTGAACAGCGCGAAGCCCGCATTGCAGAAGGCCGAAACCGCATGAAAGGCGGAGAACAGCAGCGTTTGAGCGGTAAAGCCGAAGAGATCGCTGAATTCATTAAAGAGGAAAATGGCCCCGATGATCTCAATGGCGAAAGTGATGATGATGATTTTGGCGATGGATTCTGAAATTTTGTGCAGATCCTGTTCATTTAGCAGGTATGACATCGCCAGTTTTTCTTCCAGCGAAATTCGTTTGCCGACGACAAACGCGCCGAAGTAAGATAATATCATGATACCCAGTCCGCCGATCTGGATCAGGATCATGATGATGATCTGGCCGTAGACCGTGAATTTCGTGGCGGTGTCGACCACGATCAGTCCGGTCACGCAGACCGCCGAGGTTGACGTGAAGAGCGCTTCCATGGCATGCAGCTCGCCGTTCGAGGCGAAGGGCAGCATCAGGAGGATGCCGCCAACCACGATGATGATGAAAAAACTGGTGACAATGGTTTGCGCCGGATGGGTTGTGATCGATTTGATGAAATAGTTCAGGCGTTTGATGCGGCCGAGAATTTTTAAGGCGACAAAGGCGTTGCGCAGGATAATAATATTGGTGGAGACCACGGTCAGGTTGCCATGCGCAACCCGAAAGGAGGTGATTTTATTCAGGATAAACAGAGTAACCAGCACCGTCAACAGCAGCAGGCTGAAGAGATTGAAGCGCAGGAAGTTCAGTTTACGCGGGGCCGCGACGAAGCGCAAGACGGTTTCAGTGATGAACAGAATGATAATGGCATAATCGACAATATTGATAAAGAGCCGCACATGCGGATCGGGGGAAGCTCCATGCTCGAAAAAGAGCGTGACGATTCCCAGGAAAAGGACGATCAGAATCAGTCGATCGAGTATATTTTTATTCATTGTCTTCATTCAGATAACCATGTATTCCCAATGTCAATTACGACGAACTTTCACTTTTTTTTGAAAATATGCAACCTAATCCGCATATGCAAACTTTTGCTGCGGATTTGGGACTCGCACACTTGCATTGGCCGGGGGGCTGATCTAAATTCCGATTCATTAAGAGGAGTAAAACAATGGATTTGTTCAAGCAAGATAAAAAACGGGAAGAGATCTTGGCGCCGCTGGCCGAGCGGATGCGTCCGGTGCGGGCGGAAGATTTTATCGGTCAGCAGGAGATATTCGGGGAGGGCAAAATCCTGCGGCAGGTGCTCCAGGCCCAAAAGGTTTTTTCGATGATTCTGTGGGGACCGCCCGGTTCCGGTAAAACCACACTGGCGAAGCTCGTTTCGCGGCAGGTTCAGGCCCAATTCTACCAGGTCAATGCGGTTGCGGCGGGCGTGAAAGACATCCGCAAGGTTATCGATCAGTCGCAGGTAAACCGCCGTAATGGTCTGCGGACAATCCTGTTCATCGATGAAATTCACCGATTCAATAAAGCCCAGCAGGACGCCCTGCTGCATGCCGTGGAAGATGGTTCTGTTACTCTGATCGGCGCAACCACGGAGAATCCGTCTTTCGAGGTCATTGCGCCGCTGCTCTCACGCTGCAGGGTGTTAAAATTGCACTATTTATCAGAAGAAGAACTTGGTCAAATTCTGGATGCGGCATTGGCGAGAGACCCGGTGCTGCGGGAGTATCGCGCCGAGATTGATGCTGAAACCCGGGCGTTTTTATTGGGACAGGTCGGCGGCGATGCCCGCAAATTGCTCAACACCCTCGAAATCTGTCTGCAATTGTCGGCTGTCGCGGCCGGCGAGATCCTGCAGATTCGCCTGCCCCTGGTGCGGGAAGCGCTGCAGCAGAAGCATCTTCTCTACGATAAAAAAGGGGACTACCATTACGATATCATCTCCGCCTTTATCAAAAGCATCCGCGGCAGTGATCCCGATGCCGGACTCTACTGGCTGTCAGTGATGCTCGAAGGCGGCGAGGATCCGCTGTTTATTGCCAGACGACTGATCATCCTGGCCAGTGAAGATGTCGGCAATGCGGCACCGCTGGCGTTAAACATCATGGTTTCGGGGTATCAGGCCGTGCACGCGATCGGCATGCCCGAAGGCGCCATCGTCCTGGCTCAAATGACGACCTACCTGGCATCCCTGCCCAAAAGCAATGCCTCCTATCTGGGACTGCAAGCGGCATTGGCAGAAGTACGGGGGGGAGAAGCTCCGGACGTTCCGCTTCACCTGCGGAATGCCCCCACCGGGCTGATGAAAGCCATGAATTACGGTAAAGATTATCAGTATGCTCACGATCATCCCGGCCATTTTGTGCAGGAAAACTATTTTCCCCGGGATGTGCAACCGCGGGCTTTCTACCAGCCTACGGAACAGGGCAAAGAACTGTCGATCCGCAATCATCTCAGGGAATTATGGGGGAATAGATATAGTAGCAGTAGTAAATAAGAATAACAATATTTTGTATAATTATGTAAATATACGATTATTAGCGACATAACCGGCAAGTGTTTTAGATTATTATTAACTATTCCCCAATTGGATAATTTCTGTTAAATACAATTGGGCGCTTAATAATGTCATGCCAATATTTTCCCGGATATTTTGATGTACAAGTACATATTTATATTTAGATGATTATAAACACAAAATATTTTTTATTACATGACTTGACATTTTTAATTATTTCTATTAGTTTGAGTGGTAGAAATAAAACCCTGGAGGGTCAGGTAAATGAAAAGGAAAATTGTCCGTGTGGGTGCGAGTTTATGTATATTATTGCCCAAAGATGTTATCAAAAGCATGGATTGGGACTTTGGCGATACGGTTGACCTGATACTGGATGAGGAAAGCGAGAAGGTAATCCTAAAGAATCCCCGAGAAGAAAAGGATGAGAAGCAGACCTACCTGGAAGACTTCGATGCGTTTTTGCGGGAATATGAGAACGTGTTAACCGAAGTGGATATTCGCAAAGAGTAAGCTAAGGGAATGCTTTGAGGTAAACATGAAAAGGAAAATAATCAGAGTAGGATCGAGTAGAGGCGTACTGTTGCCGCGCGAAGTTACGCGCGCCATGAGCTGGGATTTCGGAACGGAGATTGATCTGAATGTGGATATTGAACGCAAGGAAGTCACTCTTAAGACGATTAAAATCAGTCTTCCGGAAGATTACAGTTCCGATCACTTGCGGCAAATGGAAGATATTTTAAACGAATATTCAGATATTCTGGGAGGTTTCGATGACTGAGGATCAGGCCAAGCAGATAAAATTGCTATCCTACGTGCACTGGCTTATTTCACGCCGCTTTGGCGGGGAACCCGGAGTGCGGGATTTGAATGCCCTGGAGAATGCCGTTGCTCTGCCGGGTGGAGGATCCCTGACCTGTTTTTTGGGTGAGCGGTTATCGAACCGGAAAGATCTGTATTCCCAACTCGGCTGGTTCGTCTATTATCTTCTGGACGGGGAACCCTTCAACAGTAAGAATCGTTCGGTCGTCCTGCTGATGCTGATCTGGAGTTTGAAATATTACCAGCTTGAATTGGACATCGAGGCTTTGGCCGATTTTCTTAAAAGCCTGGATACAATGAAACAGGGAAATTCCGATATTTCTCTCTGGTTTGCCAGCAATTGCCGTTAAATCCGGCCCTACTTTCGATCACAGCACATAGTTAAAGTCGTGGTACGAAACATGCCTTCTCTCGATATCCATCGATGTACTGTTTGGGCTACGGCGGTGATATTTTCATGTCAATGAAGCGAATGATACAAGCGGCCCACGGAGATATTCCGGCCGACGTAATATTTCGAAATGCCAAGCTGCTGAATGTTTTATCGGCTGAAATTCTCCCCGGTTCGGTTGCGGTGTTCAACGGCAAAGTCATCGGCTTCGGGGAGTATGAGGCTGTCCATGAAATTGACCTGGGTGGACGCTATCTGCTCCCCGGTTTTATCGACGGGCATGTGCACCTCGAAAGTTCCATGTTGTCGCCGGCCGAATTTGCCCGGGAGATCCTGCCGGTAGGCACCACCGCCGTCATCATTGATCCGCATGAAATCGTTAACGTCATGGGAGAACGGGGCCTGGAGTACATTCTCGACAGCACCTGGAATCTCCCGCTCGATGTGTACGTGATGCTGTCTTCCTGCGTGCCGGCTACCCACCTGGAGACTTCCGGGGCGGAATTCACGGCGGAACAGATGCGGAAATGGATCACGCATCCCCGGATTCTGGGGATCGGAGAGATGATGAACTTTCCCGGTGTCATCCATGCCGATCCACAGGTGCTGGAGAAGATCGCCACGGCCGAAGGAAAAATTATCGACGGGCATGCGCCACTCGTCTCGGGGAAAAACCTGGCGGCTTATGTGTCCGCCGGGATATCCTCGGATCATGAATGCTCACAGATTGAAGAAGCCCGCGAGAAACTGCGCAACGGGATGTTCATCATGCTCCGCGAAGGTTCGGCGGCGCGCAACTTGGCAACTATACTGCCGCTGGTGAACGTGCAAAATTCGCGTTTCTTCGGTTTTGTCACGGACGACCGCCACCCGGATTTTCTACTGGAACACGGGCACATCAATTCCATGATCCGCACGGCCATCGGAGCCGGAATCGATCCCATTACAGCAGTACAGATGGCCACGATCAATACGGCCCGCTATTTTCGCCTGTCCGGTGTGGGAGCCGTCGCGCCCGGGTACAAGGCCGATTTCGCAATAGTCGATAATCTCGATGATTTCCGGGTCGTTCAGGTTTTTAAAAGCGGGAAAATGGTGGCGCAGGATGGCGAACTGATCATCGCCAGCCGCGCGGACACGCAAAACATCACCAACACAGTTAATATCGGCGATTTTTCCATAAATCATCTGAAGGTTCCGTCTACGGGTGGAAATATGCGGGTGATCGAAATCGTTCCGAATCAGATCATTACGCAGAAGACGATCTGCCCGGTCGCAATTGTCGACGGCGAGGCGGTCAGCGATCCCGCCTCCGATCTGCTGAAGATGGTGGTCGTGGAAAGACACCGGGCGACCGGCAATGTCGGGATCGGCTTCGTGAGAGGCTTCGGAATCCAAACGGGTGCACTGGCCTCCACGGTCGCCCACGATTCACATAACCTGATTGCCATTGGTGCGACAGACAAGGATATTCTGGCCGCGATCCGGGCCGTGAAAGAGATGCAGGGCGGCCAGGTCGTGATACGGGACGGACAAGTGTTGGCCGGGTTAGCGTTGCCGATTGCCGGGTTGATGAGCGATCAGCCGCTTGGCATCGTGAAGCAGGCCGGGGATCGCTTGGTTGGGGCCGCCCGCACGCTGGGTTGCCGCTTGGCGAATCCGTTCATGACGCTTTCGTTTTTGGCGCTGCCGGTCATTCCGGCTTTGAAACTGACCGACAAGGGCCTGGTGGATGTGGAGAGATTTGAAATTGTTCCGCTTTTTTGTGATTGAAAATCAGACCCTGCGCCAGAATTTGGGAATAAACAACAGGAAAATAGAATAGAATTCGAGTCGCCCGAAAAGCATGCAGGCGATCAGGATCAACTTATTATAGGCCGGCAGGACGGAGAAACTGTGTACCGGACCGGTGACTCCCAGGCCGGGGCCGACTCCCCCCAGGGTTGTTGCGACGGAATAGATCGAGGTTTCCTGATCCATTCCGCTGACGACCATGAGCAGCGTAGCCAGAAAAAAGAATCCGATATACATGCCGATATAGACCAGGGCGTTTTGAATCGTCGAGTCATCGATCACCTTGTTATTGATCTGGATTTTGTGAACGGCGCGCGGATGCAGCATCTGGATCAATTCCCGGTAGATACTTTTCCCCAGTAAGAGAATCCGTGAATTCTTGATGGCGCCGGTGGTCGATCCGGGACAGGCGCCGATGAACATCAGGATCAGTAAAACCACCTGGGTGACCGGACGCCACTGCTGGTAATCGGCTGTAATAAAACCCGACGTGGTGTTGATCGAGACGACCTGAAATATTCCATAGCGCAGGGACTCGCCCCAATTGGGATAGGTGTGCAAACGCAGATCGAAGACCACGATCAGAACTGCAATGCCCATGATAATGAAGTAAAATTTCAGAATTTCCGCAAAGTTCCGGACGGTTTTATTGCGTTTATAGAGACGGAAATAGAGCGAGAAATTGATGCCGGATAGAATCATGAAGATGACGACGATGATCTCAACATAGATGCTGTTGTAGGCGGCGATGCTGGCATTGCGCGGCGAGAATCCGCCGGTCGGGATGGTGCCCATGGCGGTGAGCGATGCATCGAAGATCGACAATCCGCCGGCCAGCAGCAAAATCGTCTCAGCGGCCGTCAGAATCAGGTACACGATCCACAGCAAGCGGGCCGTATCTTTGATCTTGGGTGTGATCTGTTCCTGCGCGATGGAGGAGGATTCGAAGTTGTATAAATTACGGCCGCCGATGTTGATCGCCGGCAGCACGACCAGGGCGAGAATCACGATGCCCATTCCTCCGATCCAGTGCGTCAGGCTGCGCCAGACCAGGAGACTGGCCGGCAGCGCTTCGATATCATCCAGAATTGAGGCGCCGGTGGTGGTGAAGCCGGAGACTGATTCGAAGAATGCATCCAGGAAATTGTGAAAGTACCCCGAAAGACAGAACGGCAGGGCGCCGATCAGTGAAACCGTCAGCCAGCCGAAAACGATAATGCCGACCGATTCGCGTCTTTCGATCAGAATGCGGTCCGGACGTTGGATTTGCAGAAGAATGCCGAATCCTATCGAAATTGCGATGGAGATCAGAAAAGAGGCTGTGGCGCCATCGTGGTTGTACAGACTGATGGCCATCGGCAGCAACAGAAACAGGCCCAGAATGATGTACAATTTTCCCAGGATCGTGATTACATAGCGGAATCTCATCTATCAATTGTCCTTCGTATCAGGAGTAGTTTCATTTTATGAACGAAAGTTTACTCTTTTTCTGATTATGAAACAAATACTGCCGTAAGGCCGGCGGCCATGTCAACCCATTTCGGCCAGGATGAAGGTGATATTGTCTTTCCCTCCGGATTCCAGAGCAGTTCGGAGCAAGCGGTCTTTTTTCTCGGTAATGGGGAGCCCGGGTTGAGAAATGATTGCCAGCAGTTCGGAATCGGGAAGCATACCGTACAAACCGTCCGAACAAAGCAGAATGGAATCTCCCGGCGATAGCCTGAAAACCGGGGAGAAATCGAAGCGCGGGGAATCCGTTTCG
Organism: uncultured bacterium; assembly: GCA_964589175.1. Classification (GTDB taxonomy): domain Bacteria; phylum Fidelibacterota; class UBA2242; order UBA2242; family UBA2242; genus CAZPRY01. Next base: position 124,374 of record CAZPRY010000001.1, read on the forward strand.
AAACCGCCGATGACCCGTTCCAGGACATGCCGGTAGGGATGAAAGTGAAGCGCCCGGGCCGCGAGTCGGCCCTCATCGATCCAGCGCTGCACCACGGTATGATCCCGGGTTTGAAAGAGCAGCCGTTGACGGTGGATGAGATAGGCGCGGCTGTCGCCGATGTGGGCGAAGAGAGCCGTGTCCGCACGGATCAGACCGCAGACCAGCGTAGTACCCATACCACGACAGGCGGGGTGGGAATCGGTGTAGAGGAAAAGGGCTTTTTGACAATTCAGCAGGGCCGCGATCAGGCCGGTAGTTATGTCCGTAGATTTAAAAATAGAGTCGCTTTCGGTCTTGAACACATTACTGACCAGCTGGCTGGCAATTTCGCCGCAGGGATGCCCGCCCATGCCATCCGCCACGCCCAATAAGCATTGGTCGCCGGTTCGGCACTCGAAATAACTGTCCTGGTTCATCTGCCGGACATATCCCAGATGAGTGGCTGAAACAACGGTTAAAAGCATTGGTTACACCTCCGATTATCATAAACTAGATAAATCCGGCGTCTCTTTCAAGTCCGGAAATATGTCTGAGGACGCAACGGATATTTTATTCCCATTCAAAGTTCGGAGTCCTATATTATGAGGGGCCGATGGATAAGGAAAAGAGAGGAAGTCAATAGTAGTGAAATTTTTGGCGTATATCATACGGTGGAGTATTGCCATCGCTTTTTTTGTAGTTATTTTCTTCGCAATTGCGATCGGATTGCTGATCTACCGTCCGCAGCAGGTCAGTGTGCTGATCCGGCCGATCTGCCGGGCGATGATAAGAGCCATCGGCGTGCGGGTGAAAGTGACCGGCCAGAATCAATTCGATGCCAATAAGCCTTACCTGATTATCTGCAATCACGAGAGCCTGCTGGACCCGTTTCTCTGTACCGGCTATATTCCACTCTACCTGGTGGCGATCGAGATCGAGGAACAGTTTTCCTGGCCGGTATGGGGCTGGCTGACCAATCGATGGGGCAACATCCCCCTGAATAAGGAGAGCCGCAAATCGGTGGTTTGCAGCTTCCGGTTAGCCGCTGAGCGTATGAAAAAAGGAGTCTCCGTCATCATCTTTCCGGAAGGTACGCGCACGGTTACCGGGGAAATGGGTGAATTTAAAAAGGGGGCTTTTCACCTGGCCCGGCAGACCCAGGCGGATATTTTGCCCGTCGCCATGAACGGACTGTATCTGGCCAAGACCCGCGGCGACTGGCGCGTCCGGGCGGTCAATGTCTCGGTTGCCTTCGGAACGCCGCTTCCGTATTCCGAATACCGCGACTGGTCGGTGGAGGAATTGCGCGATTGGGGCTACCGAACAGTCGGGAAGTTGAAGCAGGTCGTATAATTATTCCCCAAATACGGAATCGATTCCCTGTGCGGTAACGATTTTCGGTTCGCACAATTCCGGAATAGAGTGCCAGAGTAATATTGAGGAAATCCGAAATATTTCGTAAATTACCGGCATGAAAAAAACGAATTTTCAAGCTTTACCACAACGAAAAAGATTTTTGTATGAGCAGAAAGCCAGAGCGTATCGGGCTATGGAACCCACCAAGAATACGGAATGGGTTCCGTTCGATAAGAAACTACTGGAAAGCAAGATTGCATTTATTTCAGTGGCCGGTGCATATCTGAAAGACCAGAAACCCTTTGCGGCGACGGAAGCCGATTCAGACTACGATTTCCGTACGATCAACATTGATTTCAATCCCGAGGAATTACAGTTCCAGCCGATCGACTGGGAACCCAGCGAAGTCCGGGAAGACTTCAATACCGTGTTCCCGATCGAACGCTTGATCTTATTGCAAAAAGAAGGCCTGATCGGCAAGCTTCACGACGAGATTTACAGCTTCTCGGGTTACAACGCCAAACGCGAATTGCTTTTGAAAAACGTCGATAAAATCGCGCGCAAGTTAAGTAGTGAAACTACGGATGGCGCCCTGATTATCCCAACTTCCTGTATGAGTTCGGAAACGGCCTGCATCATCGCCCTGCGTCTGGAGGCCAAGGGAATTTCGAGCGTCGTACTGTCGCACTTCTACGAACAGGCCCTGATCCTGTCACCGCCGCGCTGCGCCTTCATCGATTTCCCATTTGGAAGAACCTTGGGAAAAGCCAAACATATTACCCTGCACACCGCGATTTTACGCGACACACTGCGCCTCTTCGAGAGAGCCAAATCCCCGGGTGCGGTGCTCAGCCTGAATTTCATCTGGTCCTACGAAGACGTTCCTGACTGGTAAACCTGATCCGCAATATGCAAATTTCAGCCCCATGCCCGGCCCGGTATGGGGCTTTTTGTGCATGCGCCCGGTCGAATTGGACTGTTTCAAAGCCCGCGAAAAGGGAAAATCCCGGACAGGTGTTTTATGTCCGGGATTCTGCCGATGGTTGCGAATTTAAAAGTCTGTGATTATTTCGAGCCGCTTCCTCCGATCTGGATCATGGCCGATCCATTCGGTCCGTCGACGGATATATTTACAATAACGGATTTCAGTGCTATTGTTTCGGCGTCGCTGTCCGCCAGAGTGAAAGCAAAGTCCGTAGAACCATAGCCGCGGCTCTGCGTATCCGGCATCGTGACGCTGACGTCACCGAGCGCCGTCACGCCTTCACCCGTGACCGAAACAGTGATCTTTGTACCGGGCGCCAGCGGATTTCCGTTTTGATCTTGAACCGAATAGGTAAACGACTGCGATCCGCCGTTCGGAACACTGACGTTGGTTGGTGAAACAAATATCTCGGAAACGCCGGAGAAAAGAACAATGGTTTGAGCCTCTATAATATTTTGGTTTTCATCAGCGGTTTGGGCCGTTACGGTGGCGAAGCCGGGGCCGAGTGTAGGATGAATCGGGCAAGGATTGTTGGAAACCAGTGTAACCTTAGCGAATCCCAGATCGTCGGTAAGGGCCGAGCCTTCGATACTCCCGCCGTCGGTCGTAAAATAGATCGCCGTACCGGGTGCGACGATGTTGCCGTATTTGTCACCAATGATAGCAGTAATCTCCATTTTCTCGCCGATGCGGTTGAAACCTGCAAAATTCAGGAATTCGGGGGCGACACCGAAGTGCGCAGCATCGGGTAGACCGCCGTGGATGGCGACCGACACCGGTTTGGAGCGGATCGTCTTACCGTCATGATCGATCAGGGCGACAATCTGTACGATGCCGGCTTTGATGCCGCTCTGGAGGTTGGTGTTTATCTGGCCGCTGGCATTGGTGATGCCGGTTTCCGGGAAGATATACTCGCCGCCGCCGGGACCGGCCCCGATGGCAAACTGAACTTCGACGGTGTTGGTTGTGCGCAACGGGTTACCGAGGGAATCCTGAACGACGAAAATAATCTCGGTATTTTCCACAGAACCGCTGCCGGCGACATAAATGGCATCATTGGAAATCGAGACCACCGTGAGGCTGGCAGGACCGGGCAGCGTGGTAGTGGAAGGTGTCGATCCGGGTTCGAACTTGATCGATTCCTGGCTCGAGCCGTTAGGACCGTTGGTTATGAAGGTCAGCAATACAGGTGTGGATAGCGGTTCTACGTTGGTATCGGTCACATTGAAACGAAATTCAGTGCTGCCGGCACCGCGTTTCTGAGTATCGGAGAGCGTGATATCGGTGTCCCCCGTGAGCGAAAGTCCGGACCCGACGATATTCACCTGGATCGTCGTACCGGGAGCGAGCGGATTACCGTTCTGATCGCTGACCGTATACACGAAGTCGTACAGACTCAGGCTCTGCGGATCGACATTCATGGAAAGAATACTGCTTAGGTCAATCACGGGGTAGCCCGAAAACAGAATTACGGTTTCCACTTCGATCGTACTGTTGTTCTCGTCAGCGGTTTGGGCCTTGATCGTGGCGAAGCCGGGACCGTATTCCGGGTGGGTCGGCTTGGGATTGTTGGATACGAGGACGGCTGTGGTAGTGCCGCGCTCATCAAGCAGCCCGGAGCCGTCGATACTGCCGCCATCCGTCGTGAAATAGACCGGGGTACCGGGTGTGGCGAAATTGCCGTATTTATCGCCGCAGATGATGGTGATCTCGTTCTGCAGACCCATACGATTGTATCCGGGGAAGTTGAGATACTGAACGTCCATCCCGAAATGCGCGGCATCCGGCAATCCGCCGTGAATCGTGATGCTGACCGGCTGCGAACGGATCAGGGAGCTACCGCTGCCGACTTCGGCGATCACCTGCACGACGCCGGATTTGGTCCCGCTGGAGATGCTTACGACAACCTCACCGCTGGCGTTGGTCTTGGCGCTGGCCGGATAAATAGCCTCGCCTCCATCCGGATGGGCACCGATACTGAAGAGAACGGTGACCGCATGGGCGGCATCAACCGCCTTACCGGACGAATCCTTGACGATGAAAGTGAGTTCGGCGTTTTCCAGTCCGCCGCTGCCCTGTACGACAATCGATTCGGCGGATTTTATGGCCAGGAAGATACTGCCGGCGGCGCCGCTAACCTCGGCAGCGGTGCTGGTCGAAGTCAGGCGGATGGCCGGCATGCTGATATTCCGGCCGGGTACGGCAAGCGCTTCGGTCGTATCGGACCGGTAACCTTCTTTACTGGTAATGATTTGCAAGGACATCGTACTGTCGACTTCGAGCGAGATCTTGAATGCCCCGAGAGAATCGGTCGTTTCCACCGTTTCCGGCCGCGTGATGCGCACGACGGCGTTTAAAAGGGGTTCACTCGTGGTATTGTCCAGAACAGTGCCCGTGATCTCTATCGGTTCTCCGACGTGAGTTTCCGTGGGACTGGTACATCCGAAGATCACAAATATGAGCGTCAGAAGCGCGGTAAATAAAATGCTTTGTCGTTTCATCATTTTACCTCTTGATCATCGCCGGTTCTATGAATTTCATCTTTTCTTATCTTGTTTTAGGGGACGGTCCCCACTATTTTTGGATAAAACATTTTAAGTGTTCACAGGGATAATAACAAGTCCATTTTTTAGTGCGTCGGCCACTAGACTCGGCCGGCTGTGACCGGAAACAAAAAAGGGTCGCCATGGCGACCCTTTTTTTATGGCTTTGTATCGTGATTTATTTGTCTTCGATGGCGGCCTGGGCCGCGGCCAGTCGGGCTATCGGAACGCGGAAAGGTGAGCAGGAGACATAATTCATGCCGACTTTATGGCAGAATTTTACCGAACTGGGTTCACCGCCGTGTTCGCCGCAGATGCCGACCTTCAGATTGGGTCGTTTGGAGCGGCCTTTCTGCGTGCCCATTTCCACCAGCTGCCCGACACCGGTCTGATCCAGGACCTGGAACGGATCGACTTTCAGGATGCCCTTTTCGATGTAAATCGGCAGGAATTTGCCGGCATCGTCGCGGGAGTACCCGAAGGTCATCTGGGTCAGGTCGTTGGTGCCGAAGGAGAAGAACTCGGCTGCTTCGGCGATCTCATCGGCGGTCAGCGCAGCACGCGGGATTTCGATCATCGTACCGACCAAATAGTCGATTTCGGCGCCCTTCTCTTTGAAAACCTGCTTGGTGGTCGCGCGAATGATCTCCTCCTGCATTTTGAATTCTTCCTTGGTACCGATTAAAGGCACCATGATTTCCGGTCTGGCGTCGATGCCTCTGGCCTTGCAGTTCAGAGCAGCTTCGATGATGGCGCGGGTCTGCATCTCGGTGATTTCCGGGTAGGTGTTGCCGAGGCGGCAGCCGCGATGACCCAGCATCGGGTTGAATTCGGCCAGCGATTCGACCTTGGCCTTGACTTCGGCGGGTGAAATTCCCATTTCTTCGGCCATTTCCTTCTGGTTGGCTTCTTCATGCGGTACGAACTCATGCAGCGGCGGATCGAGCAGGCGGATCGTCACCGGCAGGCCGTCCATGGCTTCGAAGATACCCTCGAAGTCACTGCGCTGCATCGGCAGCAATTTGATCAGGGCCTTGCGGCGTCCGGCTTCATCATCGGCCAGAATCATCTCACGCACGGCTTTGATACGATCACCTTCGAAAAACATGTGTTCGGTACGGGTGAGGCCGATACCCTTGGCGCCGAAATTACGGGCCACCTTGGAGTCATGCGGTGTGTCGGCGTTGGTGCGCACATGCATTTTGGTATATTTGTCGCAGAGTTCCATCAGCTTTCCAAAACTGCCGCTGAGTTCCGGGGTTTTGGTAGTCAGTTTGCCGTCATACACTTCACCGGTGGAACCATTCAGGGAGACGTAGTCGCCTTCCTTGAACACTTTTCCGCCGGTTTTGAGTGTCCGGGCTTTGTAGTCAATCTGGATGGCCCCGGCACCGGATACACAGCATTTTCCCATCCCGCGGGCCACGACGGCTGCATGGGAAGTCATACCGCCGCGGGCGGTCAAAATGCCTTGGGCGGCGTCCATGCCCGATAGATCTTCGGGAGAGGTCTCGATGCGCACCAGGATAACTTTTTCACCCTTGGCAGCCCACTTTTCGGCTTCGTCGGCAAAAAATACGATTCGACCGGTGGCCGCGCCCGGGGAAGCCGGCAAGCCTTTGGCTATCACCGCCGCGGAAGCTTGGGCTTCGCTGGTGAAGACCGGGTGTAAAAGTTCATCCAGCCTGTTCGGTTCAACGCGCAGGATAGCGGTTTTTTCATCGATGATGCCCTGCTCCACCATTTCAATTGCGATTCGCACCATTGCGGCCCCGGTACGTTTACCGTTACGGGTCTGGAGCAGCCAGAGTCGACCGTCCTGAACGGTGAACTCGAGGTCTTGCATGTCTTTATAGTGATTTTCCAGTTTCGTTTCGATTTCGGATAGCTGTTTGTAGACAATCGGCATGGCCTCTTCGAGAGACGGGTATTTCGCCTTGCGCTCGGCTTCCGGAATGTTCTGTAGCTTGGCCCAGCGGTACGAACCTTCCAGTGTAATCTGCTGCGGGGTCCGGGTACCGGCGACCACATCCTCGCCTTGGGCGTCGATCAGGTATTCGCCATTAAAAATGTCTTCGCCGGTGCCGGCGTCACGCGTGAAGGCCACCCCGGTCGCTGAATTGTCGCCCATGTTGCCGAAAACCATGGCCTGGACGTTGACGGCGGTTCCCCACTCTTCGGGAATTTTATTCAGGCGACGGTAGACGATCGCGCGCTCGTTATTCCAGCTGCCGAAAACGGCTCCGACGGCACCCCAGAGTTGTTCCCACGGGTCGGTCGGGAAGTCGTGACCGGTAACCTTTTTCACGGCGGTCTTGAATTTCTGTACCAGATCTTTCAAATCCTCGGCAGTGAGTTCGGTATCGAGTTTGATCCCTTTGGCCTCTTTGACTTCATCGATAATTTCTTCGAAAGGATCGATATCGTCTTTACTCTCGGGCTTCAGGCCCAGGACGACGTCACCGTACATCTGTACAAAACGGCGATAGGAATCCCATGCGAAACGCGAATTGCCCGAACGCCTGGCGAGTCCTTCGACTGCGTCGTCATTCAAACCCAGGTTCAGGATGGTGTCCATCATACCGGGCATAGAAGCGCGGGCCCCGGAGCGTACCGAAACCAGCAGCGGGTTTTTATGATCGCCAAATTTGGCGTCCATAATTTTTTCGATATGGTGAATGCCGGCTTCGACTTCGGATTTGATTGCCTGGAAAGTTTCCTGTTTGCCTTTTTGGGTGTAAAGCGTACAGACTTCCGTTGTAATCGTGAAACCGGGAGGTACCGGAACACCGATCCGGTTCATTTCGGCCAGATTCGCACCTTTACCGCCCAATAAATTTTTATCGGTAGCCTTGCCTTCAGCCTGACCGGCGCCAAATAAATATACTGCTTTAATCATACTTACCTCATATTGTTCGGGTTATCGTTTTCTAAAAACATCGCTAATTATAAGACAATTTGATTGTATTATCAAGATTTTGGTTACGAGTTACATTAGGCTGACCGTCGGTCAGAAAATCCACGAGATGCAGAAGCGGACGGAATCAATAATAATACCAGACATTCTTATAATCGCTGATATTTTCGCCGCGTTCACGCAGCATCTCCAAATAGCGCCAGATCGGTACATCGGTATAGATATAGGGAGGAACGGCCATCAGATTCTTCTCCCAGGGTAGAAACTCGTAGATCCTGCGGCCGTCCGGACGGATCATGATGACGCGGCGGTCCTGCCCGGCGCGCAGGTGGTTTTTGCCTATGCGCGGTACATTGAACACCGGCTCATCGCTGCGATCGATGCCCGGCATCAGGCGCGCCTCTTCTTTTCTTTCCTGCAGCAGGCGGGCGATGGGCACCCGGTAATCGATGGTTTCCTCTTTGCCTTTGGTATTGAAAAGGTAATACGGGTCGACTCCGATAAGTTTCAATTGTCGGCGCAGGGCGACCATCTCGAAGCGCCGGCTATTGGCGAAGGTAAAGACCGTCTGGTTGCAGATCGAAATTCCTTCGCGTCGTAGCTTGGTGATGGCCTCCACGGTGTCCGGCGTCACCTCCATGACATTTTCAAAGTGCGTGACGACTACAACCTCCTGCTTTCCGGGGACGTCGTAGGACGCCAGCATTTTCACGGTCTCGTCCGTGAAGCGGAAAGGCAGCACAACCGGTGTGCGGGTGGCGATGCGAATTCTCTGGATGTGTGCGATTCGGGCGACGCGTTCCAGGATTGGATTGAGTTTCTCATCGGGCATGATCAGCGGATCGCCGCCGGTGATGAGTACATCCTGGATGGCGCTGTGTTCACTCAGCCATTGAATGGCCGCATCGATTTTCTCCTGGGTGGCCATTGCACCGGGTGCCAGCACTTCATCGATTTCCCAATTCCGCTGGCAGTAGACGCAAATCTGGGCGCAGGTGTGATACGGTTTAAAGACGGCTACCTGGGGATAGCGGCGGGTGATGAGCGGAGCCGGCGATGTCGAATGCTCACCCATAAAGTCGAAGGCATCGGAACGGTCGTCTTTGTGAGCGGACATCAATACCGAGTAGTGCAGTGGCGGGATTACCTGGTTGCGAATGCTGTAATCCCGTTCGCGCGATGGATTTTTATCCATCAATGAGGCATAGTAGGGTGTGATGCCGAAGGGGATGTGATTCTCATTGGCAAGTCGAATAGCCTGCTCCTCTTCATCCGTCAGATCGATGAGGCTGCGTAGCGTATCGGCATCGCGGATAACGTTGCGGATGTGCCAGTGATAATCCTGCCAATCGCGTTCTTCTGCGCCAAAATGGGACAGGATGCGTGCTTTGTTCCTTTCGCGGTCCTTGATAATTTCAGGCTGCAGGCCGAACGGGTAATTCGCGCTCACAAGTTCGATAACGCTTTCCTCGTTGTCCAGGATCTCGGAACGGATCGTGGCTGCTTCCAGGCCGCTTTTACCGATAAAGTCGGGAATCTCCTCTTTGGCGATTCCGTCCTCGGCGTAGATGCCCGACAAACCGGCAACGCCTTTGAAGAGATGAATGAATTCGAGGAAGAAGCCCGTCGAAAACCCCGCCGATTCAGGGTCCAGGTTTTCATGGGCCAGATCGTACAGATAATTCAGGGAACGAACGCCGGCCAGTTTTTCACTGTTGGCGGAAATGATGTTTTTCAAAGTGTGGATGCAGACGCGGACATTGGCTTTTTCCAGTGGGTGCAACTTGTTGTTGGGATCTTCGATCCACAATTCCTGATTGTTAAGATAGTCGCGGAGTCCGGTGCGGGCGGATTCCGGGCCATCTGCGGCTTTTAATATTCGATATATGAGCGGATTGAAAATCCAGAATTTGCCTAATTTCAGTTCGGATAACGAAGACAAATCCCCGGCTGAAATCCCGAACCGGGTCTGGATCAGCGCCGGGTCGATAGAAATGTAGTCACAATAAGATCCCAAAAGCATTAGCCTCTTTCTTTGTTTTTTGCGCTTTGAGTGCTTTCCAAGCACTTTAAACTAGCATTTCTGGAGCAAAAAATCAACCTCCGGCCCGAATTCAGGCGGCGAATCGCTTTTTCTATGCAGCCGTGAAAAGTACTTTCGGCCCATATCCCGTAGGCTGGGAATGCCGATTGATTGGGTTCTTCCCGTTGCGTTTAAATTTCTGATGAATCCGGCTTCATTTTTTGTTATATTGATCTTACTAGCGATGCATTCACGGACAGTATATATCAGAATCTGTCAGACCCTTGCGGGTCTTTTACTGCTGTTTTTGGCGGTCAGTACCTTCATCCCGCAGATCGCTGAATTCCCGGCCGGCCAGTATCCCGGCCCGGCCAACCGCCTGATCGGTTTGCTGCAACTCGATCGTTTCTATAATTCGCCGGTCGATATTGTGCTCTGGGGACTGCTGGTCGCGGCTATGATCGGCGCCGTTATTTTTAACGTGGTTCGCACACCGGTTCAGAAAATCCTGCACCTGCTGCTGGCGCTTTGTTTCGTGCTGGTTGCACTGGAAAAAGGCAGCAACCGGCGCTTTGGCATGACGCTCAGCGAGGGGCAGGAGATTGTATTTTCCGACTACAGCGGAACCGTGTCCCCCAAACACAACGTCCGGTTGAAACTGCTGCGTTTCGAGATTCAGCGGCATGCGGACGAGAGCACGCCGAAGGCCTTTATCAGCCACCTGCTGATCAACGGGCAGGATACGGTTCTCCTGGCCGTCAACAAGCCGTTTGCCATCGATCGCTATCGTCTCTATCAAAGCGCCTACGACCAAAAGTATATCTTCGCCATCAATATCGATGACAGCCTGCATATGCTGAGTTTTGGCGATTCGCTGGCGCTCTCCGACGGAACCTTTGTTCTGGAGAATTTCGACCACCAGAAACGGCAGTTCAGGTTGCGTTTCGGTCAGGAATATTATTCTATTTCTATGCAGAAACCACTCCGCATCGGATCGCATGAAATAACCGTCACCCCCGGCGGCGCACGCTACGACAGTATTATAGATGTGGCCGAAGTGCGCTGGACGAAACCGCTGCTGCTCGCAAGTCTGCTTTTTATTGTATTTTTAGGCGGCGCTTTCTGGTATCGTAAGCGTTTGGACTAACATTCAAACGATCCCGCTTTGATCTCGATATTAATCCATCGCCGGGCTTTCCGGTTCCGGCACTATCTTCCGTTTTTTAAAGAGATCGGCGATCGCGAACGGCGAATAGTAGATCATAAACGAGATCAAGCCGACCATTTCCAACGACAGAATGTACCAGGGCCAGGGACCCATGAAGTCCAGCAGCGAGGCCGTCTCCGGTTTATGACAGATGAACAGGTAATTGCCGTCGGTAAAATAGTTGAAAACCGCAATAAACAGCATGTAGAGGTTCGTTAGCCCGAAGATTTTGAACACCGATTTGAAGTGCGGCCGGTAATGAAAGATAAAAGTGGCGAAAATGCTGGCCGTGACGATCAGGCCGTGCGATACGAAAAACTGGAAAAAGCGGAAATGCGGGTAGCTGAACGCGCCGATATCCGGCTGGAGTAAGGCCTGAAGGGCGCCGCCCAAACCCCAGAAATAGATAATCTCATACAACCGGTAACTCTTATTCATCAGCATGATGGCCGATAAAACCACGGCCGCGCCACAGAGATGCAGCGGCAGGGTTGCGGCGGTCACAATGATGGCAGGCCCTCCGAAAGCATTATTTATGTTTGAATGTCTGCGAAAAGCAACAGATGCTGGGCGCAAATTTGCTTCATTTTAAAAGGTAAACTGGTCTAACAAAAGTGAATTTTTAGAAGATACAATTTGTATAGTTGTTGAAGCAGTATTTATTCACCCCTCAGTTTCAATATTTGCACAGTTTATATTAGGTCATTTTGTATAGTTCGACATTATTTTAGTTAGAGCATTCTGTGTAAACAACTGGAAAAGGAATACTAAAAGAGGAATAATAATTAAAGAAAAAAAGCGCCTAATTGTGCTAGCATCAAAAGGCCACACAGGCATTAGTTCGGCTCTGTGGTAAAGTTGTTCAAAATAGCTCAGTTCTTCAAAAATACCTTTATTACGTTTATTTTTAGCGCATGCTGAAATATCCTCTAGTTCATTTATTGAATTATACTTTACCCTAAATAATTCTGAGAGATAAAACAACTCATGATTTTTAGCTTCCTTCATGGCACGATGAACAGACTGTAAAGGACCAAAAAAAAGTAAAATTAGTACGATGAAATATGCTGGTAATCCAATCAATGAAGGTAAATCAATTCCATAGATTATTATCCAAGAAACGGAAAAAAGTAGTCCTTGAGCAGCAATAAGTGCTATCGTAAAAGAAACGTTCCCTAAGCTTGCTAGCCCCCCCTTTCCATCAGGTGAGACTGGTATTACTTCTATATCGTTATCTTTTACTAATTTATGTATGTAACTAAATATTATGATGGCAGAGCTTGCAACATACCAAAAAATGTTGCCAATTACGATTCCATAAGAAAGAAGGCAATATATTGTTGAGAACACAAAAGAGAAAAGATATTGCTGGGGCCAAATCGCCCATGATTTTATATGTTGTGGTTTGAAAATGGGTATATATACTTGGAATATTAAAATAAACACAAACCAAAAGATCATAAAACACCAATATGTTTGACGTGTTTTAGTATCATGTAGGGAAATTTTATTTTTAATTTTTCTAAATTGTTCTATATAATCTTGTGATTGTAGAGAATAATTGCGGATTATTCTAATTATCCCTAGAGAACAGTCTGATGTATCTAATAGTCGGTTCATTTTATGAAATAAACTATTTAAACCTGCGATCATAAATATTTGTATCAACAAAAATGTATAGAATACTAAATCGGTCAAAAAACCAATGTTTCCATGAGATAATTTTAAAGTACCATCAATTTTGCAAACGATATATAGGATCAGGTACGATGCCATTATAATAATGGTAAAACGCCGATTGTGTTTTTCAGTTTTACCAAAAATATATTTGAAGAAAATATTTGATTCGTAGTAGTATCGTATTTCATTCTTAATTACTTTATGCATATTATGCCTGATCTTTTATAAAAGTAGCAATATTTTATTAATTTTCAAATACTGAAAATGACATAAATAGATCAAAAATCGTTAACGTAAATTTGCATGCCATAGATTAGAGTGCAATAAAATTTCTTAGAGATTCTCCGTCGGTGTAATCGAAATATGAAAAGTACTTTCCCATTTTTATCTGTTCCTTCCGCTATGTATTGATTCGATCTGCCCGTATTTTTTAGTTTAAGTGCCGGTTTCCTGACCGTAATATCCGGCAATCCCGAATTTCAGGCAATAGTTTTTTGATTTAATGCAGAAAAAAGTTCGCCCCGTTTCAGCGGGTTAGGCGCACGCCCATCTGCTTCTGGGCCTTGGCGACGATGGCATCCGATATTTTTTGGTGATCCCGGATCAAGGCTCGCTCATCGGCAGTGATGAGATCGCCCTGTTCCACTACAATTTTCCCGTTCACGACCACCCAATCCACCGGGTGCATGGCGACATTGAAGACAACGGCGGCCGCCGGATCATGCTGCGCACCGGCGTATTCCAATCGGTCGAGGGAGATCATCGTAATATCGGCGCATTTCCCGGGAGCGATTTGGCCGATATCGTCGCGGCCGAGAGCCTTCGCGCCGCCGATCGTCGCCATCCATAAAACTTCCTCGGTGTTCAGCCAGAATTGCGGCCCACGCAGGCGGGATAGCAGCATTGCATTGCGCAGTTCCATCAGCATATTGGACGAATCATTGGAAGCCGAGCCGTCCACCGCGAGACTGACTTTTACCCCGGCATCAAGCATCTCCCGGATGCGCGCAATGCCCGAACCCAGCCGCATATTTGACGATGGACAATGGGCCACCCCGATCCGGGCTTCGCCGGCCTGCCGGATTTCGTCGTCGTTCAGATAAATCGAATGCGCGAACCAGGCGTTACCGCCGATCCAGTCCAGGGATTTCATAAAATCAAAAGGCCGCTGCCCGAGTTTTTTGATACAAAAATCCTCCTCGTCCCGGGTCTCGGCCAGGTGGGTATGGATTTGCAGCTTGTTTTCGCGGGCGATACGGGCCGTCTCTTTCATCAACGCCGGCGTCACCGAAAAGGGCGAACAGGGGGCCAGCGAGATGCGGGTCATCGCGCCGAAGGAGGCGTCGTGATACTCTCTGATCAGGCGATAGGTGTCGGCGATGATTTGCGCTTCGGTTTGAATCACGTCGTCGGGCGGCAGGCCGCCGTCCTTTTTGCTCATGGACATCGAACCGCGCGTCGGCTGGAAGCGAATACCCATTTCGCGGGCGGCCGTAATTTCCCGGTCAATCAGGGTGAGTTCGGCCTGGTTCGGGAAAAGATAGAGATGATCGGATGTCGTGGTGCAGCCGGATTTCAGCAGTTCGGCGATGGCCGTCTTGGCACTCACGTAAAAGGCTTCCCCGCCGATGCCGCGCCAGATTTCATAGTTCGTTACCAGCCAGTCGAAGAGTCCGGATTTCTGGGTCGCATAAATATTGCGGGTCAGCGTCTGGAAGAAATGGTGATGCGTATTCACGAATCCCGGCAAGACCAGCATTCGTGAGGCATCGATGATCCGGTCGGCGTTTCCGCTGAATTCTTGCGGGCCGACGGAGACAATTCGATTGTCTTCGATATAAATATGCCCGCCGGAGAAAGTATCCAGAACATCCGTCGTATGGACATCATCTTTCATGCGGCAGCAGAGCAGGGGATTTTTGATTAACAGCGAAGTCGGCATTTTCAGACCATCCCCGTATTGTGGTTGAACTCCTCGATCAATGTATCGATCTTCGGCGTCATGCTGTGAATGGAGCCCCAGTATTCGCGATGATCGTACCACTGGGCGTTTAGTGCGGCCAGTTCCCGGCCCTGCTGTTCGATCCAGGTGTAGTATTTCAGGTTGTGAATGCGTCTACGGGCGTAGTAGTCCAGCTCCAGCATATTGTCGATCGTGATGTTGTTGAGCAATTCCAGGTCGCGCACGGCATCATCGTGAGAGTAGGCGCCGCGTTGCCCGGCCAGTTCCCGCAGGCGCGAACCGTAAAGTTCCATCGAATCCGTGAAAATGGTCATCACGATATCATTTTCGGTCAGTTCGTAGTATTTGGCGAATTTGATCGCCGCGATGAGATTCCCGATGGAGGAAATGCCCAGCAAATCCAGCTGTCCGGTCAGGGATTTATCCACGCCGTTTTGCTCCAGGTACTCACGGCCGATCTTCTCGTTAAAAAGACGCAGCAGACGGATCGTGTGCTCGTCGTCCACGGCTATGACCATATCGGTATTACGGACATTGTGAATCCAGGGCACATGCTTATCGCCGATGCCTTCGATGCGGTGGCCGCCGTAGCCGTTGTTGAGCAACGTCGGGCACTGCAAGGCTTCGGCGGCGACGATTTTCGACTGCGGGAAGATCTCTTTCATATAATCGCCGCAGCCCAGCGTTCCGGCCGAACCCGTGGATGAAATTACGCCGGCATATTGATCGTCCACACCCATCTCGGCTTTGAGAGCTTCCGCGAGTGCGCTGCCCGTCACTTCATAATGCCAGAGATGGTTGCCCATTTCATCAAACTGGTTGAAAATCACGATGTCGTCGCCGCGCTCTTTACGCAACTCCCAGCATTTATCGAAAATCTCTTTCACGTTGCTTTCGCAGCCGGGTGTCGCGATCACTTCCCCGGCGACTTTCGAAAGCCATTCAAAACGCTCTTTCGACATCTCTTCCGGCAGAATGGCGATCGATTCGCAGGCCAGCAGGGCTGAATTGTAGGCGCCGCCGCGGCAGTAATTTCCCGTCGACGGCCAGACGGCTTTCTGGGATGTCGGGTCGAATTGACCGGTGATCAGGCGCGGTACGAGACAGCCGAAAGTAGCGCCGACTTTGTGCGCGCCGGTAGGAAACCATTTGCCCACCAGGGCAATGATTTTGGCTTTGACACCGGTCAGTTCCGGCGGCAGGACCATATAATTCACAGCGCCGTAACTACCGCCCGATGCGACCGGCTCATTCTTCCAGCTGATCCGGAACAGGTTGCGCGGATGAATATCCCAGAGCCCGATGCTTTTCAGTTCGGCTTTGATCGCCTCGGGAATCCGCTGCGGGTGTTTCATCTGTTGAAAAGTCGGAATGATGATGTTCCGCTCTTTGCAGCGTTGCATGGTTTTTTGCAGTTGCTTTTCGTTGATAGTCAGATCAATCATGATTCCTCTTTTCTTTAACCACTAATTTCACGAATTACACTAATAAGTTTTTAAAATTACGTATTCAAATTTCTATTTATTTTCTGTGTCAATTTTTATTCGTGTAATTGGTGTCATTCGTGGTTCAATTCCAAACGCAATTTCAAAACTATCGGACATTGATCGCCGAATAGAAATAAACACTCCCAAATCTGTCTTTAAAAGCTTTTTGATAATGTTATAGAAACCGTCGTGGTTTTGCGTCTCCAGCGGCCCAACTTCATCAATAATGACCGGCTCCGTCGCGTTCTCAATCAATTCATCGATAATGTCTTCTGCGAAGCGGAGGGCTATTGCTGAAAACGAAAAATTTCCAAAGCGACAATGCTCGTCCCAACCGGCCGGCAGGGAGTCAACCGGATAGGCAAAGGGCCTCGTTTCGTCGCTTGTCAAGCGTCGAATATCGTAGCCGATAAACTTATCATTGCTGAAAACTTTCGGGCAGATGAACCCGTCGCCTTTGCCAAGTTCCCGGTAGAGCGAATGCATATAACTCGTCTTGCCCTCATTGACTTCACCGGTGACCAGAAAAATCATTCCCGTAAATGCCCCCCGCTTTTACCATAACGGATCGTCTGAATTTCGGCGATGATGGAGAGCGCGATCTCGTCCGGCGAACCGCCGCCGATATCCAGACCGACCGGTATATAACACCGTTCCGGATCAGCGCCGGGAACTTCGGCTTTGAGTTTGTCGAGCAGAATTTTCTGTTTGTGACGGGAGGCGACCATGCCCACGTATTTCGGTTTCCAGCCGGACTTGAAGATCCGGTTCAGGACGAGGCCGTCGTGCCGGTGCTGGTAGGTGGCGATGATGAAGTAAGCGTTTTCGAGCACTTCCTGATCGACAAGAGCGCTTTCAAAATCGCCGTGTACTTTGCGGTCGGCGCCATCGATCTTTTCCAGTACATCTTTCCGGTCGTCAATGACCGTCACGAAATAATCGAGATTTTTAAGGTGAGAGGTCAGCGCCCGGCCGATGTGTCCGGCTCCAAAAATATAGAGATGATTTTTGGGCGCGAAATATTCGAAAAACAGGGTCGCCGTGCCGCCGCAGAGCATATCGGTTGGTGTTCCGGTACTCTCTGGTTCGTTCATCGTGAATTCTTCAAGACGGTTCTCATGGGTCGTGAAAATCTCTGTTGCTCTTTCGATAGCCAGTTTTTCAATGGAACCGCCGCCGACGGTGCCGCTAATCGTTCTGTCGGGATAGACCAGCATCCTGGTGCCGGAATCGGCGGGTCCGGAGCCGGTCTTGCGGACGACGGTCACCAGTACCCCGGCACCCCGGCCGCGGCTGAGTTCGAGTAATTCATCATAAATATTTTTCATACAAAGTCCTCCCGGTAAAGCGTGGCGAACTCCAGTCCCTGCAGGTAGCGGCTGGGAGTGGCCTGCAGCACCTGCCGACGAGTCAGTTCATAATCCCGCACGACCGATCCGGCGATTACATCGATGCCGAGATTGAACAATTTAACGGAAAGCGGTGTCGACGGGCCGAGTATTATTTTAAAGCTTTCCGGCGACGCCCAACGTAAAATTTCAGCGAAAGTGTGATTCGTAATGGATGTTCCGGTGATAGCAACCACATCCGCGCGCGGTAAATACTGCGGGATATCGCTCTCGCCCAGATCGCCGTCGTGGCGCTGTTTCTCGAAGATGTAGAGTTCCCGGAAATGGTGCCGGAGTTTTTCCAGAAAAGGGAAGTGTCCGATAATGCCCAGTCTTTTACCTTTCCCCTTCTCGACGACGATGTCGCTGGCATTGATCTTTCTGTAGCGGGAATTATCTTTAGGAAAAGTGCTGTTGATCGCCGCCATACCGACCGAAGCCGCCAGCAGGTTGTCCGATAGGGCCAGATCGGCCAATTTCCGCAAGGAGAATTTCTCCAATTGTCCGGAATGTTCGATTCTGAGATGCGGCTCGCCGTATTTGATTGTACTGGCAATGCCGCAGCCTGCTTCCGTTTTAACCAGTGTAGAAAATACGCCGACGATGACTTCCCGGACCGGGACGGCTGGAACGGAATCTATGAGGTTTCGAAGAAATTTCATATCGTTTGGATGACGGACCGTAAAGATCCATCGGTATTTTCCCTTAACAATATTAAGGTGTCGTCGATTGGAATACCAGAATATTTTTAGGGCCGCCAGGCGGCGGCCCTATTACAGTCATAATATATGATCGCAGACGAATGCGAACGTACTAGCGGATGACGATGAATTTCTTACAAATGGTTTCGCCGGAAGGCGTCTCAAAAGTGGCGATGTAGAGACCGCTGACGACGACCTGCTTATAAGCATTGGTCGAATTCCAGGCTTCGTCACCGCTGCCATCGTTGTGCTCGATTCTGTCAATCAGGTCTCCTCGTTCCGTGAAAATCCGGATCGTACAGACCGGCGGCAGGTTGTAGAACATCAGGCGATCCGGAGCGCTGTCGCCAAACTGATAATCTTTGGCTTTGACAGCGTAGGGATTGGGGACGATTTTGATATTGGCCAGACCTTCTGCCGACGGCCGCCGCAGGTAGGCGGGTTCGATCGTTCTGGTCCAGAACAGGTTGCTCTCCAGCGGTGCACCGGGATCGATGGAATTTACGGTGCCGTCGTCGTACACGGTGACATAGTAATAGTAATCGAAGCCGCGCTTGGCCGTTTTGTCCTCGTAATTGCGGATTAGCGGATTCGGAGTTCCCTGTCCGCAGGAGTAGATCAACTCGAAGGTTGTATCGGGTTGATGAATGGAACGATAGACTTTATAGCCGCCGAAGTGTTCATAGGATTCTGCGTCTTCCGACCATTCCAGGGTGATTTTATCGCCCCCGGAGGTAACGGTGAACAGGTTGGGTGGCGGCGGCGGCGGATCATATTCGAAACCGCTTTCCCAGTTATCCTTGACCCGGCCAAAGGTTTTCAGAATGGAGTCGACCCCGGTCATCGTCCAGTTATCCTTATACTCATTCGCAGCTCCGCCGGAATAGGTTCCCGTGATTGTCGATCCGTCGGGCATGGGAAAATCGTAGGAGACACTTTGATTGTGATACGCATTCAGCCATTTTGCGCCGATTTCATAACATCTTGATCGTTTGAGACCGTTGACGGCCTCGGCAAAGACGACGTGAATGCTGTCGCCCGGCGCCAGATCATAAGGTCCGAATCCGATACATTGCGAGTAACCCCCGTTCGTACCGTTGTCGGCATAGGTACCGGCGAAGGCCTCGCTATGCGTCTGGCTGGGACGGCCGAGACTCATAAACGCGTATTCTTCAGTCATCGCGGCTGCGTTGTAATCATCCTGGATTTTGGTAATCGGCACATCGGAGCCGAGAAACTGCGTATTCCGTGGTTGTTCGGGGTCGTTGGATTTATCAGTGGCCGATACATCGGCATACAGTGTGATGACGCCGGGAAATTGGGCGGCGCCCAGGTGACCATCGCCGGAGACGTAAGGGGCCCCGATATTGTCGTAGTCGACCTTGGAGAACAGGCCGTGCCAGGCATAAAAACAGCGAAAGGGATCTCCGTACAGCGCGTTATGCAGAGTGTTGTGTCCCCAATCCACGGACTGGGGCTGATAGTTAAGCCCGTGGTCGCCCACCTCCCGGGATATAGCGATTCTGTACTGATACAGAAATATTACGTCGGTGAGTGTTTTTTGCTCGACGTGGCCGTTTTTATCGTAAATCCCGGTATTTTTGTACACGTAGTCGTGAATAAAGTAGTTATCATGGTACTGCTGGCTGAAGGCGTAAATCTTACGCGTCATTGTGATTCCAATCGAAGTGTTAACAACCGTGTTCAACATCCGGTCAGCGGGCAGATTAGCATCGACCCTGTCGACTTTGTCCATATACACTGTATGCGAGGCCGTGAGACCATCAACCACGACCGTGGGGTGATTCATTTTTGCCACCAGTTCGAACTTGACCGGTATAAAAGTATTGATTTCGTCCACCATCCGGGGACCGACATGGACGACCTTGTAGGAGTAGAACTTGTCGACCGTCGGATCCTGATAGTTGGTTGTACCGATCCACAGGCCCTTGGCGACCTGACTGTCCTGCCACTTGAATAGGGCCGGCCAGCGCAGTCCGTCCTGTTGCTCATTGAAGAGCCCGGTACGACCGACTTCGATTTCGAAGCCGACGCTGGAATACCAGCTGTGCAACGAGCCAATCGCAATCCAGCGCACTTCGGCTGCCGGGGTTATGGACGTTGACAGGCTCAGGATCAGCGCCATATATGCAATGAAAACAGGAGTTCTATGTAGATTTTTCATTTTTATCTCCGCATCTGAATCATTTTAAATCGAATGAAACATTAATCCCCAAGAAGATATCGCGAGGATTGAGAAAATTCAAAAAGCTCTGGTTCGGCATATCGATATAGGCCCTGTTTTCCAGGATTTTATCCATTCGCCCGCTGTCGACCTCCTGCCACCCGGTATCACGATATTCCATGTATCTTTTTGTACCGGCATCATAATAAATGGCATCGGCGTTGGGTGTGGCGAGATTGGCGATGTTTGCCGCCCATTCCACCGGTTGAAACGCGACGCCTGCTTTGCGATAATCTCCGGGCCGGTCGTGGCCGGGAATGTTGGGATAGGGATTGCCCGATTTGCCCAGCTGATTGGCGACATCATTGGGCAGATGCAGGGAGTACATGTAGTAATTATAATCATAGGCGTCATAAAAACCTTCGCCGGAGAGGTACTTTGTGTTGAGGAGATTGTAAATATCGGCGAAGATTTTCACCCGGGTCTTACCGAAGCTGAATACTTTGGATATTTTCAGGTTTACATTTTGGAAATCTTTCCACTTGACGTTATAGAGCACGCCGTTGAGGTTGTTCGGATTCCAGGTCATCCAGTATCCCGAAACCCAGTTGACCAGAAAGGCAAAGTGGAAATTGGCGAGCGGCTTGTAATTACCGACCGAGAATCCGAAGTCGGAAGGAGTGTGAAAATCGAGTTTTGATTTCATTTCGGGCATCGGCACGGGTTTTTCCTGATACTGGTTATGGCTCAGGTAACTTCTCTGATCGGACGGATTCTCATAATAGTACTTAATGCCGAAATAACCGGAGGTACCTACCCGGTATTCATAATTGACGAAACCCGATAACCACCGGCCATAGGCCTTGGACAGTTCGATTTCAAGGCCGCGAATATCCTCGTAGTTGTTTGAAGTGAGCATGTAATATATCACTTTGCTGTCCGTGCTGATATATCTCGTCCAGTCTTCCTGGTTGCTGATATCCTTGTAATAGGCGGACAGATGCAGCAGATACGAGTTGAATAAAGCATGGTCGTAGCCCAGTTCGTAAGAAACGGTTTTGGCCAGGGGCAGGTTCGGATCACCGATGTATTGCATCTGGTTGCTCGGCGTTCTCTGGAGCAGGTAGAGATCTTCGGCAATGGGCATCTGGCGGTAGTGGCCGTAATTGAAATACAGTTTCGAGTTTGCGGTTATCGGGTGGGATATGCCAATGCGCGGACTCAGCACCAGTTTGGGTTCAATGGCCTCGGTCTTGAATTCTTCATCGATCTCCGCGTCGTAGTCGGACGAATAGAAATCGGATGAATACGGATCGGCGCTGTACCATTCGGCTTTGTTATCGATGTACTCCATGATTAAGCCGACGGTGGAAATGAAGCCTTCGAACTCCAATTTATCCTGGGCATAGACAGTGGCCTTGTAAGGTGTTAATTGGGTCTTCGTCCAGAAATTTTCATCCTGGTGCGTGTAATTCACCATTCCGAAATCCATATTGAAATCATCCAGAGCGAGTTCGAATCCGGTTTTGATCTGGTGGCGGCGATGGATTTGACTGGTAAAATCAAAATTCAGGGAGTAGCTCGCGAAGTTACTGTAATCGCGTGAAGTGCTCATCGCACCTCCCATAAGCATTCCCTCAATGCCGGACACCGGGCCCTCCTCGAAACCGAAAGGCGCTTCATCGGCGAAATAGCCCGGCCAGATTTCATTGGCTGCCGTCGAATCCCGATGTGCCCCGGGAGAAACGTGGTATTTTTTACCGGTTTTTTTCAGAAGCACTTCATAAAAAGTCGACGGCGAGAGCATATGGGTGAATTTGGCCGAGAGGGTGTTCGTGTACCTCGCAATGGGGCACCAATAGTCCGTAGCGAAGATTCGCGCGGTGACGGTGTGGCCGCGCCGGTCCAGTTCCTCGGCGATATCATAGCCGTCGTTCATGTAGCGGGTGCGGCCCATCCGGGAAAAGGTCGTCGCCTGCAGTTCGCCGTAAATGCCGAAGATACTCAACTTCATCCTGGGCGATAGATCCGAGGTGAGTTTCAGCATCCAGCTCTCGTCATAGACACCGTCTCTGGACAGTTGTATGGGATACATGTTCTGTGAGCTTCGATGGGAAAGATAAAACCGCAAATCACCGGCCATCTCGCTGACAAGAGGTACGGGACCTCCAAATCCGAAATCCAGGTTTTGATCCGCTTTTTGGATATAGCCCTTTTTGCGGTGCTCCCATATGAAAAGCCTTTGGGCGGCGGCGGGGCTGAGATCGTTGGCCGGATTATCGTCCTTCATGGTGGCGGCCGCCAGCGAGTTCCAGCCGTCGAAAGCCGGGTATTGCCGCTGCATATATTCGTTCCAGGCACCATTCGAGGTGCCGGTCCAGCAGACATCGGGATCGAGAAAGGAACGCAGCCAGAAGGAATTGGCATCGAAGACGGACGTGCCGAATTGCTTCTCCGCGGGCGGGCTGTAACTCATTGAAAAAGTACCGGTATAATTCTTGGTGTCGCCTTCTTTGGTGACCACGTTGACGACTCCCGAGCGGACGTTGTGATACTCCGCTCCGAAGCCCGCTGATTGAACCGATATTTCGTTGACGGCGCTGAGCGGGATACTGGTGTTGGGTTGATTAGTACGCTCGTCCCGCAGAATCACGCCGTCCACCATGAAAATGGCCTGGTCGGAGCCACTGCCCCTGATCCCCAAATCGGTGGTCACGCCAGCCTGCAGACCGAGAACATCCTTAATCGAAATGACGGGCATGGATTCGATGGACTCAGCCGTTATGCTGATCTGGCTCGCGGCGACGTCTTTTTTTATGAGTTTTCGCTGGGCGGTTACTTTAATCACCTCGCCCTGAATCGCCTCGACTTCCATCCTAAAATCGAAGGTTGAAGTCATATCGATCTCAACGCGGGTACTACGAACGGTATAGGGTTTATAGCCCATCATGGTGGCGGTGATATCGTACACCCCCGGTGGAATATTCACGATGACATAATATCCATCGTTGTCCGTGGCAGCACCCATCGCGGTTGTTTCGATGACGACATTAACTCCAATCAGGGGAACACCGCTTTTCGCATCGGTGATTCTCCCGGCAACCTTCCCTGTCGTCGAGGCGAAAAGAAAATTGATCAAAAGAACGGTGATCAGGCTAAGGAAAAACAGTCGTTTCATATTCCCATTTCCTTCCTATCCGCAGTGATAATGGTCCCGGATCGAACCTAATTCGATGTGAACCGTTGCTCTGGTGGAGGTACTGACCTGCGTCTCGATTTACAGAGTGCGCGAAATCCCTCCGCCTTTATAAAAAGATGCGCTTCTTGTCGAGTTATGCTGTGTCGTTAAATGCCCCAACTTACCAATGAAATATTAACTATTTTATATGATTCAAGATAGGATTATTTCTGATGAATTTTAATGCGGGAGTGATTGGATGTCGTTACGGCTATGTAAAAGAGGTTTTAGCGCGAGTCACCTGCTCATGCCAATTATAATCGTGAAGGGGGATATATTGGTCTTCACCAATCCGGGAGAAATGGGGCCGATGAGGAGCCAGCCCTCATCGGTCAGTACTTGTTATTTTCTTAATAAAATCTGCTCAGATCAGCGAGTTCCCGAGTTCACAGACTACGGCAAGGGCAATGATGATTGCCGGTTGAACATACGATAATTTCTGAGAATCCAACTGCCAGCGGAAGATCGCCGGTTTTTTCAGATATGTGCCGGTCAGCAGGCCGCTGACGACCGTGTTAAAAACGATGAATCCCAGCATTTCAGCCAACGGCATCCGGTACAATCCTTCGGCCGGCTTTAAAACGAGAGCCTGCGTAATAACGAATAAGAGCATCCAGCCCAAACCCATTGCGAACGACTTTACGTAAATCCGCTTTTGGGAATAGACTTCAACGAATACAAACACGACCAGCGCCTCCAGGAGAATGGACACTGCCGGATTGAGCACACGAATCGCGGTGCTCTGAGGCAGGACAAGGTCGCTGCATTTGATCGCGGCGGCGATGAGGGCCGTACTGAAAATCGCACTGTTTTTACCGCTCGCCTTGAACGCGTTGAACATGAAATAGAAGCCGATCGGGAACATGACCATGCCCGAGAATCCGACGGGTAAAAAGTGTAGGAAATAGCCCAGCGTAGCCTCCATGAAACCCCAGAGTCCGCCACAGACCAGCACAATCGGCAACAGTTTTTTTGTATCCTTCATTTTATTTCTCCTTTAATTATTCAGGGCCAATGATTTCAAAAAAGTATTCAACAAATTCAAACTGACTCTTTTGCGGTAGGCGGCCGAAGACCGGGCGTCGTCGATTGGCCGGATCAATTTAGCATAATCGCTTGAAATTTCCGGGAGGATTTTGAGAGCTTGTTTGACGGATTCTCCGATGATTTTCTTTTCCGTTTCCCGGGAACGCACGATGGTCGGCGCCACGGAACCGAACGCAATTCGAATGTCCGTGACATTATCATGCTCGATGTTAGCCAATCCCAGAAACGAGGCTTTGGTCAGGCTCATGCCCTTGCGCTGTCCGACCTTTTTATAGTAATTCACGTCGAAGGTTTTATTCGAAATGATAATCTCCGTCAATAGCTCGTTGGTTTTAAGGTCCGTGGTTTTGGGACCGGTGATAAATTCCCGAATCGGGACGATACGCTTCGTTGTGAAACTTTTTAAAACGAGTTCTGCATCCACTGCGTACAAAAAGGGCAGCGTGTCACCGGCGGGCGAGGCATTGCAGAGATTGCCGCCGATGCTGGCCAGGTTACGCGAGGGCGGCGAAGCCATCAAGGCAACGGCGTCCCTGAAGATTTTCGGAACCTGCGCGCTTTTCAAAAGATCGCTCAGAAGCACGCCGGTACCGATCCGGAGTTTTCCATCATCAACATAAATTCCCTGAAGCTCTTCCAGGTGCCCGATAAACAGGAGCGGTTGTTCGAAACCCGGTTTCAGGCCGAATCCGCGCGCTTTTTGAACCATCAAATCCGTGCCGCCCGCGATGGGCAGGCAATCATGCTGCAACCGGATTTTCAGGGCTTCCTGCAGGGTCCGGGGCCGGAATCCGTCTACCATAATCCCTCCCCGCGTTCGGCCGCCAGTTTGACGCCTTTGACGATCATGTTGTAGCCGGTGCAGCGGCAGAGATTGCCCGACAACCCGTCTTTGATCTCCGCATCGCCCGGATGGGGATTTTCATTCAGCAATGATTCGGTTGCCATGACGATTCCCGGTGTACAAAAACCGCATTGCACCGAACCGGCTTCCGCAAAGGCATCTTCAATAACCCGATAGCGTTTTGTCTTTTTGAAAGCTTCCAGGGTGACGATGTGATGTCCGTAAATATTTCCGGCGGGAACCAGGCAGGAATTGATTGCTTTGCCGTCCATCAGGACGACGCAGGCACCGCATTCGCCTTCGCCGCAACCCTCTTTTACGCTGGATAGACCAAAATCATCGCGGAGAATATCCAGCAAACGGCGAGCCGGGTCAACCTCTATCATTTTCGCTTCTTCGTTCAATATAAATTCAATTTTCATGGTTATCGATCTCCATGAGATATTCCGGTGTTATCGGAAGTTTGCGGATCGGGACGGACAAAGCGTTGGAAACGGCGGCTGCGATCGCGGGGCCTGCTCCCACGAAAGGCAGCTCACCGGCGCACTTGGCTCCAAACGGTCCGAATTCGTACGGATTTTCAATAAACTCACATTCGATTTCGGGAATGTCCATCGCGGTGGGCACTTTATAGTCCGTCAGATTATGCTGGATCAATCTGCCTTTATCGGTATTCATCACCTCGATTGTCGCCCAGCCAATGCCCTGGGCGAGGCCGCCCTGCATCTGGCCGCGAAGGGTTTGCTCGTCGATGGGCACGCCCACATCGTACACCGCGCTGATCTTCTTTACATCGATCTCATAAGTGACCGGATCGATCTCCACTTCCGCAACATTGGCGCCCCACGAGTAGGTCGGGTAGGCGTCGCCGTGGAAAGTCTCGTTGTCCCAGCGCAGGTAATCCGGGTGGCTGTAGATCCTCGTAATTTCAATTTCCCCGGTTTCGTTCCAGCGGTCTTTCAATTCCAAAGCAGCCTGTTGCAGCAGCCCGCCGACGATCATCGTGGTCCGCGATGCGACAGTCGGACCGGAATCGGGAATCAGGCCGGTATCGATGTTTTCACAGATTACTCTTTCAATGGAAATGTCGAGCGTGTGAGCCACGATTTTGCGCAGCACTGTCTCAGCGCCCTGCCCCATCTCGACGCTGGACACTATCAGAGTAACATGGTCGTCCTTTTTGCGGAGAACGATTTTTCCCCGGATCATCTGCTCGCCGTTGCCGGTGAAGCCGCAGCCGTGCAGAAAAAGCGACAGGCCGACGCCCCGATACTTTTTACCAGCCTTGACCTTCTCTCGATATGCGGACATCTCGTTCACTTTCCGGATAATTTCCGGCAATTTGACTTCATCGCGGATCTGTCCGCCCGTGCAGGTCGGATCGCCGCGTTTCAACATGTGCCGCATTTTGTAGTCCTGCGGATCGATCCCCAGCTTCACCGCGATGTTGTGCATCAGCATTTCGGTTCCGAAAATTGTCTGGGGCGCACCGAAACCCCGATACGCGCCGGAAGGAACGGTATTGGTCATGAAATTTCGTCCGCGAACTTTGAGATGCGGAAAGTTGTAGACACCGGTCGCCGAAAAAATACCGCGCTGCAGGACGACCGGTGAGAGCCCCGTATAGGCACCGGCATCGTACAGCACGTCAATATCCAGGGCGATAACGTTATTTGCTTGGTCCAGCCCGGCCTTGAAACGCACAATCGACGGATGCCGTTTCGTCGAGCAGATGATGTCCTCGTCCCGGTCGTAAATCATCATCACGGGATGCCTGGTTTTTAAGGCGGCCACGGCTACCTGGCAGGCGGTCAGCGATGGGAATTCCTCTTTACCGCCGAAGGCGCCGCCGGTAACGGCCTGGATGACGCGAATACGTTTTGCCTCCCAGCCGAGGACCTCCTTCATCGCGCCTTCCACATAGAAGGGGCATTGCAACGAGCCGTAAATATACATCGTGTCGTCTTTGTACTCGGCCGCCATGCCCTGCGGTTCCAGGTAGACATGTTCCTGCAAGCCGGTGCTGTATTCATCCTCGATGATGCTTGCCGCTTCGACAAAGGCCTTTTCGGGATCGCCCTTGGAGTAGCCATATTGAGTGAAAACGGTATTCCGTTTTTCCGCTTCTGCCAGGCTAAAAACCGCAGCTTCTTCTTCGTACTCGATTTTTATTTGGGTGGTTAGTTCAAAGACTTTCTCGCGTTCGGGGCCGACGATCAAGAGAATCGGCTGGCCGATGTAACTGACTTCATCCTCGGCAAAGATGGGATGATCGGAAACGACTGTGCGCATGCGGTTGACGCCCGGAATATCGTCTTTATTTACGACGAAATATCCACCGGGCAATTCCGGCAGCCGAATTGAAACAATCCGGGCTTTGACCCGGGTGCTGCGGACAGTCCTGGCGAAGAGTTGATTTTCGAAACGCAGATCGCTGATGTATTTGGCCTCGCCGCTGATCTTGGCGGATGCATCCACCCGCTTGATGGGCTTGCTGATGGATTCTTTCACAGCATTTCCTCTTGATAATAGGCTTTGATCTTTGCATAATCGGCGGGATTGTCCACGTCCAGGCCGATGCCGGGATCATCAACGTCGAGGACAGCGGCTTGCTGACGGTGGATAAAATCCCGCAAATTGGCCGTGTCGGGCATTGCCTGAATTCCCGGAATCAGCTGGCTTTTGAACAATACCGGATGGCCCTTTTTTCCGTCGTAGCGGGGAATTACAATATCGTCATCAATTTCGAGTAACTTTCGAAACGTGTCGGTTCTTACCACCGGTTGATCGCCGGGAATGATGAAGAAACGGTCGGCCCCGACCTCGCGGATTCCCCGTTTAACCGAAAAAAACATTCCCGATTCATAGGCTTCATTCCGGACGACCGTGACTTTGGGCTGGGCCTGCACCAGTTCAAGCAGCTGATCGTAATTGAAGCCGCCGACCACAATGATGCGGTCGCAGATAGGAGACATGCTTTCGATACAGCGGACCAACAGCGGCTTGCCGTCCAGCAGCAGCGCCGGCTTGAATTGCCCGGCCCGCTTGGAAAATCCCGCCGCCAGGATGACGCCCTCGACACTCATTCCAGATCCTCCAAAGATGAGATTGCTCTCCCGGGGAAGTCGATCTTCTTGATCGCGGAATCGATATCCTTGAGACCGTTACCGGTGATCAGCAACACCACAGTCGCATCCTTTGACAAATCGGATTTCATTTTCAGAAAACCGGCATATGCGGCAGCCGCAGCCGGCTCGGCGAAGAGCCCGGCTTTGGCGGAAAGTTCCTTCTGGGCGGCCAGAATGGCCTCATCGGAAACCGTTACGCATTTCCCGTCGTATTTTTTTAACTGTTTCAGCGCGTAATAGCCGTTGCGCGGAATACCGACGGAGATCGAATCGGCGACGGTTTTCGCATCGATCGGTGTAAATTTTCCACTTTCGAAGGCTAACGCGATTGCGTTGCTCTTTTCGGCCTGAACCGCGATAATGGTCGGAATCTTGTCGATAATTTTCAATTGCTGCAGATCGCGGAATCCTTTGTAAACGCCGCCCAGGATCACGCCGTCGCCGGTGGGCACGAAAACGAAATCCGGCGATTTTTCCAATTGATGGTAGATTTCCAGGGAGACGGTTTTCTTACCCTCGATGGTCAGCGGATTGTAGGCCGTATTGCGACTGAGAATTTTGTATTTGCGGCTGTATTCCAGCGACAGATCGAATGCTTTGTCGTAATTGCCGGCGACCGTTATGACCCGCGCACCGTATTGCAGCGATTGCACCATCTTGGCTTTTGGGGCACTTTCCGGCAGGAAGATGGTGATCTCCATTCCCGCCGCCGCGCCGATTCCGGCCATGGATGAAGCCGCGTTGCCGGTGGACGCCACGGCGATTTCCCGGATGCCCTCGCGTTTGGCAAAAGCGGCCACAAGGTAGGAGGCCCGGTCTTTCAGCGAGCCGGTCAGGTTGTGGGTATCGTCTTTAAGGAAAAGGTTTGGGAAACCCAGCTCCCGATTGAGATTGGTGGCTTTCCAGAGAGGCGTATTGCCAACCGGTATTTTTGCGAAATGTTCCGTCGTCACGGGTAGCAGATCGCTCATTTTCGGTTGATGATGCAGATGCCCCTCGAGCGCTACTTCCAGAATGCCCCGTAGCGGCTCGTCGTGTTTTTGCGTCCGGCTGCACTCCGGGCAGAGCATCAACTCGGGAGTGATTTTGTATTCCCGGCCGCATTCGGAGCATTGGTAGTGAAAATTAAACATGATAATCTGTATTGGCTTTTTGTAACAAAGTAAACCTAATTTTCTCAATTTTTAGTAACAAAGTCAGGGCAATTTTAAAAATCCAGGCAATCCTGCAAATCGTTACGGCCGGCCTCCCATCGTCAACGCCATGACCGCTTTGGCGGTGTGCAGGCGGTTCTCGGCTTCGTCGTAGATGATGGATGCCGGCCCGTCGATCACCGCGTCAGTGACTTCATTGCCGCGATCCGCCGGAAGGGCGTGCATGTATTTCACTTCGGGCGCCGCCAGTTTCATGCGCCGCTCATCGCAGATCCAGTCTTTATGTTTTTCAAGATTGGCTTTCATTTCCTTGCGGCATTCATCTTCATTGCGATTATACTCATCAAAAGTATAATTACCAAATCCGCCCCAGTTTTTCGGAATCACAATCCGGGCGCCCTCAAAGGCGGCGTCCATATCATCGGTGAAATGTAATTGTCCGCCATTTTCCTCAGCGTTTCGTTTGGCGGATTCCACCAGCCCCGGGTAAAGCGGAAATTCTTTCGGCGCGGCGACGGTAACCTCCATCCCGAAACGCGGGAACATCAGAATCTGCGATAGCGGTACCGATAGCGGTTTGGCGTGGGATGTCGCATAGGCCCACGAAATTGTGACCTTCAAACCCTTGCTGTTCTTGCCGAAATATTCCTGCATGGTCATCAGGTCCGCGATGGCCTGCATGGGATGGTATAAGTCATCCTGCAGCGACATGATCGGAATGGATGAGAATTCGGCCATTTCACGCAGATATTTATTGCCGATGCCGTAAAAGCAATTGCGGCAGGCGATGCCATGACCCATACGCGAAAGCACCATGGCGGTATCTTTGGCCGATTCGCCGTGGGAGAGTTGCATTTTGTCCGGGGTCAGATCGTGGGCATGGCCGCCCAGCTGGGTCATCCCGGCTTCCATGGAATTGCGCGTGCGGGTCGATTGCTCGAAAAACATCATGAACAGGGTTTTGTCCTGCAACAATCGGTGCGGCTCGCCGGATGCGAAACGCCGTTTCAGATCGCCGGCGACATCCAGAACCATTTTGATTTCGTTTTTGGTCCATTCGTTGAATGTAATTAAATGCTTGCCTCGTAATAGTGTCTGAGACATATCTACTCCTTTAATTCGCCACAGATTTACACAGATACACACAGATTTATCTGTTAATTTTTCTGTGTTGATTTGTGGCTGTTTTTCTTTCATTGTCAAAAATGAAGCGTTTTATCTGAGGTTTGCTACCGAAATTCAGTAACAATCCGATTTCATATTTGGTCGCTTTGAGATAGTTTATAATTTGCGCTTCATGTTCAGAAAGCAGAGTTCGTACCGCTTTTAATTCCAGAATAACTCGATCATTAATAATCATGTCAGCCCGGAACTCACCGACTAATTGTTTGCGAAAAAAGACATCAATATTTTCTTGAGTCTTTACATTCAATCCATATTTTATCAGAACCAACGCCAATGATTTTTCATAGACAAATTCCAGGAAGCCACAGCCGAGTTCATTATAAACCTCATAAAATCCCTGGATTATTTTATCCGTCAATTCTTTGTATTTATAATCAGTGTTCATCTGTGTTAATCTGTGGCTAAATTCCTGAGGTTAAGTTCCCAAAACCCATGGCAATAACGCATAGAACGCCGCCGCTTTTTCAAGATGTTCCATCGGCACTTTTTCGTTCGGCGCGTGGGCGAAAATCTCATTCCCGGGTCCGAAGCCGATGCACGGAATCCCATGCCGTCCGCAGATGGCAACGCCATTAGTCGAAAAGGTCCATTTATCGATCCGCGGCAAATTACCAAACAGCCGCCGATGGGCTTCAATTCCCGCCTGCACCAGCGGATGATCCTCGGCGATCTTCCAGGTTGGGAAATACTTCTCGATCTCGTAAACAGTTTCTTTATAACTTGGGCTCGTGTAGACCGGCACTTCAATCGTCACATCGCTTCCGCAAATTTGTTTTATCTCGCTGATTGCGCTTTCCCTGGTTTCGCCCCAGGTCAGCCGCCGGTCGATATGCATGCGCGCCTGGTCGGCAATCGCGCAGAGTGAGGGCGATACCGTGCGGAACAGCGTCGGGGCGATAGTACCTTTGCCCAGGAATTCGTCGGTCCTCAGTTTTTCGTTCAGTTTTTCAATTTCTAGTGCTACCCGGGAACCGGAATAAATCACGTTTTTGCCGCGCTCCGGCGCCGATCCGTGCGCCGAAAGTCCTTTGAAATATAGTTCCAGCTCCATCCGTCCGCGGTGTCCGCGATAAAGACCGAGGTTCGTCGGTTCGGTGATGACTGCGAAATCGGGCACAAGTTTTTCCTCGTTAATCAGGTATTCCCAGCACATGCCGTCGCAATCTTCTTCCATCACGGTGAAGGTGAAATAGACCGAATATTCCCCGTTATAATTCATTTCGGTCAGGATTCGAGCTGCCGTAATCATCGCCGCAGCGCCGCCTTCCTGATCGACTGTTCCCCGGCCATGCACAAAGCCGTCTTTGATCATTCCGGAAAAGGGCGCTGTCTCCCACTGGGATTCATCGCCTGTATCCACGGTATCGATATGGGCGTCGATGGCCAGAATCTTCGGGCCGCTGCCAACCCGGGCGATCAGGTTACCCAGTCCGTCAATGCGAACATCCATGACCCCGGCATTTTCCAGCAATTCCTTAATCTTTAAAACGACCAGTCGCTCTTCACAACTTACCGACGGTATCTTTACCATCTCCGACAGGCATTCGGCGCTGTAGTCTCTATAGTTTTTGGCTTTTTCCCGAATCAGTTGGGCGATTTCCATCTTGTCCCCGGTTCTATTCAAATCCCTGAATTTCGGATTGCATCCGCTATCATCTTCATTTTGACGGCTTCATCGGTCGACCATTGACCATTCATTTCTTTTTTTAAATGAATCTCAAGTATCGAAAAATCGGTGGCCATTTTCGCGCAAATTAACTCTGATTCAAAACGAAATGTATTTTCAATGATTTCCAGCGAGTGGATTCCATTCGCATCTTTAGAGAAAATTTTTCCTTCCTGCCGGAAATACCCTCGTTCGAGATTCCGAAAACTCTTCTCCGTCAACGCCACCTTGGGTTTGTCTTTATATGGCGCACCGCTCGTCGGGCAAAACGTGGCGCAGTTGCCGCATTCATTGCAGAAATCCTCAATATTCAGGATCTGGTACTGTTGTTCGATTTTAAAAATGCCGTTATCGATGATCTTAATTGTGCCGTTTTCAAGGATGGCCTTCTGTAACCGAATTTCATACGGCGGCACGGCATAGCCCACATTCGCACGGTTGGGGCAGACCGTTACGCAGATGTCACAGAGCTGATCGCAAAACAGGCAACGCCGGGCTTCCCGGATGGCTTCCGGTTCGATCAGGGACAATTCCACCAGACTAAAATAATCCCGCTCAGCCAGGGCTGTTTCTTCCGGATGAACGCCCGGCTCGATCCGCGCCCGTTTTTGATGGAGCTCCTCGCGGCTCAAGCCTTTATCGACCGGCTGCAAAGGTGAAATCTGCCGGTCGATTCCGGATTTTCGGATAATGGTTTCCGCCGTTTTGCGGCCGTCGGCAATTGCGCTAATGACATTGGACGCGCCCCGAAAGGCATCACCGCCGATAAAGACATTTGCCAGGTGTATTTCATGCGTCTCGCTGTCGAGCGGTTCCAGTAAATTTTCATCGATGAAATCGATTACACGCTCCTGCCCGAAAGCCGGGATGATTGTATCGGCCGGAATTTCAAACTCGCTGCCTTCGATTTTCACAGGCCGCGGCCGCCCCGATTTATCAGGCTTGCCCAATTTCATCCGGAAACAGGTCAACGAATGGACTTTTCCATCGCTTGAATTGATCCGCGCCGGCGTTGCCAATTCGATCACTTCGATACCTTCGTTCAAGGCAGTTTCGATCTCATCCTGACCGGCAGGCATTTCACGGTGCGTGCGGCGATACACGATCGTCACATTTCCATCTTCAGCTGTAAGCCGCCTGGCGGTGCGCGCGGCATCCATCGCGGTGTTCCCGCCGCCGAGCACAATGACCCTGTTGCCCAAATCCGGCATGCGTCCCTGCCGTACGGCTGAGAGAAATTTCAGGGGATCGAGCAGTCCTTTTTGAACTTCGTCTCCCTCGATTTTGACCTTCAATGCTTTTTGGGCGCCGACGGCGAGATATACGAAATCGGCTTGGTCATAGATTTTCTGAAATCGGATTTTATCGATTTTTTGGGAAGTATGGGTTTTTACTCCCAGGTTTTGAATCCGCAGAATGTCCTCATTCAATGCTGTTTCTGACAATCTAAACAACGGAATCGCATCCGCCAGCATGCCGCCCGGGAAGGCTTTGGTTTCGTAGACATCCACTTCAAATCCGTTTAAAATCAAGAAGTAGGCGCAAGCCAAACCCGACGGTCCGGCCCCGATGATGGCCACCCGCCGACCGTTTTTCTGAGATGGCGGTTCTAATTCCGCGAAATTCACATTTTCGGCCACAAAGCGTTTAACTTCCCGAATCAGCAGCGAACTGTCATAGTTGATGCGGGTGCATTTTGTCTGGCAGAGATGGTCGCACACCAGTCCGGTGACCGAGGGGAACGGATTGGTTTTTAGAATCGTTTCAAACGCGCTGGACAGATCGCCTTTGGCCGTCCAGTACATATAATCGGGGATCTGCTGGTTGGAGGGACAGGTTGCCACGCAGGGCGCCGCGATGCAGTCAAAGGCCGTTAACTCGCGCGGCGTTTTGATGTCGGTCCAAACGGCCCGATACTTGGGATTCGTGCTGACTTCATCCGCATACCGGTTCAAATGGACCAGCGCGGCTTCACGATTTCCGGGCAGCGGTTCCCGGATGTTTTCC
The DNA here is from genome assembly GCA_964589175.1 of uncultured bacterium. Lineage (GTDB taxonomy): Bacteria > Fidelibacterota > UBA2242 > UBA2242 > UBA2242 > CAZPRY01. The sequence goes on from CAZPRY010000001.1 coordinate 159,099, forward strand.
AGATACTGCGTTAACCGGGCATAGCCGCCGGGTTTCAGCAGATCGGAGCAGACCGTCACCGGACTCAGACCGCAGGCCAGCACATCGGCGATATTGAGAGCATTCACGCCGGCGCAAAAGGAGCTCGGCAAATCCGGAAAGTCGTTCCTGACTTTTCGGGCGACATTGATACTGATCGGGTGCAGCGCCTTGCCGCTCATGTACATAGACGCTTCGCTGAAAAGGCCTTTATGGTTCAGCGCTTCCAGAGTGTTGGTCAGTTTGACGCCGAAGAAGACGCCCCGTTTTTCGGCCGATTCCCGCAAGGAATGGATGACATTCACTGCTGCCGGATAGCTTATATCGTGCTCGAAAGCGACATCGGGAACCTGCGTATTATAGCCGAGTTTCTTCAGGATTTCGTGGATTTTTTCTTTGCCGAGCAACGTCGGATTCAGCTTGATAAAAGTGTGCAGGCCGCGCTCTTCAATCAGGTACTTGCCGATCTTCTCGATTTCGCCCGGCGGGCAGCCGTGCATCGTGGAAAGGGTTATATTGTCGGAAATTTGGTTGGGAATAACGATGTCGTCGATTGCCGGGTAAAGATCACGAATCTCATCGATCAGCGCCTGTTTTTCGTGATGGCAATCCGCCATTTTTTCGAAAAACCACTGCACGTTGTCCTTCAGGATGCCGGCCATGTCATAACCGACGCTCATGTTGAAAACCGTGCCAAGTTCACCGGTCCAAGCGAATTTGTGTTTCAGGATGTGGGTAATGATCCAGGCTTTGAGATATTCTTCGAAAGATTCCCGGATTCTGAGTTCCTGGGACCACTCGCAATTATAGCCTTCATCCTGAATGTCGATGCAGGGTTTGGAAACCTCGATCTCATCGAGAGTCTGGACGGTTTTCAGTTCGATGTAGCGCGCTCCGCAGAGCCAGGCGGAGATGATATTCTGCGCCATCTGCGTGTGCGGACCGGCTGCAACCCCGATGGGTGTTTCCAGCGCCTGACCGAAAATGGAAGTTGTGAAAAGGTCGTTCTTGCCGGGTGTGAAAAACTGGCTGCGGTAAATCCCGAAAATCAATCCCTTTTCATGACATTTCAGGATTTGCGACAACAATTGTCGAAAAGGTACGATTGAAAATCGATCACTCATAGTATCTCTTGTGCAATCTTTCGGCGGCCTGCGCGACCTTGTTTAAAATATCATATTCGTCGATGTTTTGGAATTCGCCGTTTCGGTAGAGAATATTACCGGCGGCGATGGTCATGTACATCGGCTGTCCCTGGACGCCGAAGATCAGGTGATAGAACAGATTGTTCAGATCGATTCCGGTCACGGGAATGTAATTGGTCACGGCCAGATCGGCTGTTTGGCCGGCTTCGAATGCGCCCGTTTCCGGGAAGAAACGCCGCGTGATTTCCGCCGGGTACCGGAATTGAATATCGAGGGCTTTCGCGATTTGCCCATTGCGCTGCAGAAAATGGGAGCGCAGCGTGCCGAGGATGTTGCCGGTCATGCCGTCGGTCCCGAGAATGTATTTTTCAATTTGGACAATATCCATTTGGCCGACGTTGTTATTGGCGTTGGATTCGGGATTGGAGATAACAACCGGCTTTATCTCGCGGATGATTGCGTAATCCATTTCCGACAGGTGGATGCAGTGGGCCAGGAACGAATCACGGGACAGCAGACCGAATTGCTGCAGACGATGCACCGGCCCGGCGTAGCCATGTTCAACGCAATACTGATAATCAGCCCGATCTTCGCCGCAATGAATGTGTATCGGCATGTCCGCCGGTTTCCGGCTTTGAATCAGGGCCATGGTCTTTTCGCTCAACGTGAAATTGGCATGCAAACCGAGCATTCCCTGAATCTGCCGGTCCTGCCGATGGCTTTTCCAGAATTCGATGTTCTCATCCAATTGGATCGGAAGCGATTTCGCTCCCATGCGGTCGGAAATCTCATAGCACAGCAGGCTCCTGACCCCGACTTCACGGAAGGCTTTTTCGATCAATTCCAAACTGCCGGCGACGGCCTTCATCGAGGCGTGGTGGTCGAAAATCGTCGTGACGCCGTACTTTACCGATTGTAAAAGCCCGTGCAGGGCGGAATAATAAATCGATTCCTCATCCAGCGTTTTGTCCAGGTGCCACCAGAGATTTTCGAGAATCTGGTTGAAAGTCGTTGTCGGTCCGATCGGCGCCAAACCGGTGGCGAGTGCCGAGTAGAGATGGTGATGGGGATTCAGCAACCCCGGCAATACCAGGCGTCCCTGCAGGTCGATTGTTTCCACTCCGGCTTTTTTTATCGCTTCGCTTTTCCCGATTTGGGTGATCCGGCCATTTTCAATTTCAATGGCGCTGTTCTCGATCAGAAACGAAAAGCCGTCGGTAATGGTGGCGTTGGTCAGGATTAATCCTTGCGAAGGTTCAAAACCTTCGCAAGGTTGGTTGTTATATTTATCCATCAACTTACTCCAATTCAGAAATTTCTGATTGATATATGACCCTTTTTCTGATCTGCATACATTCGTTAAGTATTGGATCTATTGATTCGGACAATTCAGAATTCAATGATTCGAGTAACCATTGCATTAAGACCATTGAAGATACAACTAATGAGTAAAAGGAGTGATGAACACTTACTTCTCTATGATCAAACCAATTTGAATGAATTAAACTCGATTCTTTTTTATATTCTACATAAAATATATATAGTCCAATTGCTGTAGCTTTGTCTATGAAACTGATGCTTGTCCATTTATCTTGCCCATATAACTGTCTATACTCTTTGGCAATTTTTGCAGCAGATTGATAATCTTTCACCATCTCATCATCAATCAATCTGCTCAGTTTATATGGTTCTTTCATGTGTTTAGTATCTATAGAAATCTTTTCCCATAGTGACTTCATTATCTTCATTTCACTGGATTTGTAATCTGATATTTTGTCTTTGAATTTTGACAAGTAAATAAAGTTTACAACGTTTTCTAATAAGACTCGAGAAAGGCAATGTGCATCAGACAATTGAAATTTTTCAATTAGTAGTAGTATAGACAAAAAGGTATCAAGAGATTTTTCAACTAGGTAAGAGAATACTTCATTTTTTAATTGTATTATATACTGATTGACTTTTCTACAACATCCACCAAAATCTTTTAGAAGTAAGATTGCTTCTTTATAATTCTCGTTATATTCTTCGAAATTCATTTTTTCCTCTTATCGTTAGAGTTCGGAACCTTCGCAAGATTTGATGGTCTTAAAAATCGCCTACTTCCGGGCTCTGCAACAATACCTTTTTCAACATCATAGACAAGCTTGCCCCGGACAATGGTCTTCACAACTCTTCCCCGGAACGTCATTCCTTCAAAAGGTGTTATTTTGCCGTTGGAAAAAAATTCTGCGCCTTTGACTGTCCAGTTTGCCTCCGGATCGATCAGTACCAGATCAGCATCTTTGCCGATTTCGATTGACCCTTTACGATTAAATAATCCGTATCGCCGGGCGGCGTTCTCCGAAGTGATTTTCAGGAAACGGTCGAGGTCGATTTTTCGCTTTACCAGTCCTTCGGAGTAGAGGTAGGGAAAGAGCGTTCCGGCGCCCGGTATCCCGGAGTAATCTTTCCAGGCCGAACCGGTATTTTTCTGATTGGCCGGAGCCGGGGCATGATCCGAGGCCGCGAATGCCAACGTTCCATCGATCAGCATTTCCCACAACCGTTCGGCGTTGCCGGGGCTTTTGACGACCGGGGCGGTTTTCAGGGCGCCGCCGATTCTTGTCAAGTCTTCATTGGAAAACTGCAGGTAATGGGGCGCGGTTTCGCCGGTGATCTGGGATTTGTTTTTCAGCAATCGGGCCGCGTTGGCGGTTCCGATGTGAACGATGTGCAGGTCAGCACCGGCTTTTTCCGCCAGATCGATTGCTGCTCCGACGGCGATAACTTCTGCAATTTCCGGCCGGGAGCGGTAATAATTCTGCCAACCTGACCCCGCTTGTTTTTCGACAGCTTCGGCGGCGGTCACGTATTGATAGTCTTCGGCATGGAGCAGGATCGGGCGGTTGAGTTCCTGGCCCATCTTCAACACCGCAAAAAACTGATCCGCTTCCAGGCGCTGGAAACTGTCCATGCCCGAGATGAAGTAGGTTTTAAAACCCAACACCCAGTCGGCCAATTCCTGCATGTTTTGGCGAAAGTCACTATTAAAGCACTGCCCGGAAACGCCGCCGAAAAAACCGAAATCCACGACGGAGCGTTGGCGGACGACGTCGAGCTTTTGCCTGAGATTCTCCAGGCTGGTAACCGGCGGCAGGGATGTGCAGGGCATATCGATGACCGTGGTGACTCCGCCGGAAGCAGCGGCACAGGAACCGTGATAAAAATCCTCGCGTTCGGTAAATCCGGGTTCATCGAAATGCACATGCGCGTCGATTGCGCCCGGAAATATGAGCAGCCCGGTGGCATCGATAAGCTCATCGCCGCTGAGATTCTGACCGATCCGGTGAATCTTTCCCTGTTCGATATGGAGGTCGAGAGTCTGAAAATCCGGTCTGCCGGGCAGGGCGACTTTACCGTTTCGAATAATCAAATTGCCCCGGCCCTTTTCATGGCGTGATAGACCTTTTCCGGCGTAAAGGGCGCCTCAAAAAGACGCACGCCCACGGCATCGAAGATTGCATTCGCGATGGCCGGCATCGGTCCGTTGATGCCGATTTCCGCCACCGACTTGGCGCCAAACGGTCCGGATTCTTCATGAGATTCGACGACAAAGGTCCTAATTTCCGGTAAATCCGCCGCCGTCCAGATTTTATAATCCCGATAGTGTTTGGTCAGCAAATTTCCATTCGGCGAAAATTTATACTGTTCGGTGAGTGCATAGCAGATGCCGTTGACCGCTGCGCCGTCGACTTGTCCTTCGGCCAGTTTGGGATTGATTGCCTGGCCGCAATCCACGGCGGACACGAACTTGAGGACGCTGACTTTGCCCGTTCTTCGATCCACTTCCACTTCGACGAACTGGGCAATAAAAGGCGGCGGCGATTGCTCCACGACTTGTGAGGCGCTGGCCTGAATCTGGAACTGATTTTTCGTGTAGAGTGAATAGAGGGCCATTTCCGACAGCGAGAGGCTTTTGCCGCCTTTTTGATCGATTACTTTTTCGTCGGCAAGAATCAGGTTTTCCGGCAGACAGTCCATCATCTCGGCCGCGACTCCCAGAATTTGTTTTCGGATTTTTTCGGCGCACTTTTTCACCGCGCCGCCGGAAATGTAGGTCGTAGAGGACGCGTAAGCGCCGACGTCAAAGGGCGTGCGGTCGGTATCGGAAGACAGCACGATCATTTTATCCAGACCGACGCCGAGTACCTCCGCGGCAATCTGGGCCAGGATCGTATCGGATCCCGTGCCGATGTCGGTCGCCCCGATATCCAGGTTAAACGAACCATCATCGTTTATTTTCATGGACGCGGCGGCCATGTCGATCAGGGGAATGCCCGAGCCCTGCATGGCGACCGCGCAGCCGACGCCGCGGACCTTGTCGCCATTAGAAATGCGTTTGCCGCGCTTTTCGTACCATCCGATTTCACGGGCGCCGAGATTGATGCACTCGTCCAGTTTACAGGAGTTCACGATTTGGGTAACGCCTTCTGTGCCTTCGCCGATGGCCTTGAAAACTTTCGACGTTTCGCCGACACGGATATGATAGTCTTTGATATATTGCAGAAGATCGATATCGAGTTTGCGCGTAATAATGTCCAGCTGCTGGTTGAGCGCGAAATAGCCCTGAGTGGCGCCGTAGCCGCGATAGGCGCCGCCGACCGGCAGATTGGTGTAAACCGATCGACCGAGGAAGTGCAGGTTTTCGATTTTATTGAACAAGGGCAGCACCTTCGCGCCGCAATTCGACAGCACGGTTAAGGCGTGCGTCCCGTAGGCGCCGGAATTGAGCAGAGAATCCATTTCGAGGAACGTGATTTCGCCGCTCTTTTTTACACCGGTGCGCAAACGGACCCGCACCGGATGGCGGGTACGGCTGTTCTGAAAAACTTCCTTACGCGAGAGGACCGCCTTTGCCGGGCGCTTATGCTTGATTGTTGCCAAAGCGACCAGCTGCTCCAGAAAAACTTCCTGCTTGCCGCCGAAGCCTCCGCCGATGCGCGGCTTGATGACCCGGATTTTGGATAGCGGAAATTCGCAGACTTTCGAAACGATGCGGCGAACATGAAATGGAACCTGGGTTGTGGAAACGATCACCAGGCGTCCCATTTCGTCGAAAAAGGAAATCGCGGCGTGCGGTTCCTGGGCGCAGTGCGAGCCGTAATGAGCCTTGTAGGTCTGGTCGATGATGAAGTCGGCGGCGGCCTCTCCCTTTTTCAGGTCGCCGAAGCCGATTTCCACTTCCGCGGCCAGGTTTTTTTGCGGTTCGTAGGCGGCGCCAATCGGCGAGAAATGATCGGAACCGTGCAGAATCGGCGCGCCTGTTTGCATCGCCTTTTCGGAATCGAACAGCGGCTCCAGCACATTGTAGTCGACCTTGATGAGTCGTAAGGCCGCTTCTGCTATTCGCCGGTTATCGGCCGCCACCATCGCCACCCGGTCGCCGACAAAACGCATTTTCGTGTCGAACAAAACGGTATCGTAGGGCGACGGCTCCGGGAAGCCCTGTCCGGCGGTGGTGTGCAGGATTGGTTTGACGTTTTTAAAATGGAATACATCGACGACGCCGGGCAACTGCCGGGCTTCGCGGTCGTCAATGTTTGTGATTTCGGCATGGGCGTGCGGCGAATATAAAAAGGCCAGGTACAGCGGATTCTTCAATTCGAAATCGTCGACAAACCTGCTGCTGCCGGTAGCGAGTGCCAGGGAATCGATCTTCTCTTTGGATTTTCCAACGATGGTGTAATTTTTCATGCTATTTTACTCTGTTTTGGAGTGATGGAGTTATGGTGTAATGGAATACTGGAGTGACGGAGCATTGATAAACGTGATTCATCAAAATTTCTAACATTACTCCATCACTCCACTACTCCATTTCTCCGTTCTTCATCCTTTCCGCTGCCAGTTTCACGGCCTCGACGATCTTGACGTATCCGGTGCAGCGGCAGAGGTTGCCATCCAGCGCATTCTGGATTTCCAGAGCGGATGGATCGGGATTTTTCTTCAACAGCGCGTAACTGGCGATCACCATACCCGGCGTGCAGAAGCCGCACTGCACCGCGCCGGTTTCCACAAATGCCTTCTGAATCGCATGCGGTGAATGCAGCTTGCCGATTCCCTTAACCGTTGTAATCTTTTTGCCGATCGCGGTTGCCGTCAGAACCTGGCAGGAGTTTACCGCTTCATCCCCGAGTAGAATCAAACAGGCACCACATTCGCCCTCCTGGCAACCGTTTTTCACCTCGGTGTAGCCGTGATTCCGTAACGTGATCAGCAGGCGTTCGTCGGGTTCGAATGTGAATGTCAGCTGCTTCCCGTTGACAATGAATGTGCCTTGCATTTTAATTCCTCACCATTTTTGCGATTGCCCGGCCGAGCTCGATTGCGGCTTTGACATTGGCGTAATCCGGATCATCCAGGCGACTGCTGAATTTCAGATGAACACGTTTTTCTATGTCTTCGGTTTTTATGTCCCCGGTCTTGCGGTTCTGCAGATACTCTTCCACTACGGTGAGCCGCTGATATTTATCTACGGTGCCGACGACGATGATACGGCTGTCGGTGATGATGCCGGCCTCGGTTTTCAGCAGAACCGTGGTATTGAAAGTCGGCATATCGCTCTTCGTACGAATCTCGCGGTAGTGCGCTGCGCGCCAGATGTCGGTTCGGAATTTCACAGCGGTAATCAATGAGCCCGCACGGAGCTTTTGATCACGGATATAATCAGCTACCGGAAACGCGCCGTTATTCCCGCCGGTCAGCACCAGTACCGCGTCTAATGCCAGGAGCGCGCCGATCAGGTCCGACCAGGGCGGGAACATCGCAATGCTGCCCCCGATTGTGATGCGGTTGCGCAACGGTGTATTGGCGGAATGGTGCAGGCATTTGACGAGGATATGGTTGGGATCGGTCGCATTGAAATCATCGACTACCTCCGCATAGGTCGCCATGCTGCCGATTTCGACGCCGTTGCCTTCCGTCCTGATATAATTCAAGGGCAGCTGCGACAGATCGATCAATCCGTCGATTCCGGAGAATTTTCGAAGCAATAAACCGGTGCCGCCACCGTGAGGAAGATTCTTATCGACCTTCACGATATCGGCAGCTTCGGCAAGGGATTTTGGGAAATACCAGTGCAAATCTTTCATAGTGATCAAATATTCACTGAATTTCCGTAAATGTCAAGGATGTCCGACGGAAGAGAACGAGGAGAATTTTCCGAAAAATATTAGTTTTCTGACGGCCAAAATACTATTCAGGGCAAATACAAATACAATTTAACAGTATAGTTATGCCGTCCCGATGCCCTGAACTGTGTCATCCTGCATCCGCTTGTTTGTTGGCGATTTCAGGTTTGAGAATGTAATTCCTTGCGAAATTCGGCCCAGTGGCCATCCCGCCAGAGTTTGATGCGGCGATGGTTCAGCGCCAGCGAGCGGTCGTTGCGCCATTTGACCAGGCGAATTTTATCCTTTTCGATTTCTAGGTTGGTCAGACCGTGGCGGTAAAGCCCGCAGCCGGTGTTGAAATAGCAGGGCAAGGGGTCCTTGCCATCCGGTTCCAGGGCGTTGATATTACGGCCCATATTCCGTTCCTTGAGGAACTCGGTGATCAGTGCGCCGCGGTCCTTGATATCGTCTGAATACTGCCTAAGGGGCGGTCGTTTAAGGCGCAGCTGTTCTTTGAGCCAGTTGTAATACGAACGGGAGGCGAAAATCGCGCGGTGGGTGTGGCCGCAGATCAGGAAAACACGGTTCGCTTTGGCCCATTGGTAGTAGATCCTTTCGCGGTCTCGTGGAATCTGCGATTCGGTCGCCGAGTAGTTTTTGTAGCCGAACTTAGTCAGGGTTGGCTCGATAATCTTGAACAGGCGAATCCAGAAGCGGCTGAACCAGGCTCGCTGGTCAGACATTTTCTCGCCCTGGTGGCCGTGAACCAGCAGAATGTCCTCGTTCAGCAGGATTCCTTCGGGTGCGCCGAAAACGGTTTTCCTTTTTGAAATCGGGTCGCGCAGCCCGGCCCAGTCCTTGTCGTGGTTTCCATAGACGCGGTGAAGCTTGCCGGGCGGAAAACTGCGCAGGATTGCATAGATCGTGGAATCGTATCGATCGCGAATCCGGGGAAGATCGAATTGCCAGAGCTCTTCGATATCGCCCAGCAGGATGACCGCGTAGCCCTGTTCTTTGTAGTAATTTAGCGCGTACTCCAGGGTTTCGTGGTTGTGCAGGAATTTATCGGCCTTGCCGCCGTCGCCGAGGTGCAGGTCGCTGAATACGGCGTATTTGTCGTCCGTGTCGAGGGGGAGCCTTTTGAGGCTTTCGCGATAGAGACGATCGAGGCTCCGGGTGGTTTCATTTGTGAATGATGGATTTTTGATAATTATTGAATCCTCCGTGCCACCACTCCGCAAAATGGTGCATAGAATTTTTTACCTTCCGAGAGAACGTGCGTTAGTATCTTTTTTATTATCCGAAAAAGGATGAGCATTAGCTTGTTCCACAGGTTTCTTTCCTCTTCTTCATACCAGAAATGAAATTTGCCAAAGAAGCCACTGAAGACAATATCAAAACCGTTCTCTATCAGGATTTTTTCCCAGGCATGGGTGTCTATGGACGGAAGATAATGACGGTCGAAGCTGGCTTTACAAAAAGTGGAATGAAACCAGCGTTGAAATCCCCCCACAAAATTAGGTGTTTCGATGATCAGGCTACCCTTGGGTTTGACCAGTACAATATGCTGACGCAGAATATCGGGCCAGTTTACATAATGTTCAATAAAACCGAAAGATGCAACTACATCGAACTGCTGATCCGGTTTGAAGGAAGTAAAGTCACTCTTCCAGAAATGTCCGATTTTGTTGCCTTTCGATTTCATTGCGGCCTGCATTGGATCCAGTTGCTCACACAGATCGATTCCATAAAGTTCGTATCCCCTCTCTCCGAAAACTGCCAGAAACCTATCCGGATAACATCCGATTTCCAGACAGCTTTTATTCTGAATAACCGGAAAGTAATGTTCAATCCAGATACGGATAAAATTGGACTTTGGAACGATTTCATATTCACTGTGTTTGAATATACCGTCCCAGTATTTCTGGTTTGCTAGGTTTTCCATCCAAATTCTCCCCTTTTAAAGCGTAGATCATGGATTTAGCCTTCGAAAAAATATACAGCCCGGTCCTTCATTCGTTCAAATCCCCAATATCAGGAAATGTTGGGCAAGACGAAAAAGAGAATGAATAATTTGTTTCGCCTGGCCGAATCAAAGATGATTTGCAAAATATTAATAAAAATATTTTCTTAAAACAATAATGATGAGAACAATAATGTCTTTGTCTTAAAAATTTATTCCTGATGATTCCGTTTGCAAAAAGGAACGAGGTGTTTATATTAGTACGTACGAAAGAGATAGGTTGTGCGGCGGTATATTAGATCCGGCACGGCATCATTCAGGAAGGAAGAATGGCAATGGAATCCAACTTTTTACTGGTTGCCCTGATTGCCTACGTTGTCAGCCTGGGTCTGCTGCTGCGGCGCAGGGAATCCGCAGGGACGATGCTGCTGGTTGTCGCGGTGCTGATCCATCTGGGTGGCTTGATCACCCGCTCGATTATCGCCGGGCACCCGCCTTTTACCAATATGTATGAAACCTTTATCCTGCTCCCGTTTCTGGTAGCGCTCCGGTTGCTCCTCTGGAAAGAGCAGGTCGGCGAGCAGTTTCGCAGGATTCTCGTCGCGGTAGTTATGCTGATCATCCTGATTGCACTGATCCTGCCGCAGTCGCTAAAAACGCCCAAACCACTGATGCCGGCTCTGAACAGCATCTGGATGTACATCCACGTTCCGGCTTATTTTCTGGCTTACATGGCGTTGATCGTAGCTCTTGTCTACGCCATAATTGTCCTCATCCACGAGAAATCTTCGGCAAACAATCATGATATTTCACTGCTGCGACGGATGGATAACGAGATCAGGATTGCATTTTTTTTCTTGTTCATCGGCTTGGTCACGGGCGGGATCTGGGCCTATGTCAGCTGGGGTAATTATTGGGCCTGGGACCCCAAGGAAACCTGGGCCTTGATCAATATCCTGGCGCTGTCGTTCTATTTTCATTTGAAAATACCGACGGCCAGGAAGAAGGCGCTGGTAGTTATTCTGACATTTCTTACGGTGGTTTTTACCTACTGGGGCGTCAGCTTTATTTTGTCGGGATTGCACAGCTATACATAAGTATCCGGAAGACTGTTCTGGTGTTGGCTGGAGTATGATAAAAGAATCCATATCGGATCAATAAACTCACATTACGTGTAAAGTGTTTCGGATTTTCGGTGGGAGAAAGATTCGGCCGTTTTTAAAAACGATTCAGGAATCCCAGCGACGTGTATGAGATCGGCGAAGTGCTCTCCTTTCAAAAATGCCGGTACACGGGGAAGATCGCCTTGGTTCTCACCGGTTCACTGCGTTATGGAATGGCTCGTATGGCCAGTATTTTTGCCGAGATGCAAGGGTTCGCGAATATGAAACCCTTTTCGGAAATGGATGCCGCCCTTGAATAGCTGGACCTGCGATAGTAGCCCGGAAAAAATAGATACCCTCCACCGATTTGAAGAAATCCAATTCTGCCACCTGATTTTTACCCCTTTCAGTGTTCTTGAGCCCGAACCGCTCTAAATCCCATTTGCATAAAGGGAGTGTTTTGGTTATATTGTAAAAAATATTCTAGCAAAAGGGAGTTTATATGGAGAAGTCCGCTTTCGTATTTACAGTTATACTGGCGGCACTGGTTTTTGCGGGTGACCAGCCCGTCGGTGAACACGCGCTCGGCAGCCGGAAATACAGCGATTACGAAAAACCGGAAGTGTGCAAAAGCTGCCATACCAGCATTTACCAGCAGTGGCGCCTGGCGATGATGTCACAGGCTTTTACCCATCACTGGGATGAAATTGAATATTTCGGACTGGCTGTTCCCCATGGTGAGAAAGTGGCGATGTTCAAGCCGGTTTCCGATGCTTGCAACGGCTGCCATACGCCGCAGGCTTTTCTGGCCGGGGATGTGCCCCCGCCGCGCCCCGAGAAGAATTCGAGGGCGAATGAAAGCGTCAGTTGCGATTTTTGCCATTCGATTACAGCTGTAGCGGGTGAAAAACCGGTGAATTTTAACTGGGTATCCAATCCGGGCCGCACCAAGTACGGCGCCAAGCAGGGACTGGTATCGCCGCATCATATTACCGAATACAACGAGATATTCACCAGGGCCGAGTTCTGCGGCTCCTGTCATAATGAGCAGAACCCGTTCGGCGTCTATGTAAAATCCACTCAGATGGAATGGGCGGAGGGGCCGTACGCCCAACAAGGCGTTCCATGCTTCGTGTGTCATATGCCCAAGGCTGAAGGCCGTAGCGCGCCGATGGCCGAAAAGGGCATGGTCGCACAGCATGTTTTTCTGGGAGCTCATAACGAAGCCAAGGTTAAGAGCGCCATCGAAATTTCCATGCATCCCGATGAGGAGGAAGTGCCTTACGATGGCACGGTCGTCTTCCAGGTCGAACTCTTTAATGCCAAGGCTGGCCATAAAATCCCGACCGGATCTGTCGAGGACCGCATCCTCTGGCTGGATGTTGTAGCGGTCGATGCCGAGGGGAAAGAGTATCGATTGCCGGTGGATAAAAAGGGCTTCGAGGGCGAGGCGTACACCATCGCCTCCGATGAAATGGCCTATACCGATATGGCGATTCCGCTCGGGCTCAAAGATTTCAAGGGTGTGCAGCGTGATGGAGTACCGATCGGTAACCGCATCTTCCGCATGCCTTATTTCGATGAAAACGGGATAATGACCATCATGCAATGGAACACGCGTAAGCTAGGCGTCGATTACCGGGTCGGGCCGCGGGAAACCAAGCTCGAAACCTATACCTGGGAGATGCCGGAGGATATCGCCATCGGTACCGTGACGGTTACGGCGACACTCAATTATCAGAAACTCGTCAAGCCGGTCGCGGATTACCTTAAAGTTCCGGCGGACGAGAGCGAGGTTGTCGTGATGAATCAAACCCTGACAACGATCGAAGTGTACGAGTAAGGAGGATTCCATGAGAGACAGAAGAGCCGCGCTGATCGTTTTTTTCTTGATAATCATACTGCTGACTCAATCAGCCCTGGCCGTTCCGGCCTTTGCCCGACGCTATAAATTTTCCTGCACTACCTGCCATAGTCCATTTCCGCGTTTGAAAGCCTACGGAGATGAGTTCGCGGGAAATGGATTTATGATTCCCGAGGAGGAGAAAGCGCGCGATTACATCAGCGCCGGCGACGACATGCTCTGGCTGAATAAAACCTTCCCGGTGGCCGTGCGCTTTGATGCCTTTGCAATGCTGAAAACCAGGGGAGATGTCAAAGGCGATCTCCAATCACCCTTCGGGATCAAGCTGCTGTCGGGTGGCGCTCTTTACAAAAATATCGGCTACTATTTCTATTTTTACATGTATGAAAAAGGAGAAATCGCCGGACTGGAGGATGCCTACATCCATTTTAATAACATATTCGGAAGCAACCTGGACATCCTGGCTGGACAATTTCAGACCTGCGATCCACTGATGAAACGGGAGTTGCGCCTGAGCTATGAAGACTACCAGATCTTTAAAACCCGTATCGGTAATTCGATCATAAACCTGTCCTACGATCGCGGGGTCGTGCTGGTTTATAATGTCGATCAAACCGGTACCGATATCGTGCTTACGGCTACCAACGGCAACGGAATCGGTGAAGCGGATGCGACCTTCGATCAGGATAAATACAAAAACGTGATGCTGCGAGTCGCCCAGGGAATCGGCCAAAATGTTCGCATCGGCGGATTTTATTACCTGGGGCGGGAGCAACCGGAAGACAGTCTGTACAGCAATAAGGCAACTTTCCTGGGACCGGACCTGTATCTGACCCTGGGCAAGTTTGCATTTACCGGGCAGTACGTTCTGCGTAAAGACACGAATCCGTTCTTCCGGGCTGCCGACAGCAATGTGGCCACCAGCGGCATCGTCGCCGAGCTGGTATTTTCGCCGCAGCTGGATCAGTCGAAAGCGTATTATACGCTCCTTTATAACCGCATCGATTCGGACCTCGACGCCCACGATTATCAATCTGTGGCGTTGAACGGGAGCTACCTGCTGGCGCGTAACCTGCGCCTGGTCGGGGAATTGATTTACGATCTGGAAAATGAAGAAAGCATTTTCGTGGTGGGTTTCGTGACGGCATTTTAGAGGGAATAACACGATTTCATAAATCCGGCAATAACATCTCAGCCGGTTCATATTCTTAATTTATACGAGCAATAATCGCCTTGGAATCACTGCGGCGATTTTTTAACATTGGGACTGTTTGAGCAGTAACAGATTTCAGAAAATGAGGAGTTTGAATTGGATGAAATTTGGAATTGTAAACGCAATGTGAAAAGGGTTTGGCGGGATTGGTTTCGTATCATCGGAATCCTGGTGTGTATGATAATCGGTCGATCCCTGGCAAATTTGTCCCTGCCGACGGAGAATGCTGACAGCCTTCGTTATCAGCAGCTCATTCCGGTGGACGAAAGTCTGCGCGCCAAGGTTTTCTACCCGTTTCCCGCCATCGTGGTGATGAGTGAAAGGCAATCCAATCCCGAGGAGAAAATTCCACGTTTTATCAGCCGCATTAACGCCGTTCAGTTGCAGGATGAAATTGTCATGTCCACACCGGATGCTCTGGCAGAGCTACCCGGATTGATGGTGCAGAAGACCAATTTGGGGGGTGGCTCGCCCTTCATCCGGGGTCTGACCGGCAAACAGATCCTGATTCTGGTGGATGGTGTCCGGCTGAACAATTCCACCTTCCGCTTCGGGCCAAACCAGTATTTGAATACCCTTGATCCGGGAATCGCCGAGGCGATGGAAGTCCACTACGGACCGGGATCGGTGATTCATGGATCGGATGCGCTGGGTGGGGTGATCAATATTATCAGTAAAGCGCCGTCCCTGAATGAGTCTCTGCATGCCTGCTTTCGCCAGCAATTTTCCTCGGCTGATTTGGGTTCATTATCGAATCTGGAAATCGGCGCCGCGACCGGAAAGCTAGCCTGGTTGGCGGGCGTTAGTTATAAACACTTCGGCGATCTGCGGGCCGGTAGTAATGGAGGCAGCCCGGTGGGTGTTGTAGATAAAAACGATCGGCAGCCCTGGACCGGTTACGACGAGTTCAACGCCAATCTTTCCCTGCTCTACGCCTTGCGCCCGAACCAGCACCTGCGTAACACTTTTATTTTTACGCGCCAAGGCCGCGTGCCTCGCACGGATAAGATGGCGCTCACCGATTATAATCCCGATCCCGAGGAACGTTACTATTTCGATCCGCAGCAACTGATTTTCAATGTTCTCGAATTTTCGGCTATTCATTGGAAGGGCTTAAATCAGATAGGAATTCAGGTGGGCCTACAGTCGCAACTGGAGGGACGTGAACGGCGCAAGGCCGGGTGGACCAAAACCCGTTTCGAAGAGGATGAAATTCGCACCTTTTTCCTCCAGTTTCAGGGATCCGACGACCTGAATGAACATCAATGGATCAGTTTTGGCTCGGAATTCTATCACGATTTTATCACATCTGAGCGCTATGAAATCAATGACGGAACAACGCTACGAAAGGGAAAAACCGGTCGCTTTCCGGATGGCAGTGACTACAACTCTCTGGGTGCCTATTTGCAATCAGGGCTGGAGTTCGGGACTAGTTGGGAAATGATCGGCGGACTGCGCTATGCCGTTTATCATACGAACTTCGATCTCTCTGCTGTGAAGATAGATACGATTTACCGCGAGGCTGAGGAATCGCTGGTCTTCAATGGCGGCGTAAATGAAAAATCATACTCCGATTTTACCTGGAGTCTGGAGACTCTCTATCGAATCAGGCCCGGCAGGGTACTTTATGCCGGCCTTTCGCGCGGTTTCCGGGCGCCCAATATGGACGATCTGGCTGTCGATGGTGAATGGAATTCCGGAACCGACATTCCCAATCCGGAATTGAAACCCGAAAAAGCCCTGCAGATGGAGGGTGGCGTTAAAATTGATTCAGATAAATTACGCCTGCGATGCGCTCTTTTTCACACCCGCTATTCAGATTTCATCCAACGCCAGTACCTCGGTTATCGGGTAGAAGAAGGCGCAGAGGTCGATGTTTATCATTATGAAAATTTTGAGAAGGGTGTTATGGATGGTTTCGAGATGCAGCTGGCGTGGCGGTTTCAGGAGAATGAAGCTCACCGCACGGTTCTGCAAACCCATGCGAGTTGGATTAGGGGCTGGAACGAAACATCAGATGAACCCATGCGTCGCATGCCGCCTTTGATGGCTTATCTGGGTCTGCGTCGGGACTTTTTGCATAGCCGGACCTGGATCGAGGGATTTGCTCAGGCTGCCGGCAAACAGGATCAACTGGCCGCCGGCGATATCGTCGATAATCGTATTCCTGACGGCGGTACACCGGGCTGGATGACCTTGAACCTGCGGTCCGGCTGGCAGATATCGAGGCATCTTGAAGGTGTGGCCGGTTTATATAATATTCTGGATGCGCGTTACCGAATTTATGGCTCGGGCCTGGATGCGCCCGGTATCAATGCGGTTTTTTCCATTTCGTACCGATAGTCACTGGTTATAACGAAAAGCCGATTTTCATCTATGCGACTTCCGCTGGAGTGAGCAGTCTCCGGGCTTTGGGCTTCAGGTAAATGAAACCCGGCTTATCCTCAGAAGCGCAGACCGGTTATGAATATGCGGATTGGTGTTAGTTAAATAAGCAGACAGTCAGCCGTCATCTCTTGGGGTATTTCCAAGCCTAACAGATGCAGCACGGTCGGGGCGATGTCGGCCAATTTGCCGCCCGGTTTCAGTTGCTTACCCTTTGCATCGCCGGCGACATAGATCAGCTCCACCGGCAGGATCGTATGGCTGGTCTTCACCATTTCGGTGATGTAGTCGATCATTTGTTCCGAATTGCCGTGATCGGCAGTGATCAGAATCCGGGCGTCGAGTTCGAGCAGGCGCTTGACCAGCACACCGACATTCTCATCCACGATTTCGATGGCTTTCTTGGCGGCGTCGAAATCGCCGGTATGGCCGACCATATCGCCGTTGGCATAATTGACGACAATAAAAGCATACGGATTGTCCTGCAAGCGCTTGAGCAATTCTTCGGTGACGTTATAGGCGTCCATCTCGGGATGGCTGGCGAAGGTGGCCGGATCGAAACGGCCGGGTACCTCGACTTGGTCTTCGAGCGGATTGGGGGTAGTCTTCTTGCCGTTGAAAAACGATGTGACGTGGCGGAATTTCTGGGTTTCGGCGATGCGCAGCTGGCGCAGACCGGCGACGGAAATCATCTCGCCGAGTAGTTTATTCATGCCGCCGCCCTTGCTCATGGCACCCAGCATGAAGTCCGTGAATTCGTCGTAATACTGCGTGAAGCCCACGTAAGTGACTCCGGGCCTGCGGATCAGTTTGCCCGGATATTGCGGGTCGACGAAGGCCCTGGTCAGCTGAATGGCGCGATCCTGGCGGTAATTGGTGTGCATGATTGAATCGCCGTCGTGAACGCCGTCGTAATCGCCGATCACGTAGGGCAGAATATATTCGTCAAACATAGTGACGTTATCGGGAGTTTTATCGTTGGCGTAGGACTCTTCCACCGCCGCTTCGATGGTGGCGGCCGGGCGCCCTTCGGCGTCGACGATGCAGCGGAAAGCCCGGTCAGTCAAATCCCAGTTCTGAGCGCGGTCCATGCCGTAGTAGCGCCCCATGGCTGTGCCGATACGGCAGTTGCCGACCTCTGCCATCACCAGTTTCAGTTTGGCGATGTACTCAAGCGTACTGCGCGGGGGCGTGTCGCGTCCATCGAGGAAGGGGTGCAAAATGATGCGGCCTTCGGGATATTCGCTGCGTGCCCGGTGCATGATTTTAAAAAGGTGCTCCTGGTGGGCATGCACGCCCTCGTCCTGCAAAAGTCCGAAAAGATGCAGCCGGGATTGACTCTGTTTCCAGTTGCCGACCAGTTTTTGCCATTTTTCGGATTGAAAAATCGATCCGTCCGCAAGGCCGTCGTCAATCCGTTTCAGTTCCTGAATCACGATCCGGCCGGCGCCCATATTCAGATGGCCGACTTCGCTTGAGCCCTGATAACCGGCCGGCAGCCCTACGGCTTCGCCGGAAGTCAGGATCGACGTCCAGGGGTAGTTGGCTTTATAATAATCGATATTGGGTGTACTGGCCGCCATCACGGCATTGCCTCTGGGATTCTCGTTGAGTCCCCATCCGTCGCGAATAATCAAGCAAACCGGTCGCATATCTTAACCTCTTTTTTATGAATTTTCATTCAATCGCTATTAATTTCATTTTTCACAAGCAGTCCATAGTATAGAACGAAATAATCATTTTTTAAACATTTTTCCGTAAACTGCATCTCGAACAACGCTATTTAGATGCAATTCGATGGCCGGGGATACAGACCGGCCGGGTATAGGTTATGCGACGTCGCAGGCGGTTTCGTGGGGAACATATTGATAGGAAAAAGAATTTTAAATTTTAACTTTATATTACGCTTTTAATGTTGACCTATTTGTTTACCGGGAGGAAAAGTGAAGCGTCGAGAATTCTTGAAAACGGGCACTGCCATCACGGCCGGGATTTTAACGGCGCCCTGCTGGTGGAATGCCTGCAGTCCCCAACCCAAGATAAAAGGATCCCTTCAGGATATGGAACAGTTGTTCAATATTTCAAAGTCGGAAATGAGGCAGCTGCTCGCATTGGCCCTCTCCAACGGCGGTGACGATGCCGATCTCTTCTTCGAGTACACCGTGAGTTCTTCCCTGAGAATGGAGGACAGCATCGTCAAGGATGTAAAATACGGCATTGTGATGGGAGTCGGAATCCGGGTGATCAAGGGTGACCAGGTTGGCTATGCCTATACGGATGAAATCGATCTTAAAAGTATGAAGGAAGCTGCCCGGACGGCTTCCTATATCGCCAATGTTTCCCAATCCGCTCGTATCGCCGCGCTGCATGATGTTCCACGTCTGAATCTGTATGATTCGGATACCCTGAGCATCGATGCGGATTTAAAGCAGAAATTGAAATTGCTCGAACGAGCCGATAAAGCGGCTCGTGGCTACAATTCCCAAATCACCAAAGCCACCATATCCATTGCCGATGAGATGAAACAGATCATGTTTCTGGATGCGCAGGGACGCTATTTTACAGACGTGCAGCCGATGATCATGTTCCGCGTTTCCACGGTGGCGGAGCGCGGGACGGCCCGGCAGGGCGGCTACCGGGCCGGTGGAGGCCGCTACGATCTGGATTATTATAACCTCAACGATAGTGCACCGGAGGCGATCGCCAGGGATTCGGCGCGGGTGGCCGTGACCAATCTGGAAGCCAGGCCGGCGCCGGCCGGGCCGCAGGTCGTGATTCTGGGCGCGGCGGAGAGCGGTGTCCTGCTGCACGAGGCCGTGGGACATGGCCTGGAAGCCGATGCCTGCCGCAAAGGCCTGTCCAATTATTCCGATCGCGTCGGGCAAAAGGTGGCCTCGGAACTGTGCACGATCGTTGACGGGGGCATCTACCCGAACCTGCGCGGTTCGATCAACGTGGACGATGAGGGCAACCTGCCCAGCGAATCGGTTCTGATCGAGAAGGGGATTCTGAAGGGTTACATGCAGGATAAAATTTCGGCGAAAATCATGCAGGTACAGCCGACCGGCAATGGGCGACGACAGTCCTATAAATATCCGCCGATTCCGCGAATGACGAATACTTATATGCGCGGTGGAGGATATACGCCCGATGAAGTCATTACCTCCGTGAAATACGGGGTCTATGCCAAGCGTTTCGGCGGCGGCCAGGTGGACACCACCAAGGGCGATTTTACGTTTGGGGTAGAAGAGGCCTACCTGATCGAAAAAGGCAAAATCACGACACCCCTCAAGGATGTCACCCTGATCGGGAACGGCCCGGAGGTGATGACCAAGGTGACCATGGTGGCCAATGACCCGACATTTTCCTATAGCAGCTGGACTTGCGGAAAAGACGGGCAGCGTGTACCGGTTTCGCTCGGGATTCCGACCACCAAGGTCAGCGAAATTACCGTCGGCGGAACCCAAGTATAGAGGATGAAAATGAACGATCCGAAAAAACTGTCCGAATATATCATCCGGGAAGCACTGCGCCTGGGGGCGGACGACGCGGATGTAATGATTGTGAACTCGGTAAACTCCAGTGTAAAAGTCCGGCTGGGCAGGATTGAGGAGCTCAAACAGGCCAATCCGAAATCGCTGGGTATCCGTGTCTTCAAACAGAAACGCAAAGCCTTGACCTTCACCAGTGATTTCCGTAAGGATTCTCTGCGCCAATTGATCGGGCGCACGATGGAGATGGCGGCGGTCACGACTCCCGACGAATTCAGCGGCTTGCCGGAGCGGGAATGGCTGGGAATCGCTCCCCTCGAGTTGCCCGGTTCAGATGAACGTCTGGCAAATTTGCCGACCGAAAAAAAGATCGCCCTGGCGCGCGAGATGGAAGAATTGGGGATGGCCAAAGATCCCCTGATTATCAATTCGGACGGCTCTTCCTGGAGTGACGGTCAGACGCACTACGTCCTGGCGAATTCGCGCGGATTTTACGGCGAGGAGCGCTATTCGTCCTGTTCACTGAGCCTGTCACTGGTGGCCGAAAAAGACGGTGTGAAGCAGAGCGATTACTGGTATTCGACGGCCCGTTCACTGGAGAAACTGGATTCCGTGGAAAATGTGGCTGCCGAAGCGGCGCGACGGACCGTCCGTAAAATCGGTTCCCGCAAGCCGCAAACCCAAAAAGTACCGGTGGTTTTCGATCCGATCGCCGGCCGCGATTTTCTGAACATCATTGCCTCGACCGTTGTGGGCGATGCCATTTACCAGAGGCGCTCTTTTTTAATCGATAAACTGGGGCAAAAGATCGGAGTTGACGGTTTTACCGTGGTGGATGACGGCTTGCTGGCGGACGGGCTCGCTTCGCGGCGCTTCGATGACGAAGGACTTCCCGGCCGCCGAAACGTCGTGATCGAGAACGGTATTCTGAAAAGCTATCTTTGCGATTGCTATGCCGCCCGGAAACTGAAGCTGCCGCCGACAGGCAGCGCCAGCCGGGGAGCGGGTTCCGAGCCGTCGCCGGGAACCTCGAATTTTTACCTGGAGATGGGCCCGTACGCGCCGGAAGAGATCATCGCCTCGGTGAAAAACGGCATTTACCTGACCGAAGTTCATTGGGTTGGTATCAACTATGTGACCGGCGACTATTCGCGCGGGGCCGGCGGCATCTGGATTGAAGACGGTAAATTGACCTACCCGGTTCAGGAATTCACGATTGCCGGCAATATGAACGAAATGCTGCCGGCGATTGAGATGATCGGGAACGATCTGCGTTTTACTGGAAGTATCTGTTCGCCGACATTTAAAATTAAAGAGTTGATGATAAGCGGCAGTTAGTACAGTCGCACCGCCCTCGACATCGGACCGGGAATTGCCTTTCCGGGCCGGTTGCCATTTTGCCGATTTTCCGAAGCGCGGGATTGAGAACGAACTGGATTTTTAAAAGGAATTTTATCTAAAACAAGAAGTGTGAGATGGAAGAGAACAAGAATAGCGATCAGCAAACCATTATTGCAGTTGACGCCATGGGCGGCGATTATGCACCCGATGAGATCGTTAAAGGCGTTGCCGCAGCAACCCTGGACTCATCCGTTCAGGTTGCGATAATCGGAGTGGAATCTCAAATTCGGAATATTCTGCAGAAAACCGATCATCATGCCGGCCAGATTCGGATTTGTCATACGGATGAATGGATTACAAATGAGGACAATCCCAGGGAGGTAATTCGCAAGAAAGCCAATGCATCGATGATTCTGGGAGCCCAGATGGTTGGGGCAGGGGATGCCCATGGGATGGTTTCGGCCGGGAATACCGGCGCTTACGTTCTGGCCGCTTCGATGTATATTCCCAGAATCGAGGGCGTTCGCAAGGTGGCGATTGCCACCGTTTACCCGACCCGGAATGTCCGTCATCGCCGCGATATCTTCGCGCTGCTCCTCGATGTGGGCGCCAACATCCATTGCAGTGTTGAGAATCTCGTCCAATTCGCCATAATGGGACAGGTCTATGCCTCGGATATCAAGGGCGTGACGGATCCGACCGTGGCGCTTTTAAATATCGGTAAAGAGCCCTACAAGGGCGGCAAGATGCTTTCTACGGTTCATAAAGTCCTGGACGAATTGCCGAACGTAAATTTCGTCGGTAACATCGAAGCAACCGATGTACTCACCGGGCTGGCGGATGTCGTGGTTACCGAAGGCTATGTGGGCAATATCGTCATGAAGACCGTCGAGGGTTTGGCGGAGACGGCCTCGCAACTGGGGAAATACGCCTTCAAACACAGTCTGCTCGGAAAACTGGGCCTGATTGCACTTTCCGGCAAAATCCGGGAGCTGAAAAAGCTGACCGACTATTCCGAATACGGCGGCGCGCCCCTGCTGGGATTCAAGGAGATTGTGATCAAAGCCCACGGCCGCTCGAAAGCCAAGGCCATTTCGAACGCCATCAAACTGGCCGCAAAATCGCACCGTGACCGCATTTGCCTGCGCATGGAGATGGAGTTGGCCCATTTTTCCCAATCCATCGAAAACGTGGATCTGTTCGATACTTCCGAATAACTTCGCGAAATCACAACCGGGCGAAAAATGCGCCGGGACGCCAATGAGCGGGTTGCATTAAATAGATCGGAATCCTAAATTCCAGTCCGTATGCAGTTGTCTCTGGGGTATCGAATTTTCCATAAAAACCATAAAGTCCCGAAAGTACCGAGGATCGCTGAATGATTGATCTGAATAGTGAACGCCGCATTCTGTCGCGGCATGAAAAGGAGATGGGTATCCAGATCTCCGAGATGGATAAATACAAGTGGATCTGCAGTCAGCAATCCGGTTGCGATGTTGGCAAACGGGCTTACTTTGAGTGGACCCAAAGATACGGCAAGCAGGTGCGTGAGTACCTGGAATCGTTATCCGATGAAGAGATCAACCGGGTCTATACCACGATTTCCGATCGGATCAAGAATTATATCGAAAATAAGACCCATTAGAATCGAGCCTTATCAAGGCTCCTCGTTTTTAGAATGGGAGGCCGGGAGCGGGCAATTACCGAATCCAATACGACAGGAGAGAAAATGGACGCCAAATCAACGCTGAAGACTTATTTTAGAGATAACGCCGATGAAATCCGGCAGAAGATTGTCGATCTGGTCCGTGCGACCGTGAAGGAGAAAACCGTCAATGTCGTATCGGAGAAGCTGCCGGAATTCCCTTACCTGAAATTCCGCGGTGAGGAGTATCGGGTTGCCGAAATCGTCAAGCGGGAGTTGGCCGCAAACGGGATTCCGTTCGAGGAATTTGCCCGTATGGAAGGGCGTCCCAACATCATCGCCAAGCTGGGTAAAGACGCCAACGGTAAACGCCTGCTGATGCCCGGTCACATGGACATTGTTCCGGCCGGGGAAGGCTGGGATTCGGATCCTTTTGAGGTTATCGAAAAAGATGAATTGCTCTACGGCCGCGGCGTGCTGGATAACAAAGGACCGCTGGTTGCCATCCTGGTGGCCGCCGGAATTCTGAAAGAACTGGGCCTCGATCAGCAGATGGCCGGGCAACTGATGGTGGCGGCCCTGGCCGATGAAGAGGCCGAGGACCCGGATGGCGTCGATTACGGCATCGGCTACCTGCTCGAAGAGAATCTCATTCAACCCACAATGGCGGTGATTCCCGATATCGGCGAAAATATGAAGAAAATCGATGTCGCCGAGAAGGGCCGCACGGTCATCAAGATTACCGCAACCGGCAAACAGGCCCACGGCTCCACCCCCGAGAAGGGTATTAATGCCGTTTTTATGATGGCCAAACTGGTTGGTGAAATTGAGCAGCTTCACTTCGATTACGAAGTGCATCCGGTGCTGGGGCATCCTTCACTGAACCTGGGTGAGATGCATGGCGGCGCCGCACCCAATATCGTGCCCGGCTCGTGCTATATATTCATCGATATCCGCACCGTGCCCGGTATGAACAAAGAGAGCGTCATCCAAAAATTCGCTGAATGCGCGGCGCGCGTCGAGAACGGCAAATTCAACATCGAGGTAATGTCCTGGAACGAAGCGCACGGCATCGATCCGCACAACGAACTGGTTTACGCCATTCAAAAACATGCCCAGGACGTACTGGGATTCGCGCCGGTACCGTTCGGAATGGGCGGCGGAACCTATGCCAAAGGACTGAACCTGCACGGTATTACGGCTGTCGGCTGGGGACCCGGCGACGATGAAGCCTTTCATGTGGCCAACGAATACGTCGAAATAAAGCAACTGGTCGATTTTACTCTTTTGACCTGTCTGCTGGCGGTTGACCTGCTGCAATAACGGCTGGCATACATCGTATCTGTAATTTTGCGCGGGGAACCGTTTGGCGATGTATGCTTATTTTCTTTCTTATTATCCGTAAAATCATCATTTTACCGGTGTAAAATAATTCCGGATCGAGTGGATGGAGCTGATATGGCGGTTGATCCGCGTATTGAGAAATACCTGCAAGCCCTGGAGGCTATAAAAGACGCTAATTTTAGCATGGACATTCCCGTTTCCGGAGACGGTTCGGGAAAGCTCGGCAGCGCCATTGCCGATCTGCGCCGGCATCTGGCTGCGAACATGGAACTGGAACGCACCTTGGCAGAAGTTGCGCAGAAAATCAATGAAGGTTTGCTGCTCGACGAGGTGCTGGATTTTGTATATGCAAATTTTCGGCGCATAATTCCCTACGACCGTATCGGCATCGCCCTGCTGGAAGATGACGGTTCCATCGTGAAATCGTTATGGGCGAATTCGGAGGCGGCTTTGATCCGGATTCCGAAAGGGTACGCCGCAGCGCTGGCCGGCAGCAGCCTGGAAATGATAATTGCGAGCGGCGAGCCGCGCATTCTGAACGATCTGGAGCTTCACCTCCGGGAGCACCCGGGATCGGATTCCACCCGCCGGATTGTGGAGGAGGGAATGCGTTCCAGCCTGACCTGCCCGCTGCAGGCCATGAACCGGGCGATCGGATTAATTTTTTTCTCGAGTATGCGGACGGACACGTACCGGAATGTTCATGTTGACGTTTATCGCCGGATCGCCGGGCAATTGTCCGTTATTATCGAAAAGAGCCGCCTGTATCAGAAACTGATTGAAGTGAACGCGCTGAAGGACAGATTCCTGGGCATTGCCGCTCATGACCTGCGCAGCCCGCTCGGCGTGGGCAAGAACTTTCTGGCACTTTTCCTGCAAGGGTACCTGGGCGAGATTCCCGACGAACAGCTGAAAATCTTGCGAACGATCGATCGAAATCTGGATCGCATGTTACAGATGATCAACGACCTGCTCGACATCAGTACGATTGAATCCGGGCAGTTGGAGTTGAAACCGCAAAGGATTGATTTGAGTCTATATTTGCAGAAGGCCGTCGAACTGCGCCGGCCGCTGGCGCAGGCGAAATCGATAAGCCTGCAATTGGAACTGCCGCCGGAATTGCCGGAAGTATCCATGGATCCGCAGCGCATCGACCAGGTACTCGATAACCTGGTAACGAACGCCATAAAATTTTCCTTTGCGGGTACGCAAATCATTTTAAGCGCCCGAAAGACGGGGAATTTCGTTAGCATTGAGGTTAAAGATCAGGGGCAGGGAATTCCGCAGCAAGATCTGCTGAAACTGTTTTCCGATTTCGGGAAGACCAGCGTCAAACCGACGAGCGGTGAAAAGAGCACCGGATTGGGATTGGCCATTGTGAAACGCATTGTGGAAGCCCACGAGGGGCAGGTCGGCGCAGAGAGCGAAACGGGGAAAGGCTCCACGTTTTACTTTACGCTGCCGGTGTAAACTACGACGAACTCTGTACAGTTCGTCCGAAACGCGATTGACAGAGAGACAAAATGAAAGATTGTGAAGACTTGTTACAAAAATTGACCCAGCGCGCCCGGGATATATCGCGTAAGCGCTACAGTAGCCCCGAAGAAATTTTCGAGATGACGAAGACGGATAAATATCCCGATTCCATCTCCGATCTGGCCGAGTCTTTCGGCATGATGATCGTCAAGGTGGAAGCCCGCGAGTTGCGCTACGAGCGAACCATCAAGAAGTTGAAAAAGATGAACGGCGAATTGCAGCACGAGGTGAAGGAACGCCAGATTGCCGAAAAGACGGTGCAGGTGTTCATGGATATCGTGGACAATATCGACCTGGGATTGTGCGTATACTTTATGAGCAAGCCCGCTGACGATAAGACCCTGCAACTTATCGCCGCCAATGAAGCCGCCAGAGAGATGTCCAAAAAATACCTGCCGGAATCAGATGAAAGCAAACATTCGCTGATTTTTCCGGGAGTGGACCGGCGGGTGATCATCGATGCTTATCGGGAAACGAGCAGGACAAAGGGCAGCTTCAAACTGGGAGATATCCGTTTTCAGAAAGCGGGACAGACCGCGGAGTGGTTCTACGCCAAGGCCTTTTACCTGCCGAACAAGAGCATGGGCTTCTTTTTCGAAGATATTTCGGAACGCAAATGTGATGAATTCGAACGTGACAGGCTGATTCGGAAAATGCATTCCGAGATTGAGGAATTGAAGAGGTCTCGATAGGATCAAATCTGATTTCGTACGCCGGTGGTTATTCGCCGGGGGCGATGTCGGTTGCTGAATGAGAAAGCCGGCCGGGGGAATTAAAAAGGGGCGAAATGTTTCGCCCCTTTTTTTGTTGATATCACCGGGATGGATTAACCTTCCGCCAGTTTTTTGTACTGCTGGTAGCGTTCCGTCACGTGTTCTTCGAGAGCTTTGCGCAGAGTCTGAGCTTCCTCCGGGAAGGATTTCTTGAGAGTCGCATAACGAACCTCGCCATCCAGGAACTCCATCAGTTTGCCGTCCGGCTCCTTGCATTCCAGAACGAAAGGATTCTTGCCTTCGGCTTTGAGAAGCGGATTGAAGCGATACAACGGCCAGTAGCCGCATTCCACCGCCAGTTTTTCCTCTTCCTGGGATTTGCCCATGCCTTTATACACTCCGTGATTGATGCAGGGTGAGTAGGCGATGATGATGGACGGGCCCGGGTAGTTTTCGGCTTCGATGAGGGCTTTCAGGAACTGGTTCTTGTTGGCGCCCATCGCGACCGAGGCCACATAGACATTCTTATAGCTCGTCATCATAATGCCCAGATCCTTTTTGGCGGTCTTCTTGCCCGAGAAGGCGAATTTCGCTACGGACCCAAAGGGCGTTGCTTTGGATGACTGCCCGCCGGTATTCGAATAGACTTCGGTATCCAGAACCAGAACGTTTACGTCGAGTCCCATGGCCATGACGTGATCCAGGCCGCCGTAGCCGATGTCATAAGCCCATCCGTCGCCGCCGATGATCCAGATCGATTTCTTGGTGTACAGGTCGCTCATTTTCCAGATTTCCGTGAGCAGCGCCGAATCGCCATGCCGGGCTTCCAGCAGGGCTTTCATTTTGTCGCCGGCTGCGCGCGAGAGGTCGGCGTCATCTTTGCCCTCAAGCCATTCTTCAGAAGCCGC
Source organism: uncultured bacterium (assembly GCA_964589175.1). Taxonomy (GTDB): domain Bacteria; phylum Fidelibacterota; class UBA2242; order UBA2242; family UBA2242; genus CAZPRY01. The sequence goes on from CAZPRY010000001.1 coordinate 186,916, forward strand.
TTTCAGCTCGTCATCCAGGCCGGCTGCGAGCGCCTCTCCGATCAGGCTGGCCAGTCGATCGCGCCGGGCGGTGGTCGCCAAAGCCATGCCGAAACCGTATTCGGCGTTGTCCTCGAACAGGGAGTTCGCCCAGGCGGGACCGTGCCCCTCAGTGTTGACGGAGTAGGGGCAAACCGGGGCGCTGCCGCCATAGATGGAGGAACAGCCCGTGGCGTTGGCGCAGATCATGCGGTCGCCGAACAGTTGCGTGGCGACCTTCAGGTAGGGCGTCTCGCCACAACCGGCACAGGCACCCGAGAATTCAAACAGCGGCCGTTCGAACTGGCTGCCTTTGATCGTGTTTTTCTTAACGAGACCGGATTTCACCGGAACAGTCGTAAAATATTCCCAGTTCGCGGCTTGATCCATCTGGGTTTCCAGCGGCTTCATGACGAGTGCTTTTTCCTTGGCCGGACAGACATCGGCACAGTTGCCGCAGCCGGTGCAATCCAGAACGGAAACCTGCATGCGGTACTCAAGCCCTTCCAGGCCTTTGCCGACCGCCTTCAAGGTCACGAAGTTTTCCGGGGCCTTGGTCTTTTCATCAGCATTGAGCAGAACGGGGCGGATGACGGCGTGCGGACAGACAAAGGCGCACTGGTTGCACTGAATGCAGTTCTCCGGGATCCATTCCGGCACGTCGATGGCGATGCCGCGCTTTTCGTATTGGCTGGTCGCGGTGGGGAAAATTCCGGCTGGTGTAAAGGTGCTGACCGGCAGTTTATCGCCCTGCTGCGCGTTGATCGGGTTGAGGATCTTTTTCACAAAGTCATTGGCGCTGCTTTCCTCGATTTTTTCTTCGGTCAGATCGGCCCAGCTGGCCGGGTACTGCACCTTATGAATCGAATCGCGCGCGGCATCCACAGCTTTCCAGTTCATCTGAACGATGGCCGCGCCTTTCGATCCGTAGGCTTTCTGGATCGCAGCTTTGAGATGTTTGATGGCTTCGTCGGCCGGCAGCACTTTGGAGAGCAGGAAAAATAAGGTCTGCATGATCATATTGATGCGGCCGCCGAGGCCGATTTCTGCGGCGATTTTGAGGGCATCAATCGTATAGAAATCTACCTTTTTGGTGGCGATGTTTTTGCGTAATTTCCACGGCAGGTACTGATCCAGTTCCGCATCGGACCAGGGTGCATTCAGAACGAATGTGCCGCCTTTTTTGATTCCTTCGAGCATGTCGTAGACGTTGACATAGCTGGATTTATGGCAGGCCACATAATCGGCGTGGTCGATTTTATAGGTCGAGTGGATTTTCTCCTTGCCGAAGCGCAGGTGCGACATGGTCACGCCGCCGGACTTTTTGGAATCGTAGGCGAAAAATCCCTGGGCGTACTGATCGGTGTTGTCGCCGATGATCTTGATCGCGCTTTTGTTGGCGCCCACCGTACCGTCCGAACCGAAGCCCCAGAATACGCTCTGGATGGTGCTTTTGGGGACCGTGTCCAGGCTTTCATTAATGGGCAGTGAACGGAAGGTTACGTCGTCTTCGATACCGATGCTGAAATGGTCTTTGGGTTCGGCCAGATCGAGGTTGTCGAAAACCGCCTTGACCATCGAAGGATTGAATTCTTTGGAGGAGAGGCCGTAACGGCCGCCGACGACCGTGCGCTGGTCCTGGCGGTTGTACAGCACCGTGGAAACATCACTGTAAAGCGGTTCCCCGAAAGCGCCGCTCTCCTTGGTCCGATCCAGTACGGCAATGCGTTTGGCGGTTTTGGGCAGGGCCGCCATGAAATGCTCGGCCGAGAACGGGCGGTAGAGGCGAACCTTAAGAACGCCGACTTTTTCACCCTGGTTGACCAGGTAATCCACGGTTTCATGGGCGGCTTCGGCGCCGGAACCCATCAGGATGATGACCTTCTCCGCTTGCGGATGGCCAACATAATCAAACAGCTTGTATTCGCGGCCGATAGCGGCCGAAACCTGCTGCATGGCATCGGCGACGATCCCCGGCAGGACATCGTAATATTTGTTGGCGGCTTCGGTAACCTGGAAGTAGATATCCGGGTTCTGGGCCGTGCCGCGCAGCTGCGGGTGTTCGGGATTCAGGCAGCGGGCCCGAAAATGTTCGATGGCCTTGAAATCGACCAGCGATTTGATCAGATCGTAGTCGATGACTTCGATTTTCTGAATTTCATGACTGGTGCGAAAGCCGTCAAAAAAGTGGACGAAGGGGATGCCGGATTTGATCGCCGCAAGATGGGTGATCAGGGCCAGGTCCATGACTTCCTGCACCGAGCCGGAGGCCATTAAACCAAAGCCGGTGCTGCGGGTGGCCATGACATCCGAGTGATCGCCAAAAATGGACAGCGCTTGCCCGGCGACAGAGCGGGCCGATACATGAAAAACGCCCGGCATCAATTCACCGGAAATCTTGAACATGTTGGGAATCATCAGCAGCAATCCCTGTGAGGCCGTAAAGGTCGTGGTCAGGGCGCCGGCGCTCAGCGAGCCGTGAACGGCTCCGGAGGCTCCGGCTTCACTCTGCATTTCGACAACTTTAAGACGCTGTCCGAAAATGTTCTTTCTTCCCAGGGCTGACCATTCATCAGCCATTTCGCCCATAACCGATGAGGGCGTGATGGGATAGATCGCAGCCACTTCGCTCAGCGCATAGGCTACGTGAGTTGCGGCGGTATTGCCATCCATGCTCTTCATAACTTTAGCCATTTTCCTCTCCATAATTGTTATTATAGTTTTAAGTTTTGGAAACCAAGAGGCGCAGAAAAATCCCTGATGAGTGGGAAGACATACATGCTTGCTCTTCGATTTAAAAAAATAGTAATTCCAGAGCCAAAGTTTGTCAAATTCCGGCAAAAAAGCAACCTTTAAAGATGGAGCTTGCGATAACAAAATTTCTTTAATCGCTAAAGTGGCCCGGAATGGCTCAGAAATTGCTCGATTACGCGGATCACGCGATTTTGGAAACGCAAAGGGGCGCCCGATGACGCCCTTTTTGAATATGAATCGCCGGGAGATTTACTCCGGATCCTGCGTCACAATGAACGAGGATCGGCCTTCGAAGCTCGAATATTCCGGTCGTAACCGATCGGTGTTGTAGTATTTTTCAACATCTACCACTTTCTTGAAACTGGTAACTACATTGAGGGAGCAGCTGCCGTAACGACCGTGTCTGAGGTTGACCAGTTTTCCGGATTCGCCCCGCAGAAGCAGGTCCAGGGCGATATTGCCGTAGGCCATGGGGACCAGAGAGTCGATGGCATCCGGGTCGCCGCTGCGTACGAGATAGCCGAGCTTCTGGTTGATGACTTCGATCTTCCGGCCGTTGTTGAATTTGGGGGATAATTTTTTCATCTGACTGGCTACACGTTCGCCGATACCGCCCAATTTCTTATGGCCGTAAGCGTCCTTTTCGTCATCCAGGAAGACCATTTCGCCGCCTTCGAACATGGCGCCTTCGGAAACGAGCACCACAGAGTAGCGGCTCGGATTGGTAAAACGGTCCTGGACGAGCAGCTCGGTCAGATGTTCGATATTGAACTTATATTCAGGAATCACGCAGCGGTTGGCGGCGCCGGCCATCGTGGGAGAAAGCGCCGAAAAACCGGCATAACGGCCGAAGACCTCGATGACCAGGAAGCGTTCATGCGAACCGGCTGAGGTGCGCAAGCGATGGGTCAGTTCCAGCGTACGTGTTATGCAGGTACTGAAGCCGATGCAGTAGTCGGTGCCGGGAACGTCGCCGTCCATGGTTTTGGGTATGGCAATGACCTTGAAACCCTCGTTATGCAGTCTGGCTCCGTAGCTGAGCGTGTCGTCGCCGCCGATCGGAATCAAGTATTCGATACCCAGGTATTCCAGGTTTTTCAGGACTTCCGGGGTGAGGTCGTTAATTTCATTCGGGTAGCGAGTTTGCAGATGCTCCGGCACATCGTCTTTTTTCATGCTGCTCGGACGGGTTCGTGAAGAGTGCAGGAACGTTCCGCCGGTTCGTGCAATGCGATTGACGGTTTCCTTGTCGAGCAGCATATAGTTGTTTGAATTGTCGGCATCCTTGTCGCGAATTACTTCACTGATACCGGCCCAGCCACGGCGCAGGCCGATTACTTCATGTCCTTCTTTGAGGGCGCGCAGGGTTACCCCCCGTATGGCAGGATTCAAACCGGGGACATCACCCCCGCCTGTCAAAATTCCAATTTTCATTGTTTATACCTCCTTAATAGTTTGCTCCGGCCACTATTTTAATCAGATTTGGATGAAATTTCAATTTCTATTCCCTGTAAGTGAATAACGTGACGATAAGATATCGCACCGTCTATTCGATCCCATTGTTAGGAGGGAGGCGGGAATCAGGTTCAAATACACCGGACTAAATCAGCGCAAAGTTATAAAAGCCGGATCGCAATATCAATGGATAAGAGTTGGAAGGATATTACCCCGCGATGAAGATGGAATGCAAGCGGGGAGTCAGCTGAGCAGAATGGCGAGAACGATCGAGTTCAGCTTTTCTTCCGGTTTATCGGAGCGGGAAAGCAGGATGATTGGAGCCCTTGCCCCGACCACAATTCCACCGACCCGGGCATTGGCCCAGAGCATTAGTATTTTAATGATGGCATTACCGCAGGTGATGCCCGGAACCAGGAAAATATCGGTCTGGCCACTGATCCGGCTTTGGAGGCCTTTGCGTTCGGCGGCGGCGGCGGACAGGGCGACGTCCGTAGCGATAGGCCCTTCGAGGATAATATCGCCATATTTCCCCGCTTCGGCATTTTTCTGCAGCTCGGCGGCGTCCACAGTTTCGGGTATTTTTGGATTGACTTTTTCGATCGGACAGAGGGCGGCGACCTTCGGGACGGGAATCCGCAGCCGGCCGGCCACGCCGATAACATTGTGCAGGATGGCTTCTTTCTGGGCGAGATCGGGTGCGATGTTGATGCCGCCGTCAGAGAGCAGGAATAGCCTGGGGTAGGCCGGTACTTCCGCCACCGCGACATGGCTCAGGATGTCGCCGTTACGCAGTCCGGATTTTCTGTCCAGAACGGCTTTCATCAATATCGGGGTGGAGATATGTCCTTTCATGAGAATTTCGGCCCGTCCCTGACGCACCAGTTCCACGGCCCGAAAGGCGGCCTCTTCCGGGGAGTCAGCCGCAACGATGGCGGTTTTATCGAGCGGGTATCCCACCCTCTCCGCTATGGTAGAGATCTTCCGCGCATCGCCGACCAGCACGGCGTTTGCGTTGTTCTTTTCAGCAGCGTTTTTCAGGGCGTTCAGAACGTTTTCGTCGTCTGCCATAGCGACGGAGATTGTCTTCTTGTGTTCCAGGCGGGACACAGCTTCATAGATTTCAGTGTAAGTTTTTAGCATGGGATTTACCTGTGTACTTTGGGCTTTACGTATGTACGGATTTCGGTAAGACCGTCAATGGCCCGGAAGCCGCCGGAAGCCATGGATTCCAGTTCGTTTTCACCCGGAAAAACCGCCAGCGGGGCGATGAATTCGACGCGTTCCCTGATCAAATGGACAACCCTTTCCGAGCGTGCCATTCCACCGGTGATGATAATGCGGTCGATTCGGCCCTTCATCGTAGTGGCCATGGCGCCGATCTCTTTGGCGATCTGGTATATCATGGCCCGGAAGACCAGGTCTGCTTGCTCGTCGCCGTTATCAATACGCTGCAGAATTGTCTTGACGTCGCTGGTGCCGAGATAGCCTTTCAGACCACTGTTTTTGGTCAGCTTCCGGTAGAGCTCATCATAGTTGTGTACTTCGGACATAGCCAGTTTGACAAGGCCGTCCAGCGGCAGGGCTCCGGCGCGTTCGGGCGAGAACGGCCCCATGCCCATCAGGGCATCGTTGCAGTCGATAATATGGCCGCGGTCGCTGGCGGCGACGGAAATTCCACCCCCAAGATGGGCCACGACGAAGCGGGTCTCGGAGAGCGGCTTTCCGAGTTTATCGGCCATGTTCTGCGCACAGGCGTTGATGTTGAGTGCGTGCAAGCGGCTACGCCGTTCGATTTCCGGGACACCCGAAAGTCGCGCTTCGGGAATTAATTCGTCTACGGAAACCGGGTCCACGACAAAGGCCGGAATTCCATAGGGGGAAGCCAGGTTGGCGGCCAGTGAAGCCCCCAGATTACTGGCATGGGATCCAAAATGGCAACCGAGGGTTACGTCTTTGAGGGCTTCGTTAACCCGGTAAACACCGCTTTTTACCGGTCCGATCAGACCGCCCCGTCCCACGACCGCTACGAGCTTCTGATCTTCCAGCCAGGGCTGCACCGTTTTGGAGATGATTTTCAGACGGCGGGGCAACTGGTCGATAATGGAATGCATATGGGCAATCGGGGTGCCGAGGTGATTGACGGTTTCGACCTGCACGGAACCTTCGCGGTTAAAGAGGCCCAGTTTGGTGGAGGTCGAGCCCGGATTGATTGTCAGTATGACTTCATCCGCCATGGCATTCTCGATCTGAGTTTATCGCGGTTTTTATCATTATGCTTCGGGCCCGGTCCGCATTTGTGATCTTTTTCCGGTCTGCCGGACATCTTGTGACAACGAACAGTACAAAATCAATGCCATGTCGATTGGGAGAGGGTTCAGTCGGGATTGCCGCCATTCTTTCCCGAAAGTTACCTAAGATGGCAAGAGAATTATCATTTTTTATAATCCGGGCTTCCCGATCTTAATCCAAAATGTTAAATTGGCTACCATATGAATAAGGCCGTGTACTTTGTTTCCGATGTCCATTTGCATTCCGTGTTGTCCGAGCGAGAAAAGCAGAAGCGCTTTTATCTGCTTGAATTCCTGCAGCAAGTGAAAAAAGAAAGAGCCGAGCTCTTCATCGTCGGCGATCTTTTTGATTTCTGGTACGAATACCGGCATGTCATCCCCCGGCACTTCTTCCGGGTTTTACGCCGCCTGCAGGAGATTACGGATGACGGCACCAGCGTGCATCTGATCGGCGGGAATCACGATTACTGGCTGGAGGATTTTTTCCCGGCTGAACTGGGCGTTGAAGTGCACCGGCAGCCGGTGGAAATCGAACGCAACGGGAGACGTTTTTTGGTTACCCATGGGGACGGAATTCTGAAGCGGGACAGCGGCTATCGTGTCCTGCGCAGGATTCTCCGGAACCGCTTCGTTATCCGGCTCTTTCGCCTGGTTCACCCGGACCTGGCCTTTGAAATCGCGAAAAGGGTTTCCGGGACCAGCCGCAGGTACACCCTGCGCGATCAGGATCAGGACGACAGCGAACGGGCGGAAATCACAGCCTTCGGACGTGAGCAATGGCAGGCGGGATTTGACATCGTGATCATGGGTCACTACCACCTGCCGACCTGCGTACGGGAAGACGGAAAAATCTTTATCAATCTCGGGGATTGGATGCGGCATTACACCTACGCCCGTTTCGACGGCGCTAATATATCTTTGTTTTATTGGGATCAACGCCCGGTTGATCCGGCGCCATAATTAATCGTTACGATATAAATCGGGTTTGCGATCTTCGAAGAGATCGTTGAGCGGAGTAATCGACTTTTCGAGGGCTTCTGACGGGTCGATGTCCACGATGAGTACGTCCTCGCGGTCCGGCGTCAATTGTCCCAGGCGTTTACCGGTCGGATCGGTGATCTGGCTTTTTCCCGTGAACGTCAGCGGTGCCGCCGGATTGATCGATTCGCTGCCGATGCGGTTGGCGGTGGCGCTGAAAATCCGGTTTTCGAGGCTGCGTGTAATCATGGCATCCTGGCAGTAAGGCAGCACCAGGTTGGCCGGATGGGCCAGGACCTGCGTTCCCCGAAGCGCCAGCGAGCGGGCGATTTCCGGGAAGATCCAGTCGAAACAGATCATAATCCCGACCCGGATTCCGTCGATTTCATAGATGGGAGGTGTTTGTTCTCCCGCGTGAAACCAACGTTTCTCCTCGAAAAACAGGTGGATTTTGCGGTACGCTCCGCGGTAAGCGCCGTTGTCAAAAACCGCGGCGCTGTTATAGATCTTTTGCGCAAGGCTTTCGATCACGCCGATCACGATGGCAGACTGCGTTTCACGACTGATCTGCAACAGGATCTCCGCACTCTGTCCGCCGGGGAATGCTTCGGCCAGTTGCGAGACCTGCTGGCGGGAGGTGAATTGGTAACCAGTGGTGCCTAGTTCGGGCAGAATCCACAGTTGGACCCCGGGATGCGGGAGCAGAAGTTGCCGGATTTTTTCCAGATTGCGGAGTTTGTTTCCCCAGATAGGGGCGAATTGACCAATACCGATCTTCATCGTGAAAAATTTCTTTTAGATGAAATGAAATCCCAGGTTGAGCATGTAGAATGCATACAAACCCAGCAACAGGAATCCCTCCAGGCGCGACATCCGTTTCCCAACAATGAGAAACAGGGCGAGCAAGATGGTCATTCCCAGCATAAAGTAGTTATCGAAGGAGATGATCCGCGCATCGATTTTCAGGGGGTAGAAAATCGGGACCAGGCCCAGCACAAAGGCGGTATTGAAAAGATTACTGCCGATGATGTTTCCGAGAGAGATTTCATCCTCTTTTTTGATTACGGCGACAGCACTGGTGAACAGTTCTGGAAGGGAGGTACCCAAAGCGACAACGGTCAAGCCAATTACGATCTCCGAAATCCCCAGAACATGGGCCAGCCCAACCGCACCTTTAATGGTTAGCTGCCCGCCTACGACCAGACCGGCCAGACCGAGAATTGTCAATAACACGTTTTTAATCCGATGGTTGGTATCGAGGTGTTGAATCTCGACGTTAGTGATCTGTTGGACGTGCCGGTTAGCGATGATGAAACTCATATAAATTATAAATATTATGAAAAGAATGATGCCCTCATAGGCGACCAGATTACCGTCGTGACAGAAGAAAACGAAGAGGCTGGTGATGAGCAGCAGGACGGGGATTTCCACGGCGAAAATACGGGGTTTGATGTCAATGGGCCGGATGACCGTGGCAATACCCAGGACAAGCAGAATATTGGCCAGATTGCTCCCCACGATATTGCCCACACTGATGCCGTCGATCCGGTCGAGTGCCGCAAAAAAACTCACGACGAACTCGGGCATTGAAGTACCCAGGGCGACGATCGTGAGTCCGACGACGACTTTCTTAACTCCAAAAGAGACTGCAATACTGGAGCTGCCTCTCACCAGGAAATCCGCACCATAATAGAGCAAGATGAAGCCGACGAGAAAGTAGATTACAAACATCGCGTGGATCCGAATTTTTTACTTGTGTTGTTTGCTTGAGAAATCCAGTTTTTTACGGTCTTGCGAAGGATATTGACTCCGGTTTTCAAGCCCCAAAAGCAGAGCTGAAAGTAGCGTTTTCCAAACATTTTGGCAATAGAAATAAATGGTCCGGAAGTATAATTTATACACGGGAGATGGCCGGAATTATTTTTTAGAGGATTGCCAAACAAATTATTGAAATTCTCTAAATTAAATGCGATATTCAAAGGGATTGCAAAAATGCTGTTATAAAAGATCTGTGACAGCCGGGAACGAGGTGCAAAAGCAGGGAACATTAGGTTCAACGAGAGGTCCGAAATGGGAGCCCCAAAGCTGTGTTTCTCGTCGGAATTTAATGTTGACTTTTAAAATTTATACGCTTAAAATTACCAGCCGTTTGAATTCAAGAAAAAAATTATAGAATGGAGGAAATGTCTAATGGTTGATCTTTTTCTACAAGGCGGATTATTTATGTGGCCGATTTTGGGTTTGTTCATTTTCGGTATTATGCTCTCGCTCGAAAGGGTATACACATTGACGAAAGCGCAAGTAGTGACCAAAAGGTTTATTCCGAAGCTGAATAAAGCCCTTGAGGAGAAAGGCGTTGAAGCGGCACTGGAAGTTTGCAGGCAGACTCCCGGACCGGTGGCTGAGATTTTTCATGCCGGTCTTTCCCGGGCCGATCAGGGTATCGAGGCCGTGGAAAAGTCGATCAATAATGCCGGCAACATCGAAATGTCCTTTCTGGAAAAGGGTATGATCTGGCTGGCGACTGTCATCACACTGGCGCCCATGCTTGGATTTACCGGTACGGTTTCCGGTATGGTTCGAGCCTTCCAGGATATTGCCGCCGCGAACGATATTCAGCCGGCGATTGTCGCCAGCGGTATTTCCGAAGCATTGTTGACGACGCTGTTTGGTTTGATTGTCGCCATTATCGTCCAGATTTTTTATAACTATTTCACATCTCGCGTAGATTCGATCATCCTCGATATGGAAGAGAATTCGGCCAGTCTGTTGGATACCTTGGTTTCCAAGGGCATTAAAAAGTGAAAATCAATTGGGCAAATAAGTTATGCAAAAGAAAAAGAGAAGAGACGTTGAAATACCTACCCAATCCCAGGCGGATATTGCCTTTCTCATTCTGATCTTCTTTCTGGTTTCGACAACGATAGATATGGACAAAGGTATTCAGCAGATTTTACCGGCCAAAGGCGAACAGTTGGAGGTGCGTAAAGAGAACATTACCAATATCCTGATCGATGCCCGGGGCAAGGTACTGCTGGATAATAAGGATGTGGAAATCCGTAATATCAAATCCGAAGTGCAGAGTATGATCGCTGCGAACGAAAAGATGATCTTCTCTGTCAAGACCCATGAGAAAACGAAGTACCAGACCTATATCAGTGTTATCGATCAGCTTAAACAGGCCAATGCCCGCAGAATCTCAATTGCTGAGTAAGAGGTGTTTGAATGCAATTCAAGAAAAAAACGAAAATAAAGACCGCAATACCCCAAGCATCGTTGCCCGATATTATTTTTATGCTAATTTTCTTTTTTATGGTTTCTTCGGTACTGCGCCAGAGCGAAGGCTTGAATGTCGTGCTGCCCAGCGCCAAGAAAATCGAAAAAATGGAAACCAAACGGCATGTCACCTATCTCTGGGTCTCCAAAGATAATATGATCTCGGTGGATGGTAAACTATTGAATGTTGACGGTATCCGTAGTGTCATGTATGCCAAACGTCTGGATGATCCGGAGATAACCGTTTCCATTCGCGCTGATATTCAGGTGAATATGGGGATGATGAATCAAATTCACAAAGAGTTGCGGGAAGCCGATGCTCTGAAAGTGAATTATTCGAGTAAGACAGCCATTTAAGGATAAAAAAAATGATTTTGAGAAAATATCCTGAAGCAAGCCTTAAATTGAGACATCCGCTCGTCCTGCGAATCGGGATGGTTGTGGCTTTGGGGATCATGATTTTCTTCATGGTCGCTTTCCCCAAATTCTCGCGGGAGCAAAACCTGGAAGAATATATTCCTCAAGTGCAGGAAATCGTCAACATACCTCAGACCGAGCAACAGATGGAACAGGCGCGACCGCCGTCAAGGCCGTCGATTCCGATCGAATCCGAAAATGAAGACCTGTCCGAGGATATCACCATTGATGAAACCGACGATTTCGGAAACTACGAGGTCTGGGATGCTCCGCCTCCTCCGCCCGACGATGATTCCGGTCCGCGGGTGAAGTTTATTCCCTATGATGATCCGCCCGTGCCAATCGGGGGATTCCAGGCGATCCAGAGAAATGTCATTTATCCCGAGATCGCCCAGGAAGCCGGAATTGAAGGAACGGTCGTTGTGCAGGCTTTTATCGATAAGAACGGAAAAGTCGGTGAATGCACGGTTCTCAAGGGAGTTCCCAATACAGGACTGGATGAGGCCGCGATTGCCGCTATCCGCAAGACGCGCTTCAAACCGGCCAAACAAAGAGACCGCGACGTGGGCGTCTATATTTCCATTCCGGTTATCTTCAGACTGCGCGATTAGCAGTCGATACTATACGGAAAATTTAAAAGGCGGCTGGTAATGCCGCCTTTTTTTATTTTCTGAAACCCCGGTTAACTCGACAGTATATTTTCCGTGCCGGAGCCGTTATTCCGGTTATTCGAAAATGTTTTTTCGGATTGGATTAATTGTTGTGGGCCCCGCCTTCGATCCAGGCGTCGAAGATCTGGATCTGGGCATAGCTGAGAGGATCACGGCCCATCGGCATGCGCGATCCGATACTCGGGTAAGCCCGCGCGATTTTTTCCATCAGCAGACTGTTTTCGGGTTCGTAGGGGATCAGGAGCGGGGGATTGTCGTTATGGCCGTTCAGCATCGTTTCGTAGCTCGAAAAGTCGAGGTTCGCCGATCCGCCGGGCGCATGGCAATCGCTGCATTGGGTAATCAATACCGGTTGAATATCATACGCGAAACTGGCCTGCAGAGGCGCGCTCGGTTCGCAACGAAGCAGTCCCAGAAGGCTCATCAGGACAACGGCGGCAAGCAGGGAAAATCGTTTCATGATCGGCAGTCCTCAGTTTAAAAATGCTGTGAAAGGCTGAAAGAAGAGATGGTCCCGGCGTCGCCAAGGCCGACCAGCGCCAGATCAGCCTGAAAACGTCTGACGGTAAAACCGATGCCGGTTGAAGATCCGGCCAGAAAATTGCGAAAAGTACGCTGGCCGCGGATATGGAAGCGTTTACTCGAGGAACCGAAGCGCAGAAAGAGATGGTCACCAATATGGAACTCGCCCCCGAGCCGGACAACGTATTTCCGGTGGTACGCCTGATAGGTATCCAGCGAGATGGTCAGCGGGAGGTATTCCAGGTGCTTGGCGATCCCGATCCGGAGCGTCGTGGGCGGCATCTCGTCGGCGGAGGCGTAACTGTCGAAATATAGTCCCAGATTTTGGGCGCTGATGCCGACGGCGAGGGTCGAGCCCGGATGGTAATAAAGGGCCCCGAAACTCATGAAAAGTCCCTCGGCCCCGTAAGCCTGCAATTCGGATTGAAAAAAGGACAGCGACGCTCCCAGCGAGGTTTTTGGGGTAAGCGGGTAAGCATAGACCAGATGACCTTGCAGATCGTGGACCGAGAAGTTGCCGAAGGCGTTCCCGTCGGCATCCCGTTCGGTGAAGGAGCCGTAATCCAGATATTGGACGGCGGCCGCCAGGTCGCCCTTGTTCCCAAGCTGAAAATTCGAATAGATACTGGTGGAATAGATATCCAGCATGAAGGACGAGTAATTGACTTGCCATGATGATTCGAGACGCGGCAGGATGGCCGGATTGGCGAGCAGGCCGGCTCCGTCTTCGATCCAGGCGGTTGTGGCTCCGCCGATGGCCCAACCCCGGGCGGTCAGCGGGTGATGCATAAATTGCATTAAGCCCTGGGCGGCGAGCTGCCCTGGCGTGGCGTTCAGCAGGATTGCGATCAGGAGCGCTTTAGGGTATAATTTCATCTTCCAGTAATTCGGTTTTATCCCAGGTTTTCATCTGTTGTGAGTTGCGTTTACGCACACTCAGGTAGGCTAAAATAAGCAGCAACAGCATAAGAAACCATAAAATATGTTGAAATTCGAGGAGAAAGATCCAGCGGTAGGTCTTCTGAATATACTCCTGCCAGGAATCGGTGAAATCGACATAATCCAGATTGGTTGCCGCGCTGAGGCTTTGCGTAAAGTCTTTTCCGTTCCGCATATTCTGCAAAATGTTCCGGATGGTACCCGGTCCGTAAATTTCGGTCAGAAACTCGATGGCTGAGGCGGCCTCGCTGTAAGCCAGTTCCGCATTAACGTGGGCGAAGCGCAGCATCCCGGAGAGTTTGTCCAGCGGAATCGTACGCTTCTTGACGACGGCCCGTGAAAGCGCGACCCGCTTGGACAGGTCGAATTCATTGGAGAGGTAAAGCGCGACGCCTTCATCGAACCAGGTAGGCGTCAGGCTCAGGGGGACCAGCTGGCCCTGAAGCAGGTGAACCAGTTCATGGTTGATTGTGGACTTGTACTGACGCAGACTGCTGTGGGTGAGATTGGGCGATTTGATGATCACTTTTCCCGGGGGAAAAATGGTTACGGCGGAGGTCCAGTACGGCAACCCGGGGCCGGCATTTTCCTTAAAGCTTTTTTCGGAGTCGACGATAATGACACGAATTACGGCTGTCGGTGGGCCAAAATAAGGCCGCAACTCGCGCAGTTGGCTCTCGATGGCTGATTGTGTAAAACGGCGCAGGGTGGACAATTTCGCCGGCGCCTCGACCCGGATAGCGGGAATTTGGGCTGCGATCGGAAATCCGGTGGTGGCCAGGAGAACGAACAGGGACAACAGAGGGTGTGGTTTTTTTTGCGTCAATGAAGCGAAAATCTACAATGAAGGGTTGCTTACAACATATCCAACGGATCGATATCGATGCTTATACGCGCCTGTTTGCTGATAGATTCAAACAGATCGGAATAGAGCAGCTGAAGGAGCAAGTGGCGGAGACCGGCGCCGTTCGGGTCCTTCTCTTTGCGCGATTTCAGGATGAGCATATAACGATAGCGGTTTTTGATGCGGCCGATCGGTGCGCTGCTTGGACCAAGAATATCAATATGTCTCTTCTTGTTTTGGCTCAGAAAATTCAGAACACGCTGGGCCGTTTCATGGACACGTTCGCGGTTGAGATCGGTAATTAAAACCAGAGCCAGCCGGCTGAAGGGCGGGTAGTTCACCTGGTTTCTTTCATTCAGTTCGAAATTAGAGAACTTGGTCAGGTTTTGCTGCAGGGCGCATCGAATCGTGAAATCTTCGGGGACAAAGGTTTGAATGACGACTTCGCCTTGGATATCGCCGCGTCCGGTCCTGCCCGCGACCTGATAAAGCAGGTTGAAAACGCGTTCGCGGGCGCGGAAATCGGGCATGTTTAAACCGATATCGGCGTTCAGGACCCCGACCAGCGAGATGTTCGGAAAGTCCAGGCCTTTGGCGATCATCTGGGTTCCGAGCAGTATATCGATCTGTTTGTTTTCGAATTCCTGCATGATGCTCTGCAAATAACCGCTTTTCTGGGCCGTGTCCATATCGAGCCTTTTGATGCGGGCTGCGGGAAAGGCTTCCGCCAGAATGTCTTCGGCCCGCTGGGTGCCGTAGCCGGGGTAGAGAAAAGCGTTGCCGTTGCATTGCGGGCATTCGGTGGGCGGATTGATCGCGAAGTTGCAATAATGACAGATCAGGGCCCGGCTTTTCTTATGATATGTGAGGGTGATGTCGCAGTTGGGGCAGGCGGGCACATGGCCGCAGGCCGAACAGAGTAAATAATTGGAGAAACCGCGGCGATTCTGCAGGAGCAGGACCTGTTCCCTGCGTTCCAGCTTTTCGGCGATTTTTGCACGCAGGAGATCGGAGAGCGGGTGGTTGAAATGCTCCTCTTTTTGCCATTCATCGCGCATATTCACGACATGGATTACGGGATGGGGAGCCGTGGAAAAACGGCGGGCCAGCGGGAGGCGGGTCAGTTTACCGTTCACGGCATTGTAGAAGCTTTCCAGGCTGGGCGTTGCCGAACCAAGCACAACCGTGGCGTCGATACATTGGGCCAGCAGCAGTGCGGCGTCACGCGCATGGTAATGCGGTTCCTGTTCGCGCTGCTTGAAGGAGGAATCCTGCTCTTCGTCGACAATGATCAGGCCGGGTGAAGCCAGCGGCAGAAACAGCGCACTGCGGGCGCCGATGACGATTTTGAATTCACCCCTTAATACGGAAGCCCAAATTTTAGAGCGCTGCGTCGGGCTCAGATGGCTGTGCCAGATTGTTATCAGGTCCTGGAACTCACCCCGGAAGCGACTGGCCAGGTGGGTGGTCAGGGTGATTTCGGGCACCAGAATCATGGCCGTCCGTCCGATTTTTAGGGCTTCATGGATCAGTTTGATATAGACTTCGGTCTTGCCGCTGCCGGTGACGCCCTGGATCAGAAACGAGGCGTATTTCTGCGCCTGGACAGCCGCGGAAATTTGCTGAAAAATACTTTCCTGGTCGTCGGTCAGGGTGATATCCTTTTTGCGCTCGTTGAAATTTTCCCAGAGCTGATCGAAGGTGATGTCTTTTTCCCGGATGCGGATCAGGCCCTTGGCTTCCAGCGCATGAACGGTTGCCGCCGCAAAGCGGTGATATTCTGCGGGAGGCAGGCTGCCTTCATGGCGGATCAGGTGATCCAGCAGTTCCCATTGCCGGGGCGCCCGCTTTTTCAGGCTTTCCAACTCGAGGCCGGCGCTGGCCGGTTCGCACGCGAGTTCGATCGTTTTTGCGATTTTACCCTTCAGGCCGGGTTTGGAATAGACGGGGTGTTCGTTGATCAGGTCGATCTGCTTGAGCCTCTGCAAACCCGCTTGGAGCAGATCGGCCGGGAAATGCCGTTTCAGCTGCTTTAAAAGAATACTCTGTGCTTCGCTGATTTTGGCGTAGAGTGTACGATAAGCTTCGGGAATTGCGGGCGGATTATCCGACGGGACCGCATAGATGCGCCGGTTTTGAATCAGATGAAATTCGGAGGGTATCGCGGCGGCCAGCACCTTGCCGAAAGGCGCCAGGTAGTAATTCGCCAGGCGCTGCAGAAAACCGAATTGCGCCGACGGAATGATCGGATCGCGATCGATAATCTCACTGACTTCCAGAATTTTGACATCCGGCGGGGGTTTGGAGACCAGTTCGGAAATATAACCGACAGTCGCCCGGCGGCGCAACGGGACCACCACGCGCTGTCCGGGAAGCACCGGAAAATCCTGATGAGTGGGAATTTTATAGGTATATTGCCGGCGAAGGGGCGAGGGAAAGACGACGTTGATATATTTTTCGGTACCGGCCACGGACTAATATACAATGACTGCTCCCTAAAAAGCAGTACGATTTTAACAGGCCTTATCCGGCCGGTGAATAAAAAAGACGAAATGAGCAGCGCTTCACTTCGCCTTTTGAAATGGATAATCCGGATCGCCCTGAATCAGGATTTAATGACCCAGACCTTTACCGAAGCGGAAATATCCGCATGCAATTTGATTGGAATTTCGAAAATTCCGAGAGCCTTGATCGGTTCTTCGAGCAGGATCTGGCGTTTGTCGATTTCGTATCCTTTTTCCAGAAGTTGTTCGGCGATAATCTGGGAGGTCACCGCTCCGAAGACGCGATCTTCCTCACCTACCTGGACGGGAATCGTGAGCGAGAGGCTCTTCAGTTTTTCGGCCAGTTCCCTGGATTGTTTCAAAGCACGGTCCTTTTTCAGATTTCCAAGCCGGGCTTGTTCCTGAAACCGCTTTATATTATTGGGAGTCGCCCGCAACGCAAAACCGCGCGGAACCAGAAAGTTCCGGGCATAGCCGTCTTTCACTTCGAACTGTTCGCCGGCTTTTCCCAATTGATCGTAATTCTGTATTAGAATAATATGCACTTGTACCTCCTTTTGATCTAGAGAATTATTTATAGCCCTGGGTCGCGTCGTAGGTATAGGGCAGCAGAGCTATATTCCGGGCGCGTTTGATCGCTTTGGTGAGTTCCCGCTGATGACGTGCACAGGTACCGGTGATCCGGCTAGGAATGATTTTGCCTTGTTCCGTGATGAAGCGACGCAGGGTCTTGTAATTTTTATAATCAATACCTTCCTTCGTATTTTCACAGAACTTGCAGATTTTTTTTCTACTGAGAACAGCCATGGTATTCCTTTCTTAATTAGGGCAGAGAAGATCTGATTTTCATGGTTTCGTCGATCTTCTGCCGGTATTTCCCGCCGAAGCTCAGGCTTCCGGCTGGATTGCTTCTTCTTTGATTTCCGGTTTCGTGTCCAGCTTAACGGTCATGTAGGCAATGACATCCGGGGAGAGTTTCAACCAGCTCTCGACGTCCTTGATCAGGCCGTTGTTTTCGGTTTCGAACTGAATGAGCACATAATTGCCGTATTTATGATTTTCGATCGGGTACGCCAGGCGTTTCTTGCCCCATTCGTCGATCAGCAGGATGTTGCCATTGGCCTGAGTGATTTCATGCTTCACGGCATCGATAATCTGCGACAGTTTGGCGTGCTCATGGTTGGGATTCACTATAAAAAGATTTTCGTAATACCTCACAGGTGTGACTCCTTATTTTTGTTTCTTCCAGTCATGTTTATTTGATTAAGGGTGCGATGACTAACGACACCACCGACATAAGTTTGATTAAGATGTTTAACGAGGGGCCGGCCGTATCCTTGAACGGATCGCCGACGGTATCACCCGTGACGGCGGCCTTGTGGGCGTCGCTGCCCTTGCCCCCCAGGTTGCCGGCTTCGATATATTTTTTGGCATTGTCCCAGGCACCGCCGGAATTGGCCATGAAAATCGCCAGCAGAACGCCCGTGACGGTGACGCCGGCCAGCAGCCCGCCCAGCATTTCTTTATTGATAAATCCCAGAATCGGGGGAATGATGAGAGCCAGGGTACCCGGCAGGATCATTTTACGAATGGCCGCCCTGGTGGAAATATCGACGCATTTGGAATATTCAGCCTCCGCCTTTCCCTGCATCAGACCCGGGATCTCGCGAAACTGACGGCGCACCTCCTTGATCATTTCGAAGGCGGCTTCGCCTACCGCGCGCATCGCCATGCTGCTGAACAGGAAAGGCAGCATCCCGCCGATCAAAATTCCCGCCATCACGAACGGATT
The DNA here is from genome assembly GCA_964589175.1 of uncultured bacterium. Classification (GTDB taxonomy): domain Bacteria; phylum Fidelibacterota; class UBA2242; order UBA2242; family UBA2242; genus CAZPRY01. The sequence continues at coordinate 205,377 of CAZPRY010000001.1, forward strand.
GGACAGATTAATGCTTTCGATACCGGCCGAAGCCTGGAAAGCGGCGAAAAGCGCCAGCGCGGTCAGAGCGGCCGAACCGATGGCGAAACCCTTGCCGATTGCAGCGGTTGTGTTGCCGACGGCGTCCAGTTTATCGGTGCGCTTGCGCACGCTGCGTTCGAGCTCGGCCATTTCAGCGATGCCGCCGGCATTGTCCGCCACCGGGCCGTAGGCATCGATGGCCAGCTGAATACCGGTGGTTGAAAGCATGCCGAGGGCCGCGATAGCGATACCGTAGAGCCCCGCAACGCTGTAAGCGATCATGATCGCTCCGGCGATAAACAGGATTGGGAACAGGGTGGATGTCATCCCCAGGCTAAGCCCGGCGATGATGTTCGTGGCCGTGCCGGTCTGCGACTGGGCCGCGATCCAGCGGGTCGGTTTTCGCGATTCCGAGGTGTAGTACTCGGTGATAAAGCCGATGGCCAGACCCGCCATTAACCCGGTAAAGATGGCTGTAAAAATACCGTTGGCGCTGATTCCGGAAGCCGGGGCGGCCAGCGTTCCGGGAATAAACCAGCGGATCAGCGGGTAGATCAATATAATCATGAGAAAATCGGCAGCGAAAGTGCCCCGGTTCAGGGCGCGTTGCGGGTCGCCGCCCTCTTTGGTTCGCACCAGGAGGGTTCCGAACAATGAACAGAAAACGCCCAGCGCAGCGACGGCCAGAGGTAGAATGACCAGATTCAGGTTGTAAAGCGCTCCCAGAACCATGGCGCCCACGATTGAGCCGACATAGCTTTCGAAGAGATCGGCGCCCATTCCGGCCACATCACCGACATTGTCGCCGACGTTATCGGCAATCGTAGCGGGATTGCGGGGATCGTCTTCGGGGATACCGGCTTCTACTTTACCAACCAGATCGGCGCCGATATCGGCGGCTTTGGTATAGATACCGCCCCCGACGCGCGCAAAGAGAGCCACCGAACTGGCGCCCAGACTGAAGCCGCTCAAAACCGGTAAAACCAGTTCGTTGAGAACATTGGGGGAAGTTCCGAACGATTTGCCGTAAATCAGAAAGAGCGATCCCAATCCGACGACACCCAGTCCAACGACGCTCATACCCATGACGGAACCGCTGGAGAAGGCTACCATGAGCGCCTCGTTGAGGCTCCTGATAGCTGCCTGTGTCGTCCGGACATTGGCGGCAGTCGCCGTGCGCATGCCGATGTAACCGGCCAGTCCGGAGCAAAAGGCACCGATCAGGAAGGACAGCGCCACCAGCCTGTTCCAGCCGGCATTGCCAATCACTAAAAGCAGACCGACCGAAATCAGGAAAACGATCAGGACCTTATATTCACGGGTCAGGAAAGCCATGGCGCCGTCGCGGATATGCCGGGCGATGACCTGCATTTTGGGATTACCGTCCGGCTGCCGGCCGATCCAGATGGATTTATAGAAGGCGAAGACGAGGGCTGCAAGGCCCGCGCCAATCACCGCAAAAATCCAGTTGATCGGAATAGTCGTGCTCAACGCATTTCCCTTTCCGGCTCGCCTGGGATGATCTCGGCGCTGTTGTAGCGGTTCATGATTGAATCAAAATCCTGATCCAGGTAATCCCGTGCGGCGGCCGTTGTTAAATCGATCACCCGGCCGGCCACCGCTTTTTCAGCGGTCCCGAAGTCGGCGAGGACAAATTCTTCGGACGGCGTACCTTTTGTCTGCGGACCGATCCCAAGCCGGATGCGGGCAAAATCGTTGCGGTCCAGGTGATCGATGATCGACTGGATTCCGCGGTGTCCCCCCGCCGATCCTTTCTTGCGAATGCGGATTTTGCCCAGCGGCAGATCGATGTCGTCGTAAATCACCAGGAGATCGGACGCATCGGCCCGCAGTGATTGCAGGGCTTTGCGGATGGCTTTGCCGCTGTTGTTCATAAAGGTCAAGGGACGGCACAAGTAGAGCTCCGTATCGGCCGGCAGCGGCAAATGGGTCGCCTCGGTCCGTAGCGCATAAGCGTAATATTTGTTAGGAATTCTGACTTGCATTTTCCATTCCGTGATCAGGCGATCGATTACCATGTATCCGAAGTTATGCCGGTTTTGAGCATAAGCCCGACCGGGATTTCCGAGTCCCGCGACCAGGATAATTCTCTTTTTTCGGTCGGTCTCATCTGACCGTTTCTTGCGAAAAAAAAAACCTGAATCGATCCATAGTCCGTTGCTTAATCTTCTTTGCCTTCTTTGTCTTCTTCGGCTTCCGTTTCGGCTCCGATTTCGGCCTTTTCTTCGGCTTCTTCTTCGCGACCGGCACCGGTGGCTTTCACGACGGAGACGATCGAAGCCGTGACGGGCGTCTGAATTTCCGCTTCCTCCAGCTTGATATGTCCGACGTTGATGGAATCGCCCAGATTCAGATCGGTCACATCGATGTTGATATCACCGGGAATATTGGATACCAAACACTTCACTTCCACTTCCCACAGATGTTGCTCCAGAACGCCGCCAAAGGTTTTAACGCCGACGGCTTCACCGGTGATGCGAATCGGAACCTTGATGCTGATGATCTCTTTCAGGTTGACACCCATGAAGTCGATGTGCAGGGCAGCATCGGTGACCGGATGATACTGCATTTCTTTGACCACGCAATTGTGATGCTTATTGCCGATTTGCAGATCGATCAGCTGTGTGCCGGTCCGCATGGCGGCGCGGAATTCTTTCTGGTCAATCACCAGCGGGAGCGGCTTTTGCTGGTGAAAATAATAGATGGCGGGGATTTTACCCTCCCGGCGAAGCCGCTTGGTTTCGCTTTTCGAAAGGTCGGTGCGTAACTCGGATGATAATTTAACTTCAGACATGAAATGGCTCCTTTATCATTAAAACTCAAACAGTGAACTGATGGATTCTTCTCTATGAATTCTTTTTATGGCTTCCGCAAACAGGGGCGCGGCGCTGATTATTTCCAGTTTGGGGAACAGGCGTTCCGGGCGAATGGCGATACTATTGGAAACGATCACCTGATCAATCGGGGCTTCCATCAGGCGCGCAACACAAGGTCCGGAGAAAAGGCCGTGGGTAATCATCACCGTTGTGGACTCGCAACCCTCTTCATGCAAGAGATGCGCCGCCTGCGAAACCGTGCCGCCGGTATCGATCAGGTCGTCGATAATCAGGGCATTTCTGACCTTGGGACTGCCGATGACGTTCATGACTTCAGCCTCGTTGGGACGCGGCCGGCGTTTGTCGATGATAGTTAGCGGAAAGCCCAGGATCTGGGCGTAGGAACGGGCGAATTTGATTCCGCCGACATCCGGGGCGACGATCGTATAATCTTTCCCGTAAACGAGTTTCCGCAGCCGTTCGATGAAAATGGTCTTGGCGTAAAGATGATCGAAAGGAATGTTGACAAATCCCTGAATCTGGGTCGAATGCAGGTCCATGGCCACGATGCGATCGGCGCCGGCGCTGACGATGGAGTCCATGATCAGGCGCGAGGAAATCGGCACCCGCGGCTGGTCTTTGCGATCCTGGCGCGCATAGCCGTAATAGGGGATAACGGCCGTGATACGGCGGGCGGAAGCCCGGCGGGCGGCATCGATGATCAGGAGGAGTTCAAGGATGTTGTCGGCCGGCGGGTTGGTCGATTGGACGATGAAAACGTCTTCACCCCGGATGTTCTCCTCAAAACGCAGCCAGATTTCACCGTCACTGAAATTGTCGATGCTGATCTGACCCTGGGAGACTCCCAGGATTTTAGTGATTTCATCGGTTAGCGCGGGATTCGAGCGACCGGAAAATATTCGTGCTTCAAAACTCATAGGGCTACTTCTCATTCGGTTTTAAAAGATTGAGCTCGGGGACTAGGACTCGAACCTAGATTCACGGCTCCAAAGGCCGTTGTCCTGCCGATTGAACGATCCCCGAATAAAGTTATCTTTTTTGAATGGGTAGGGTGACGAAAGTGTTGAAGGTAACGAAATGTTTTCCGGCCGTTTCAGCTGATAATCTGTCCGGAAAAATTCCAAACACAGTCGAGCCACTACCCGACAAACCGGCATAATCGGCCCCTTCGGACAGAAGGGCCTGTTTTAGCCTGCCGATTTCTGGATATGCAGGGAAGACAACAGATTCAAATTCGTTTTCAAACAGCTCATAATGGATTCTCTTCAAGCCGAAGAGGTCATCAAATTTATAGCCTTCTTTGAAATTAATCAAGGTGAATTGTTGATAGGCCCAAACCGTGGAGATATGAACCGGCGGACAGACCAGCAGAAAAACCGGCGTCAGTGGCAATTGCAGCGGGCGCAGAATCTCTCCGGTCCCCTCGACGCCCTGAGTTTTTCCCCGTATATAAAACGGGATATCGCTGCCGATTGGGGCGGCCAGGCGGATGAGGGTCGCGTCATCCAGATTCAGGTTCCAGGCCCTGTTCAGAAATTTCATAACGGCCGCGGCATTCGAACTTCCGCCGCCCAGCCCCGATCCGACCGGAATATTTTTGGCGAGATCGATATGCCAGTTCGCCGGGGACCCGGCCAGGCGCTGCATCGCGCGGTAGGCCCGGCTGCAAAGATTGCGCTCGTCACAGGGTAGACCGGGCTGATCGCAGCTCAGAGAATATTCCGCTGCGGGCGTAAAAGTGAGCAGGTCGTACAGATCGATTTCCTGGAAGAGGGAGCTCAGGTTGTGGTATCCGTCCTCCCGCCGGCCGGTAATGCGCAGGGCGAGATTGAGTTTGGCGTAGGATTTAACCCTGGTCGAATTGGTTTTCGACATATGCTTTCGCCTTTTCGAGTCTGCGGAGGCAGTGTGTTTTACCCAGAATCGCCGCGACGCTGTGAATTTCCGGGCCGTGCAGTTCGCCGGTGAGGGCAATCCGTAATACCATCCAGAGCGGTTTGCCCCGGAGTTGAGAAGTTTTGCCGGCCGCCTTGACGGCTTCGATGAAAAGCGCGCCGTCGAAGGCCGTGAATTCCCGGACTTCTGCCAGAAGGGTCGTCAGAAAGCGGGGAACCTGCTCGGCCTCAAACCATTCGCTGAATTCCGCTTTTGTATAGGAAGGAAGATCGATGAAAAAAGCCAGGGATTTTTGGGGCAATTCGGAGAGCATGCTGATCTTCTGCTGTTGAACGCGGGCGATCTCCCGCATCCCGGCTTCGGTATAGTCGGTCGTTTCGGGAAGATAGGGTTTGGCCAGCGAATAGTAATCATCAAATTCCAGGTTGCGGATATAAAGGCCATTCATCCAATCCAGTTTTTCCGGGTTGAAAACGGCGCCTGATTTGCCAACCCGATCCAGTGAGAATTGCTGGATGAGTTCGTCCAGCGAGAAGATTTCCTGCTCCGTCCCCGGATTCCAGCCCAGCAGCGCCAAAAAGTTGACCAATGCCGGCGCCAGGTAGCCTTTTTGACGGTAATCTTCAGCCGCCACGTCGCCCTGGCGTTTGGAAAGTTTGCTGCGGTCCGGATTCAGGAGCAGCGGCAGATGGGCAAATTGCGGCGCCTCCCAGCCGAAATATCGATAGAGCAGCAGGTGCTTGGGGGTGCTGGGCAACCATTCTTCGCCGCGGATGACATGGCTGATCTGCATATGATGATCGTCGATGACGTTGGCAAGGTGATAAGTCGGGAAACCATCGGTTTTAAGCAGAACCTGGTCGTCAATCAAAGAACAGGGAAAAACTACCCGGCCGCGTACCCTGTCGTCGATAACGATTTCACCTTCCAGCGGTACCTTCATGCGCAGAACGAATTTTTCACCGGCTTGCATTTTCTGCCGGATATCGGACGGACTCAGATTCCGGCAATGCCGGTCGTAACCGGTCTGGCTGTTCCCGCTGCTTTGAGCGTGACGCAGATTGCGAAGGCGCTCCGGGCTGCAGAAACAGCGATAGGCATGGCCTTTGTCCAGCAGCTCTTGGGTGAGCCTCGCATAGAGTTCCAGCCGTTGAGACTGAATGTAGGGCCCCAGTTCCCCGCCGTAGCCGGGACCTTCGTCAGGAGTAATACCGGCCCAGCGCAGGGTTTCGATCAGGTTCTCCACGGCACCCTTGACTTTGCGCTGCTGATCCGTGTCCTCGATACGCAGGATAAAACTCCCCTGATGCTTTCTGGCGAAGAGGTAGTTGTACAGGGCGGTGCGCAGGCCGCCGACATGCAGGTAGCCAGTGGGGCTGGGTGCGAATCGGGTTCTAATCAATGGAGGCGAGCTCCTTCTTTTTACTTTTTCGGGTCAGCACGAATACAATCAGGAATACTATCAGAATTCCGATGATGATCAAGGCGATCAGGTTATATTCCTTCAGAAAAACGACAATTTCCTGCCAATTCTTTCCGAGGTAGTGTCCCATCTGAAAAATCAGGCCGTTCCAGGCCAGGATACTGAGCAGGGAATAGACGAATGTCCGGATGTAATGAGCGCGTGTGAAACCGGCAAATATGGCGGCCAGGAAGCGGAATCCGGGTAAAAAGCGGTTGATCAGGACAAACATGTCGCCGTATTTTTGGTAGTACCGATCGGTTTGCTGCAGATTTTTAAGTGTGAAAAAACGTAGTCTTTTGGCTTCGAAATACTCGCGGCCCCAGTGGAAACCGATCCAGTAGACAAGTATAAAACCAGTGAAACTCCCCAGGATGGAGACACTGAAGGTCAGCAAGGGGGGAAGCAGGCCGGTTCCCGAGAGGTAAGCTGAGAAGGCCAGAAAGGAGTCGCCCGGAACGAAGGGCGTTACGTTTTCCATGAAGATCATGATAAACAGCACGGCCAGGATGTATTGGATGGGCAGATTTGCGACGCGGTTGATAAGGTCTTCGATCATTAAAATAGTATTACGCTGGCCATGGCCAGTATGCCCTCTTTGCGGCCCGTAAAGCCCATCGTCTCGGTCGTGGTCGCTTTGACGGAAATCCGGTCTTTGGGGATATCCAGAAGTCCGGCCAGACGCGCTTTCATCGACTCGATATGGGGCCGCAGCCGGGGTTCTTCGAGCACGATGCTGAGATCGACATTGCCGATTTGAAAATGCCTGGAACGCAGCAGTTCCAGCGTTTTTTTCAATAGAATTGTGCTATCGATGTTTTTATATTGGGTGTCGCTGTCCGGGAAATGGCTGCCGATATCGTCCAGCCCCGCGGCGCCCAGCAGAGCATCGATCAGGGCGTGAATCGCGACATCAGCATCCGAATGTCCCTCCAGGCCCAGCGGATAGGGAACATGGATGCCGGCCAGCATGAGCGGGCGTCCGTCGATGAAGCGGTGAGCGTCGAGACCGTGACCTATGCGTATATTCATGTTTGCTGCCAATCCCGAATCAGGACTTCTGCGACCGGAATATCTTCCGGGCAGGTGATTTTGATATTGCGCCGATCGCCCATGACGACCGCGACTTTGGCGCCGATGCGCTCGACCAGTCCGGCCTCATCGGTGCCGTAAAAATTATCTTCTTCAGCCTGCTGAAAGGCCTGCAAAAGGATGTCCTTGCCGAAAGCCTGCGGTGTCTGAACCTGCCAGATAGAGCTGCGGTCGAGTGTTGCGCTGATGAGTCCGTCCTCCACATGCTTGAGCGTATCGGTGGCCGGGATAGCGGCAACCGCACCGTCAAAGCGAGCGCATTGCCGGATCGTTTCTTCGACGAGTGCTGGCGTGATAAACGGGCGCACGGCGTCATGCACAATCACGATTTCGCTGGCGGCGTCCACAACTTTCAGGCCGTTGAACACCGAATCCTGGCGATGAGCCCCGCCGACCACGAGTCTGATGGTTTTCGATAGGTTCGAAGGAATTGAGGCTTGCAGCTCTGCCGAGTCCAGGTAGCATTGTGCTACGACGATGATAATTTCGGAAACGGAAGGCGCGGCATTGAAACAGTGTAGCGAGTGATAGAGCACACTCTGCCCCTGCAGCAGTAAAAATTGCTTGGGCGTGCTGTTCTGCATGCGTTTGCCGGCTCCTGCGGCGACGATAATGGCGCTGCTGCGAGGCATAGACAAAATCCGTTAAATGATAAACATGGCGTCGCCGTAGCTAAAGAAATGGTATTTTTCCTGGATGGCTTTCCGATAGGCTTCCATGATTAAATCGTGCCCGGCGAAGGCGGATATCTGCATAATCAGGGTTGATTTAGGCTGATGAAAATTAGTGATAATTGCATCGACCATCTTGAACTCATAGGGCGGGTGGATGAATTTGTCGGTCCAGCCCTTGCGCGGACTGATCTGGAAGCCGGAAACGGTCACGGTTTCCAGGGCGCGCACGACAGAAGTGCCCACCGCGATGACCCGCTTGCCGCGGCTTTTGGCGTTATTGATCGCCAGGGCGGTATCCGCTGACACTTCATAATATTCGGAATCCATGCGGTGCCGGGAGAGATCTTCAACGGTGACCGGCCGGAAAGTACCCAGGCCGATGTGCAGCACGATTGGGTAAATCTTGACACCTTTTTCTCTCAACCGTTTCAGAAGATCGACGGTAAAATGCAATCCGGCGGTCGGGGCGGCGACGGCGCCGCGCTTCTTAGCGTAGACGGTTTGATATTTGATTTTGTCGAGCGGCGTCGGCTCGCGATCGATGTAGGGCGGCAGCGGAGATTGTCCGATCTTATCGATGAGATTATACAGATCCTCCTGCAGGATGCCGTTAAAACGAACCACTCTTCCGCCGGAGACGGTATTATCGATGACGTCGCACTGGACGCCTTCGGCGACCGTCAGTTTGTTGCCAATCCGCACTTTGCGGGCCGGTTTCACCATGACTTCCCAGAGGTTATTGGACAGTTCGCGCAGCAGAAAAACTTCAACCTTGGCCTCGGTGCGGTCCTTAATGGCCCAGAGCCGGGCCGGATAAACTTTGGTCTCGTTGACGATCAGCAGGTCGCCCGGGATAAGGTGGTCGACAATATCATAAAAGTGTTTTTGTTCTATCTCTCCGGTGGCGCGGCGAATCACCATCAGGCGCGAATGATCGCGTTTTTCGATGGGGTGTTTCGCAATTAATTCCTCGGGCAATTCATAGTCAAAGTCGGAAAGTCTCATAGGAGTTCCTCCTCTATTGAAATAGTTCTTTTTGTTCGGTTTGGTGGCTTAATCCAAAATATTTATAGGTCTCGGCCGTAGCCTGCCGGCCGCGGGAAGTGCGTTGCAGCAACCCATTTTGAATCAGGAACGGTTCATAGACATCTTCGATGGTTTCCGCTTCTTCACTGACCGCCACGGCCAGGTTGTTCAGCCCGACGGGCCCGCCGGCAAATTTGTGGATGATGGTGGAAAGGATCGTCCGATCCATGCGGTCCAGACCGCGATCGTCGATATCCAGCATGACCAACGATTGTTTGGCGACCTCTCTGTCGATCACGCCATTGGCTTTGACCTGGGCGAAATCGCGCGTGCGCCGCAGGATGCGGTTCGCAATTCGGGGTGTTCCCCGGGAGCGCTTGGCGATCTCCTCTGCGCCGCTCGGTTCCAGTTCGATTTCCAGAATCCGGGCCGAGCGAATCAGGATCTGAAACAGATCTTTCGGTTTATAATAGTCCATGCGCAGCACGACGCCGAAACGATCCCGCAACGGGGAAGTCAGCCGACCCAGCCTGGTGGTTGCGCCGATCAGGGTAAACGGTTCAAGACTGAGCTGGATATTGCGGGCGTTGGGCCCCTTGTCGATCACGATGTCGATCTTGAAATCCTCCATGGCTGAGTAAAGGTACTCTTCCACAACGTTGTTGAGACGGTGGATTTCATCGATGAAGAATACGTCACCCAGCGAGTTGCTGGTTAGCATACCAGCCAGATCGCCGGCCCTTTCGATGACCGGCCCCGAAGAGGTCTTGATATTGACGTCCAGCTCGCGCGCCACAATGTAAGCCAGGGTGGTTTTGCCCAGACCCGGAGGGCCGAAGAGCAGAACGTGGTCCAGGGCCTCACCGCGCTTTTTTGCGGCTGCAATATAGAGTTTAAGGTTATCGACTACTTTGGACTGGCCGATGAATTCTGCAAAAGCAGAAGGCCTTATCCTCTTCTCGGTATCGTTATCCTCAGCTAATTTCTTAGGGTCAGCAAATTCAGATCGCAATCGTCTGTTCCTATTTTAAAGGGAAGGCCTTTAAAACTTAACGAATGAAACGGTTTCGTAAAATAAATATAACTATTCGTATTATAGTAAGTCTTTCCAAGTGCTCTTCTCAAAGCGCGCAATTTCATCATAAAAAGAGCATAATTCCGACCCTAAATATATAATAAAAAGTCCGCTAAATCAATAAATATTATTGGGTTGTACGAGCGTTTTACTTTACCGGGATGTGCGTGCTGACGGTCCGGCTGAACTCTCCGCAATTAAAGTTCGATGATCTGGCTCCGCTTTTTACCGACGGAGATATGCGAAATCGGCGCTTTGAAAAGGTCGGAGAGAAAATTCAGATAGTCCTTGGCCCGGGCAGGCAGGTCACTGAATTTTTTAACATCCGAAATATCTGTTTGCCAGCCGGGCAGGCTGACATATTGGGGCCGGGCATCTTCCAGGTGGATGGAAGGATATTCCCCGTTTTTGTAGTGCGTGCAGACTTTGATCTCGGCCAGATCGTCCAGGACGTCCAGTTTGGTAATCGCGACGGAATCGAAGCCGTTCAGCATTACTGAGAATTTTGCCAGGGCGCCGTCAAACCAACCGCAGCGCCGCTTACGCCGGGTAGTGGCGCCGAATTCATCACCCTTTTGCTGGAGGTAATCGCCTTCGATGCCGTGCAATTCGGTTGGGAAAGGACCACTTCCGACGCGCGTGCAGTAGGCTTTGAAAACACCGAGAATGTGACCGATTTTGTTTGGACTCAGGGCGGCGCCGGTACAGATATTGCCGGAGCTTGTGTTCGATGAGGTGACAAAAGGATAGGAGCCGAAATCCAGGTCCAGCAGGGTTCCCTGGGCGCCTTCGATCAGGATCTTCTTCCCTTCCTTGAAGTAGCGGTCGATCAGGGTAACGGTATTATCGATGAAGGGCACCATTTGCGCTGCCGCGGCGTAAAACTCCTCCAGGTCAGCTGATAATTTTTCCTTTTCGCCGGGACTCAGCAGATTGTCGGCGATAGCAGATTGCAGTTTAGCAGCGACTTTTTCTTTCAGTAGAGAGGGAAAACGCAGGTCCCGGATCTGAATACCGGTCCGGTTGATTTTGTCCGAATAGCAGGGACCGATGCCGCGTTTAGTGGTTCCGATGGCCATGCTTCCGAGCCGGATTTCGAAGGCGGCGTCCAGGATCTTGTGAAGCGGAGTGACGACGTGGGCCAATTCGGAAATGTGAATGCGTCCGTCGAGATCAACTCCTTCCCGAAGCAGTTCGTTCATTTCGGCCAGCAGGCCGACCGGATCCAGGACCATTCCGTTACCGAGGATACAGTGCACTTTCTCGTGCAGAATACCGCTGGGTAACTGATGTAATATGGTCTCCTTTTCGCCGATCTGAATCGTGTGACCGGCGTTTGCGCCGCCCTGAAAACGGGCCACTACATCTGCCGATTGGCAGAGTACATCGACAATTTTACCCTTGCCCTCGTCGCCCCATTGTCCGCCTAAAATCGCTTGTACAGGCATTTGGCCTCCCCGCAAAATAAAATGCTCCCCTGGAGGGGGGAGCATCGTGATAAATTATTGATTTTTCATTCTATTTGTTTTTGTCAAGGAATTTGTGCTGCCAGGCAATAACCGTCGGACCGGCAATATAGATAGTCGAGTAAGTTCCAGCAACAACACCGATAATCATGGCAATGGCGAAAATCCGCACCTCTCCGAAAGCGAAGGCCAGAACAATCACAACGATAAGGGTCGTAAGGGAAGTTATAATGGTGCGACTGAGGGTCTCATTGATACTGATATTCATGATGGTCTCAATCGTTTCGTTACGTTTGGTCTTCATGTTTTCACGAACCCGATCGAAGATGACGATAGTATCGTTCAAGGAATAACCGACGATCGTCAGGAAGGCCGCCACGGTCGTCATGGAAATCTCCAGTTGAAATATCGAGAAAATTCCCAGCGTGAAGAGAACATCATGAATCAGGGCAACGACGGCCCCGACGGCGAAGCGGAACTGGAAGCGGATCGAGATATACACGCCGATAACAAACAGAGCCGAGATGATCGCGAGAATCGTGGCGTTGCGCAGTTCCTGCCCGATTTTGGGGCCGACCAGGTCAGTGCGGCGGATTTCGTAAGGATTGTTATCCAGCGTACTGAGCGCGCGCCCCACTATTTCCGGCATGTTGTCTCCCGAGCCCTGATTGGAGACGCGGATCATATATTCGTTCAAGCCCGTGGATTTCTGAATAATACTGTTGGCCAGGCCTTCGGTCGCCATTGCGCTGCGGATCTGAGCGGTAGAGACTTCCTGTTCGAATTGAATCTGCATCAGCGTGCCGCCCGTGAAATCGATTCCTTTGTTCAGGCCGCGTACGAAGAAGATGGAGATGATACTCAATAAGAGAAAAATCCCCGAAAAAGTAATAGCCGTTTTGCTATACTTGAGGAATTGAATATGCGTTTCTTTGATTAATTTCATTTTTTGGTTTCCAGAATTTATATGCTCAGTTTCTGTAGGACTTTTCTATCTGTTACGGAATTAAAGAATGTGCGGGTGACAAAGATTGCCGTAAACATACTGCTCAGGATACCCCAGAAGAGTGTGATGGCAAAACCTTTCACCGAACCGGTACCAAACTGCATCAGAATCAGAGCCGTCAGCATGGTCGTGATGTTGGCGTCCAGAATCGTCACAAAGGCGCGGCTGTAGCCGCTGTCGATGGCAGCTCGCACCGTTTTACCTTTGATCAACTCTTCGCGGATACGCTCGAAGATCAGCACGTTGGCGTCGACGGCCATGCCGATTGTCAGGATCAAACCGGCGATACCCGGCAGGGTAAGGCTGGCGCCGAGAGTGGCTAAAATAGCCATGACAAAGACCAGGTTCAGGATCAGGGCCATATCCGCCAGCAGTCCGGCGGCCCGGTAGTAAACGGCCATGAAAATGATTACCAGGAAGAAACCGATAAGGCCGAGCCGGATGCCCATGCGGATGGAATCGCGGCCGAGCGAAGGTCCGATGGTTCTTTCCTCGATCGTTTTAACCGGGGCGGGCAGGGCGCCGGCCCGCAGAACGATTGCGATGTCCTTGGCTTCCTCGATACTGTCCAAACCCCTGATATAGGAAGAGCCGTTCGGAATTCTGACGCTGATTTCCGGGGCCATGTAAACCTTTTCATCCAGCACAATGGCCAGAAACTTTTTGATATTGGCGCCGGTCAGCTGGGCGAATTTCTTAGCGCCTTCATTGTTCATGTCCATCGAAATGATGGGTCTTCCGGCGGCGTCCGAACCGGCCCCGCCGATCGTGGCATTGGCCTTGGTGATATATTTACCCTGCAGGCCGGCTTCCTTGTTCAGGTGATACAGCAGATAATAGTTCTCGGTCCGGCCGTCCTGGAAAGTGCGTTTTTCAGGTTTGGCCGACCATAACAATTGGGAATCATAAGGCAATAATTTCTGGACCTCGGGATCGGCCAGGATCTTCTTGACGGCGTATACATTGCGTTCGGGGACCCCGATCATGGCACCGATGGCGCGCAACAGGGAGGAGAAAGGACGGTCCGCGAAAATTTCGCCATCGACGACCAGCGAGCTGTCGGTGCTGTCGCTTGCCGCGCTCGTACTGGCATCGGTTACTCCCAGCAGCTCGTTGACCGACATGGCCTGGTCCTTGGATTCCTTGATGGCGACCGTGGTGTCTTCCGGAGAAATAACCGGCTTTTCCTGGTCTTTTTGGCCAGTCTTCAGATAATTGTCGACGGCCGTGATAAAAGTCTGGGTAATAGCCGGGTCCTTCAGCAGGGTAAACTCCAGGAGCGCCGTGCTCTTGATCAACTGGCGGGCCCGTTCGGGATCGGCTACACCGGCCAGTTCGACGATGATGCGATACTGCCCGGCTTTTTGAATATTGGGTTCCGAGACACCGAACTGATCGACGCGGTTGCGAATGATCTGAATGGCGCGGGTCAGGGCGTCTTTGGATTCATCACGCAGGTTATTGATAATTTCAGCGTTTTTAAAACCTCGGTTGCTGAAGTGGCGCACCAACTTGAGATCGCTCTCGTCGGCGAGCCGCCGGAAAGTATCGAAGAAATCATCGCCGGATGCGATATATTGTTCGGTGGCGGTATTCAGGACATCTTCGAACTGCGGAGTGCGGTTGGCGGCCAGGCTCTGCATGAGTTTGGGCAGATCGAGCTCCAGCACGACGTGCATACCGCCCTGCAGATCCAAGCCCAGGTGCAGGGCGTTGTTTTCATATTTTTCCAGGACCCCGTCGCTACGCAACTCCTCGGTCTTCTTGTCCGAAAAACTGTGGAACGCAACGGTCCAGTACAGCGAATACAGGGCGAGCAGGACTGCTGCGCCGATAACAATGAAACGAACGTTAGTCTTTTTAAACATTTATTTCCACCTTGATCAATGAATTAAACCCAAAAAAGCGGTTGAATTTAATTGAGCCCGTAACTTTATGCAAGCTAAAGCCGTATTTCAAATAAGTCGGACCCGGTCCGCTGCTAAGCTGCGGAAAAATCCGTGGTTTAGCGGTTGTTAATTGAAATAAAACAGCGTGAAAGTTCATTTCCGCCGTTACTAACCGTTATCGGAAATATCTTACCTTCGCCGTAGACCGAGTACTTTGTCCAGGTCAGTTCGCTGGCTGTGATCAGGTAATTCCGATCCTCGCCGGTGTTATAATCGATGGACGGAACATAGCCTTTGAGATTGACCTGCACAAAGGCCGGATCGATTTTATCGAGGGCAATATTCAGGATTTTGAATTGGTCACTATTTTTTAGTTCAAGCGTCTGACCGTGCAGGATGGATCGTTTTTCCCCGTTTACCTCGAAAATATAGACCATCATCGAGTAATCCAGCTCTTTCAGTCCTACCTGGATTTTACCGATTTCCAGATTGTCTTTTTTGACGATAATCGAAGTGGGATTGGTGATGTTGACCGGACGCATGAAATCCTGTTCGTTGCCGAAACCGCGGATATCGCAGGTCAAACCGCGCGTATAATTCGATTCGATATGGGTGACCTGGATGCGGTCCCCGGGAATCAGATCGAGTCCCGAATTACTGTCGACGACGATCGGAGTGCTGTTGTTCACCGATACAAGTATGTAAATCAGGCGCGGCGGTTCATAGATAACCGCGGGATGTTCCGGTTCCACGCCGAGCAGTTTCATGAACTCATTAATAACATAATTATGATAGCGGATTTTCAGATCCAGATTCTGCAGATTTTTGGATGATTCAACGCCGAAGGCCGGGATTCCATATTGCGTGAGAGCATAGTAGGTGGCCGATTTTCGCATCTCGGGGAACTCGGTATTCTCGTCGAAGGTGTTGGTATTCATGAAGTGCAGGTGGTGCAACGGATCTTCGATTTTCTGGTTCACCCGTTCAAGTACCTTGCGGGAGATTTCCTCCAGTTGCAGGGTGTCGCCGTCGGCGATATAGACGGATGCGTCGGCGATGACGGATTGTCCGAAGCGTTTCGGATTGCGGTTCTCATCAACATAGGTTTCACTGTAGAATCCCCAACCGTCGTGCAGGTTGAGAAAGAGGTCCGCTTCGGCCATTTCCTGCTTGATAATCGCGACAATCTGATCTTCGACTTCGCGGTCACCGTTATCCTGAAAACGACGATTCATATCTTTCGTGACAAGGCGTTGATTGTTAATAATTGAATGAAAATTGGCCCGCGGAATCACAATCAGGTTGCCGCGTTCGAGAACCAGATTCGGATACAAATCGGCGGATAGATAACCGCCGGGCTCGTCGCCCTGAATGCCGCCCAGAATGAAGATGGTTTTTCCATCGAAGCGCCCGAACAGTTTATAAACATTCAATTCGTTGGGTGTATTTTCGAAATAGCGCAAATGCTCGCGGTAGGGCCGGGTCGGCGCCTGGGCGTACAAACCATTCAGACTGAATAGCGTGATGAATAGAAGGACTGCGATTGACCGTTTCATATTACTTGATGGAGTTCCATTCTTCGGTTAGAATTTTGATCTGACCGGGGTAGCCGTGAATCAGAAGCGTTTTCTGTCCGAGATCGCGATAGTTATCGGAGCGATAATCCTGCCGGAATGTGACTGTCCAGGTCATCCTGGAATTGCTGCTGATCGCCACGTCATCACACTTGACATGGATGGCCCGGGCCCTGGCGAATTTCTCTTTTTTATCGCTGTACCAATCCTGGCGGGTCTGTTTATTCGCCTGAAAGGCTGAATCGTAGAGCGCGATATAGGTTTCGATCTCGCCCGATTCCCAGGCGCTGACCCAGGTCTGCATGAAATCGTGGATGGCGCTGTCCATGTTGATCCGGGGACCGCTGGGCTGAAAGGTTTCGGAAACGATTTTCCATTTGTCGTTTTCGGGGATGAGTACCAGCTGCTTCTGGCCTTCGGTATAAAAATTGGGGCAGAAATAGTTCTGCCGAAAAGCGATATGGGTTTCCTCGTCACTGCTGATGACCAGGATTTTGTCGACATCAACGTTGATCCAGGCGTACAGTTTATCCAGGTATTGCTTGCGGTTCCGAAAAGCCTGTGCTGTGGCGCCGGATTGATCGCGAAAGAACTGCGAGTAAAGGTCGAAGTATTGGTCCAGTTCGCCCTCTTCCCAGGCCTGGGCCCAGGATTGGAGGTACTCGTCCCAGTGTTTACGGTTTTCGGAATAGATTCTATCTTCGACAAAGTGCAGGGAGTCGACGATGATCACCGGTGTCTTGAACATCTTGATATAGGGTTCCAGATCGAGAATATGGCTGTTGTCCAGCGAAATGCAGCCCTCGGTCTGGCGATCCTTGATCGTCTCGTTGCGGCCGTGAATCCAGATATTGGATCCGGTGTGCCTGAAAAGGCGATCCACGTCGTTGGGATAATTCAGGACCAGGGCCAGTGGGCCGAATTTCTCCGGAAGCTCATCCCCGGGTATCCGGCTGATGATATAGTAAATGCCCTCCGGCGTTTTCAGATCGCCCTCGCGCACTTTGTTCCCATCGACGCGACCGGTAGTAATACGGAACTGCTTCAGGATTTCAGGGCTTCCGGCGGCATCGCAGTGCGTCACGTAGAGCAGTTGCTGTGATTTATCGACTGCGATGATATTCTCCGTAAAGTCGGAGGATACATTGTAAATGGCAGCAATGTTGTTGCCGGCGAACAGCGCCGGACAAACGAGGGCCCAGGCGCTCAGAAGCAGGACGGGAAAGGCCTTGCGGATAGCAATATTTCTAAAATTCTGTCTCACAACTTCACCCATAATAAGCCCGCAAAATTAGAAAAATAATGTCAATTAAAAAAGAAAATCACAGCCGGTAACAACCGGAAACCACGAACTGCCGGAAAATCTGGGAAGGATTGTCGGCGCGATTCCCCTGCGGGGGAAATTGCGGGGTAGCTTGATTTAGGAATGAAAAGACAGTATATTTCCTCGACTATTTGAAAACCGGGTCGGAGTGGAATTCAGACGCTCCGCCAGAGCGCGAAACGGTTTGGCCTACGGATAAACATGTTCACACACACAAACATATTACCTGAACGTTAGAGGCGGAATCATCTCCCGAACGTTCAAAGCCCATTTCTAAATTTGAAAGGGAACCTTGCATGGAGTTGAAGCTCGATAAACTGATCGACAAAATTAAAAAGGATGGCGTGGAGGGGGCTCAAAAAGCTTCCGACGAAATCCTTAAAAAGGCCGAGCAGAAGGCGACTGCCGTTGCAGAATCCGCCAATAAAAAAGCCCGGCAGATTATTACCGAAGCCGAAGCGAACGCCGAAAAAATCCGGAGCAATGCCGAGGCCGCCTTGAAGCAGTCGGCGAGAGATACGGTTCTGGTCTGCAAAGAACAACTGATTGCCCTGTTCGACCGCGTGTTCAAACAGGAAATTGCCGGGACCCTTACCGCCGATTTCTTAAAGGACCTCTTATTGCATATGGTCGAGAACTGGCACGGAGAGGACCGGTTCAACGTACTCCTGAACGATAAGGATAAAAAAGAACTCGAAAAATTGCTCTTCAGTCAGGCCCAAAAGAGCCTGCAGGAGCAGATCACCTTTAAAGTTGACGGCGGCATCTCCAACGGTTTCCGCATCGGCCTGAAAGGCGGCGACGTATATTATGACATGACCGACGAAAGCATCGCCGATTTTCTCAAAGAGTTACTCAGCCCGTCGATCAGGTCAATTTTAGATCAGGAAAATGGATAAATATTACTATCTGGTCGCGCAACTGCCGATGTTAAGCTTCGGCCGGGAGTCCGCCATGGGGGTGGATTCTTTTCTGAATGAAGCCCGCAAGTGGATGTCCGCTGCGGATTTTCAGATTTTACTGGCTACGGACATTCGCAGTACGGAACGGCGCGGCTCTGAACCCGGCGTTCTGGCGGATTTTAAGCAATTCGAGCATAAAATGCGGACCGAAGTGGTGGAATGGCGAAAGGCCCGGAAATTGGGGCAGGAGTATAAACCCGGTCTCTTCCCGGTTGCCCTGGTCAAGGAGGGCAATCCGCTGCAGGTCGAGAAAAAGCAGATGGAATTCCTCTGGAAGTATCTTGAAGAGCTCGAAACCGGCCATCATTTTGACCTCGAAGTCCTGATCTTGTATTTTCTGAAACTGCAACTGCTCGCCCGGTTGGAAAGTTTCAATAAAGAAGTTGGCATGCAAAAATTTAAACACATCACCGAAATAGGCTTATGAGTAAGATTACTGGCAAAATAATCGGAATTAACGGTAACATGATCACTGTTAGCGTGGATGGCGACATCATCCAGAATGAAGTAGGATACGCGATGACGGGCGAAGAGCGCCTGAAATCGGAAGTGATCAAGATCTCCGGCAACAACGCCTTCATGCAGGTTTTTGAGAGCACGAAGGGTCTCAAAGTCGGTGATACGGTGGAATTTACCCGGGAACTGCTTTCTGTTCAATTGGGACCCGGTCTCCTCGCTATGGTTTACGACGGATTACAGAATCCGCTCAACGATCTGGCCGCCAAACACGGTTTCTTCCTGAAGCGGGGTGTGGTTCTTGAAGCCCTGGATTCCGGGAAAAAGTGGGAGTTCACCCCCGGCGTCAAGAAAGGGGACAAAGTCACCGGCGGCGATTCGCTGGGCTTTGTGCCGGAAGGCATTTTCGAACACCAGATTTTCGTGCCCTTCGGCCTCTCCGGCGAATACACCGTTCAATCGATTACGGATAAGGGCGCGTATACGATTGAAAAGATAATTGCCGAGGTGGCGGACAGCCGTGGGAATACTCACAAATTAAAGATGTATTTCGAGTGGCCGGTGAAACTGCCGGTGAAAACTTACCGTGAAAAACTGGTTCCGAAAGAACCACTGGTGACCCAGGTCAGGATTATCGATACCTTTTTCCCGGTTGCGAAAGGCGGCACTTATTGTATCCCGGGCCCCTTCGGCGCGGGGAAAACGGTTTTGCAGCAGATCACCAGTAAATATGCGGAAGCCGACATCGTCATCATCGCGGCCTGCGGCGAGCGCGCCGGCGAGGTTGTCGAGACGTTGCGTGAGTTCCCGGAGATCACCGATCCGCGCACCGGTAAATCGCTGATGGAGAGAACCATCATCATTTGTAATACCAGCTCCATGCCGGTCGCCGCGCGCGAGGCTTCGGTCTACACCGCAACGACGCTGGGTGAATATTACCGCCAGATGGGCCTGAATGTGCTCCTGCTGGCCGACTCGACTTCCCGCTGGGCGCAGGCCATGCGCGAGTTGTCGGGACGCCTGGAAGAGATCCCGGGTGAAGAGGCCTTCCCGGCCTACCTGGAATCCCGTATCGCCCAGTTTTACGAGCGCGCCGGACTGGTGGAGTTGAACAACGGCAAAACCGGCAGCCTGACCATCGGCGGCACGGTGAGCCCCGCCGGCGGCAACTTCGAAGAACCCGTGACGCAGTCCACCCTGAAAGTCGTCGGCGCTTTTCACGGACTTTCCCGCGATCGTTCCAACGCCCGGCGCTACCCGGCCATCGATCCGCTGGACAGCTGGTCCAAATACAGCAGCTTCATCGATGACGAACTGATTCGCGACTCCCGCAAGATACTCTTCAAGGGTAATGAAGTTCACCAGATGATGCTGGTCGTCGGCGAAGAGGGCACCTCGCTGGATGATTTCGTGATTTACCTGAAGTCCGAATTTCTGGACAGCGTCTACCTCCAGCAAAACTCGTTTGATGCCGTGGACGGCGCCAGTTCGCCGCAGCGGCAGGACTACATTTTCAGGAAAGTGCATCAGGTGCTGTCAGCGCATTTCGATCTGAAAGAAAAGCAGGCGGCGCGCGATTTCTTCAACAAGCTGCGCCAGCATTTCATCGATTGGAACTATATCGATATGACGCTGGACGATTTCGCGAAACAGGAAAAGTTAATTGATAAACTCATAGAGGAACACTCGGGCAATGAGAAGAGTCTATAATAAGATTTTAAGCGTATCGGGAAACGTCATCACGGTTAAGGCCGAAGATATAGCCAATGAGGAACTGGCCGAGATCACGACGCGCCGCGGCAAATCGCTGGCGCAGGTGATCAAACTGGACGATGACATCGTCTCGCTGCAGGTCTTCGCCGGCAGCCAGGGCATCTGTACCAGTGACGAGGTGCGCTTCCTGGGACACCCGATGCGTGTGACCTTTACCGATAATATGCTGGGCCGCATCTTTTCCTGCAGCGGCGACCCCCT
>CAZPRY010000002.1:0-189677 GCA_964589175.1 uncultured bacterium
GAAAATCTATGCCCTTCATGCCACAAGTTGGTACGCATTATGACGATGAACCTATAAAGAATGTTGGTTGCACTTCACAGACGGCCGGTTCCAGGTTTTCAGGGCAAAGAAGCCGGATTTTGCCTATATTTAAACATCTGTCACCCAAACGAGAGGTAATTATGAAACGAAAACGTTTTGTCTGGTTCGCGATCCTGGCGCCGGTTATCTGTTTTGCCGCCGGATCAGGGCAGGATTCCGATATGATGGTTTTAATGACAAACCTGGTTTTCCAGATCGGGATCATCATCTTTGCTGCAAAACTGGGCGGCCTCGCTTTCGAAAAAATGAAACTGCCCTCCGTGCTGGGTGAACTGCTTAGCGGCGTGTTGATCGGGCCCTACGCACTGGGCGGCCTGCAGCTACCCGGCTTTCCCGGCGGGTTCTTTCCCCTGATCATCGGGGGTTCATTTCCCGTTCGTCCCGAACTGTATGGCCTGGCCACAATCGCATCGATCTTACTGCTCTTCTTGTCGGGACTCGAAACCGACATAAAACTCTTTCTACGTTACGCCGGCGGCGGCGGACTCGTCGCGCTGGGCGGCGTTGTCGGATCGTTTCTGGTCGGGATTATTATTGGCAATGTCTTAATGCATTACCCGATCATGGATCCCCGCTGCCTGTTTCTGGGCATCATCGGAACTGCAACCTCCGTCGGGATCACGGCCCGCATCCTCTCGGACAACAAAAGCATGGATAAACCCGAGGCCGTCACTATCCTGGCCGGGGCGGTTATTGACGATGTATTGGGAATTATCGCCCTGGCCATCGTTTTGGGAATAGCCATCTTGCTGCAACAGCATCAATCCGCCAGCCTGGACTGGGGGAAAATCGGCGGTATTGCCGCGCGGGCCTTTGGAATCTGGCTGGGATTTACCGCCTTGGGCCTTCTGGCCGCGAAACGGTTTAGCCACTTCCTCAAATTGTTTAAAGATCAAATCAGTATCGCTATACTGGCCTTCGGACTCGCATTACTGCTTTCCGGTTTTTTTGAAAAAGCCGGCCTGACCATGATCATCGGGGCCTACATCATGGGATTGAGTTTATCCAATACAGACATCAGCTATGTAATCCAGGAGGCTCTGCAACCGATCGCCCGCCTGCTGGTGCCTGTTTTCTTTGCCGTAATGGGCATGCTGGTCAATATTAAAGTCTTTTTAGTCCCGGCCACCCTCGTTTTCGGATTGGTTTACACGGTGGGATCGATCTTGGGAAAAATCGTCGGTTGCGGCGCTCCGGCCTTGCTCATGAATTTCAACCGCCGCGGCGCCTACCGGATCGGCCTGGGTATGGTACCGCGCGGAGAAGTGGCTTTGATCATTGCCGGCATTGGTCTCTCTTATCAGATCCTGGATGAAACGATTTTCGGTGCCGCAATCATGATGACATTGCTAACCACAATCATAACGCCGCCGCTTTTTGTGGCATCTATAAAAAATCCGGCCGGCGGAGTTCGAAAACCCGGTAAAACAGTAGAGAAAATCAGCACGATTTTCAGTCTTCCAACCGTTGAGTTTACCGATCTGATGCTGAGTCATATTCTTAAAATATTTGAAAATGAGGGCTTTTTTACCTGTATGTTTCGCACCGATGCGAATGTCTATCAAATCCGGCGCGAGCAAAATTTTATTACGCTAGTCCGCGAGCAACAGCGCCTGGTCTTTAAAACCGACGCAGGCGATGTCAACTTCATTCGCATTCTGGTTTACAGCGCCACGATCATGCTGCACGGCGCCATCGAACAGCTGAAAAATCAAACCACCCCAAAGCCGCTGCTGGAATCTCTCGAAGCCGCCCCGAACCAGGAGCGAATCGTAAAGAGTCTTTCCAAAATAGCAGCGCCGGAATTTATTCTTCCCGAATTGCGGGGCGACGATCTTCAGCAGACCAGCGCCGAATTAATCCGACAATTGAATGCAACGGGAAACGTTATTAATCCCAAAATACTGCTGAAAGAACTCCACCGCCAATCGCATGCCCTGATCAGTAGCGCAACGCATACCGTTGCCATTCTTCATACCCGGACAGCGAACGTATCCCGGATGCTACTGGCTAGCGGCCGGAAAACAAGCGGATTCCGCTGTTGCGACGGTACCGGCAACCCCGCTCATCTACTGATTTTATTGTTATCACCTCTGAGCCCGAATATTCCGCACCTTCAGGTACTGGCCGAGATCGCCACGCGGATGAAAAATCAAGAATTAATCAGCCAACTTCTAGGCAGCAAAACGCCCGAGGAGATCACAGCCGCCTTCAACCGATGATGTGACGATAAGAAATACCTACTTTCTTGAATCAAAGGTTGGAAGAGAATTTATACACCATTTACTGTCTCCGGAACCGTTTGGTCTAAACCCGCACCGGCGCCGTTCGCCATTTACCATTCATGAAAAAATGCGTATATTGCGCGCATGAATGGTACTCTCGTCAATAGTGCTGCGGTTATCGCAGGCAGCATCATCGGCTTGCTCCTGCACGCCAAACTGCCGGAAAGAATTACCAAGATCGTCTTCCAGGGAATTGGGCTCTTCACCCTTTTCCTGGGTTTCACGATGGCCAGCAAGACCGCCAATTTTCTGATCATGATCTTCAGTATCGTAATCGGTTCCATCATTGGCGAGCTGATCGACATCGACAAGTATCTTCAGCGTTTCAGTTCCTATTTAAAAAAGAAGATCGGCTCCGGGAACGATCGATTTGCCGAAGGATTTATCACGGCGTTTCTGCTCTTTTGCATGGGATCGATGACAATTCTGGGTGCGTTCGAGGAAGGTCTGGGCGGCAAACCCAACTTGTTGCTGGCCAAATCGCTTCTGGACGGCTTTTCGTCGATTGCGCTCTCGGCCGGCCTGGGAGTAGGCGTTATCTTCTCGGTAATTCCGCTGTTCATCTACCAGGGAGGCTTGACGCTTTTAGCCGGGGTTCTGGGCAGTGTACTGACCGAAGCCCTGATCAACGAGATGACCGCCGTCGGAGGACTGATGCTGATTGGGCTGGGCATCAGCATTCTGGAAATCCGGTCGTTGAAAGTCATCAACATGCTTCCAAGTCTGCTGATCGCCATTATCCTGGCGGCCATTTTTCTATAGAACTAAGCGTCATCAAGAACTGAAAAGGGTAGCGCACGGCCCTTCGAACAAAATTATCCCATAATCTGTAAGTAACTTACCCGACCAGGAAAATCTCTTTCTGGGGATGCGAAAGCCACTCGCAGCCGTCCTCCGTAATTACAATCATTTCTTCGGCCGTCGCCACGCCGTAAGCTTCGATCGGAAGTCTCGGCTCGATCGTGAAGACCTGGCCGACCTCCAGCGGCAGAAATGGAATCGTACCGTAGCGTTCCCAGCGCGGCCCCAGCAATGCTGCTCCATCGTGCGTGGAGCGGCCGACCTGGTGGCCGAGCGCGTGCGGGAATTCGGGATAGCCTTTAGAGGTGATATAATTGCGGGCAATGTCATCAATCTCCACACCCTGCTTGCCCGGCCGGATGGCGTCTTTGGCTAGTTGAATGGCTTCGATAATCGTATTAAATCCGCGCAAAACCTCGGCGGGAGCCTTTTTTTCGCCATCGCGCAGAATATACCAGGTACGCTGAATATCGGAGCAGTATTCATCCTTCTTTACGCCAAAGTCGATGTTTAGAACATGCCCTTTCTCAATAATGCGTTTTGTCGGTTCGGCGTGTGCGCCGGCCGATTCCGGGCCGCTGAATACAGCCGGACAGGTATCCTCCTCCCACGCGGTTTCAACTCCGTTCTTTTTCACCTGTTCCATGATAAAATTGTGAACGTCCATCTCGGTCTTACCCGCCCGGATGAAACCGGTTACCCGGTCATAAATCTCTTCCGTTAAATGAACGGATGCCTTGATGCGCTCGATTTCGGTTGCAGATTTCCGGCCGCGCAGGGCAGCCACCACATTTTCCGAAGAGATCATCCGGTCGTGATAAGGTGTATCCTGGGTATAATCCATCAACATTTCGTACAGGCCATGGGTCAGTCCGTCCGCCATATAATCGTTCTTCGAGGTATTGATCGCAATTATTTGCGGATCGATTTCACGAAGGACATTTTTCAACTCCTGACCGATTCCGCCCACATAGCTGCGCAGCTCATCATATAATCCGGTTAATCTGACGCGCTCGCGATCGATGCTGCCCATGATCGCAATGGTCCGGCCGGTTCGGGTAAGGATAAAAGCCGAGGGCCATGTAATTCCCGTCCCCAGAATTAAATCCTGGCATGGATCGTAGAGTACCTCGCTTTCACGCACGAAGGTTAACCACATATCCACGTTCTGTTCGTTCAGAATTTCAATTGCCTGTTTTACTTTTTCCTTCAGCATGTCCTATTCCTTTCTTATATCATTCTGAATAAATATAAGCTCCGCTGATTTTAATATGTAGGTTTTACTGCGGCCTATCCGGATTTGGCGGTCTATAAACGAAAACTGGAAAGCGACTTCCGGGCGGAAACTCTTTCCAGTTATTGGGGCAGTGTCTAGAGGTTGGGGGGGTGGAAAAAAAAGAGGAAAATTGTGTTTGGTGGGAAATCCACCTCTGTTTCAAAAATCTAACTGGCTCATAATAGGTCAACAATCATGCCATGGTTAACGCAATTTAATAAAAACAACAGTTTATAAAATTGGTGGGTGTGGAAAGTGTTACCTTTTGGTAACACTGCTGTTACCTAAAGGTAACACTTTTTAACGCTTTTGAAGGATTGAGAAGGATTAGCGAACCGACAAAACCTTCTTAAGAAAGCGCCCGGTGTATGAATTTTCGTCTCTGATGATGTCCTCCGGTGCGCCCGTTGTCACGACCGTACCGCCGTTATCGCCGCCTTCAGGTCCCAGATCAATGACATAATCAGCCGTCTTGATCACATCGAGATTATGCTCAATGACGATTACGGTATTTCCTTGTTCCACGAGACGGTTGAGCACCCCAAGCAGCATTTTGATATCTTCAAAGTGCAAGCCGGTCGTCGGTTCGTCAAGGATGTACAGGGTTCTACCGGTGGCCACTTTACTGAGTTCCGCAGCCAGTTTAATACGCTGCGCCTCACCCCCGGAGAGTGTCGTCGCCTGCTGGCCCAGTTTAATATAGCCCAGCCCGACATCCAGAAGTGTCTGCAGTTTCTTGCGAATAAGCGGGATTTTATCGAAAAATTCGAGCGCTTCCCGCACCGACAGATCCAGGACTTCGGCAATGCTTTTTCCCCGATATTTGATTTCCAGGGTTTCCCGGTTATAGCGCTTGCCCTTGCACTCTTCGCAGGTAACATAGACGTCCGGTAAAAAATGCATCTCGATCTTTTTAATTCCGTCACCATGGCAGGCTTCGCAGCGGCCGCCTCGGACGTTGAAGGAAAACCGGCCCGGCCGGTATCCCCTGATCTTTGATTCTTTGAGTGTGCTGAAGAGGTTGCGGATATGATCAAAGGTTCCGGTATAAGTCACCGGGTTCGAGCGCGGGGTGCGGCCGATCGGATTCTGGTTGATGTCGATAACCTTATCGATGTACTCAATCCCTTCGATGCGGTCATACTTCAGAACCGCCCGGCGGGTATTATAGAAATGCCGGTGCAGAATCGGGAACAGCGTTTCATTGATCAGCGAACTTTTTCCGGAACCGGAAACACCGGTCACGCAGATGAAATTCCCAAGCGGAAATTCGACACTAACATCCTTGAGATTATTGCCCCGGGCCCCGATCAGACGCAGAAATTTACCGTTCTTTGTTCGCCGTTCTTCCGGTACGGCAATGCTTTTGGCTCCGCAGAGATATTGGCCGGTCAACGAATTGGGGTTTTGCGAAACCTCCGCAGGAGTACCGGCCGCAACTATGTAACCACCCAGTACACCCGCCCCGGGTCCCAGATCGAGCAGATAATCGGCTTTTTGAATGGTTTCCATATCATGTTCTACAACGAGAACAGTGTTGCCGATATCCCGCAAACGCGTGAGGGTTTCTATCAGGCGAAAATTGTCGCGCTGATGCAGACCGATGGAGGGTTCATCCAGAATATAGAGAACGCCTACCAGCTGTGATCCGATCTGAGTGGCCAGTCGAATTCGCTGGGCTTCACCGCCGGAAAGACTTTGCGCCGAGCGGGAAAGTGTCAGGTAATCGACACCGACATTTATCAGAAACTTCAGGCGCTCGCGAATCTCTTTGAGTATTTGATGGGCGATAATCTCTTGCGTGGGGCCGAGCCTGAGCTCATCAAAAAAGGACAGACATTTGCTGATGGAAAAATTACTAAGCTCCGCGACGGTAAGGCCGCCGATTTTAATGGCGCGGCTTTCCTGGCGCAGCCGGGCACCCTCGCATACGGGGCAGGCTTGTACGCCCATGAATTGTTCGATCCAACTACGGATTCCCGCGGAGCTCGTCTGCGTGTAGCGACGCCGCAGATTATTCACAACCCCTTCGAAGGGGGCCTTGTACTCGCCCTTCATGCGTTCGGATTTATACTGAATCGCTATCGAATTTCCGGCCGTGCCGTTCAATAAAACCTCTCTGGCGATTTCGGGAAGCTTGTTGAAGGGAGTCACGAAATCAAAGTTGTATTCGCGGGCCAAGCCTTTCAGAATCGAGGAATACCAACCGCCCCGGGGCTGTTCGCCCAGTGGGATAATCGCGCCTTCGCTAAGACTCCGGGAACCGTCCGGTACTATCAGGTCGGGATCGATTTCCATCTGGGTTCCCAGACCGTCGCAATTAGGACAGGCCCCATAGGGACTGTTAAACGAGAACATACGCGGTGACAATTCCTCGTAACTGATGCCGCAGTCGGTACAGGCAAAATTCTCGCTGTAGATCTGCTCATCTTCGCCGTTCACCAGAACGATCACCAGCCCGGAACCCATTTTGAGCGACAGTTCCACCGATTCCGTCAGGCGCTCTTTTACACCGGGGCTGATCACCAGGCGATCTACGATGACTTCGATATTGTGCTTGACGTTTTTGTTCAGTGTGATCGGGCGCTCGATCTCTTTAATCTCGCCATCGACCCGCACCCGTATAAAGCCCTCGCGTTGAATTTCTTTAAAAATTTCCCGGTATTCACCCTTCCGGCCGCGAATCAACGGCGCCATCACCATGATACGGGAATCATCTGGTAGGCTCATGATCGCATCCACGATCTGCTGAGCGGTCTGCCGCTCGATAATTTTACCGCAATTGTAACAGTACGGCGTTCCGATGCGGGCATAGAGCAGGCGCAGGTAGTCGTGAATTTCGGTAACGGTACCCACCGTGGAGCGCGGGTTGCGCGAGCTGGCTTTCTGCTCGATAGAAATCGCCGGTGAAAGCCCCTCGATGAAGTCGACATCGGGCTTCTCCATGAGGCCCAGAAACTGGCGGGCATACGCGGAGAGAGATTCCACGTAGCGCCGCTGTCCTTCGGCGTAAATTGTATCAAATGCCAGCGAAGACTTACCGCTGCCGGAAAGGCCGGTGATCACCACCAGCTTCTCGCGGGGAATTAAAACATCGATATTTTTTAAATTATGCTCGCGGGCGCCTTTGACTTTTATGTATGCACTGGTCACAAATTTTCCTTTTCGAATAACCTGTAAAATTAGTCACAATTAAAGCTCATCAAAAGGCTTTTTCCGGATTTTTTCAGGCATTCATTATATTTCCTTGGATGATAGAAAAGAACTTGGATATCTGCCCAACATATTTCAAATTATAATCAGTAATGGTTACTGTTACGAAAAACAAGAAAACGCGCCGATCCCGACAACGGGATACAATCCTGCAAATCGTCAGAGACTCGCCCAGGCATCTCAGCGCCGATCAAATCTACCGGATCGCCCGCTCGGAAATTCCTAATCTGAGCCTCGGCACGGTCTACCGCAACCTGCATTTGCTTACAGAAACGGGTCGTATCAGTGCCATCCGCCTGGACGATAACACGACTCATTACGATCAAAACTGCCGAGCTCACTACCATTTCATCTGCACCCGCTGCCATCGTGTCGAGGATATCGGGCCCAAAGATGACTTACTCGCACGGCTTCAGATTGAGTCCGAAAATCAAATCACCGACATTCGTCTGGAACTGTACGGTGTGTGTCAAGCCTGCAAAGAAACAGAGGAGAGTTAATCCATGTCGATAAAAGTATGTGATAAAGCTCCGGATTTCCGCGCCGAAGCGGTTATCGGAAAAGACTTCAAAATCATCGAACTGAAGGATTACCTGGGTAAATATCTGGTTCTGCTTTTCTATCCCCTGGACTTCACCTTCGTCTGCCCGACGGAGATTATCGCATTTAACGATGCCCTGGAAGAATTTCAGCGGCGAAACAGCGTGGTCCTGGGAGTTTCCGTCGACAGCAAGTTCGCGCACCTGGCCTGGAAAAACACGGCGCGCTCCGAGGGCGGCATCGGGGACATTCGCTTCCCCCTGATCGCTGATCTCACCAAGCAAATTGCCAGGGATTATGACGTTCTGATCGAAGAGCTGGGCTATGCCGCCAGAGGACTTTTTGTAATCGACGCAGACGGAATTGTCAAGCATATCACCGTCAATCATCCGGATTTCGGCCGCAACGTAGATGAGGTGCTGCGCATCATCGATGCCGTCCAGTACGCCGAAGAGCATGGCGAAGTCTGCCCGGTCAACTGGAAAAAGGGTAACGATACGATCAGTCCCGATCCCGAGCATTCCAAAATTTATTTCTCAAAACACGGATAAGCAGGCATCTGGAGTCATATCAGATCTTACGGATCCGGCCTGCAATTTCATGCCGGATTTTCAGCAGGAATTTGACATTTTGCTCCCAGGCATAGTCCGGGTAAGTCCACGGCAAAAAGGTGAAATGCCCATGCTCATAGAGCATCGTGACTTCGCCGAAGATTCCGTCACCGATATAAACCCGATGCGAAAAATTCTTCGTGGAGTAAAGCACCAATTTGGAGAGTTCGAGAAATCCGGGATCGATATTGACGATGCGGCGCGCTGCGGTTTCGGTGCCTGGCCCAATGGACAGCTCAACCGTGTTTGTCCAAACTTTTATCCTGTGAAAATTCTCCAGGGCTACCGGTTTGGCAAAGATCAGGATTTGTTTACGCATCGACGCACCGAATTCGTCCGAATAATAATCCGTAAAATCGGTAACGCGGTAGACCGGGCTCGCCGCCAGAAGCGGTCCCAGCCGTTCTTCCAGGACAGACCGCAACCGTTGATTGATCGCGTCATCCGGATACATGATCGCCACCAGCGCGTGGGCCGTCGGAGCCGGTTTAATCTTTCCCATGAATTCGCACCTTTCCGGGGCCGTCATCTCCCATCGGGCGGCCCCTGAATTTCCGCATTTAAGGTATTGCACAGCAGTTTCAATTCCGTCACTTTATCGGCGGTCAGATCCGGGCCCGCGCAAAGGAACAGGGTTTTGTTCGCGTAAATGGGATCCATACCATCGAACACATGGCCCATCTCGCGGGCTCGTTCCCAGTCCGCCGTTCCGGGAATGGGCGAAAATGCCGCCAGCCGGGCGATAGCGCCACATTCACGGACAAACTCGAGGCTCTGCCGGACATCGGCATAAGTCTGCCCGGGCAGACCAAAGATCAGGTAGACCTCAATATCCCCGCTGCGGTATCCCGCCCGTCTCAGATGCTGCAGTGCATCGATAAAATTCCGATTGTTGGTCTTGTTGGACGACGCCCTCTGCCATTTCGGAACCACCGACTCAAGGCTCAGGCGGATTGTTTTAACGCCGGCACACAACATCAGCGCCGCCAGATTTTCATTGATCTCCCGCGCGAACAGGCCGTTGGGCGTATGGAAACTGGCTTCGACGCCGGAAGCCGCTATCCCCTCTAAAATCGGCACAATATGTTCTTCCTGATTAGCCAGCAGGGCGTCATCGTAAAAGGCAAAATGGCGCACGCCGAAGGTTTCGTAGATCGATGTAATCTCATGCAGCACATCTTCGGGCTCCCGCTGGCGGAAATCCGGGTTCAGCTGCCGGGTCGCGCAGTAGCTGCAGTGAAAGGGGCATCCGCGCGAGCTCAGAACCGGAACCGACTCCAGGCTGTTATAGAGTTCCCAGGGCAGAATGCCGCAGTCGTCAAAATCCGGAACGCGGGTATAATCCCGCTCGATCCCAAACAGCGAATCCAGCAGGGTGAGAACTTTCTTTTCGCCGTAGCCAGTGATCAGATAGTCCGCTTTGATTGTTTGCGAGGCATGTTCGGGATAGATTGTCGCATAGGTGCCGCCTAAAATTATCTTGGCCGTGGGCAGGTACTCGCGAACCAGGTCCACCGTTCGACGCAATCCGGGATACCAGTAGGTCATGTGGGAGGTCACCAATACGGCTTTGCAATCGGCATTCTGTCGTAATGCCGCGGTAAACTGCTCGATCGTGGCGCCGTACAACCCGTATCGGCGCGGAACCCGCGCGAGGCTTTCCGGCTTCGGGATGATGGTCTTACGCAGTTTACCGCGGCCGTCATCACGCTGCCCGGCGTTGCTCCCGCCCCAGCGCGCGCGATCCGTCAAATCGATCAGCGCCAGCTCGTAGTCGTATTTTTTTAGAAATTTGGCAATATACAAGAGTCCCAGCGGCTTGGCCCAAAGGTCATAGGCCGCAAAGTCGGCAATCCAGGGATTGACCAGCAATATCTTTCGCTTTCTCATCGGAAAAAGTTAGCAGCTTCCGCTTTCAAACCAAAGCAATTCCGGTTAACCGCGCGCCGGAACGGTTTTCGTTTGAAGTGTATATTAGTGCAAAAAATTGTATATTCGTTCACCTATGAAGGTGAAATCTTTCCTTTCAATCATAATCCTGTCGTTCTTCATGAATCCATCCGCTTCGGGCAGCGGCCTGGTCGTCAACGCCAACGATCCAATCTACCTCTTTCTGCAGCGCCTGGCAACACGCGGGATCATTCACAATTACAGCGTCAGCGTATTATCATTAAAACGGGATGAGATCGCAGCGTTTCTGCAGGAGGCCGCGGAACATAGCGAGCGCTTGCACGGCACCGAACAGAAAATCCTGAACGAGTACTGCCGGGATTACCGCCGGGAACTCGGCGAAGAGCGTCACACCGATATTCAATCCGGCCGGACCGCCCAGGCACCATTACTCTCCAAAGGCGGCTTACAAAAGCGCACAAAGGACATCTTCGACCGCGACGATCAGCAGGAAGAGAAACATCTTTTCGTCTTCGAAGAGGGTGCATCTTTTCTCTGGGTGGACCTGCGCGAAAAGGTCAAGATCGAAAGCAAAAGCAGTGCCTTCCGCCTACTGCAGTCCGACGATATCCATATCCGCGGCGGACTCGGCGAACAGCTCTCGTTTCAGATGAACGCCTTCCGCTACCTCAAAACCTGGAATCCCGATTTTCCCGATACACTCGAAGAACAGCTGGGCAAATGGGGCATGTACCAGCCCGACTCCAGCTTTACTTTCGATGATACTTACGCCTCCCTGGCTTTTCATCACAAGTATTTTGATATCGGCCTCTACCGGCAACCCGTTCTGTGGGGACCGAGCTATCACAACAATCTGATCCTCTCCGGGCAAGCGCCGACCCTGTCATATTTCGGATTCACCAGCACATTTAAATCCGTGCGCTTTTCATCTATCCACGCAGCCTTGCTGAATGACAGCACCGGTATTCGCAGCGCGCCGGACGACGTAAGAAACATCCAGAAGCATCTGGCCGCGCACCGAATCGATATCTCATTGTTCAAGGGCAGGGCCGCGCTGGGCTTCACCGATCTGATCGTCTATGGCAACCGCGGTATTGAACTCGCCTACCTGACGCCGGTCAATTTCTATTGGTCGATCGAGCATAATCTGATGGACCGCGACAACTCGCTGCTTGCTATCGACTTCAACACCAGCCTGATCCCCAACCTGAATTTCTACGGCTCACTGCTAATTGATGAACTCCGCTTCGGCGAACTGGGCCGGCAGTGGTGGGCCAATAAACAGGCCGTTCAGGCCGGCCTGCGATGGTCGACTTTCGTGTTGCAATGCCCGGTCAACCTGCAGGTGGAATTTAGCGCCGTGAGACCCTGGACATACACCCACCAGAGCATCTCGGCCAATTATGCCCACAACGGCTTCGCACTGGGTTTTCCGTACGGCCCCAATTCGCAGATGCTGTATCTCTTTGCCGACGCCTATTTCAATCGCCGAAGCTACCTGATGACGGAGTATTCCTATCTACGGCATGGCAAAGATGCGGACGCTAAGGTCTGGGGCGGTGACATTTTATCCAGTTATCTCGACCGCGATGAGAACTTTGATCATTCAACGACCTGGCTGATGGGCCCAATTGAGACCACCCATTTCATAAAAATGCGGCTTCACTATGAACTTTTCAATGATTGCTATGTAATCCCGGGATTATATTATCTGAAGCGTACTTTTCGACAAAACTCGGAACAGGACCTATTCATGTATATCGGTCTGACGATAGATATTTAAACTTTGGCAGTGACTACTTTTAGCCTTATTCTAGCGATAGGATACTTCCTGATCATGTTAATCACGGCATGGACGCTGGCCCATCTGCGTTTTGCAGTAACCGAAGCTCTTCCCAAAGTATCGATCGTCGTTGCGGCCCGTAATGAAGAGTGCGTTCTTCCGGCCCTGCTCCAAAGTCTAGCGGCCCTGCAATATCCTGCCGACCGGTACCAGGTGGTCCTGGTCGATGACGATTCCGAAGACGGCACCCACGCTCTTCTCAATCAATTCGCCCGCCAACATAGCAACTGGAAAGTACTTCGGCACAGCAAGGCCGATGACCGGCTGAAAGGAAAGAAGGGGCCTCTGACCCTGGCGATCATGGAAAGCGAAGGCGACATCATACTGGCGACGGACGCCGATTGTGTCGTGCCGCCGGGCTGGATAAAAAGCATGGTGCGCTACTTCACGCCGCAGACCGGAATGGTTCTGGGGCACAGCCCGGTCGTTCAGGAAGCGAATTTTCTCAACAGACTCCTGCGTTTCGACAGCCTCTGTGAGGCTTCCGCCGCCGCCGCAACCACGCACTTCAATAAACCGCTGCACTCCAACGGCCGCAACCTGGCCTTCCGGCGGACCGCCTTCGATGAAGTGAACGGATACGCCAAAATATCGAAAATCGCCACCGGCGACGATTTCTTCCTCTCGCAGCTGATCAGCCGTAAAACACACTGGAAAATCGCTTACAACACGGATCCGGAGAGTTACGTCGTTACCCATTCCGAACGCTGGAACCGTAAGTTCGTCCATCAGCAATTGCGCCGCAATGGTAAAGCCTTCTATCTGCGGCCCGTCTATTTCTGCCTGGCGGCCTGGGTATTCCTCTTCCACCTGACCCTGCTTGTCCTTGTGTTCTTGCCCGGCTATCGAATGCTGTTTGCCATCCTGCTGGCCGGTAAATTCGCAGTTGAACTTCTGGCTACTCGCCAGGGCGCCCAACGCTTCCGGCAGGAGAAACTGCTGCGTTATTTCCCGGTGATGTGGCTGCTGTATCCGGTCTTTATTATTGGTTTCGCCGTTCTGGGATCTTTACAGCTGTATCGCTGGAAGTAAGCCCTTTTTTTGTGCCCCAGCCCATGCGCTTCCCGAAGAAACTGGCAACACCCATAAAAACCGTATAGGGCATCTGGATCAGGAACCACGGTAAAAATATTTTTCTCAGCACTTTTCGATCGTAGACGGCCGTCGCCCGCCGACACAACATACCCTCGCCAATTAGTTTCACACCGACCAGCACCAGAAATTGCCACAGCGGGACGGAGAAGAAAACTGCTCCTAACAGAAATGCAATCGGCGCCAAGTTGGCCATGAAGGCGGCCAGCAAAACGATAAAAAACGGGACATTCAGCGAGAGCATATAATTCGCGTCAGTTGCCCAGCGAATCCTCTGCCGCACGAAGATACTCAAGCGGTCCACGGGTTCATTTTGCACCCAGGCCCGGGCATCTGCGGCAAAGGTAATTTTTCCGAGATTATGACGATAAATGAGTTGCATAAAAAGAGAGTCGTCCCCGGCGACATAGTCTTTCAACGGCGCAAAACCGCCGACGGCCTCAAAACCGGATCTGCGGAAGGCCAGGTTCTGGCCGCTGCAGCCCCAGGGCAATCCAAGATTCATGGAACCCTGAGTGCCCGCCATTAACATCAGGAAATCCAGCGCCTGGAAACGATCGAAAAACGAGCCGTCTCTGGTCTGGCCGGAAAATCCCGCGACCATCGCAGTAGAGGTGTTGAAATAAGCGGCGACGGTGGACATCCACTCCGGTCCCATTACGCAATCCGCATCCGTGATCATGATGATTTCGCCGCGTGAATTTCGGATGCCGTGATTCAGCGGCGCCTTTTTAAAAATATAGTCCGATTGAACACCCAGCATCGAGAGCACGTGCATATTGTTGCAGTCCCGGATATGTTCTCGCAGATAATCCCCGCTGCCGTCGTCGGAACAGTCATCGACGAAAATGATTTCATGTTTATCTTCGGGATAATTCTGCTCTCTCAGGTGCTGCAGGAGCTGCGCTAAATTGACCAATTCATTTTTAATCGGGATTATGACAGAGATGAAAGGCGCGGCTGTCGAGACGGGCTTCTTCGGAAAAGAGAGGCCGCTCAGAAAAAGGATCAGTGTGAAAAAATAAATCGCCGAAAAGAGGATTGAAATCCAGAAAATCACTGGCCCTCAAATCATAAAAGTAATAGCGTTGCGGTTACATAATACACGGTCACACCGACAATATCTCCGATCGTGGCGACAATCGGACCGGTGGCTACGGCCGGATCGATACGCAGGCGATCGAGCAGAATCGGAATCAAAGTCCCGTTTATTGCGGCAATCAACATCGACAGCGTAATCGAAATTCCAATGGATATTCCGATCCGAATAATGCTAAGATCGTTATGATAAAATAGAATCGAAAATAACGCCAGCAACACACCATAGGCAGCTCCCAGCAGGAGACCGATTTTAAGCTGTCCCAGGAAAACCGAAAGAATCTCTTTGACGTTAATTCTTCCGGTCGCAATACCGCGCACAATGATCGTCGACGACTGCGTACCGACGTTGCCGCTCATGCCCATTACGATCGGCATGAAGGCCGCCAGGATGATGAATTTGTCGATCATATGCTGGAAACTCATGATGATCATGGAGACCACGAAGCCGCCCAAAAACGTGGCAAATAACCAGGGAAAGCGGATCTTGACCGCCTCGAAGGTCGACTTCAATAGGATTTCACGATCCTTACCGACGCCGGCCATTTGCAGAAAGTCTTCGGTGGCCTCTTCCCGAATCACGTCGATAATATCGTCAACGGTGACAATTCCCAGCAGTGTATTGTCTCTATCGATGACCGGCACCGCCAAAAAATCGTAGCGGCTGATGATCCGCGCCACCTCTTCCTGGTCCGTCTCGGGCTGAACGCTTACCGTTCGGGTCATCATGATGCTCTTCAGTTTCGTCTCCGGGGCCACCGTCAGCAACTGGCGCACGGATAAAACACCGCTGAGCTTGTCGTTATCATCCACGACATAAATATAGAAAACCATCTCCAGGTCCTGCTGCTTGCGAATCACGCTGACGGCGTCCTGAACCG
Source organism: uncultured bacterium (assembly GCA_964589175.1). Lineage (GTDB taxonomy): Bacteria > Fidelibacterota > UBA2242 > UBA2242 > UBA2242 > CAZPRY01. The sequence continues at coordinate 15,633 of CAZPRY010000002.1, forward strand.
TGTCTTCCTCATGCATTTTAAACGGCAGGGGAACCATGATACCACCCGCCGTATCCGGAGGATACATCATCAATTCTTCCAGATCCTCGGAATCGGTGGTGGCCATCATCTCGAGCACCTGATGCCCGATTTCTTCGGGAAGTTGGGCGACAATGTCGGCCTGATCGTCCGGCGCCATCTCGTTCAGGATATCCACGATATGCGTCGGTTCCATGGATTTCAGCAAATCTATCAATACGGCCTGATCCAATTCGGGTAGAAATTCGGCCTTATAGGAATGGTCCGGAATCAGTTCAAAAACGAGTTCCCTCTCTATATCGGAGAATGAGCGGAACAGTCCAGCCAAATCCGCGGGGTGGGTTTTGGCAATCATCTTCTGAATATTCGGCCGAGCGTTCCGGCGAATCAAGCGCCGGTAGGCATCCAGCAAAATCATAAATTCATGATCCAGCATAGCACGCTCCGGTTTATTGGTTATCCAACGGCGGTTGCGTTGGTTGATACATATTTTCTATGAAAATGACATCCTCATCGCGCTCGGCCAGCGGGGTGACCCGGATAAAGGTCTTCAGTCCCCAGTACAACAATACGGCCCCGGTTATCAGCAGCGGGGGTGAAACATGTCCCTTCCAAATACACCACCACGGGAGAAGACTCTCGTCCAGATTGGATATAAGGGATGAAGATCCGTTATACATCGCATGCAGCAGAAAAGGCACCCAGATCGAATTCGTCCGCCAGGCCACATAGCCCAGGAAAATACCGATAATATAAATCTGGATCAGCCACCAGGGATTGAAATGAATCAGGGCGAAGGTCAAAGCCGAGACCAGGACGGCCTTGGTCGCATCTTTATAACGGTACTCCAGCACGCGTTGAAAAAATCCGCGTACTACCAACTCTTCGACCAGCGGTCCGAAGATAAAAACGACACCGATACTGAAAAATCCGGAGACGAAATCATCCACTTTCATGAAATTCGTTATCTGGGAGAAATTCTCCGGCAAGGGGATCAGCATTTGTATGATCCGGTCCAATTCTTCAGTCAGGATGATCAACCCCGCCCCGAGAGGAAGCGCGGCTAAAAGTGACCACATCGACACCGGTTTCAGCCTAAAACATCGCCGCGGAGCGGAGTGCATTTTTCTGACCCATAGGAATATCGGAACAGGGATCAGGAGTTCTCCGATCGCCAGAGAAATCTGCATCAATGCGACTTCGTCCGTTCTGCCGATAAAGATCGCCAACAGGACCAGGGCCACCATTACGCCGAATATCATACCAAAGATCAGCAGAAAAACAGATGTTCGGATTTTAGGGATAATCTCTGGCATGCTAAACGGTCCTTTTTGTGGCGAAGAAGCCAGTGAATTTAGAGACTCATCCCAGCAAAGTCAAGGCCGGCAAATGGCGTTCGGACACCCGTTCGCGGGCTAATTCGAGACGCCTTGCGGTTCGGCGTCGGCCTGCACCGGCATCCGGAAAAGCGTCTGCATGGTCTGGGTGATTACTTCCGAATCGTCCTCCTGAAAACCATGTTTGTACAGAACGACACGGCCGTCGGCCTGGATAATGACCAGGGTCGGGGTTACCGTGGCGCCGTACTTCTTGGCCACCATGCCGTATTTATCCTGCAGTACCGGCAGGCAGAAACCCATCTGGCTGATATATTTCTTGACGATATGTTCTTCTTCGCCGACGTTCACGAGATAAAATTGAATCTCACCGTACTCCTTCTCCAGAGCGTGCAGAAAGGGAATTTCCTTACGGCAGGGCATACAGGATGTCGTAAAAAAACTCAACACGACCGGGCACTTCGAGGCTGGCCGGGCATTCGCTCCCACAACCTTGCTCAGAAAAAAGTCGCCACCGCCCACTTTTCTGGCAAAGAATGAGGGCGCCTCATCTCCCACTTTCAATACTTCCTCCGCCCGAACTGTCGACAACAGTCCCAGAAGCACAACGCAAACAATAGAAAAACCGCGCTTGAATATCATGCTCACCCCTTATTGTTATATCATTAAGCGATTCAATATTATGCCTACCGAGACCCCCAGATTCAGCGATTCACCGTAGCCTCGTTTTTCAATTCCCACAACACGATCGGCGCTCTCCAGTATATTTCGCGGAACGCCGTGAGTCTCGCTTCCGAATACCAGCACCCAGGAGGGACCTGTTTTCCCGGGGTTGCGATCCGTCCCGGACCCATCCGCGGCCAGCAGAGCGAGACCCTGCTTCCGGATCTCATCCACCAGCAGTTCAAATTCCACCGCTTCCATGATACTCAACCGGAAAAGAGCGCCCATGGACCCACGCACGACTTTCGGGCCGTACACATCCGCCGAGCCCGGAGAGAGAATCACCCGTTTCACCCCAAACCAAAGAGCCGTACGAAGCACCGACCCCAGATTCCCGGGATCGTTGATCTCCCATAAATATATAGCCGGAGTATCGGTCCCTGTCAAGGAAAAACTGACCGGCGCGGGAAGTTCTGCTACCGCGATAACCCCCTCCGGCGCCCGGAGTGTACCGATACGATCGATCTCAATTCGTTTTATCAGTGTCGGCTGAACGCCCCGGCCCCGTAAAAGCACCTGAAATTCCAGGTATTCCGCCGCCAGATCTTCTGCAATATACAGTGACTCCAGCGGGTAACTGGAAGTTATCGCCTCGGTCACCGGCTTGATGCCTTCAATCAGAAAACGTCGGTGTTGCCGGCGATATTTTTTCTGCTGCAGTGAGCGCAGAAACGTGCGCCGGCTGACGGATAGGTTCAGATCCGTCCCTTCCATCGCGTCACTTTGCAACAGTGTCTTTGTTATTGCCATTTGTCCCCTGAAATCGAAAATTTACAGTCCCTCGGACCGCGATTCTCACTGTGCGTTTTCGCCGCTCTCCCCCTCCTGGGGTACTGGGAGCACCGGTTCGCTTGGAGCCGGCGCCAGCTTGCTCAGTTTCTTGCTGGCCCTGGCCTCCTCTTTGGTACCGGGGAAGTTACTCACAATATAATTCAGAACCACGATGGTTTTTTCGGGATTCGCCAATTTGGTCTCATACAAATCCACAGCTTTCTCCAAGGCCACGAGCGCTTTTACGTCCCTGGGGTATTTATCGAAAAGACTCAGGTATTCCTGTACGGCGCTGTCGTATTTTTTAAAACGGACGTAGAGGTCTCCGGATTTCAACAGGGCGCCCCGGGCTTCCATGGAATCGGGATAGCGCTCCACAATCGACCGGTAAGTCGCGGCCGATTCTTCAACCAGATTCATCTTGTCCGACAGAATTTCGGCCTTGCGGGTCAGGCAGGGGATCGACTTATCGGTATTCGGATATACGTCGGCATAGATCTGATATTCATTGACAGCCTTTTCCCAATCCTGCAGATTTACGTCGGCGATATTCGCAATACGATAGCGTGCCAGCTCCGCCAGCGTGTGGATGCCAAATTTCTCGAGAAACCGATAATAAGTCTCGATGGCCGGTTTGTAATCTCCGAAATTCTCCTCCCGGATCGCGGCGCTGCGGAAGAGGGCCTCGGCAAACTCCCGGCTGTCCGGATAAAAGATCATCAACTTCTGCAGGGTCAGGTACGCGCTGTGCGGCCGGCCGGCCTGGCGATAGGCTTCACACAGCCACATCGAAACCTGCGCCCCGTTGGCATGCTGGGGATAAAGCGTTAAAAAATGATGCGCTTCGGGAATGAATTTTTGACGAATGGCCTCGTCCGGGAAACTGCGCAGCATTTCGAGAAATTTATAATAGCGAATGTCGATCGTTTTATACATCAACGCCGCGCCGATAATGTTCGTTAAAAATTCCGCTTTATCCTTAAAATAACGCTCGGTCTGAAAAATGTTCGTACGTCCCTTTTTAACCTCTCCAAAAATCGGTGATTCAGGATATAGGTAGATAAACTTCAGAATCGCATGTTCGGCGTTTACCCAGTCCGCTTCCCGGGTATAAATCTGAATCAGAAAATCCTGGATATAATCCGAGTTCCCGTTCGGGAAAAACTGTTCCAGATAAGCATTCAGGGCCTCCACCTGAAAGGGGAAAATAACTTCGAGGTTGCCCTTGAACCCCAGAAATCCCTGGTCTTTGCGGGTCACTTCATCTTTCAACAGTTTTTCGTAGCCGAAATATTTATTCTCAAGGTCTTGGTTGACCGTCGTTTTTTCCTTCTGGACTTTGGCCGCGGCCGCCGTCTGGACCGAATCGATCACTTCCTGCACGCGCTCTTCGTAGCGCAGGCGCAGGGAATCCAGTTTGTAGCGGTATAGTTCCCGGTCCAATTGTCCGGGCTCCTGGGCGGGTCCGGCCTGCGGCGCCTCCGCCTCAAACATCGTTGAGTCCTGGGTCGCCAACGAATCGGCCGTCTGGCCGAAAACGGTCGGCAGGAAGCATATAAAAATTATGAAAACATGGACAAATGCGATGCGAAGGTTCCGGCTGTTGTGATACATATTGACCCCCCGTCTTTTAGTTTTGCATACATGCCACATTGTTTAACGCAGAAAAGTAATACAAAATACGGAGAAACTCAATCAAAGAAACGGAGTCCGAATCGAAACGCTTCGCTCCTCGGAGTGCTTTAGAAAATTCCGTTTTCGGCAATAAAAGTCTTTTTCTTTTCAGCGAGAATCCGCAATTTCCGGGGTATCTTTTAAAAGGGCTGGTTAGCATGTACCGACTTCCCAACATCCTCGAACCCGGATCCACGATCGGTGTAATTGCGCCATCAAGCGCAGCCAGGCGTAAGTATGTCGAAAAGGGTATCGAGTACCTTACAGACCGGGGCTACCGCGTAAAAGTCGCCCCCAATCTATCCCGCCGAAAATTTTATCTGGCCGGCGAGGACTCGAAGCGCGTCGAATACCTTGAAGAGTTTATCCTCGATCCGAAAGTCGACGGCATCATCTGTGTCCGCGGGGGCTACGGCTTACTGCGCATCCTGGACAGCATCGATTTTGGCCGGCTGACTCAAATTCCCCCAAAAGTACTGGTCGGCTATTCGGATATCACGGCGCTCCAGATGGCCATGCTGACCAAGCTGGGTTGGGTCAGTTACACCGGACCGATGGTCGCTTCCGAAATGGGCCAGGACATCGATCTTTACACCGAAGAGTGGCTCTGGAAGGTGATTTCGGCGCACCCCTACCCGCTCACGCTACTCAACCCGGAAGAGGAAAGCATCCAGGTAGTACGGCCGGGCCGGGCCGAAGGACCCCTGCTCGCCGGCTGTCTGTCGCTGATCACTCCGCTGTTGGGTACCGAATTCGCGCCCTCGTTTGAAAACGCCATCCTGGTGGTTGAGGATATCGGCGAAAAAACCTATCATATCGATAAACAGTTTCAAATGTTGCGCCTGCATAAGGTTTTCGAACAGATTTCCGGATTGATTCTGGGCAACTTCGTCAATTGCTTTCCGAAAAATCCGGTCCGTTCCTTCACGATGCAGGATTTAATCGATGATGTTCTGGATCGATATAATTTTCCGATTCTATCGAATTTTGCCTATGGACATATCCGGCGCCGGCTGACCCTGCCCATCGGAACTCACGCGGTCCTGAGTACCGACCCGCTGAAGCTCGTTATTCGTGCACCCCAATAGCCCGACTCGGATATGGTGCCTATGTCTGAACGATTTTTTGATAATAAGTTCCTTCTATTGAAATTGTCATGTAAACGGCGCCCCGTACGTTCCGTAATCAGAAATTAGGATTCTCAAGAATTAAAGCGGATAGCATTTATGAAGAAAGAACCTGAAATTAGAATAAACGAAGCTTGGTGTAAAAGCTGCGAGATTTGCGTGCAGTTTTGCCCGCGCCACGTTCTGGAAATGGGAAAATTTTATCCCACCGTCGCGCATATTGAAAAATGCACGGCCTGCAAACTTTGTGAACTTTTATGCCCGGATTTTGCCATTGAGGTAATCAAGCCCGGCGAAGAAGAATCGCCCCGGGATCGAAAATCGGAGAAATTGTGAACGCGCCCAAACCCAATTACAAAATGATGCAAGGCAATATCGCCTGCGCCGAAGGTGCGATTGCCGCCGGATGCCGTTTTTTTGCCGGCTATCCGATCACTCCCTCTACGGACATCGCTGAATCACTCGCCGTGCGTCTGCCCGAGATCGGCGGAAATTTCATCCAGATGGAGGACGAAATCGGCGCAATGGGCGCCATCATCGGCGCCTCCCTGGCCGGAGTCAAATCGATGACCGCTACCAGCGGTCCCGGTTTTTCGCTCAAACAGGAAAATATCGGTTTCGCCGCGATGGCCGAGGTGCCCTGTGTGATCGTCAATGTGCAACGCGGTGGTCCCAGTACCGGTCTGCCAACGCTGGCCGCCCAGGGCGATATTATGCAGGCCCGCTGGGGAACTCACGGCGACCATCCCATCATCGCCGTCTGCCCGTCCTCGGTAAGCGAGCTCTATCACCTGACCATCCGGGCCTTCAATCTCGCCGAAAAATACCGCTCCCCGGTAATCATCCTCAGCGACGAGATCATCGGACATCTGACCGAGAAAATCGTGATACCCGACCCTTCGACGATTCAAATCATCGACCGAATCAAACCGACCGTAGCTCCCGGGGAATATCTGCCGTATCAGATGATCGAAACCGACATTCCGCCCATGGCGAACTTCGGGGAGGGTTACCGCTATCACGTCACCGGCCTGGCCCATGACGAAACCGGTTTTCCTACCAACGATCCCGATAAAATCGACCAGCAGTTACGGCGGCTGAATCGCAAAATCGAGCGATACCGGGACGACATCGTCGAGGTGGACGAGCTGATGACCGAAGACCTCGAAATCCTCGTCGTGGCCTGCGGCGGGGTAGCGCGTTCGGCCCGGCGGGCCGTAATCGAAGCCCGCGAGCAGGGAATCAAAGCCGGCTTGCTTAAACTCAAGACCATCTGGCCCTTTGCGGACAAGGAGATCGAAAAAGCCGGCGAAAACGCACGCAGAGTAATTGTCCCGGAGATGAATCTGGGGCAGCTGGCCCACGAGGTCGAATGGGTTCTGGGGCGCAAGCGCAATATCGTCAAGGTGAATAAAATCAATGGTGAGGCCATCACCCCCAGAGAGATTCTGGACGCAATCGTAAAATAGAGCGGGATATGGATTATTTACAATACCTTCGTCAGGACAAAATGCCGCACATCTGGTGTGACGGATGCGGTAACGGCATTATACTGAAATCGTTGTTGCGGGTCATCGACAAACTCGGCTGGCAAAAAGACGATATCGCCCTCGTTTCGGGAATCGGCTGCTCGAGCCGTACGCCGGGATATGTTGACTTCAATACTCTGCACACCACCCACGGGCGGGCCATCGCCTTTTCAACCGGTATTAAAATCGCCAATCCGAAACTGCATGTCATCGTAGTCACCGGTGACGGCGATGCCACGGCCATCGGCGGCAATCACTTTATCCACGCCGCCCGGCGCAATATCGATCTGACCGTCCTGATCTTCAACAATTACATTTATGGTATGACCGGCGGTCAGGTTTCACCAACCACCCCTACCGGCAAAAAGGCAACAACGGCGCCTTTTGGAAACCCGGATGCGCCCTTCGACATCAGCAATCTGGCCCGGGCCGCCGGGGCAGTCTATGTCGCCCGCACAACGACCTATCATGTCCACAAGATGGATCATTACATTGAACAGGCTTTAATTAAAACCGGCTTCTCTGTCGTGGAAATCATCACGCCCTGTCCAACCTCCTACGGCCGGAAAAACAAAGAAGGCTCCGGCGCCCAGATGCTTATGATCCAGAAAGAAAACAGCGTCGGTATCGAGAAGGCGGTAACGATGACCCCGGAGCAGCTGGAAGGGAAAATCGTTGTCGGCGTCCTGGTCGATCGGGAACAGCCGCCCTATTCCGTACTGTATGAGAGCGTTCAGGAAAAAGCGGCTCTACGAAAAAAATAATACAATGGAGGACAATCTATGTCATTCCGATATGAAGTGCGTTTAAGCGGTGCCGGCGGCCAGGGGCTAATCCTGGTTGGCAAGGTACTGGCCGAGGCGGCGGCGATCTACGACGGGCACAATGCCACGCAGAGTCAGTCCTACGGTCCCGAGGCACGCGGCGGTGCCAGCCGTTCCGAAGTGATTATTTCCGATGGAGACATCGATTACCCCAAAGCCGAAAATCTGGATATATTATTAGCCCTTACACAGGAAGCTTGTGAAAAATATGTGGGCGATCTGAAACAAAACGGCATTCTTCTGATCGACTCTCAGATGGTAACCCAGGCCCCGGAAGGTAGCTTCCGGATTGTCAGCCTGCCGATCATCCAGAGCGCCGTCGAGCGCCTGGGTAAATTTATGGTGGCCAATATCATTTCACTCGGAATTATCACAAAACTCTCGGGGGTTGTTTCGGAAAACGCCGTCCGGCAGGCGATCAAGGCACGGGTCCCGCGGGGGACGGAAGAGCTAAACCTGGAAGCTTTCGAGACCGGGGTTGCACTCGCTACCGCCTGGCTACAGGAACATGGGGAGCTGATCTAATTCATTCGCGAATCCCGGGGCGCTACTAAAAACTGTGAACCATAATATCGACTACTCGACTCTTGATCTGGAAGGACGTGTCGCCGCTCTCGGCAACCATCATCATAAACATATTCTGAATATCAACAAGTACCTGGATGGTCTGGTTTCTTTGATCGATCAAGAGGGCCTGATCGACCAATTCTATCTGCTTCGTTTTTCGCAGACACCCTACAAGGAAATGGGATTGATCACCCGCCTTGTCGATGATCGCGAAACGGTGCTGGAACTGTTGGGCTGTTACTACTCGCTTCAGTTCCTGCTGATGAACATCAAGGCTCTCGATGTCCTGCAATTGAACCTGACCACCGACGCTAATCGCTATAACGTATTCAAATTGTTTCTGCAACGCACCGGCAGCGACTTCCGTTCGCTCTCCGCAGCTTACATGAAAACGTTGCTCAACGTATTCTTCAAGAACCGGTCACGCCCGGATTATGTGGTCTGCAGCGTGGGGACCCGCGTTGATCAGGACGATATCGATATCGGCGTGATCGATACCGGTCTCCAAAACCGGGATACGATTAACGCTGCTTTCGGTTTCCTGAATACCGAGATGTTAAAACATGCCAGTGCGCTTCATTTCCATCTTTCGGAACATGTCGGCGCACGGGGGTATTCGGCCTCCATCCAAGAATACCACGACCTGCTGGATTCCCAGATTCAGGATGTCGTTATTCTGAGCGAGATGCTGAACGCGGTTCCGATCCTGGGGCGCTCCTCACTCTTCCTCGATTTTAAGCGGGAAGTCCTCAACCGTTATTATTTCCGCGAGGGGGAACAAAACAAATACCACGAGGGCTGCCTACGGGGATTGCTGGGTGAAATCCGGGATCTGATCATGACCGAGCCCCCCGAAGACGTGCTCAATCCCAAGAACGACGCGCTGCGCATGATCAAAGCCGTTATTTTCGCCTTAAAAACCTGGAAAGGCATCGAGCGCTACACCGCCCTGGATGTTTTGGACGAACTGATCCGCACCGATGCCGCCAATTATGAAAACTATATCCGGATTCACAATGCCTTTACGTTCTTCGAAACCTTCCGCTTTCTCCACCAACTTTTCATCATCCAGGAAGAGGAAATCTCCATCGAAGACCCCAATATCGTTCAGTCCCTGCAGGGCGTTGCGAATGCCATGGGTTATGAAGATAAAAATTTTGCCTCGGCCTATACGCAGCTCCTGATCCATTATCAGGATCATCTGAAGACCGCCCGCCTGGGCGCCGAGAATCTGGTACAGCAAGTCACCCGGCATCTCGACAATATCACCATTTTTTATCCGATCACGCATTTATCGGATGACGGAAATACGGGTATGCAGTACGCGGGTAATGTTGTGCTCGATTTTATGCGCAAGTGCCGTTTTTTCAGTGGAACCCGTTTTTGGGATGATTTTCTGAAAGCGTTTCAACGGGACGACCGGGTGCTGCTCGATCGGTTTTTGAATGACTTCGATAAAATTCCGGCAAAACACCTGCCCAAAATCATCGAGTTATATGTTAAATGGGGCAGTCTTTCACCTTATACCATGATTTCGCTGATTACCATCATTACCGAAAAAAGGCCAGAGATGATCGAATCGCCCTTGATCCGGTCCTTCACTTCGGCCTTCATCGATCTTCTGGACAATTCCCTGCACAACATCAGCCGTCTCAGTCGCGTGATGATTTTTTATACCCAGACCATGAACAATTTCCTGGCGATTCTGTCCGACGATCAACTATACAAGCTCATTAAATTGCTCGACCGCAAAATCTGGCACCGCGAAACCTATCGGATGAAGAAGCGCCTGCTTACGCTCTGCCGCCTTTACCGTTACAGCAGCCATTACTTCCGGCGTTTCATTCACAAGGTCTTCAACAAATATGCGTACTACACCATCTCCCTGAACAATCCGCCCAAATACCGGCAGCTGGCCGACGGTTTCCTGCGCAACCTGGATAACTTCGATACGATTTCCGAGAAGCTGAACCGTCTGAGTGATTATTATGACTTCGAGTTCCTGCGCCTGGGCATCAATACCGTTAACGGCATGGACATTCACACGATCAACAAAGAATTCACGATATTCTCGGACAATTACATCCGCATACTCTTCGACCTCTGCCGCGAGGAGGTCACCAAGACCATGAAGAACGCGCCCCAGACCCGTGACCTTCTGGCTATTTTTACGGCCGGCGGACATGCCCGCAGCCAGGCCTTTGACGATGATTACGACCTTATCATCCTGCTCAACTCAGACGACGAAAACATCCTCGATTTTGCCAATAAAATTATTCTCAAGATGAACAAGCGCATCATTCAGCGCGCGATCATGCCGCACTACCGTTTTGCGGACCACTTCAGAAACTACGTCACCACCTTCCGCAATCTGAAGGATTTCTTCGAGCAGCCGGATGAATTTGCTTTTATCGATCAATCCCAACTCCTCGGGGCCCGCATGGTTGTGGGCAGCGCCCACCTTGAAGAATCGTACGAAAAAGAATTAATTCTGCCCTACATCTACGAGCGCAAAGCGAAATTTATCGATTTCCTGCTCCTGGAGTTGCGTGAAAGCCAGCCCCCCGTCGAAGGCGTTCCGGGGATGGACATCAAAGAGAATCCGGGCGGTTTGCGCGATATGGAAAATTTTTTGTTCATCCTTAAGGCCCATTTCCTGATCCGCTACCCGATCTCACCTCGCCTTTTTATTCAGATCCGCAACCTTCTCCCGGGTCACAAAAAGATCCTTGAAGAGATCATGAACGACTACTATTTCTTAAAACATGTCCGGGATCTCTACCATCTGATCGTATCCGATGACGATGTTCTACAGACAGAATACCTTGGCGATATCATCATGCCACTCAACACTTCCCGATCAATGGAGATTCAGACCGCCGCAGAACTGGAAGAGATGGTTTTTACAAAAATGCACCAGAACGTTCTGAATACCGAGAAAATTTTAAGTGCGCTCGGCTACTGACCCGCGACCCGGCCCGGTCTTCTTTCATCCCTTCCCATCATTTTGATAGAGAATACCCATCAAGAATTAAAAAATCAACTTGATTTTACATCCATATTTTCCGTACTTTCGTTCTGTTGTTTGACGAGCTGGATCTATATGCTATAGGATTAGGGAGTAACATGATAGGTTCACGTCTGTATTTTGCTTTTGCCGACAATATGAATGAGGATGTTGTCCGAAAGATTTGCCCCGGTATATCTTTCGAGGGAATCGCCAAATTACCCAATCATAAATTGGTTTTCAATGCTCTGGGTAAAGCCACAATTGTCGAGCAAAAAGGCCGTGCCGTCTGGGGCGTTGTCTGGTGCCTCTCGTGTAAGGACATCCATCATCTGGACAGCAAAGAAGAAGTAGATCTCGGAACTTATCAGAAACTGAACAAACTCGTCCTGATGCCCGACGAAAAAGAAGTGGAGGCCTTCTTATATATCACTCCCCACTCCACCAATTCGATCGCCAACAAGGAACTGCTCGATTTTATCCTGGAACAGGCCCTGTACTGGATGCTGCCCCGGGACTATATCGAATATCTCCAGAGCCTGTATCCTGAATAATCATCCGCAACCGGCGCTGTTTCTAGAATAATCCGCCCCTTCTCTGCGAAGTGCGGATTTTTCAGCCATTGGAAAAACATGTTTAAGAAATTCCTCGAAAATATACAGAAGGGATCCAATCCCGCCATTATTCTGAATGCCCTGATAGCATACCTGCTCGTGATCGGAGGTGCCACCTATGTTACCCGGCCACACTTGAATAAACATCCCTGCGTCATATGCGGTCGCGCGGACACGACCCCGGTTTCAACACTCTGGCAATTCAAAACACTTCCCGTTCCGCGTGTCGCCGAGAAAAGCATCTGGTATTGTAAGCGGCATATCGAACACGCCCCGGATTTCATTTTCGAACTGCCCCCGGAGCGGGACACGGTCCGGCAGCGATTTGCCATTGAGATTATCGTCAGCTGTCTGTCCCTGTTCCTGTTTCTCTATAGCCTGATTGTCATGGACTTCAAATTGACTATCGTGTTTTTGCATCCGGTTCTGCTTGCCGGTATTTTCCTGATTTTCGGTGTAACCGCCAATCGGACAATGAGTTTTTCCTTCGCCCTGCTCATCCTGTTTCCCCTGATCACTTTTTACCTCTGGCAAAAATATTATTCGTAAACCGGGGTCTTTATGTCACTTGATTATATTTTTCGTCGCCGCAGTATCCGCGCTTTCACTGGAGATGATGTCTCCGAAAGCGCTGTTCACCTCCTGCTTGAAGCAGCTATGGCGGCACCTTCGGCCCACAATCGGAAACCCTGGCATTTTATCGTGATCCGCAAGCGGGAGATTCTGGATCACATCGCGGAACTGCACCCTTACGCCAAAATGCTCTACCGGGCACCGCTGGCTTTCGCCGTCTGCGGTGATATTCAAAAATCACCCCGGCGCTGGGATCAGGACTGTGCGGCCGCTACCGAGAACATCCTCCTGGCCTTGCCGGAATTAGGGCTCGGCGGTGTCTGGATCGGTTATCATCCCCGTGATGAAGAAAAAAATGTTCTGCACGGACACATAGAGTTGCCTCCCAATATCAAAATTTTCTGTTTCATCGCTGTTGGTAAACCCGCCGAGGAAAAGCAATCCCGAACACAGTTCGAGGAAAGCTACGTGCATTGCGACCGATGGTAATCTTTTATTGCGTTTACGGTGACGGAGGAGTGTTCAATCAACGGGAATGGTCTTATTGAGTTGCCCGATCCTTACGCGCTTCAAGCACTAAAAATACGATTCCGGCGACCACCAAAAGCAACGGCCAGGCCAGCGAAAGCCCGCGGATGAAGCCCGGGAGGGCCGTAAAGATACCGGTCCCCAAAAGTATCCCGCCCGGAATCAGCGGCCAGGATTCCTTTTTTTCTTCGTAAAGGTAAACGATCAAGGCGAATGACAGGAAACCCAGCCCCAGACCGATGGAAATAAAATCTCCGGACTGCGGGAAAATGCTCTGGCCCAGTTTGCCTAATCCCAGTCCCAGCAAGACACAACCCGCCGCGCCATAAGCCCGGTTGTTGCGGTAAAAATAAATAGCCAGCAGTGTGCCGCCAATCAGGAAAAAAACGACGGCCTCTCGAGCGCTTTCGACAATCTGGAGCGCCAGCAGCAAAACACCGATCGCAACAAGTAAAATACCCCGAATGATTGATATGTTTTTCGTATGCGTCATAATCAGCGGCCTCCTGTAAAAATCCAGTTTAAAATTACTTCATGTACTATTTTTTCAACTATAAAATAGGAACTATTTTCAGTAGATGTCAAATTATTCATCAAAAACTCAAATTAAGCGCTTCGTTCTTCCAAGATAAAAACAGCGTTCGTGGGTATGAAACGAACTAAAGCGGGAAGAAACATTTTTTACTATATTTTTAAATTTATTGCCCATATTTTATATATATGCCGAAAAGATCACGAAAAACTATCCTGATTTTGCTCTTCTTCCTTTGGACTGTATTGGTATTGCCCTGTTCAGGAGATGAAAATCAAATTATCCTAAACGGCCGCATCACCGACTTTCTCGGCTTTCCGGTAAAATATACCAACATTTACTTTGTAGACCAGGATAACGACAGCCTTCTTTTCAGTACCAGTACCGATTCCGGTGGACAATATAGTATCGCGCTGCCCCTGTTCCGGGAAAAGGATATCAAAACGTTCGCTGTTTTACAGAATTACCCGAACCCGTTTCAACAAAACACATTTATACCATTTTATGTCTATCAGCCGGCGGAAATTGAGATACGGATTTACAATATACTGGGGCAACTTGTCCGTTCCTTCGAAAAAGCGGAATATGGCGCCGGCATCCATCAATTGGAGTGGAACGCCCATAATGACGCCGGCCGGCGTGTACACAGCGGAATATATTTCGTGCACTTTTCCACTCCGCGCCAGGTTGAAACCCTCAAAACACTATTAGTTGAGGGGAGCGGCGGCGTCTCCGGGCCCGTGCCGGTACAACCGGACACAGATCAATTATACGCCAAAATCACCTATAGAATCATCATCGAGGGCGAGGGCGTGGAAACCTCCAGCCGGGAGGGAATCACTCTCACCGACGACACCCCGAATAATTTCACTGTTTTCAGAAAACACCCCGTTCTATATGCCGTCAAGGGAAAATATCTATCGATCTGGAACGGTGAGGATTACAGCTCCGTTTTTATGAACGGAATTAATCTCGGGGTGGCTGTTCCCGGAACCCAGCCGGGAGAGATGGCCGCTACCCGGGAACAATATCATCTGTGGCTGCGCCAAATCGCCGAGGTCGGTTTTAACAGCATTCGGGTATATACACTACACTATCCCCGTTTTTACGAGAAATTAGCGCAATACAACCGTGAAAATCCGGAACACCCAATCCTGCTGTTCCAGGGAATTTGGCTTGACGAAGAATACGAGTCCGCGGATCTATTTACGCAAACAGAAAAATTCGATGATGATCTTGAAGAGGTCATCGACTGTATACACGGAAACCGTGAGATCGGGCACCGCTTCGGCCGGGCATATGGGCAATATACCAGTGATGTTTCCCCCTGGGTTATGGGATACATTCTTGGGCGAGAGATCTATTCCTATGAAATTATCCATACGGATTCCCTGCACGCACAAAACGTTAGTTTTACTGGATCCGCCGTGGAGCTTCACGAGGGCACCCCAACCGAGACCTGGCTTGCCGCCCGAATCGATCATAGCATTGTTTACGAAAGAGATACGTACGGCGAACAGCGCCCGGTCAGCATTTCCTCCTGGCCAACCCTAGACCCGCTAAAACACCCCTCAGAGCGGCCGTATCCCTACAGCCAGGAAGATACGGTTTCAATCGACCTGGATAATCTCGAAACGCAGAATGCCCCGGCGGGTTACTTTGCCAGCTACCACGCCTATCCGTACTATCCCGATTTTATAAGTGACGACAGCTCCTATCAACAATTCAGTGATGCCTACGGTCCGAACAGCTATCTTGGCTACTTGTATGATCTAAATGAGCATTACCAACATAAACCGTTGCTAATTGCCGAATATGGTGTTCCATCCAGTTGGGGAAATGCACATGACGCTCATAGCGGTATGGACCACGGTGGTTTGGATGAACAGCAGCAGGGACAATTCGACGTTCGGATGATTCATAATATTTGGGATACCGGGTGCGGCGGCGGATTTCTTTTTTCCTGGATCGACGAATGGTTCAAAAACGCCTGGATCACCTCGCCGCTGGAATCGGGTGCAGATCGTCGCCATTTCTGGCATAATGTTACTGCTTCGGAACAGAACTACGGATTAATCAAATTTACGGTCGGAGCTCCCGATTATTCCCAGATCGCCCGCAAGAGTGACGGAAAATTACAGGAGTTGCTGGCCTCGGCGGACAATGAGTTCTTCTATTTAAAAATTCTGTTTTCCTCGGAAATTCAAGCGAGCGACACAATCATTGTGGCTTATGACAGTTACCGCTCCGATCTGGGTGAGTCAATCCTTCCCAACGGTCTCCCCATTTCCAACCGGGCGGAATTCGCCCTGAATATTGTACTTCCCGATTCTGCCCGGTTATATGTCACACAGGCTTATGATCTATTCGGAATCTGGCACGGCGTCTCCGGGCCGCAGCAATTTTTCCATTCCATTCCAAGCGATGGCGCTCCCTGGATTCCGGTAAAATGGAAGAACAACTGGCACGAGTACTCCATTCAAGACATCGGAAATCTACGCATACGATCCGTCGATGAGACACCAACGTCTCTGGATGCCGTAGTGTTCTCTTCCAGAGAAATAGAGATCCGCTTGCCCTGGACGCTACTGCAGGTAACCGATCCAAGTCGCTTACAGGTTATGGATGACGAGCGCTCAACCCGAGAACGGGAGACCACAACCACCGACGGCATTGCGGTAACCATATCCTATCAAAATCAAATCCTTTCTTCCGATCGATATACATGGCCGGCGTGGGACATTATACCGGCCTTCAATGAAGAAGAAAAGGCTTCGTTCCAAATCTTTCGGGAAGGTATTCAGGATATTCAATTCCTTTTTCCCAATAAATAGTACATTATCGACCTAAAAAATTTTCTCGAGTGCGTTGCGAATATTATATCGCATTTCCCCGAATTCCCATTTCATATAAGTGCCGAACCGATCAATGATTTAATCGTTCTTATCGATCATATTTTCACGTGAAAAACGTTTTTGTAAGAGTTATCGGTCAATCGGATATAAAGGATTGTTTCAATTTTGTCGCTTTTCGCATAGCTAGCCGCGCCATTTCTTCCTGAAATATCGCTACCTGTGCACGGGACGGCTTACGAATATTCCAAAATAGCCGCTGTCTGCGGGTTTTACGAAATATTTTTGCCTGCGTTCTATCGAGCTCTTCACGAAGTCCACGAAGTTTTTCAAGAGAGAGCATTTGCGGATTTTCTCCGGGATATAAACCGTCCTTCAATTCCCGGAAAGCCTGATTAAAGGACGATCCGCCGGGAGAATCCAGAAGCGCCGGAACGCCCTGCGCATATGTCCAGAGCGGTATGGAGACGGAGGCGGCGGGTTCGCCCAACGTACACCAAAATGTCGTCATCTCCCGGTTTTCGCCACGATGGGCACCCTCAAATATGGCGGCGGCCACCGAACGAAAGCGATTCACGGTGTCTTGAGCGCGCACAGTTTCTTCCGTCCCGTCTTCGCTACTCTCCAAAAACACATCCGGAGAAACACGCCCGATGACATAGCGTGCATCCAGATGTCGTTTGCGGGCTGCCGCCCCGAAAAGTTCCGCGGCTCGCTGAAAACGGATTTTCCCGTACCCTTCTTCGGAACGGGCTTGCGTGGCAAAATTAGCGCGGACCAGGAAACCATCTGGCGTATCGGACGCATCAAAGCGAAAGTATTCATGGTTACCGGTCTCGAAAAAAGCCGCGGCTCCCAAGGCGTCGATGGCGCCAAAGTTGCTGGTCACTTTTCGGCCGGGGGAATTGGTTTCGCGGAGCATCATCTCAAAATCGTCGATCGTGCGGCAGCGAAGCAGCGCCGCTTTCATGAAATAGCCCTCGTCGTCATACTCCGTCGCTTCCCCCTGAACCGCCATGTCCAGGGACTCGGCGTTCATGATGGCGAAACCGTGGTTATTCACGCCCGCCCACACCTGCGTGGTGTCATCGGCATTGATAATTCCCAAAAACCAAGTGTCGCCGTGACGGAAAAAGGCAACCTCATTCTCCCGGTTGCCGGAATCCCGATTCTTCCATAGCAACGGCCGACCGTGGCGGGTTGCGCTGCCCGCTGCCAATCCCGTCGTGCAGGCCGCCACCGGACCTGTTAATTCGAAGAAAATGATCAGAAAAATAATACCAGCTGAAAACAGACTGATTTTCCGCCCCATAAGAATCCCCCAAACATTGATTGAAAAATCAAGCCCAAGCCCGGAATGGCTCTCGATTGGATCCAACCGGGTAAAAGCCAATCGCCGGAAGTTTAACAATTTTCCGGAAAGGCTGAAACCGGAAAAGGTCACCGACAGCAATCAAAATACGGATCGCTATTCAAACCAGACAGATTTAATTCAGATCGCTTATATATTCGGAAGCCGCCAGGGCGCCGACGGTGGCATCCCCGCAGGCTTCGGCAATTTGACGAAACTTTTTCGAGCGCACATCGCCGACAGCAAATATTCCCTCAATATTCGTACGCAGATAAGTGTCGGTAATGATATGGCCGGCTTCATCCAGTTTCAGCAAATCCCTGACAAAGCCCGTATTGGGATTCCAACCAATGAAGATAAAAACACCTTCGACGTTGAGCGCATCGAACTGCCCGGTTTTGACATTTTTCACGGTTATGGATTTCACGAGCTCCTCGCCGGCGATCTCGACCGGAACCGAATCCCACAGAAAATCGATTTTCTCGTTGGCAAACGCCCGTTGCTGCAGAATTGGGGAGGCCCGGAGTTTATCGCGCCGATGAATCACGGTTACCTTGCGGGCAAACTTGGTCAGGAAAATGGCCTCCTGTATCGCCGCGTCTCCTCCACCGATAACGGCTATTTCCGCGTCCCGATAGAAGGGGCCGTCGCAGGTTGCACAATAAGACACGCCTTTACCGATATATTCGGTTTCACCCGGAACATTGATTTTTCGGGGCAGGCCGCCGGTCGCAATGATCACCGTTCTGGTGATATATTCACCATTCTCCGTTCGTACGCGGATAACACCGTCACCGGGTATGATGCTCTGCACGCCTTCATATTCGCGAATGTTAACCCCAAACTTCTCTGCCTGCCGGCGGAACCTGCTCACCAGTTCCATTCCGGATATTCCCTCGGGAAATCCCGGATAATTTTCGATCAGGTCCGTTATTGCCGGCAGACCGCCGCACATCGATTTTTCGAGCAATAGAGTGTTCAGTTTTTCGCGCGATGTATAAATACCCGACGTAAAACCTGCCGGCCCCCCCCCGATAATAATCACGTCTAAAATTTCATTTTTCACGATTCAGGTCCTCCCTTTGCAGCTCTTTCGCTTTAATTTGCACGAGCCAAAACATTAGTCCTTTTAAAGTTCTAAAAGTTACCGATATTTTTTGAGGGAGACCACCCGATTCATCAAATTAATATCTGCGATCCGTAATTTTCGGCCGGCGCCGCCGGAGAACAGCGGTCCGATAATTGCCCTTCAGAAATTCGGGGAACTGTCGTAAATTATCAAAATGAAAGCTGAACGTGAAATCATCTTAGTCGGGGATCGGGTGCTCATCGCCCCTGACTCCGATCAGAACAAAACGCCAACCGGGCTCTATTTACCTCCCGGGGTCAGGGAAAAGGAAAAAGTCCAGGGTGGCTATGTCGTCAAGGTCGGCCCCGGAATCCCGATCCCCATGCCCGACGACGAAGACGATGAGCCCTGGTCCAACAAAATTAAAGAGCCCGAATATTTCCCGCTGCAGGCAGAAGAGGGCGATTACGCCATTTTTCTCCGAAAGTCTGCAATCGAGATTGAGCTTGAAGAAAAAAAATACGTCATCGTACCCCATTCTTACATTCTCGTTCTGATCCGCGAAGACTATCTCGAAGACGAATAAAAAAAGGCAGCACTTCGAGTGCTGCCTTTTTATTATTTTACAAAAGTATATTCGGTAGCTTTTATTTCACCCAATCAATGTCGACGCTTCCCAAGCCAATTTCGATCACCATGTAAATCTTATATTTTGTCTTTCGCCAGTTCTCGCTGCGATAGACATCTTCATCAATCTCGTCAAAATCCTTTAAATTCAGCGAAGAGAGAAAAGAGCTCTCGGCCTCGATCTCGACACCCACATTATCGGGAATTTCCACCGCCACCGAACCCAGTCCCACTGAAATGCGCCCTTTCATGTTTTGGGTGATATCACCTTCGAAATTCAAGCGGGTCGAACCCAATCCGCACTCCACATCGAATCTTTCGATATTGGCAAATCCCAGGCCGAAAAGTTCCACGTTCCCAAGCCCGGCTTCCAGCGAAAGATTGCGGATCCGCTCGTCATTTCTCTTCCGAAATTCCACGACAACATCACTCAGTCCACACTCCAGGCTGAGGTCACTGATTTTCAGGTCCGTGAAATCCAGGCGGCCTTTGCCCAAACCGAGCTCAATATCAAAGCTGGTCGGGACCGAGCGATTAAATTCCAGGGTCCAATGGTTCTTGCGCAAATCACCGGACAATTCCCTGTCCCGTTTTTTCCAGCCCTTGAAAGGCGTTTCGTCGAAATTTTCCGTGTACATTTTCAGCCGGCCGCGATTACCCAGCACTTTATAATCGATTACAGGTTTGACGATATCCGCATCATACTCAATTATGGACTTCATCAGGTAATCGCTGATGGTACCGCGGGATAATTCGAGATTGCCCAAACCGAATTCGATAACCACGTCGAGCTCTTCTTCGCCTTTGAAGGGGATGTCCAGATTATCCACGCGAATATCGCGAGCCAGCAGACCCGCGGCGCACAACATCAGTACAGCCGCTACTTTACCTTTCATAATGCAGGCCTCTCTTTTAAAATTGCGTTCCCCCGAATCCCAGAGGATAAAACCGATTACTCTGCCAACATTCTGCGAATCTTTATGTCGCCATCCGATGTTTTCAGTACTATTTTATCGCCACCGCCGTTGATCCGGCCTTCTCCCGTCAGAATCAACCGGGAACCTTTTTCAGAGCGGCTTATCTTCAACGGAAAATCGGAACTGATGACGCCCTCATCCCAGCGATCATGAATAACGATTTCTGCAAAAACGTCAGCCTTGATTTCGTCCGGCAGGAACAGGACCACGTCGCCCCCCGAACTACTGAGCGCGACGGAGTTATTGCTCACGTCCTTCTGATATCGTTTCACCGCCTCGATATTCCCGCCGGAGGTATAGGCATCGATCGCGCCGATAGCGTTTGAAATCAGAATATCGCCTCCGGAAGTGTGCGCTTCAATATCCTGCATCGCCCTATCTACGTCGATGTTTCCGCCGGAAGTATACAGCTTCCCATTGCCCGCCACCATCTCTACTTCAATATCACCCCCGGAGGTGCTGGCGTCCAGGTTTTTTTGAGCGTTCTTGATCTCAATATCGCCGCCCGAAGTATGCATTTCCAGCTCGCCGTTGACATCTCCGACAATGATGTCGCCCCCAGAGGTGTGCAGCGAGACATTTGCGCTGACCCGGTCCGCCCCGATGTCGCCCCCGGAGGTCCGAACGACAAATTTAGCGCCTGTCAGTAAATTGATATTAATATCGCCGCCCGACGTTTTTATCTCACCCGCGCCGGCAAGGTCATCTACGGTGATGTCGCCGCCCGACGTTTTTATATACGCATCGCCTTTTACTTTACTTATTTCAATATCGCCGCCCGACGTAACAACGCTGAAGTTGCCCGTGTAACGACGCAAAGTGATGTCGCCCCCAGAAGTTTGAACATCCAGTTTGCCCTCGACATCGACAACTTCGATATCGCCGCCGCTGGTGCTGAGCTCAACATCTCCGCGGGCAGCCTCAACGTCGATATCGCCCCCGGAGGCATTTACGTTCAAATCGAACCGTATCGGGACTTTTACATAATAATCGCTGTCATAACGCTTGGAATTGTCAATGCTCTCTACGATTATCGCGTTCCCTTTTTGCAGGTAGCGCGCCTTGGATTCCTGCAGGATTTTCTCGGCGCTGGATTCCGAATAGGCGTTGATTCGAAACTTCTCAATAATATATACATCGTTACGGGCTTCACAGATGATGGAAACATCGCCCTTGATATCGCGCATATCCAGCCGGCCACCATCCTTCACCGGAAACGTCTTTTCGACGGTGCCGATATAGCGCATGCCATCGAACTTTATCTCGTATTCGCCCGCCTGAAGTGTCAGGGTTACAAGAATTATTGCCGTTAAGATATTCAGGGTTTTCATTTTTTTCTCCCTCTTTGGGGTTCTCTTATTTTTGACGTATTTGTTCCAGGTACCGCTCTGCCTGACGTTTCACCTGTTCGTCCTTCTCCTGAGATGCGACCAGCGCGAAGATCGGAATAATGTCTGCTGTTTCCAGAATCGCCAGGCGATCCAGGGCCATCGTCTTTAATTCCGAACTTGTGTCGTTCAGCGCCACGGATTTGTAGGCTTCGATAATTTGCTCGGAAAGTGCGTACGATTCGAGGCTTTCCATGGATTTATGGCGAATGGATTCTACGCTGTCCCGTAAAAGGACAGCGATCATCGTCTCTTCAGTACCCGGATTGGCCTTTACTTTGGAAAGCAATTTCACGGCACCCAGCCTCTTCTCGGGGTCTGTTTCGCGTAGAGCCGAATAGCGCAGCATATTCTGGATCGTGGGGTCATCCAGCCCGCCCGATAGGGCAAAATCCTTTTGAATTTTGACATTCACCTCCACGATACCATTATTATCACCGTCTCCGTCCTTTTGAACAAGATCGGAGACTTCCGCGCCGCCGGCACCCAGCATATAGTTCGCAAAAGCCTTCTGAAAATCATCTTTCTCCTGCGATGTAAGTAAGGCGCCACGATTCACGAAATTGGCCAGCATCTGAGGATCATGGAGAAGTCCGGAACTCAACCATATTTTGCCGACTAACATACCAACTGCAAAAATTGTCCCGGCGGCAATCAATTGGTAGCGCGGACGCGCCAGGGCCATTTCGAGAGATTCCGTCAGATCTTCCCAGAATTCTTTTATTTTTGTGAACACCGGTCTCTTCTTGCCGGCCAAAATGGTGTGCATGACTCTCCGGTTTGCCCTTTCCAGCAAAGCCGCGGATGGTTTTGGGGCAGGCTCCTGCGAAAGGATTGTGCTCATGGCGCGCAGCTGATCCAGTTGCTCCCGGCATTGTACGCAGCCGCGCAGGTGATCTTCAAACAGTTGCCGTTCGGCGTTGGTGCCATCATCATAGTAGTACTGTAAAAGTAAATCATCAAAATGCTTATGGTTCTTCATGTCTGTCCCTATATCTATGCGTTCACTAACATGGTTTGAAGTTTTCGGGTGGCCCGAAAGAGATAGCGCTTGACGGTTCCTTCGGTGCAATCCAATATCGCGGCAATATCCTTGATCTTTTTGCCTTCATAATGTTTCATGATGAAAACGACTCGCTGCTGCGGAGATAGCTGGCGCAAGGCCTGGTCGATTTGGGCGCGCAGCGACGAACGCAATGTTTCTGTATCGGCGGAATCCGCACTATCGCTCGGGATCGTTTCCCAGAGGTAATTGTCCTCGCCCGGGTCGACGGTGACCATCCGCTTCTTTTTCCGGTAATAATTATAAGCCTGATTGGTCAGAATCCGATAGGCCCAGGTGAAAAACTCGCTCTCGAAGCGAAAGGACTGGATATTCTTATAAATGCGAATGAATGTTTCCTGGTACAGGTCCTCGGCATCCTGACTGTTTTTGGTGAAACGATAGGCGGAACTCATGACTCGCTCACCGTATCTTTCCATTATTCGCTGGAAGGCCATACTGTCCCCCGCCTGCACTCTTTTAATTATCTCGATTTCATCTTTATCCATTAAAACCATACTCCCCAATTGGACTTAACGATTCCATAAAAGTTGTCATGGGTCACAATCGCCTGGAATTTAGCGGATGACCGTTAGGCGACCCATTTTCAATTCTTTCTTCGAAGATAGACTCATGATATATATGCCCGAAGGAACCGGCGCTCCATCCGTATCTTTCATGTCCCACCTGGCGACGTATTTCATCCCCCGGCCGGAGGGATACACGTCCCAACCGTACACTTTTCTGCCCAGCATATCAAAAATCATCAGTTCCACCGGATCATCCCCGGCCGCCGCATATACGCCCCACTGAAAAAACAGGTTCACGCTGGAATTGGCCGGATTTGGAAAAGCCGTAATTTCCCCAACTTTGTTTCCAATCAAGGGAAAATCCGAATCAACGCTCTCGTAAATAGACCGGTAGACATCCGGAATTCCCCAACCATAGACTTGATCCGGTGTCGCCGCTAAAGAGGAGAAATTTTTCAGCGCGGCGATGATTTCCGCGGGGCACCAATGGGGATATTTTTCCAGGATCAGGGCCGCTGCGCCGGTAATCAGCGGGGCCGAATAAGACGTCCCGGCTCTGCTTCCATAGGTACCGAACCCTATTTCCGTCGCAACCCGGCAGCGTACACCCCGGGCGCAAAGATCCGGCTTGGTACGTCCGTCAAAAGTCGGGCCGTACGAACTGAAGCCTGCAATAATGCTATTTTCATCAACCGCTCCCACGGTCAGCGTTCCCAGCGCATCGCCGGGCGTAGAAATTCCGCCGTCCGGAAAAAGACGGTTGTTCGCCTCGTTTCCGGCGGACGCCACGAACAGAATGCCGCGCTCGAAGGCCCAATTAACCGCTCTGGCCGCCGGAGTCGTCTGCCCGTCCATGGCGGTAAATGGATAGACAAAATTATTGAAATCGCGATAGCCCAGAGAGGTCGACATGATATCCGCACCAAGACTGTCGGCCCACTCGACGCCCGCCACCAGCATATCTTCCTCAATCTGCGTCTCGGAACCCAGCCGCTCGGTTTTCGCAAGAAGAAACTCGGCGTCGTAGGCTACGCCGACATACGCATAGGGTTTGTAGCCGGCGATGATGCTCCAGACCTCACCACCATGAAACTGCTGGTTGCCTTCGTAGGTGGAATCTTCGGCGGTTTCGTCCTGCACATTGTTATCGCCAAAAATGAAATCCCGTTCAGCGATCAGCCGGCCATCCTGGATCAGCCGATCGAACACCTCGTGATTCTTAAAAAAGCCCGAATCAAACAGGGCGATCCGCACCCCTTTCCCGCTTAAACCGCTCTCGTGCACCGCCGGTATGTTAAGCTGCTGCAGTTGTCCATAGGTAACGCCGTAGAAATCACTCCGGGGATCGGATTTGGCAATCATTTTCTCGTCAGCCACAGAAAACGGTAACACCGGTCGCTCTACAGCAAGCACCCGGACGCGCTCTATCTTCAACACCTCGTCAAGCCGCGCCAAGGCATCCAGTTTGTCCCGCGGAACGCTGGCGCTGATCGCGCTAAGGGATCGGGAAAAAAAGTAGATCTTGCCACAGAAAGGCTTTATGTGCACAAGATCAGCCTTTCGCAAAACATAATCTCCGGTTCCCGGCCCCGTCTGCGTCGTCTCCCAATTGTTTTTCCGTAAACGCCGAACCGTACGATCGGGATAGGCAATACGGTGCTCTGCATCGCGAGGAATTGCTGCGGTATTGAGATAAATCCAAACCTTTTCGTTTTCAATGGAATCAATCTGTTTTGCAAGGCCATCGGATCGTAAAATCCCAACGCCGAAAAGGATGACGGATAAAACGCAACCCAGTTGAACACGCAACAATTTCACAAGAGGTAATATATGAAAAGTTTATCAGGCGGGCTAAATTTTTCCGGCCGGACCAGCGGACTCGAAGTATCTGTCACGGATTACGGCCTATATTGCCGCAACTGTCGAAATACAGGCCGGTAGAAGCCCGAGCGCCGTCGTTCCGGCGGCAGTCCCGTAGAACACGACGGCACCCACCTGCAGCCCGGCATGCACGGCTGCGATCGTGCCATAAGCAATTTTTTCGGAAACCACTGAAACCGGTCCCAGGTCGACGGCGCGCCGCTCCAGTTCTGTAAAATCCTCGGAATCACGCGACGCCAGCAGAACGCCTTTCTCCAGGCGGATGTCAACTTTTTTTGCACAGCGCAAAATCATTTCCGTTATTTCGGAATTATAGGCCGCCGACATATCCGGAAAGCGTGTACCAACGCATTCATCATTTTCTCCTATTAACGGATTGCGCCCGGAAAGATTGATATGGTCGCTGATCACGCAGCCACAGTATTCCTGATGGGTGCGCCTGCTGTCTTGATCGAATAACAGTATGTTTCCTACGGCGAGCCGTCGCAAAAGAAGAATCTTCTCTCGAAAGTATTCTATGTCGGGAATAACCGTCTCTTGAAATACAATCGCGCTGGCTTTAGGATCATAGACGATCGAAAAAGAATCTGATTCTGCGAGAGGTAAATAATTACTGCTAAAAAAAGAATCCCCTCCGGTAGAAAAAAAGATCTGGACCGCCAGTCGAACCGGCTTCCCCTTTAAAAACTTTTCTATCTGATTAAAAAGAATAGTATCGGATCCCGGCAAGGTTACTCCTTTGAAAAAAACTTCTCCTGGGGGTCGTGAGAATCGAGCATCTCGAGGGCATCTTTCTGCAGGGCCAGCGCTCGCTGAATCGAGCGACGCAGCATGTCTCTTTGGTGTTTCAGGGACTCTATTGTCGCTTCTGTTTTTTTTCTCTTGTCTTCGGTTGCGGATACGATTTCCGCGGCCCTTTTCTCCGTTTCGGCGATCAGTTGAGCTGCTCCTTTTTGGGCGTTTTCCAGTATTTCCTCGTGTTGATGCTTGATTCGCTCCTCCCGGTCATCCAGCTTTTCCTGGAGTTCCCGGACTTTCGCCTGTAAGAGATCGATTTCCCGGGCCAATTCGTCCAGGTAATCGCGGACCTCCGCGGGAGAATAACCCGAAATCACCTTCTTAAATACACGCTCTTGAATATCCGTACTTCTCATATTCTAAAAAATATGCACCGATACCGGCGGCTATACGGTAAGCGGGTGCGATTGTGACCTTCGATTTATTCTGTGTCGGTCCCGTTGTCCCCCGCTAAAAACAATGGTTCGATGTCAACATCCTCGGGGCTTTCGTCCGATTCAACAACCCTGGTGACAGCCGAAATTCGGTCGCCTTCATCCAGCCGGATCAGTTTCACGCCCTGGGTATTGCGACTGATGGTCCGTATCATCTCGACGGGAAGCCGGATCAGAACACCCTGTTCGGTAATAATCATCAGGTCGTCCGAATCAACGACCTCGAGCAGCGCAACCATCCGGCCGTTCCGAATCGTGGTTTTCAGGGTTATGACACCGACGCCGCCGCGATTGATCACGGGATAATCCTTGATATCCGTGCGCTTGCCATAACCGTGCTCCGAAACCGCCAGGAGCGTGCCGCCCTCGCGACGAACCACCACCATCCCGATCACGCTATTGCCCTTGCCGCTTAATTTTATGCCTTTTACGCCCGCCGCCGTGCGGCCCATGGCCCGGACATCCGATTCGCGGAAGCGAATAGATTTCCCAAAAGACGTTCCCAGGATAATGTCCTGGTCGCCGCCGGTGATAACTACATCGATCAAATCGTCGTCTTCGCCGATGTTGATCGCCCGGATACCGGTACGGCGAGGATTGCCGAATTGGGCAAGAACAGTCTTCTTGATCGTGCCTTTTTTGGTGACCATCACCACGTAATGTTCGTCATCGAACTCGCGGACGTTCAAAACAGCCCGAATCTCCTCGTCAGCCTGGGTTTCAATCAGGTTAACGATCGCACGACCGCGGGTTGCGCGCCCACCCCGTGGGATTTCATGCACCTTCAACCAGTAGCAACGCCCCTTGTTGGTAAAGAAAAGCATGTGGTCATGGGTTCCGGCAATGAAAAGATTCTGAACGAAATCATCGTCTTTCGTCTGCGCCCCCATGCTGCCTCGTCCGCCCCGGTTCTGGCGGCGGGAAGCGTCCACCGGGAATCGCTTGATAAATCCCAGATGGGTGATCGTAATGACCATATCCTCTTCGGCGATCATGTCCTCGATGGAAAATTCGCCGTCGTCTTCGATTATCGCCGTTCGGCGTGCATCGCCGTATTTTTCGCGGACCGATTCAAGCCCGCTTTTGATGATTTGCATTCTGCGTTCGACACTTCCCAGAATTTCCTCCAGGTCGGCAATCAAGAGCATCGTCTGGTTGTATTCCTCGATGATTTTTTCAATTTCCAGGCTGGTCAGGCGCTGCAGTCTCATGTCCAGAATCGCCTGCGCCTGGCGGTCCGAAAATTCGAAAATCTCGATCAGTTTATCTTTGGCGGCACTCGGTGATTCCGATTTACGGATAATCGATATCACCTCGTCGATATTCTCCAGTGCCAGCTTCAGACCTTCCAGAATATGGGCCTTTTCCTTCGCGGCCGCCAGGTCGAATTCCGTGCGCTTTACGACGATTTCATGCCGGAACTTGACAAAATTCTGCAGAATCTCTTTCAGATTCAGCAGGCGCGGAATGCCCTCTACAAGAGCCAGCAGGTTGATGCCGAAACTCTCCTGTAACTGCGTGTGGCTGTACAGCTGGTTCAGAATGACTTCCGGAACCACATCGCGCTTGAGTTCGATAACAACCCGGACGCCCTCTTTATCGGATTCGTCACGAATATCGGAAATACCTTCCAGGACTTTCTCACGGACCAGATCGGCGATCTTTTCGATCAGGTTGGATTTGTTCACCTGGTAGGGGAGCTCCGAGATAATGATACTGTCTTTGCCCGCTTTGTTGGATTCGGTAAAGGCCTGCGCCCGGATTTTGATAATTCCTTTTCCGGTCTCATAAGCTTGCCGGATGCCGCTATGTCCCATAATCAAACCGGCTGTGGGAAAATCCGGCCCCTTGATAAATTGCATCAGCTCCGCAATCGTACAATCGGGGTGATCGACAAGATAAATCGCCGCGTTGGCGACTTCGATGAGATTATGCGGCGGAATGTTGGTGGCCATGCCCACCGCGATACCGCTCGCGCCGTTCATCAGTAGCAACGGCACGGAAGTCGGCAAAACGGACGGCTCTTTTAATGATTCGTCGAAATTCGGGGTAAACAGCACCGTGTCTTTCTCGATATCGCTCAGCAGCTCACCGGAAATGCGGCTCAGCCGGGCCTCTGTATACCGCATCGCCGCGGCGCGGTCTCCGTCGATAGAACCGAAGTTTCCCTGCCCGTCCACCAGTGGGTAGCGCAGAGAAAAGCTTTGGGCCATTCTGACCAGGGCATCGTAGACGGCCGCATCGCCGTGCGGATGATACTTGCCCATGACTTCACCGACGATGCGCGCGCATTTTTTGGTCGGCCGGTTGAACACCAGCCCCAGGTCGGACATTCCGTACATAATTCTGCGGTGCACCGGCTTTAAACCGTCCCGAACGTCCGGCAGCGCCCGGGAAACGATGACCGACATCGAGTAGTCGAGATAAGACTCTTTCATCTCGACGTCGATGTTTACCGGAATAATTTTGTCTCTTTGAAACTCTAAATTTACCTGCTTATTCATCCTTATACATCCAGATTTCTAACATACTTTGCATTCTTTTGAATAAAATTTCTTCTCGGTTCGACGTCACCGCCCATGAGAATCGAGAATGTTTTATCCACCGTCGCGGCATCTTCGATCGTCACTTTGATGAGAGTGCGTTTCTCGGGGTCCATCGTCGTGCTCCACAACTGTTCGGGATTCATCTCGCCCAAGCCTTTAT
This sequence comes from uncultured bacterium, assembly GCA_964589175.1. Taxonomy (GTDB): domain Bacteria; phylum Fidelibacterota; class UBA2242; order UBA2242; family UBA2242; genus CAZPRY01. The sequence goes on from CAZPRY010000002.1 coordinate 45,112, forward strand.
AGCGCTGGACATCGATTTTCGTATTGCTCTCCTTGAGGAAGCGCTTGACCAGGATGTCCCTCTCGTCGTCGTCATAGGCGTAGGATTCTTTTTTCTTCTGCGAAACGCGATAGAGTGGCGGCTGGGCGATGTAAATATGCCCGTCTTCAATCAATCTTGGAAGATAACGATAGAAGAACGTCAGTAAAAGGGTTCGGATATGGCTGCCGTCAACATCCGCATCCGTCATAATGATGATTTTAAAATAGCGCAGCTTGTCAATATCGAACTCTTCTTCCGTAAAACCGGTTCCGACCGCCGTGATAATCGTACGAATTTCATTGTTTCCCAGTACCTTGTCGATCCGGGCTTTCTCCACATTGATGATTTTACCGCGCAACGGCAGAATCGCCTGGTATCTGCGGTCGCGGCCTTGTTTGGCGCTGCCGCCGGCGGAATCGCCCTCGACGAGGTACAATTCACACATACTGGGATCTTTCGTAGAGCAATCCGCCAGTTTGCCCGGAAGATTACCGATATCCAAGGCGCTTTTACGGCGGGTCAGTTCGCGGGCCTTGCGGGCGGCCTCGCGGGAGCGGGCTGCGTTAAGACACTTATCGATAATCTTGCGGCCCTGCGACGGATTCTGTTCCAGATAATCGGCCAACGCTTCCGAGATGACGGAATCGACAATTCCCTTTATTTCCGAATTTCCCAGTTTCGTCTTGGTCTGTCCTTCGAACTGGGGCTCTGCAACCTTAATGCTGATGACCGCCGTCAAACCCTCTCTGACGTCCTCACCGGAAAGTGTAAAATTTTCCTTTTTGAAGAGGTTGTTTTTCTGGGCATAGTTGTTCAGCGTACGAGTCACGGCCGTCTTGAAACCAACCAGATGCGTGCCGCCTTCCACCGTGTTGATATTGTTCACAAACGTGAAGATGTTTTCGGAATAGGATGCGTTATACTGCATCGCGACTTCCACCGGCACTCCCTCTGACTCCTTCTCGATCGAGATCGGCTTATTCAGCAACGAAGGCCTGGTTTCATCGAGATACTGGACAAACTCAGCCAACCCGCCTTTGTAGAGAAAGGTCTCTTCATTACCATCTCTCTCGTCGCGCAGCACGACCTCCAGATCTCTGTTTAGAAACGCAAGTTCCCGCATGCGGTGTTCCAGAATATCAAATTCATAAACGACTCTTTTGAAAATATCGACATCGGCTTTAAAGCGGGTGTAGGTGCCCTGTTTGCGGGTTTTTCCTTTTTCAACCATCGGGCCGGCGGGGATGCCGCGTTTATATGCCTGGGAATAGATTGTCTTGTTGCGGTAAACCTCTACCTCCAACCATTCGGAAAGAGCATTCACCACCGAGACACCAACGCCATGTAAACCACCGGATACTTTATATGAACCTTTATCAAACTTGCCGCCGGCGTGCAGAACCGTCATGACTACTTCAAGGGCCGGTTTTTTTTCCTCTTTGTGTATGTCTACCGGAATACCGCGGCCATCGTCCAGAACGCTCACGGAGTTGTCTTCATGAATCGTAACGATAATCTTTTTGCAAAAGCCCGCCAGCGCCTCATCGATAGAATTATCGACAACCTCAAAAACGAGATGGTGGAGTCCGCGTTTACCCGTATCCCCGATATACATAGCCGGCCGTTTGCGCACCGCGTCTAAACCCTTCAGAACGGTAATCTTCTCGGCGCTGTAATCGGATGCTTCCGTAAATTTAATTTTTCCTACCGTAGCACTATCTCCTTAATTTTCACGTTTCCTAACCTTCTATTGATCATATTCAAAATATCTTCACGTCGAAAGATAAGTTCATTGCGCCACACCGGGGAATCGACTTTGATGAACAATTTATCATATTTCACGTCTTCCGCCTGGGTGTGTCTGGCGATCGCCTCTCCCACAATTTCATCCCATATGAATAACGCCTGGCGCTGTTTGACCGGTTTTTCAATCTGAAACTTTTTCAGTAATTTTTCAACAGCGTTGCCTATCGTAACCGTCATCAGGACTCTCCGATAGGTAAATTTAAAATATTCAAATTCTCCTCGTTCGGATCAAAGCCAAAATGACGAAGGCTTTCGATGTCGGTTGTAGTGATAAATGTCTGGTTCTTGCGGCTGATTTCCTGCAAGATATTGACGCAATGTTTCACGTCCAGCAACGAAAAGAGATCATCCAGAAGAAAAATAATGCGCTCGTTCAGCATATCCCCGATAAACTGGCTTTCGGCCATCTTCAGGGCCACCAGCACAACCTTGTGTTCCCCCTGCGAGGCGACCTGGCGCACTTCATTTTTACCCAGTTTGATCGTTAGTTGATCCAAGTGCGGTCCGGAAGTCGTCCGCCCGTAAAACAGATCGTTTCGAAACTGTTTCGCCAGTTTTAAAAGAAAGGTCTTTTTATATCCGCCATCACCCGGATTCATGTTAAATTGAAAGCGCAGCGAAACATCGTTTCCATTATGGAAAATCTCTTTGAAAAAAGTTTGAAAAATGGGCGTAAAGTCCGTAATGAATTTTACCCGGGCATGGAAGATTTTGTCCGCCGCTTCCGCAATCAATTCATCATAAGATTCGACATACGGATCGTACGTATAGTTCTCCTTTTGCCGGTAATCATACAGGATTCGGTTACGCTGGAGCATTCGCTTTTTATATTTAATCAAGGCCGAGAAATATTCCGGATCCACCTGGGCAATGATCCTGTTGATAAAATCTCTTCTCACAGACGGGCCGCCTTCAGTTATGCGCTGGTTGGCCGGTGATAAAACGATAACCGGGATTTTTCCCACAATATCTGTCTTCTTCTGCAGGCCAACCCGATTCAATAAAACTTTCTTGCCCTCGTTTTTCGTATAATTAACATTCACGGTCTGGGTCTGCCCGGCATCACTCAAAAATTCTCCAAAGACCTGAAAATAGTTATCTTTTGCCTTAATGACATCCATGTCGTTTTTGGTTCGAAAACTCTTCGTCAGCGCTAAAACATGCATGGCTTCCAGAAGTGATGTTTTTCCGCTTCCGTTGTCGCCCTTTATGATGTTCATTTTTTCGCTAAATTCAAAAAAACAGTCAGTATATACCCTAAAGTTCACAACTCTCAAATTCTGTAAGACCATGCTCTAAAATAAAAAAATGTTTATCGGTTATAATATAGTAGGACTGTTTTTTAACCGGATTTCCTACTATATCAATCGTTTAGGCGAATGGGCATCAACAACATCGTCAGCTCTTCGTCGGTCTCCTGTTGTTCGGGAAAGACAACACAAGAGCTAATAGGCGTGTTTAGTTTCATAATCACATTTTCTGTTTCGACATTTCTCAGGATATCCTTCAGATATTCCGCGTTATATCCGATCACCATATCGTCTGCATCATAAATTACCTCAATTTCTTCCTCAGCCGAAGAGCGGTTTTCCTGGTTTAAAGTACTCACTTTGGATGAATCCCGGTTCAGGATAAAAGATATCTGATGCGTTGTTTTATTAGAAAAAATGGAGACACGTCGGATTGTTGCAATAATTTTGGCGACGCTGGCCGTCAGAATTTTCTTGTTGTCTTTGGGGATCACGCTGGCGAAATCGGGAAACTGTTCATCGATAATGCGTGAAAAAATAACAGTAGAATCCAGTTCCACTTTTACATGATTTTCACCCAGCGTAATCGAAGTAGTACCATCAACATCGAGATAACCGGAAAGCAAATTAAGAAATTTAGTGGGAATGATCACATCGCCTTCGTACTCATCGGAAGTAAAATTTTTACGAGATATATAAACAAGACGATGCCCGTCAGTCGCAACCGTATGTAATTCATCCTTTCTAATTTGAAAGAGTACTCCCATCAGCGCCGGCTTCAATTCGTCTCTGCTGACGGCGATAATGGTTTTATGAATCATGCGACGAAGAACGTGGTTTTCGACAGTGAGCGAACTGACCGGTGTTACGTTTGGAACGGAAGGAAATTCCTCACCGGGTCTTCCCATAATTTCATAAACACCTTTTCCAGCGGTCAAAGTGATTAAACCGTCTTCGTTAGTATTAAATTCAACATCGACCTCCTCAACCTCATTCACTATGTCCAGAATCATCCTGTTCGGAATAGCCAGATTTCCGTTCCGAATTCCATTGACCTTAAAGGTCGTGCTCATGGTAATTTCGATATCGGAGCTGCGCAGCGTAAGGTTATTTCCCTCTACTTCAAACAGAATGCTGTTTAAAATCGGCATCGTCGACCGCGTGGGTGATACTTTCGAAATTTTTTGAATCTGGGAAAGAAGTGTTGATTTGTCAACTGAAAATTGCATATAAAGTACTCCTTCCAAATGAATATAAATTCTTACAATTTTACCAAAATTATAAGATGTTTACAAGAATTTTTAAGTCTGAAAAGTAGAAGTAAAATAAGAGTATTATTAAGTTTAGAATATTAGAAAAAACTATATTAATTATTAGGGTGTGAATTTGTTGATAAGTATGCTAAATCCAGAAAAAACAGAATACGGAAGCGCGCTGAAAGCTGTTAATAATTTGTGAAATTAATTTATAAAAAATTGATTTTCAAAAAACTAGTGATATGAATGTGAAAAGAGCGGGATTTTTCAACACTTATACACACTTCATTAACACTATAAAAACATTATTTAATATCGATATAAAACTGAGATCTTAATTCAGAGATCCATTGACGATAGAGATCTGATTTTTTATATTCAAGGGCCCATTGTTCGATTGTATGCCAACTGTCATCGTAAATACCATTAAGTTTTAAAATGTGAAAACCCATATCGGTGCGAAAAACACTACTGACATCGGCAACCTTCATGCTATCCAATATAGTCAGAAATTCCGGATTTTGAATTTGATTTTTGGGTATCCGGTCGATGCGGCCTTTATTGGATTTGGCGTCGGAATCATCACTATAAAAAAAGGCGGCCGAATCGAAAGGAAAAGACTCGGTTACAAGGCGTTTGCGAATCTCCCGGGCCAGATCTAGGGCATCTGAGATATTTTTTTCCGATACTTTGGGCGAGATAAGAATATGACGGACATTGATTTTTTCACCTTTTTTATCGAGAAGCTGAATGATATGATAACCGAAAGTTGTTTTTACCACAGCACTGATTTCCTGGGGTTCCAGGGAGTAAGCTACCTCTTCGAACTCCTTGATAAAGCCACCTCGGCTGATATATCCAAGATCACCTCCTTCTGTGGCACTACCCGGATCTTCTGAAAATTGACGGGCAAGAGCGGCAAAATCGTCGCCGGTTTTAATGCACAACAAAATAGAATCGGCTTTTTCTCGAGCGAGTGCCTGTTCCTGATCGCCGGGTTTGATTTGAAAGAGAATTTGACTGAAATCTAGTGTTGGAGGAATATCCGGCATACTATCGCGATAGACCTTATAGAAATCATTTACCTCGCGCCGGGAAATTGAGATACTGTTGAATTTTTCAGAACGCAGTTTATCCACGATCAGACGATTACGAATAATAGGTCGGTATTCCTTGCGAATTTTCGTCAATGGACTACCCAGGATTTCTTCGGCTTTATCGATTGATCCGGTCTGGCTGATAATTCCCTGAATCTGCTGTTCCAGCATAGCCTCGACTTCTCTGTCCTTGACCTCAATGCTGTCGAGTTTAGCCTGCTCAACAAGAATTTTCTCATCAATGAGTGCATCAAGGGCGTTCTTTTTAAGAGACTCAAATTTAACCGGGTCCTGCCGGGGATCGATGCGCAACTGGGAGGCGTTCATTCGCGCCAGTTGTTCCACCTCACTCTTCAAAATCACATTTTCACCAACAATAGCGGCTATCCCGTCAATAATATCCTGTGCAAAGGCGACAGAGAAGAGCAATAAAAAAAGTACAGACAATCGTTTATTCATTAATTACACTCGTAAATTTTAATATATTGTTTTCGTTTATATCCACATCTGCCGTAGAAAGAAGGCTATCCACCAATATGTTATAAGAGTCCTGAATTTTTCTCTGGGTCAGGATTTGAATGATTTCATCGCGCACCTCTACGAGCGGACGAATCGAACCCTTTGGAAACCGGTCCAATACCTCTACAACGTGGTAACCGTAGTCAGAAGGGATGGGAGCCAGAACGGTGCGCGGAGGTGTTTCAAAAACCGTGTTATCAATCTGGTCGATCGCCTCTCCCCGGCGTATGATTTTGGTTTCGAAGGCATAGGTAGCGAACAAAATTTCCCGGTCTTTGACATTTCGGGAGTTAAGAATGGTTTTAACATGCCGGGCATCATTCAGGTCAGAAAGAATGATATGTGAAACCCGGGCTTCATCGGTATTCCGAGTATAACTTTTTTTGTTGGAATTGTAGAATTCTTTGATTTCATTTTCGGAGATAGCCACGTTGGTCTGTACATAATACTTGATAAAAGTATCAATCGTCAGGTCCCTGAAAAAATTATCCACTTTGGACTGGATAGCCGGGTCTTTTTCGAAATGATACTGTTTGGCCTTCTGGTAGAGAATTTCTTTCTTCATCCACGATGTGATGAGCGAATGAATGTAGTTTTGATCAAATTGGCGTTGTGAGTTGGATTCGAAGAGCATGTTTTTCAACTCGTTCTGGGAAAGTGTTGCCTTTCCCACCCGGGCAATATAATGAGTGTCTTTGTTTTTATCGGCGCAGGAAAACAGGGCCAGTAAACAAAAAAGATAAATTCGTCTGTTCAATTCACTCCTTACCTCTCCGCAACGGTCACACCGACGTTTTCCAAGAAAATCTTCGCATTGTATTTTTGTTTTAAAGACTGTAAAAGTTCCATTCGAAGAGATTTTTTTATTTCATTGTAACAATCGGTGCGGACACGGCTCTCTACCTGGTCATAGGATTTGGGGACAGAGGGCTGCACGTTAAAAACTTTAATAATTGAGAATCCTTTTCCGGACGGAATTAACTCACCATAGACGGTATTGGGGGCCAAATTCGGGGCAACCCGCCCGATACCGCCGTATTGCTTGGTGGTAATAAAGCCGAGATAGCCCTTTTTCGCTTTTTCGGTAAAACGGGTTGTGTGCTGATCGGCGAGTTTCCCGAAATTTTCTCCCTGCAGAGCTCGTCGGAGAATTTTCTCGGCCAACTCCCGGTCTTTCAGGTAAATTTCCTGAACCTCGGCCTTTGCGGTTGTCAAATAGAGGCTGTCCTTGTTGTGTTCATAGAAAGCCAGCATATCACCGTCGGTCGGTTTAATTTTAGCGTCAATCTCTGTATTGATGTAGGCCGTAAGGATAGTTTCTTTTCGGAATTCGTCCATATCCAGAAGATAATCGGGATCTCTTTCGATTTTCATATTGTGAGCAAGATTGAGGAGAATATTCTGAAAAACGATGGCATCCAGAATACTGCTGACCATTTCCATTTGATCCAGATTTGGCGGGACGCGATCCGGGTACGTCTCTAGTTCTGCGAGCAGGTCCGATGTTTTAATTTTGCCGAGTTTGTATGTGACCAAAACCTCGTCGCCACCGACACGTTTTAAAATATCAAGCGGAGTTGTCTTATTCTGAGTGCTGTCCGGCTGAAAACCATCTCTCTCTTCCGCGAATTGCTGGGCGAGAGACTGGATTGCCGGGGCCTGCAGAACAACATCAAAGTTGAATTTAGTGTCTTCGATAAATTTATAATAGGCTTGTTGCAGACGTCCCCGGTTAAGATTGATAAGTTTATCGATAATTTGTTTCTTCTCTTCTTCGAAAGGATGGGTGGCTTTAAAGATATCTTCGGAATTGTTATAAGTTTGCATCATCATATCTTCGGTGATTATCGTATCGCGAATAGAGCGATCCAGGAAAACCCGGATGAGTGCATTTTTACTTTGCTCATTGATTTTGGCGACAATGTCCTGTTGAGAAGCGTAATCTTTTTTTAATGCATCGTACAGCATTAACTCTTTAACAAAGTAGCGGTTAACGACTTTTAATTTTTCTTCATTCGGATAATTATTAAAATAGAACTCGGAGTTATATTTATAAAAATCGCTTACATAAACACGATCAGAACCAAATTGAAACAAAACAGGATCTTTTTGTTTTCTGGAACAGAGAGAGAGGGTCAATAAAACGATTCCTAAAAGGATAAACGGTAAGGATCTGGATTTCATAAAATCATCCCGGTTTTTTTAAATAAACTTCATAAGTTAACGGCGTCGAAAAGGATAAACAAGAACTGTTTCGTCTCAAAAAATGTAATTTCTCCCTTATGAAAAATGATCAATTGAAGACGATCTCCCGGAGTATATTTGTGGGAAAAACGGAGCTGTTCGCAGACCGATTTGACCCGTTCAAAAAAACCACCCAGCGATTCAAAGGGGGTCTTTTCACTTAATACAAATTTTAGCAGGTTTTTTTCATAAATACACTTCTTAAACCCCAGCCATGAACACAAAACCCGAATCCGAGAAATTTCCAGAATAGCATTTCCCTCGTTCGGGATTTTTCCGAAACGGTCTGTAATTTCGGCTTCCAGGCGATCGATGTTCTCAATATCTTCACATTCGGAAAGCCGGTGATATAGATCGAGACGAAGAGAGGCGGTCGCAATATAGGTTTCGGGGAAAAGCGCCGGATTGGGATAGAGGATCTCGACTTTATTGAAAAGAGGCCGGCGGCGGCTCGGTTCTTCCGAGACATCCAGCTTTTGCGCGTCGATAGTCTCTTTCAGAATTTGCATGTAAAGGTCATAACCAACAGCCTGAATCGAACCGCTCTGCTCTACTCCAAAAATATTACCGGCGCCGCGGATCTCTAGATCTTTCAGTGCTACCGAATACCCGGAGCCCAGCGATGTGTATCGTTGAATCGTTTGCAGCCGCTTGATGGCGTGAGGCTGCAGGCGGCTCGGATTGGTAACAATCAGATAAGCGTAGGCGCGGCGGCTACCACGCCCGACCCGTCCGCGCAATTGATATAATTGAGCCAGGCCAAAAGTATGAGCGCGATTGATAAAGATCGTATTTACGTTGGGAATATCGATACCCGATTCGATGATTGCCGTCGAGACAAGCATGTCGATTTTTTCCTCGATGAAAGACTTCATAATCGGTTCAATTTCGTTTTCTTTCATCTGTCCGTGAGCGAACTCGATCGTTAAATCCGGAAACATTTCACGAAGTTTCGAGGTGACGACATGGATAGACTTTATCTCGTTGTGAACAAAGTAAATTTGACCTCCGCGCGAGACTTCCCGATAAACGGCTCCGACGATCAAGTTTTTGTCAAATGTGATGATTTCGGTCATGATAGGCAGGCGCGATTTTGGAGGCGTATTGATTAAAGAAAAATCACGTGCACCGATTAAGGAAAACTGCAGCGTTCTTGGAATTGGAGTTGCCGAAAGCGAGAGTACGTCGAAATTGGCGCGTATTTTTTTGATACGGTCTTTATGTTTGACGCCGAAGCGGTGTTCTTCATCAACAATTAAGAGGCCCAAATCATAAAAAGAAATATCTTCTGAAAGCAAACGATGGGTTCCGATTACGATGTCGACCCGTCCCGTCTTCAGACTGTTGAAAGTCGCCGACAGTTCTTTTCTGCTGACGAAACGGGAGACAAGCGCCACATTTACCGGGTAATTTTTTAAACGTTCCTGAAATGTGGAAAAATGCTGATCCGCCAAAATTGTCGTCGGCACCAGAATCGCAACCTGTTTGGAATCGGATACACACTTAAAAGCGGCGCGAATGGCGACTTCTGTTTTACCGAAGCCGACATCGCCGCACAACAAACGGTCCATCGGCAGGGCGCTTTCCATGTCGGTTTTAATCTCGCGGGTAGCTGTAATCTGATCCGGCGTCTCTTCGTAAATAAACTCGGATTCCACCTGGGTCTGCAGGGCCGAATCCGCCGAGAAAGAGAAGCCGGCGGATTGGAGCCGGTCGGCATAAAGCTGGATGATTTCGGTAGTAACTTCTTCCACGGAACGACGAGTGCGCAGTTTGGTTTTTTCCCAATCGGAAGATCCCAGCTTGTTTAATACTGGTGAAATACCTTCGGCGGCTTTGTATTTCTGAACATCGCGGAGTCTTTCAAGTGGAACAAGAACCTTATCCCCGCCTTGATATTCAAGAGCCAAACACTCACGTTCCGCGCCAAAAACAGATACAATTTCCAGACCGGTGTATTTTCCAATACCGTAGTTGACGTGAACCATAAAATCGCCGAAAGCGATATCTTCCGTCTCTATCGGTTGAACAGACAACTCCCGGGATAAGTTTTTAAAAGTGGAGGACTTTCGGACGCGCGAATAAACATCGTTGTCTGTATAGAAGAAAAAACCAAGATCGGGGCACTCAACACTATGAGACAGAAAAGCTTCAACGATATGGAGATTAGGAAGCTTGGTCAGCGATCGGAGGCGCTCAACCTGATTGCGATTATCCGAAAATAAATAGGCTTGGGCGGCGGGATATTTTTCAAATTGACGCGAAAGATAGGCCTCGAATTTATGAAAACGGATATTTTGAAAAACGGGTTGTTCGAAGGAGAAGGCAATGTCCGTTTCCAGGAGATCGTTCAAGAAGACCCGCTTACATAAAGATCCGGGTGGTATCAAGGCGTATTCATGTGAGTCGTGATGGGCAATAAAAAAGACGGAATTCCGTTCCAGATAAGAAAAAATATTCCCGCTTTCATCCTCTTTTAAAAAAGCGGAAGAAGCCGGGGAAATGGATATTTCATCACATTTACGGACAGAGATTTGATTTTCCTGATTAAACATGCGAATTGACTCGACGCGGTCTTCGAAAAACTCAACCCGATAGGGCATTACGGCGCTCGGTGGATAGATATCCACAATACTACCCTTCACACAAAATTCAAGAGGGTACTCCACCGTTGTCTCTCTTTGATACCCAAATTTTACGAGAGTTTTTATAAGTTCGTCACGATTGAAGGGGCGATCTGCGCGCAGAAAGATCTTATTGGAAATCACGGATTTGGGGGTGGGTAACTTTGCAGACAGTGATTTCTCGGTTGCGATGATAATCAGAGGGGATTTACATAAAAGTTTATCGATACAATCGTTATAGAAATATGTCGATATCTTATCAATATCCGCAAATAAATCCGTATGCATGTCAGGATCAGGAAGAAAACCGACCGAGTCAGGTCCGAGGAAGTGCTCTAAGTCATCCCGGATATCTTCTGCTTCGGCGGATGTGGGTAAGACGACGAGAGAGCGTGTAGCGACCGACCGATAAAAGCTATGCAGAAAAAGACTTAAAGAAGAATTTTGAATACCGCCGACCGAAAAAGGCTCTTTATAATATTCGATACGCTCCAGAAAATTCTGGAAACTTTCCGTCCGGGAGAGACGATCGAAAAAGAGATTATAGAAGTGATCGATTTGTTTCACGTGAAACAGATTATTTGGTTAACATGATCATCAGCGCGGTTATATCTGCCGGGGACACACCGGGAATCCGAGCGGCCTGACCGAGTGTCTCCGGCCGGATTTTATGCAACTTTTCACGAGCCTCCTTGGTAATGGATTTTAAAGCCGCGTAATTCAAGGACGGGGGCAGGGTAAATTCCTCGTGCTTACGCATTGATTCGATTGTCTGCCGGTGGCGGTTGATATATCCCTCGTATTTCAGGTCAAGCTCCACCTGCTCGCCCAGTCCGGGAAAAGAGGTCAGCTCATCACGCAATTCCGTCGGCAAAACCGGCAGGATATCATCAATATGAAACTCAGGGCGGCAGATGAGCTTCTGTAGAGAAACTCCGGAAACGAGAGAATTCTGATTTTTTTGTGATAACAAGACATTCGCCCGATCAGGTGGCAGAAAGGTACTTTTAAAATAAGTAAGAGCGGTTTGGACGAGGCTCGATTTTTGGGCGGCAATATACGCATAACTGGCAGGAAGTAAACCAAGAGCTGCGCCCTTGGCCGATAAACGGCGATCGGCATTATCAAAACGTAAAAGAAGACGATACTCCGCGCTGGACGTGAACATGCGATACGGTTCTTCCGGATTCTTGACGATGAGATCATCGATAAGAACACCAATGTATGCTTCTGACCTTTCCAGAATAAAGGGCGGTTCCCCGAGAAGCTTGTTGGCGGCATTGATACCGGCCATCAAGCCAAGCGCGGCCGCCTCTTCGTATCCGGAAGTACCATTAACCTGGCCGGCGATATATAAGCCTTCGATCAATTTCGATTCGAGCGTACGATAGAGCTGTCGCGATGGGAAGAAATCATATTCAATGGCATAACCCGGGCGAATGATCTCAGCCCCCTCCAGTCCGGAGATACTTTGTAATGCTTTCTGCTGGATATCAACAGGAAGACTGGTGGAAAAACCGTTGACATAGATTTGGTTGGCGTTCAACCATTCCGGCTCGAGAAATATTTGATGCGCGTTTCTATCTCGAAAACGAAAAATCTTATCCTCGATGCTCGGACAATAGCGCGGACCGATGCCTCTGATAACGCCGGTGTATAAGGGCGAGCGATCGAGGCCAGAAGCGAGAAGCGCGTGGGTCTTCTCGTTTGTATGGGTAATATAGCAAGGAATATTAGGGGGATTAAAAAATTTGGTTCGATAAGAGAATGGAATGGGAGTTTGGTCGCCATATTGAAGGGTTGTTTTTGAGAAATCGATGGTATTCGCTTTGATGCGCGGCGGAGTGCCGGTCTTAAGTCGACCGGATACAATCCCCAGCTCCGCCAGAGACTCGGTTATTCCGCGCGCCGAACGCTCGTCGATTCGGCCGCCCGGAAAATGCTCAAGACCGATATGAATTAGCCCGTTTAAAAAGGTACCGCAAGTGAGTATTAGCGCGCGGCAGGCAATGATTCCGCTTTTTTCGGTGCGAACGGCCCTGACAATATGGTTAGCGACCACGATACCAACGGCACAATCTTCGAGGATTTCAAGATGACTCTGAGCGATAATACGATCCTGCATTACGCGTGAATATTCGATTTTATCCGCCTGGGCCCGTGGTGACCACACTGCCCGTCCTTTAGATCGATTTAAGATTCTGAACTGAATTCCAGTCTGGTCAATAATGCTTGCCATTTCTCCGCCGAGAGCATCGATTTCGCTTACAAGATGGCCTTTGGCCAGCCCCCCGATTGCCGGATTGCAGGACATCCGCACGATGGCGTCTTTCTCAAGAGTGACCAAGAGAGTGGAGAGACCGAGACGGGCTGTAGCCAGACAGGCCTCGGCGCCGGCGTGGCCGCCACCGACCACGATAACGTCATAATCCACGGTTGTCTTGCGTTTCACGTGAAACCCTACTTCCCAATACAAAATTCGCTAAAGATTAGATTCAGAATGTCTTCGTTGGTCGTTTTACCGAGAATTTCGTCCAAAGTTTGGAGGGCCTCGCGCAGGTCGATAACAATAATTTCTGAGGGGTGGGACGATGCTATGGCGTTAATGGCATTGTTGAGATAGTGTTGGGAGCGAACCAGAATATCGCGATGCCGTTTTTGGGTGATTAACACCTCCTCGGATTGCGGTATTTTACTCTTTACTCGATTCAAGATTTCCGTGGCGATCTCGTGTATCCCGGTACGTTGTTTTGCGGAGCATAGAAACGTACCGCTTTTTTGAGCATAAGCGGTTTGGCGCTGAATTTCTCGGGCCGAAAATAGATCGGCTTTGTTTAGTATAAATATGGTTCTGTCTTTGTCTTCCGGTAAATACCGGAAATATTCTGATTCGACAGCACGATTATCGATGACAAAAAGAACGATATCTGCGTCAAGTGCAATTCTTTTAGCGCGATCAATCCCGATATGTTCCACCTCGTCTTCGGTTTCGCGCAAGCCGGCTGTGTCAATCAGGCGGAAATGGTACCCTTCCAGTTTATAGGATTCTTCAATAGTGTCCCGGGTTGTACCTGGATGGGGAGATACGATTACGCGCTCTTCCTGAAGAAAGGCATTGAAAAGGCTCGATTTGCCGCTATTGGGAGGGCCGATGATGGCAACCCGAATACCCTCCATTATCATGCGGCCATATTCGAAGGATTCGACGAATCCATCGATCTGCCGATTCAGTTGCGTAATGTTTTTGGTCACGGTTTCTTTCGGGAGGAAGTCGATTTCCTCCTCTCCAAAATCCAGTTCGAGTTCCAGAAAGGCGATGATATTGATCAACGTTTGTCGAAGACTTCCAATTTGGAGCCCGGTAGTGCCCCGCAGCATCGCTGCGGCGGAATGGTGGGCCGTTCTGGTGCGGGAATAGATTAATTCCGAAACCGCTTCAGCCTGACTGAGATCCATTTTACCATTGAGGAAGGCGCGCTTTGTAAACTCTCCGGGATCGGCCAGACGCGCACCGCTTTTAGTGCAGGCCTCGAGTATTCTATCGATAATATATGGACTGCCGTGGCAGCTGATTTCGACGACGTCTTCTCCTGTATAGGAACGCGGGGCTTGATGAAAAGTGACGACGGCCGTGTCCAGAAACTCGCCGTCATCGCGGATATTTCCCAATAAGGCTTTTTGCGGAGCAATCTTTCCGGCCTTAGAAAAGATATTGTGTATTATATTTAGAGAGTATGTACCCGACAGGCGAATGACGGCTATTCCACCAAACCCTCCAGGAGTGGACAGCGCTACGATGGTGTCTTGGTCGGTGTGGTTCATCTCCCATTTTCTATTTTCTTTTTTTCGCCTTGGCCTGCATTTCGCGCAGCATCTGAAATGTGGATGGTCCCTTTTTTGGGGATTTGGGTTTTGGCGGAAGAAGCTTTTGTTGTACGACGGAAAGAATGTTAAATAGTGTGTAGTACAGATTTAAGCCGGAGGGGAATTGATTAAACATAAAGAAAAACATAATCGGCATCATGTACGACATCATCTTTTGCTGCGGATTTGTCGAGGAGGAAGCTGTTAATTTCTGTTGTACAATAGTAGATATGGCCATGATCATGGGTAGAATGTTGACATGCATTCCGTAGATGGGAATGGAAAACGGGAGTGTAAAGACGGTATCCGGCGCCGAAAGGTCTGTTATCCAAAAAATGAAAGGAGCCTGCCTTAATTCTATCGTTGAGCGGAAGATGGTGAAGAGAGCAAACAATATCGGCATCTGCAGCAGAAGCGGTAAACATCCTCCCATTGGATTTACGCTGTGCTCTTTATAGAGTTTCATCGTCTCTTCGTTGACGCGCTTTGGATCGTTGGGGAATTTTTCCCGAATAGCCTGGATTTTAGGCTGGAGTTTTTGCATTTCCAGCATTGAGCGTGTCGATCGGTTGGTCAACGGCGTCAGGGCGGCCTTAATAAGAATAGAAAAAATAATCAGCACAAGGCCGTAGTTGGGAATGAATTTGTGCATTTCGATGAAGGTCCACAGAATGCCCTTGCTGATCGGACGGATGAGTCTAAAACCGAAGGTCATGATCTTGTCAAGTTCGGGGTGCAGGCGCTTGATTTCAGAATGATCCAGGGGGCCGATGAATATCTTCGTGTTCGAGGGTTTTTCAATCGGCAGCCGGATGTGCATTGCAAAGATTTTACGAAAGTCGTTTCCCTTGAGGGGTATCCCGTGAGAACTGAGTATATAGCCGAGAGCCGGTGTTTCGGGCAGTAAGACGGCTGCGAAGTATTTCGTTCGTAGCGCTGTCCAGTCAGTAGAACCCTTAAAAAGCGCGTTGTCTCGCTTGCCGGATTTGGCGTTTACGGTTACTAGTTCCCGGCCGCTGTAGGCGTATGCCTTGGAGTAAAATATCTCATCTTTCGTGAGGGCTTCTGTGTAGGAAAGGCCACCTTCCCAGGCCAATTCATAAAAATTAGTGGCGGCATATTTTTGCAGCTGGGACATGTCCGTGGTCAGGTCAATGTCGTATTTATTGCCGTAAAAGGTATATGTTTTCGTTACTCTCGATTCGTTAGCAAATCGCAGTCCGAATGTGAGCCGGAGAGTTTCGCTGTCGTGAACGATAAATTTTTTATCTTGGTTGATCGCAGTGCTCGCGTCGATGAGATCAAAGTTTTGGTTCAGATTGACGGAATCCCCGTCTATCGAAATATAGCTCAGGAAAAGCGGCTTGCGCATGTCGGTGTTTATCAACTCAACCAAGGTTGTGTCTCCGGAGACGTGCCTTTCGTAGTTTTTGAGGATAAAACTCTGAATAGTGCCGCCGCCGATGGTTGATATCTTTGCGCGATAAAGATCACTCTCGATTTCATAAACGATTGCGTTGGCATTTTCCTGAATGGGCCCCGGAGCAACCGAAGTTTTCTTGCTGACAGAAGAAGGCTCGTTCCCGGGATCACTATCGGCCGTCCGGTCAATTCCCATCGGGAGCTCGGTGGGTACCGATTCGTTCTCTTGGGGCGGTTTTACCCATTTATAATATACAGGCATGAGAATGAGGATCACAAAAATCAGCACAAACGCGACTACGGTTTTTTTATCCATGTTTATGAATCCTTCGATTTCGGTACGGGATCATAACCGCCCGGATGAAAAGGGTGACATTTTAAAACTCTGCGAGTCGACAGATACAGTGCCTTATGAGCCGGCAACGATTTGAAGGCCTCGAGAGCGTAAGTGGAACAGGTTGGGTAAAATCGGCAGGACGCGGGCAATACCGGCGATAAGAGCAATTGATAGGCCCGGATCAATCCAACGAAAAAAGTTCTAAAGATTCTGTTCATTTACCTGTGAATGCATCGATGACATGCGTCTTCAATTTATTATAGTCGATTTCAATGGGCGGAGCCGCCACGGTGAATACCATGGCCAGCGGGCTGTCGAACGCGTTTTTGGTCGTTCGATATACCTCACGAATAATTCTCTTTATCCGATTTCGGCAACAGGCGCCCTTGATCTTTTTTGTCAGGGCAATACATAGTTCCCATCTGTCCTGCGGATAGACAGAAATGTATATGCTGTCTATTTTTGTAGCATGATTCTGAGAGATTATGAAAGACCGCTTTTCCCAATCTTTGATGATTTCGATTTTACGGAGTTTATAGCGAAAGCGCTTTTCTCCCTCGGGCCCTTCTTCTGGCGAGTACTTTTTTGCCGCCATTGCTACTCATTCTTTCTCTGAAGCCATGCTTGTTTTTTCTTTTCCTGTTGCTCGGCTGAAACGTTCTTTTCATTATAAACCTTCTCTATTTTTTAGCCGCATAATTTAATGGATAAAAATTTATTATCAACGGGTTTATTTGAGAAAATATTTTAACCCCAGTCTTTTCCTTGACATTTCCGGGCAGTCTGTTAATTTATTCTTGAGAGGATTTCTGGCCTGTTGATAGTTTGTGAATAACACTTGGGAATATGGCGGTTTTTGCCTATTATCTGTGGTTTTTCGTCTCTCGTTTCTTTGTCGTCTTTAAGGGGGGTTATTTTGTCCCGGCGATATAAGTGTTTGTTATTAATGGATTATTGCGGTTTTATAAATTTTCGGTGATTGTTTTTTTAATGATTTACGGCGTGAGTGGGATTTTTCTGACCATATTTTTTCTGAAAGCATAGGAGTGTTGATAACTTGAGTGCTCTTAATCCCTCGACAGGGGGCATAAATCTTGACAGTCATGCGGTTTGGAATAGCTGTCTGGAACAATTAAAGGATAGGGTTCCCGGTCAAACCTTCGATACTTGGTTTCGGCCCATTAAAGCAATTTCCATCAATTCCGATGGGCTCTTTCTACAGGTGCCAAACAAATTTTTCTATGACTGGATTGATAATCACTATAAAGATCTTCTGAGGGACACAGTAAAAGCAGTCACGGGGAACGGTTACCCCATCCGCTACACGGTACTTTTAACAGAGAACACAGACCGGGCCTCAGAAATACCCCCGGACTCTCCTCTCATTTACGAGCCGAAAGCCGTTTCTCCAAGCCAGACGGCCAAGACCGGTATGTTTGAGCGTGGTACAAAAATAAATGAAAATTACGATTTTGACAGTTTCGTCGAAGGGGCCAACAATCAATTTGCCAAGGCCGCCGCAATGGCTGTGGCGAACGCTCCCGGCCGAACCGCCTTTAATCCACTGGTGGTCTATGGCGGGACGGGACTGGGAAAGACCCACCTCATTCAAGCCATTGGAAATGAGGTGCTGCAATCCGGCGCAAAAAAACGGGTCGCCTATGTCTCCAGTGATACTTTTACGTTGGATTTTATCGCGGCGATTCAAAACAATAAGACCACGGAATTTTCACGTTATTATCGCAGCGTGGATATGCTTCTGCTTGATGATGTTCAATTTTTTCAGAAAAAGGAGCAAACCCAGGAGCAATTTTTTCACATCTTCAACGATCTGTATCAACACCACAAACAGATCGTGTTTTCATCCGATCAACAGCCGCTGGAACTGAAAGGCCTTCACGATCGACTTCTTTCCCGCTTTCAATCCGGATTGATTGTGGATATTCAGCCGCCGGACCTGGAGACGCGGATCGCCATCTTGCATAAGAAGGCCACCCAGGACAATCTCGAATTGCCCTACGAGGTAATTGAATATTTGGCCACCAATATTCGCAACAACATCCGGGAACTGGAAGGTGCAATGATCCGCCTGCTGGCGTACTCTTCACTTCTGAAGGTCGACATTGATCTGAATTTAACCCGAAAAGTATTGAAAGAAATTTTAGGATCGTCCCATCCAAGCACGATATCCATTGAAATAATTCAAAATATTATTGGCAGCAGTTATCGCGTTAACCTTGATACGCTGGTCGGAAAAGGACGCACGAAGGAGGTCGCCGAGGCCCGCATGGTGGCCATGTATTTCGCCCGCGAGCATACCAATTTATCGCTCAAAACAATCGGGCTTTATTTTGGGGGGCGAGATCACTCTACGGTTGTGCATGCAGGCAAATGGGTTGAGAATCGGCTGGAGAGCGATTCCGCTTTCAGCGGGCAGGTTTCCGCTATACGTCAAAAAATCGAGAATTCGGTTTAGAGAAAAAAAATTATTTCTTGACATTTGTTTTTCTTATGAATACTTTTTGTACGCCTGTTGTTTGCATTACACGGGAGGGCATATGTATTTGACAAAACGACAACGCGAGCTTCTTGATTTTCTAAAGGAGTACATCTCCCGGCAGGGCTACTCGCCAACCTTCGAGGAGATCGCCGGACATTTCAACTTTCGCTCAAAAGGCACCGTCTACAAACACATCCTGAATCTGAAAAAGAAAGGTTTCATCACCAAGGATTGGAATAAATCCCGTTCGGTAGAACTCATATCCGATATGGTGGAGACCACTATCCTGCGTTTGCCGCTGCTGGGCTACGTCCAGGCCGGAAGCCCGATCGAGGCCGTTCTCCAGAATGAAAGCATTTCAGTTCCCTCGGATTTGATACGAAAGGGCCGCCATTATGTTTTGCGGGTCCAGGGGGATTCGATGATCGATGAGCAGATTCGGGACGGGGATTTTGTGATAGTTAAAGAACAGCCACTGGCCAATAATGGGGAAGTTGTAATCGCGCTCGTGGACGGAAGCGATGTAACGATCAAGAAGTACTACCGCGAGAACGGTCACGTTCGCCTGCAGCCGGCCAATTCCCACCTGCAGCCGATTGTGCTGCCGGCCGAGTCCGTGATGATTCAGGGAGTGGTTGTCGGTATAATGCGCAAATTTATTTAAGTCGACTCATGAAAGAGGATTCCCACGATTCTTTGCGGGAGGTCTTTTTGGGCCTTATCGTCTTCTCTGCGGCAATGGCCTTTTTAGAATCGGCCGTTGTAATCTATCTACGAAAACTTTACTATCCGTGCGGTTTTTCCTTTCCGATTGTAATCGTTGATGGTCTCGTGGCGGTCACAGAAGTCGCCCGAGAATTAGCAACACTGATTATGCTGGTTGCGGTATCCTTTTTGGCCGGAGGCTGCGGGCGGAGGAAATTCGCCGTCTTCTTTTTAGCCTTTGGTGTTTGGGATTTGTTTTATTATTTCTGGCTTTGGTTGTTTTTGGGTTGGCCGTCCTCTTTACTGCTCTGGGATGTCCTTTTTTTAATTCCCGTCCCCTGGTTGGGCCCGGTACTGGCGCCCTGTCTGGTGTCGCTGACGATGATTCTGATATCGGCGCACACCCTCTGGCGGCAGGAACGCAAAGCGTCGGTTGTGTTTAAGTCAATTGATTTCCTTCTCGCCGGTGTCGCTACGATCGCCCTGTTTCTTTCTTTTACCTGGAATTTCAGAATTGTCCTGAATGAAGAGGTGCCAACCTCTTTTCCCTGGTTCCTGTTCTTGCCCGCTCTAGGGATCATTTGGGGAGCTTACCTTTGCCGGGCCTTGTCTCAAGGCAGAACGCGTGAAAGGAGCAAGGAATAGGATGGCGGCGGCTCGAGCGATTGCGCATTTTGATCTGGACTGCTTTTTTGTGGCTGTGGAACGGCTGAAAAACCCGGGACTCATCGGAAAACCGGTCATCGTCGGCGGAAATCCCGAATCAAGAGCGGTCGTGGCCTCCGCATCCTACGAGGCTCGAAGACATGGCGTTCATTCCGCCATGCCAATTCGAACGGCCCTGAAAACATGTCCTGAGGCAGTACTGGTGCCCGGCGATTTTAAATCCTATGATTCCTGTCATCGTCATGTTCGGGAGATTGCATCGCGTTTTTCTCCGAACGTCCAAATGGCGTCCATCGACGAGGGCTATATTGATTTGAGTGGAACCGAAAGAGTTTTCGGCTCCTCCTATGAAGCAGGAATTCGGATTCATGAGGCAATCAAATCCGAAAGCGGGTTAGATTGTTCCGTGGGCGTTGCGTCAAACCGCCTGGTGGCCAAAATCGCGGCCAACTATGTGAAGCCCAACGGGGTAATCTGGATCATTCCGGGCCTTGAAAGAGATTTTTTGGCCCCATTGGCAATTGGAGATATTCCGGGGGTGGGGCCCAGTTCGGAAACTCGCTTGCGGCAGATGGGAATCAGTACTATCGGCGCGCTGGCGAAAGAGGACAAAGAACATCTCAAACGGCGGTTTGGATTGCAGGGGCATTATTTATACGGGGCGGCCCGGGGGCGCGGCGGCTCGGAAGGAATTGCGGAAAGTGACAGAAAATCCATAGGCAAGGAAACCACTTTCGCGCAGGACACCGACGACATGGAATTTCTGCTGGCCAATCTGCATTATCTCGTCCAGAAAGTTGGTCTCTCACTGCGAAAGAAAGGGCTGCGGAGTATGACGATATCTGTAAAATACCGATATGATGATTTTGAAACGCACTCCTGCGCACAGTCCTTGCCCTATCCGGTGCAGGATGATTCGATATTGTACGAAATTGCCTCATCCCTGCTGCAGAATCACGTTCGCCCCGGGAAAAGGCTTCGATTACTTGGGACTACAGTGTCTAATTTTAAATCGGAACTAGGCCAGATAGACCTATTTGAAGGCGGGAAAGGCGCTTTCGTAAAAACAGGTGCCCGGACCACAGCGATCGACAAACTTCGCGAGCGGCATGGATTTGAAAGTATCCTTACCGGAGAAGATCTGCGTCTGCTCCAGCGAAAAGAACGATTTTGACGACTTTTTTGACAATTTTGGATTTCTTTCGTAAAATAAAAAAGGCAATTCGCATTATCATGCGAGGCTTTGGTTTTTTTAACGCTTAAGACGGGAGGTTTTATTATGGCAAGACCAAAGGGAAGTGTAAATAAGGTAATCCTTGTGGGACACCTTGGCAAGGATCCTGAAGTGCGCTACACTCCGGCCGGTGATGCTGTGGCCGATGTGTCTCTGGCAACGACGGAAACAATGCGCAGTAAAGAGGGCGAATCCACCGATCGGACCGAGTGGCACAATCTTGTTCTATGGCGCGCCCAGGCTGAATTCGCCAAAGAATGGTTGAAAAAGGGACAACTGCTCTATGCGGAAGGTCGTTTGCAGACCCGCCAGTGGGATGACAAAGACGGCCAGAAACATTATCGTACCGAGGTGCAGGTCGACCAGGTAACCGTTCTCGGCGGTTTCATCGGTCGCTCAAAAGACGGCCAAGCGGCCAATCAACGAAAGCCGGTCGTCGAGGATGAGGGAGACGAGGATATTCCCTTTTAACGCGGGAATCTATCCTTTCTCAGGCGTATTTAAACGAACTGTTTCCGATGAATTCACGAATGATCGAGGTGGGAGGAATCTCCTCTTCCCCGATTCCCTCGAAGTACGCTAGAAAATCGAGTAGCCTTTCTGATTCCGGATGGCTGGGATTGGTTTCCGGAACCTGGCGCAGTAATGCTTCGGCGTGTCTCTTGAGAACTCCGAGCTCATAAGACAACGATGAATTAAACATTACATCCGCCTCACCCTGGAACGTGAAGATATACTTTTTCTCGCCCTCAATTACCTTTTTCCAGATTTCAATTGTTCTGGCGGCATCATATGCCCGATATTTTCCATCGCGTACGATTCGGCGGATAAGACGCATATCATGTGTAGTGATTCGATTGATATCGTCCAGGTTGAGGTGGGTCAGCGCACTGATGTAAATTTTATATTTGTAGGAATCATCAATGCCCCGGGTAAGGCCGGGGTTGATTCCATGGATCCCCTCCAGAATAACAACAGTATCTTTATCGGCGATGATTTCGGATTTTGATTGGCCTTTTTCACCGGTTGTAAAATCGTACACCGGTGTAAGGACGGGCTTTCCTACGAGAAGACGGTTTAATTGGTCGTTGAGTAAGGCAAGGTCCAGCGCCTCAAGCACCTCGAAGTTTAAGTCCGCCCCCTGCTCCTTTCGAAGCTCGCTACGATCTTTGAAATAATTGTCCAGCGAAAGAGTGACAACTTTGTATCCGAGAACCCGTAATTGAATGTATAATTTCTTCATGAAAGTGGTTTTTCCGGATGATGAGGGGCCTGAAATAAAAACGAGTCGCCGATCTCTTTTTGAAGAAGCGATTCGGTCGGCGATGCGAGAAATTTTTTTTTCGTGAAGGGCTTCCGATATTTTAATCAAATCGGATATGTTTTGATTTTTTACAAGCTGGTTAATCTGACTTACCTGGGTGATTCCCAGAATCTCCGCCCAGCGAATAGTTTCTTCGAAAATTTCATACAGTCTTATCTGCTTCGTCATTTTGGATAAATGGAGCGGTTCGCCTTCCAGCGGCAGGCGCAGCACAAAGCCCTTCCCGTATCGAATAAAGCGAAAAACCCTCAGTAGTCCTGTCCGCGAAAGCGGTGGACTGGGCAGCCAGTACTTTATCCCGTCAAGGTGGTACAGCTCAACGGTGTCTCCGGAGAAGTCTTCCAAGAGCGCCGCGGTGCTGAGATTTTTGATATGTTGAAAATAACAAACGGCGGATTGTTTGGAAATAAGTTCCGGGACAATTTTTTTATCCGCTTCGACAATCCGCTGAAATGCTTCGCTTAATACCCGGACTATATCCGAGTCGACGTTGCTTCCCGGAAACTCGAAATAGATCCCGTCGCACATGCTGTGTTGAATGCTTAGGGTGAGATGAGCGAACCGGGTATGGACGACGTGCGCCAGCATGAGTACGGCCGCATTCTCATAGGCGCGTCGGGACGCAACGTAGTAACGATTGTAAAAGTTAATTTGGCTGTTTTCGGTCAGTGTTTTTTGAAAAGATGCAAACGTATCGTTATGAATGGCGATGTAGGGCGTGTAATTACCGCGACCGATATGTAAGTCCAGAATCTCTTCAATTGTTCTGCCGGCAGCTGTCTTAATCGTTTCTCTGTCTTTTATTTTTACATCAATCATAGGATTTCGGTTTCCTGGTGTGGCGGGAACAGATCGGCTTTTCCCACACGAATGGTTACAACGCGTTCCGTGGATTTTGCAGGTATTCCCGGATAAACTGCATGACCTTTGTTTTTAGAATATTGCGCGTAATCTGGAATGCCGCCATCCTGCGGTTTTCATCGCCCATAACCCGGATAGGATCTTCGATGAACCAATTGAGTTTTTTGCCGTCGCCCGGGTATTGGGGGCAACTCAAGGCGGCTACCTCGCAGAGCGTGATAATAAAATCAAAAGGAATGTGTTCATACTCATTCACATGGTTGGATTCATGCCCGTCCATTGAGATTCCGATTTCGGCCATAACCCGGGTTGTATATCGGTGAACTCCTGCGGGAGTAATACCGGCACTGTAAACGTCACACTTATCACCGGCGAATTTCTTTAATAAGGCGTGGGCCATTTGACTTCTGACGGAATTTCCCGTGCAGATAAACAACACTTTTTTCTTTTCCACGTGAGCCCCCATGTTTTAATGCCAATATTAGCGTGAAACAGGAAAATTATCAAATCTTTTATCGTCACCCGCATGCTGCATGTTTCTTTTTTGTACTCCATATTTTTATTCGATATTGCCGGTTTGCCTATTTGTGCTTGTTGATAAAATGTTGATAGGTTAATTAAAAGATACATTTCTCCCCCGCTATCGGCTTCATA
This sequence comes from uncultured bacterium, assembly GCA_964589175.1. GTDB lineage: Bacteria > Fidelibacterota > UBA2242 > UBA2242 > UBA2242 > CAZPRY01. The sequence goes on from CAZPRY010000002.1 coordinate 69,496, forward strand.
TTAAATTAACCGCGGATATTGCTTGAGAAGGGATTCCAAATTGACTAATTTTAATTTGTGATTTTAAAAACGCTTGATTTGACTAAAAAGTTTGGCTCGTTCCGGGCTGTCGACAGGCTGTCAATCTCGGTCGAGAAAGGTCAGATCTTCGGATTTCTGGGACCCAACGGAGCAGGCAAAAGCACTACGATTCGGATGCTGCTCGCTCTTATTCGACCCAGCTCGGGCAGTTTTGAGCTGTTCGATAAAGACATTTCGCAACATCGAAAAAGGGTTTTTGCCAGAGTGGGATCGCTGGTGGAAAAACCCGATTTATACGAATACCTCAGCGCTGGCTACAATTTACATTTACTCGGGCAGCTCAATGGCGGGGTAAGCCGCAAGCGAATCGAAGAAGTGTTGGATATCGTAAAACTTTGCGATCGCGAGCGAGACAAAGTCCGTCATTTTTCGCATGGGATGAAACAACGGCTCAGTATAGCCCAGGCGCTTTTAAATGAACCGGAACTGATTATTCTGGATGAACCCACCTCGGGTCTGGACCCGGAATGCATCAAAGAAATTCGGGAATTGATAGTACGTCTTTCGCGAGACTTCGGGATCACGATCTTTCTGTCCTCGCATCTTCTGCACGAGGTGGAACAGGTTTGTACGCACGTAGGCATCATTGATAGGGGAAAATTATTGATACAGGGAGAGGTGTCGCGATTATTACAGGACACTGATTTCACAGTAACGGAAATTGTTGTGGATAAGCCCGAAGAGGCCCTCCCGCTTTTAACCGGTGAAGCCTGGATTGGTAAAGTGGAATCGGGGGGCAATAGTCTCAAGGTGCATATTACTTCCGGGCAGAGACCCCGGCTGGTAGAATTTCTGGTGCAAAATCGTTTTCAGGTGTTTTCTGTTATTCCGCGTACAACGCTGGAAGACTATTATCTGGGGCTGCTACAGAGAAGCCGGGAGATCGATTAGATGAATCTGTTTTGCAGGCTAACACGAGTCGAAATGGTCAAGATCTTCAGCAAACCGCGGACATATATCGGTTTTGCCACGATTTTTCTGCTGGTTCCGGTCATTATGTGGCTGGTGCGCAAATATGGTCTCGATATCTATGAGAACGCTCTCGGTTCACTGGAAGATTCGTTTGTGTTTGTCGGTTCCCTGACAAACGGTCTGTTTGCCGCCTATTTTTTAATGAATGTACTCTGGGTTCATTTTCCATTTCTGATAATATTGGTTTCGGGGGATGTCATGGCCAGCGAAAGCGCCTCAGGGACCTTCCGGATTCTACTGACCCGATCCGCAAACCGGTTACAGGTGATCACCGCAAAATTCGTGGCGACTTTCTTTTATACCTTCTCGATTGTGTTTTTCATGGGGCTGTGCTGCATCGGATTCGGTATGCTCATGGTGGGCGGCGGCGATCTTCTGGTCTTTGACAAAGGCATCCTGATTTTATCTCAGAACGAGGCCTTGCTCCGCTTCCTGCTGGCCTATACACTGGCGGTTTGGGCCCAAATGACCATCGCCGCGCTGTCTTTCCTCTTTTCGACCCTGTCCAGTAACTCGGTCGGTCCAATTATCGGAACCTACGCCGTGATTGTGGTTTCCTTTATTCTTTCGGTACTAAGAATAGACGCGCTGAGATATATTCGTCCTTATCTGTTTACATCCTATTTCGATGTGTTCTTCGCTCCTTTCGCGGCGCCGATACCCTGGTCCGAAATTGCATCGGACATGCTGCGTTTGGGCGCTTTCATCATTATCTTCTATCTTATTAGTGTTTTCGTTTTTCTAAGGAGAGACATCACAACCTGATGAAAAGCCATAGAATCTTTACTGCGCCGTTGTTGATTTTGCTATTCCTGTCAGGATTCAGTTGGATGTGTGTGGCCGGCGAGATCGACCCGGAGCTTGAATCTATTATTGAAAGAGTTGAGGCGACCTTCGACAAAATTGAGGATTACTCGGTGAAAGTTCAGGTGAGCGTGGATATCCCCAATTTTCGGATGCCGAACAAGAAAATTAAGGTACTCTATAAAAAGCCCGATAAAATCTCGGTGCTTTCGCCCGGTTTCGCAATTGTACCTAAGTCTGGGATTGTCCCAACGCCTCGCAGCCTGATGGGTGACGATATCGAGCAGATCAGCGTCGGAGAGGAATTTTTTAACGGACGCACCTATAAGATTTTACAACTTTTTCCTAAGGAAGAACGCGGCGTCCGCGAAATAAAAGTGTATGTAAATCCGGAACGCTGGACGGTCGATCTGGTAAAAAATGAACTTTTGAACGGGGGAAGCTCGCAATTAAAGGTTTCATATCAGAAAATTCAGGGATTTTGGTTGCCGGACACGAGCTGGCTGGAAATGAATCTGCCCCAGGGTATTCCCCGCCTCAATCGTCCGAATATCTATGATCCAAGCGGTGGAATTGAAAGTTTTGAAAAAGCCGCGACTGGTAACATGCAGGGGGAAGTACTGTTGATATTCTCAGATTTCAGGGTGAACAAGGGAATCAAGGATTCGGCTTTTAAGCAGGAGGATTAGACGTCGGTCAGGTATTTTGTTGGCATTAAGGGGAAATGTTTAATATTTTAAGCAGATGAATATCAACATAAAATCGGGATGAATCTATGACCTTGTTAGAGATGACGATTTTGGGTATTGTTTCGGAGGAATCCAACCACGCCTATAATATTGAAAAAAAGATTAAGGGGCGTAAAATTCGCGAGCGCCTTAACATCGGTTTTTCAACAATTTACGCCGCATTGAAGAAATTAGAGAAATTGGCTTACCTTGAAAGCAGCTTTGCACCGCAAGAGAGTCTTCCCGGTCGACGCACCTATTCGATTACCGAAAAGGGCAAAGTGGTCTTGACGGACGAGTTGAAGAAGGCCCTCTCCCAGCCGCAAAGAGAACAATCAACTTTTGAGACGGGCCTGGAATTCGGATCTTTTTTAAGCAGCGAAACACTCAAGGAATCCCTCTCGCTTTATGAATCTGAGCTGAGCCGCCTGATGCAGATCAAGGTCCGGGAAATAACCGATTTTCACGACTTGAATCCGATTAAACGCGCTCTTTTACTACGGCCGCTCACGCTCTGGCAGGCAGAGAGAAAGTGGATTCGTGAATTAATGGGACTTTTGAAATGAGTTCGAGACCAGACAAGGCAAAATAAGAAGAGGTTAGCATGCAAAACTGGCTTAATTATCTTTCCGCCAATCCGTTGCTGGCTGTAGCCGTAGCGATCATCCTGATATTATTTGTTTTTATGGTATTACGCAAACTGATCAAATGGGCAATTGTTTCCTTCGTCATCCTGGCGATTGTCGTCGGATTGACATACAACAGCTCCCAGAAATCCGAGGTGGCCCAAGAGATTGAAAAACAGGCCGGAAAAGTGATTCAAAAGAGCAAAGAGGGAGCCCAAAAGCTGTTTGATAAGGGCAAGGAAGAGCTCGGAAAAGCCGCCGAAAAAAAGATTGACGATCTCAAATGATCAACAATTAGTAATTCTTAAACCGGTTATATCGGTCCTCTAAAAATGAGTTCCATAGTTTTCTTTACCTGTATTGATCACATAATTTATCTTTTTATACGACTCAGGCGGGCCCCAAGTTAACGGCATCTCTTTCTTTCCTTTTTTCCATAGTAAAATAAAAACACCAAGGAGGGCCGAATGCCTGATTTTTTCCCCGAGCCGTTTCGTATCAAGGTTGTTGAGTCAATCATGAGAACAACCGGGACAGAACGGGAGCAGATTCTGAAAGATGCCGGCTATAATGTATTCAATATTCCTTCCGAAAAGGTAATTGTAGACCTACTTACGGACAGCGGGACAGGTGCGATGAGCGATTACCAGTGGGCGGGCCTAAACCAGGGCGACGAGGCTTATGCCTGTTGTAGGAATTGGTTTCATTTTGAAGAACGCGTCAAGGCCCTCACCGGATTGAAATTCGTGGTACCCACACACCAGGGACGAGTGGCTGAGAACCTTCTGTTTTCCACGATTGCCAAGCAAGGGATGATAATCCCGAGCAACAATCATTTCGATACCACGCGTGCCAATATACTGGCCAACGGCGGCAAGCCGCTGGATCTAGTGATTGACGAAGGCAAGGTTCCATCCGTTTTTCACCCGTTTAAGGGAAATATGAATATCGCAAAACTAGAAGAAGCGATCCGGATTTATGGTCGTGATAATATTCCGCTGATTATGGTTACCGTGACCAACAACTCAGGAGGAGGACAACCGGTATCGATGCAAAATATTCGCGATATACGGATTGTCGCAGATAGGTATCAAATTCCTTTCTTCTTTGACGCCTGCCGTTTTGCGGAAAATGCGTATTTCATCAAACTGCGCGAGAAAGGTTACGATACAAAGTCGACCGAAGAGATCGCCAAAGAAATGTTCTCGTATGTCGATGGTTGCTCGATGAGCGCCAAAAAAGACGGACTGGCAAACATCGGCGGATTTCTGGCGCTAAATAATGAAATGCTGGCCAACGGAGTGAAGGAAAAGCTGATTCTGATTGAGGGCTTTCTGACATACGGGGGCCTGGCCGGTCGCGATCTGGAGGTGATTGCCCGGGGCCTGGAAGAGGTTGTGCGGGAGGAATATCTGGAGTATCGGATCGGCCAGGTGAAGCGCCTGGGTGATCTTCTGGACAGAGCAGGAGTACCGATTTTACAACCAACAGGCGGACACGCGGTGTATATTGATGCCCGCGCGTTCCTGAAACATGTTCCCCAAAATCAGTTTCCTGGGCAGGCCCTGGTAGCGCATCTGTATCTTCATGCCGGCGTTCGTGCCGTTGAGGTGGGCAGCTTAATGTTTGCGCATGAGGATAAAGAAAGTGGAGAAATTAATTATCCCAATCTTGAACTGGTTCGCCTGGCGATCCCCCGACGGGTCTACACGGATCGTCACCTGCGCTATGTAGCCGAAGCGGTTGTAGAACTCTATAATAAGAGAACGACCATCAAAGGAATGAGAATTGTGGAAAGCGCAGAGGGTCCACTTCGCCACTTTACGGCAAGACTTGATTTCATAGAAGAGAGCAAGAATTAACGATGGAGTATATTTTCAGGAGTACAAATGAAGAATCTTTTACCGATTATTTTCGGATTCGCGACGATCATGATGAATTTTCTACAGGCAGAAATGCAAATTCCGATCATTCCGAGCCCGCGCGAGGTGGAATGGCGGGACGGTGCGTTTCGTCTCGGCGATTCTATCGCGGTCTTCTATAGCGAGAATATACACGCCGGATTTTCCGGTTTGCCGATTTTAAAAGAATTCTTAGGTGAACGGTCAATGTTCCAGAGCTTTACCGGAGAGCCGGACGCTCGAAGCGGTGAACCGGGAATCCATATTTTACTGACTCAATCCGAAGAATTTTCCGTTGCCGGAGAAACGTTTCATTTTTCTCCCGAAATGATACCGGAAGGCTATTTTTTGATGATCCAGTCGAAGAGGGTATTGCTCTTCGCCCAAGAAGAAGCCGGTCTGTTTTATGGAATCATGTCTCTGCTTCAGATCTGGGAAAGATTCAGCCGCGAGGGTATTCCTGGGATGGTAATAAAAGACTATCCGGCATTTTCCTGGAGGGGGGTGTCGGATGACATCAGTCGGGGTCAGGTCTCAACGATGGACAATTTTAAAGATATCATCCGTTTCCTGGCCCGGTATAAATACAATATTTACATGCCGTATATGGAAGATGTAATGGTGCTGGACACCTACCCGGACATTGCTGTTGGGCGCGGTGCCCTGACCAAGAATGAATTGGTTGAATTGCAGACATTTGCCGACCGCTATTATGTGCAGATAATACCAATCTTTCAAACCCTGGGACATTACGAGAATATTTTAAACATGCCCGAGTACCAAAAATATGCCGAGTATCCGGGGGCTGCCTCCCTCAATATCAGCAGCAAAGCGGCCGATGCGTTCTTGTTTAACATGCTGGAGGAAGTGATGCCCGTTTTTCGGTCCCCGTATTTCCATATCGGTGCCGATGAATCGTGGGATGTGGGGCTGGGGGCTACCCGGAAACTAAAGAACGAAATCGGTATTGCGGAACTGCATGCGAGGCACTATAACAAAGTGTACGAAAAAGTCCGCAAGGCAGACCGGAAAGTACTGATGTACGGGGATATTATTCTTCGACACCCAGAGATTCTGGAGCGCATACCCAAAGATATCATTATTGTGGATTGGCATTATTGGCCGACGGACAGTTACCCCTCGGTAAAGAGGTTTCGGGAGGCGGGATTTCAGGTGCTCGTTTCTCCCGGTATACATAACTGGCGGCGGCCTTTCCCGAATTTAAATTCGGCCTGGATAAATATCGCCAATTTCAATCGACGCGGCCAGGAAGAAGGCGCGCTTGGCTCAATCCTTTCCAACTGGGGTGATTATGGTGGTCCGAATTTTAGGGAATTAAATTATTTAGGATACATTTATGGCAGTGAGACGAGCTGGAGCCCGACCGTGACGGACAAGTATACGCTGGATGGGCGTTATTTTTGGCAATATTTCGGAACAGATGATTCACGCCTGCAATCACTCTTCCTTCATCTGAGCGAGATTGCCGGGCTGTCGGATTTCAAGCAGATCTGGGCCCAGCCCTTTTACGAACCGACTCAGAAGCCCAATGAACTTCTCGCCCAATCGTCGCAACTCCTCGACTACAGTCGGGCGGCGTGCGATATTATCGACGAACTACGCGAAATCGTTCCGCGAAATTCAGATTACCTGGATTATCTTGAAAACGCGGCTTTGATGGGAGAATATCTGGGGCATAAAATGGTTCTGGCGCGAGATCGGCAAATCATACTTACGGAGACATTGACGGATACGCAATCAGCTGAGTTGGATTGGGATTTAAAGGACGGCTGCCTGTCGCAGATCGGGCTGCTGGCCCAAATAGAAGAGCAGTATCAAACACTTTGGTTGCGTACCAACCGGCCGGATAACCTAACCAGAGTGCTGAATCTTTTCCGTCATCAGAAAGCATACTACGCGGAATCCTACGCTCAGCTGACGGATAAGCACCATGATTTTCCTATGGAGGTGCCGTCCAAATGGATTACGGCAAATCGGTTTACAACTGATACGACCAATCCGACCGTATATTTACGTAAGACTTTTATGCTTCCTGCAAATAAGAGAATTCAGAGCGCTGACCTGCAAATTGTAGCTAATACGAATGCGACGATTTTTGTGAACGGAAAAAAGATCGGCAAAGTGGTGGCCACCAAATCCTTGTCTCTATTAGCGGAAAATCAGCGTGTTGGCTGGTGGAAAATAAAAGAACAGTTGGCGGATGGCGAGAATTGCCTCACCGTGGAAGTGAGCAACTATATTCCGGAACGACCCGCGGCTGCGAATGTGTATCTGGAGATTTATTTTGAGGACGATGCCGTTCTAATCGTGGGAAGCGATCCGACGTGGGAAGCCGCCATTGTTCCATCGAAAAAGTGGCAGACTGTCGACTTTGCTGAAAGCTGGGGAAAGGCGGCAGAGTATAGTGCTTGTCCCTGGAAGATCTCTGTGCCGCTATTTAAAAGGGGTTATGCTTCGCGTGTGGAGTTTTAAAGGAAATCCGCCGACTCTCGGATTGTATCCATATATTATCGACGATTCTCTGGATAGATTCTAAAAAAAAGAGGGGCAGACCACCCGGTATGCCCCCGCTAGATGTCTCAAATATAGGCTCAACCTTCTTTTATGATTCTCTCGGTTTCCATCGCAATCACAAGCTCTTCGTTGGTGGGAATCACCATAACCGTAACCTTTGAATCGTTGGTACTGATTACGGCTTCCTTCGCCCTTATGGATTTATTGATTTCATTGTCGATTACGATCCCTAGATTTTCCATATGGCAGAGAGAATCCTGCCGGGTGACATGAGAATTTTCCCCAACGCCACCGGTAAAAACGATGACATCGACGCCATTTAAGACTCCGATATAAGCGCTCACATATTTTTTAATGCGGTAATGAAAAACATTTAGCGCCAACTGGGCGTTGTAATTACCCGCTACGGCAGCTTCCTCAATTTCGCGCATATCACTGGTCAATTCCGAAATCCCAAGGACGCCGCACTGTTTGTTGAAAAAATCGTTAGCCTCTTCAACGGTCATTTTTTCACGTGAAGCAATATTGAAGATAACGCCGGGATCTATATCGCCACAGCGGGTTCCCATAATCAAGCCCTCCAGGGGAGTAAATCCCATGGACGTATCAACCGAAATACCACCGTTAATGGCTGCAATACTACTACCGTTCCCCAAATGGCAGGTGATAACTTTCAGATCTTTGATGTCCTTGCCTAAAATTTCCGCGGCACGCTGGGATACATAGTAGTGAGATGATCCGTGGAATCCGTATCTTCGGATCCCGTTTTCACGGTAGAATTTATAAGGAATACCGTACATAAAGGCGTAATCCGGGATGTTAATATGAAAAGTTGTATCAAAAACGCCGACATTGGGCAGCCCGGGCAGGTTCGCCAGACTAGCTTCGATACCCCTGATGTTAGCCGGGTTGTGCAGAGGGGCAAACTCGATGCATTCATCCAGCTTGGACATCACGTCTTCGCTGATTAAAACGGACTGATTAAATTTTTCCCCGGCATGTACCAGGCGGTGACCGACGGCTTCGATGCCATTCAGATTACGAAGAACGCCGTGCTCCGGGTCCACCAGAATTTCCAAAATGCGTCCTATCGCCGCCTGGTGGTCTACGATGCTCTCATCGACAGTCTCGTACTTGTGACCGTCGGAACGTTTATGCTTCAATTTTGTGCCGCCGATTCCGATCCGTTCCACAAGACCCCGGCACAGCATTGTTTTGTTCAATGTGTTAATCAATTGGTACTTGACGGAGGAGCTCCCCGAATTAATCGTTAGTACTTGCATTTTCCACCTTTATAATGAAGTTGATCTGGATATTGTGTTTGGCGCGGTGCGAAATTGATTCTATTCATAAGACGGCATTTTCAGCCCCAGATTTTACGAAAAATTTGTGGTTTTTCAAATAATATTTGTTCTATAGACTATTCTAAATAAGAGGATTTTCAGAGGTCAGGAGCCCCCAAAATTCAAACGTAATTTTGCTGTCGGCCGAACAACGGGGGCTTTTATTTTTGGAGTAATTTTGCCCGGTTAACCAAGACCGACTCGCTTTTCGATCAAAGATGGGCACGACCCTATCGATGTAATAATGATATTCATAGCTTTTGTCTTGATTTTTAAAATATCCACGGATATATTGAAGCCGATTGGTCAAAAAATTGTTAAACATTTATTGGAAGAGTTTCATATGAAGTTTAAAAACGTGGTGCCTGGCCTGATTTTTCTTTTTATCGTTTCCTCTTCCCTTGGGGCAGATGTAAATATTCCCTACCGGTTTCAGTTTTCCTCTGAAAATTCTGTTATGGTGAAAACGCTGGGAGGATTTAATTTTGACCGCGACGGTAAACTTGATATTATCGGTATCGCGGCATTAACCGGTATTCACGGCGATGTTCTTCCCCGGACATCCTATCTTGTCCATTTTAAAGAGTCGGCCAATAGGATCATGCAGCCGGTCTGGACGTATAAGGTCAATCATGAAGCGGAAGGCGATTTTACAGATGCCTGTGTATCGGATATCGACGGCGACGGCAAACCGGAAATTTCCGCCGTCTTCGACGCGGTTTTCATTAAATCCAGCCCAAATCCCGCCTGGTTGTATGTATTCGAGTACGACAAGGGTTTTCAACCGCAGCCGACAGCTACTCTGAAGAAGAACGGAAAATTCTATACGCGTCCGCGGCCGAAATATATTGCCTCATCCGATTTCCTGGGAAAAGGGAAGGACGTCTTGCTGGTCACTTCGGGAAGTCCGATGAAGGGGGTCGCGCTGGTTCAAATGGAGAACGGCGGGCTGGATTATGGGTTCCAATCGTATGAAATGGATATCCTGCAGGGTATTTTCCCCAATCGTTCCCTGGCGGCCAATGTCAGCGGCAGCCTGAGAAAAGAGATTATTGTTCTGGGAGGCAAACAGAACTTGGCCATAGATGCTTATTCGGCCAACGATCTGTCAAAAGCCATAATCTCAAAACAGATTACGGAATTAAAACGCGGGGATTTGGATCTGCGGCAGGTGCGTGCATGTGATCTCAACGGAGATGGCATCAGTGAAATATTGATCCCGCTGAAACAGGGCGGAGTGTATCTGCTATGGATTGAAGGCAACAAGATTCAGACGCTTCCGTTTCTTTCCAAAGCGGCTAAGATCGTAACGTATTTGACGGCCGATTTGAACCGTAATGGGCGCGACGAGCTGATCCTTCAGGTGAAGGGGCGCCCCGAACTGCTCAAATATGAGCTGGAACAAGACGGTGTTTTTAACGATCTGAAAAGTTACTCGCAGTTTATGTATGAAAATAAACTGTTAAAGAAAATGAGTTATCTGGATATCAAGCCGGTATTGACCGCCTCCGGAGAATACAGCGGCGGAGTGATTCTACCGTTCCGCCACCCGGATTTTCCCGCCTTCAGTCTCTTCTACTGGGCTCTTGAGACGCCGGTTGCAGCCGTGGACATGAGTGTCGTCGATGCGGTTTTAAAAGAAGTCGATCAGACCCTGGAAGAGAGCAAGGTGGAAGTGAAGCAGGAAGAAAAGGTTGAAGTTTCGACAATCGCAATCAAGCCGGAGGAGATTAAAAAAGAGCCAGCTCAGCCGGTAACACCCCCGGTTTTGGTTGAGACGAAAACCGAAGATATCCCAACCTTGATCATGGGTATCAGTACTGGCGGTATGATCCCCTTCGGAGGTAACCTGAAAGACTACTATGACATGGGACTACCGCTCAGCATCCAAATCAAGAAGCCGGAAGTGGCCAAGTTGGGCAAGTTTTCGCTCAACCTCGGGATCGAGACGGGGTATTACTGGGTGAAGGACCCTACCGGTGTGAAAAAGGATTTGCGCGGCGCCCCGTTCTATTTTGTGGGCGATGTTGATTTTTCATCGATTTTGCCGGGTAAGTTGTGTTTGAATGCCGAACTTGCGACCGGTCTTCACATGCAAATCAGTGACGGCCTGTTTTCGGGAACCTATTTTGGATATAGCCCCCGAGTGTCTCTGGGCTATATGCTCGGTAAAAACACCAAGTTTTTTGCCAAAGTCGGCGGAACGCAGATTTTCAGCAACAAAGATCTGGGCGGCTCAGCCGCCAACGGTGGCAGCCAGGAGTGGATCGATTTCAGACTGGGTATCGATTATATCTTTCACAGAACGCTTCCGGATTATTCCGTGAGCCCGGACGCCGGGCTGATACCTTCCTTTAAGTTGGGTGTTTTCGGAGGCCCGATGTATCCCTGGGGCGGCAACATCGATTACATCTATGAGATCGGAATGCCGGTCCACGTTCAGGTAATGTTTCCGCAGGTAGCGACCCTAAAGAATGCCAACGTCGACATGGGCGTGGAATTTGGATACTATAAAATCGCCGCGAAACTAGCCGGGCGCAACGATTTATACGGCGTACCGATCTATCTGGTTGGCGGGCTGGATTTTTCATCTAAACTGCCGGAGAAGCTGACTATGGGCGCCGAGCTCGCGGTCGGTCTTAACCTGCAATCTGATGAGAAAATCACCAACGGTGCCTTTGTGTACGCCTCGACCAGCCCGCGATTCACCTTTGGCTATCGAATTACCGATTCTTTGGAACTTTCCGCAAAGATTGGCGGCAGCTGGATCATCAGTAATTTCGATATGGGCTGGACGACCGGGAAGAGTATGCAAGATCCCCAGGAGTGGCTCGATTTTAAACTGGGGCTCAGTTATTATTTTAAATAGTATTGCATAGAGAAGAACATGTGCAACAATGTATATCAGGAGCCCCGTTGCGGGGTTCTTTTGATTTTATCCACGATCTGCAGCTCCAGCGCCGGGCTGATCAGCATCCGGATTTTCACAACGTAGATACTTCCCGTAGCAGACGAATTTTGAGGCAGGTTCATATAATCTTTTTCCGTTGTGAAGATATAATCGCACCGATTTCGGCGGGCATCGAGTGCCATTTTTGATAAATCATCGGCGCTGTATTGATGATGATCGGCAAAGCGGCGGACAATCAGTTCTTTCGGGCCTTGGTTCTTCACCGTTGCAAAAAACTGGTCGGGATTGCCAAGCCCGCAAAAGGCGAAGATTTTTGTTCCGGTCAGCAGAGTTGCATCCAACACGTCGCAGTTGAATGGATTCTCGATCCGATCGATTTTCAGAGCCGCACAAAATTGAGGAAGGTCGGCGCGCTGCCGGGAAAAAAAGGTTGCCTGGTTTTCCGCTATCTTATTGGTTCTTGTAAAGACCAAAATGGTGGCTCTCTGCAGGGCGCGCCAGGATTCACGCATCAATCCCAAAGGCAGAATCCGAGATAGTGACGGGTCTGTGCTCGCATCCCAGAGCACGATATCGATGTTTCTCTCCATTTTTCTATGCTGAAAAGCGTCATCGGCGATCAGCAGGTTACAGCCGTATGATTCGCGGGCGGATGTTCCGGCCGCGAGACGGTTCCGGTCACAGACAACAACCGCATTGCGTGTTTTTCCGGCGATCAAAAAAGGCTCGTCGCCCGCAATTTGCGCATTCACGAGTGATCCGTTTCCGGTGGATACGACGACCTGCCCACGGCTCCGGCGCTTATAGCCACGCGTGATAATGCCAACCTTAAAGCCATGATTCTGTAGTATCGCGCAAAGACTTATGACGAAGGGAGTCTTGCCGGTTCCGCCGGCCGTGAAATTGCCAACTGAGATGACCGGTACGCCGAGCGTGAAAGACCGCAACCAACCACGATCGTAAAGAAGATTGCGCAGAGCGGTAACGACGCTATACAACAGTGCTAGTGGGAAAAGAATAATACGGAGCAGGATGTTTCGGTTGTGCATGCTGATCAGGGAGATTGCGTTTCTGAATTATTAAAGGAAGGCAGATACTTTATAATTTTTTCGGCGGCGCGCTGCGATGCTCCCGGATCGCCGAGCCGGGCAACCACCGTTCGCATAAAAGATTTCATCTGGGCGACTTTGCCCGGATTCAGGAGAAGCGCGCGGGCTTCTTCGGCAATACGGGGTGCTTCGGCCTCGTCCTGGATCAATTCGGGAAGGCCTTTTTGTCCGGCGATCAGATTGGGAATCGCGATGAAAGGGACGTTGATGAGGCGCTTCCCAATCCAGTAAGAAATCCGTGAAAGACGATAAATTATGATTGTGGGTGCATTTGCGATGGTGGCTTCCAGAGAAGCCGTTCCAGACGACATGATCAGGAGCGCCGCATCCTGCATAATGGCTTGGTTGCGTCCCTCATGCCAATGCAGCCATTCATACGGATATTTCTCCCGGAATGCTTGCAGGTTCAGATTGCGGGCCATCGCAACGACAGCCTCAATATCCGGAATGTTTTCCCGAATCATTTTCACCGCGTCGACCATAACTTCAAGGTGTCTTTCCACCTCCTGCATCCGGCTGCCGGGAAAGAGGCCGATAAAGGGACTGCCCTGCCGTCCCTCCGGCGTTTTGCTTTCGGTCGTAGAATTCCGGTCAAGATCGAGTAGCGGATGGCCGACATAGGTTGCCACGACTCCTTTTTCACGAAACCAGCTTTCCTCGAAAGGCAGGATGCACAGAACCTCTTGAATGTACTTTTTTATTTTTTCTACCCGGGATTGATGCCAGGCCCAAACCTGCGGGGTGATATAATAGACGACCGGGATGCCCCTTTTATGGCAGGCCGCCGCCAACCTGAGATTAAAACCGGGATAATCGATCAGAATCACGAGGTTCGGTTTATGCCGGTCGATCCAGGCCAGCGTGTTTCTCCAGGTTCGGTGAATTTTAGGAAAGTGTTTGACTACCTCTGCAAATCCCATGAACGAAGTTTCGCGAATGTGCAAAAGAATCTCGGCACCGGCCGCGGCCATATTGTCACCGCCGATGGCGGTGATGGCTAGATTCGGGCGCATCTTGTGCAGTTCGTGGATCAGTTTGCCGGCGTGGATATCGCCGGAGAGTTCTCCGGCTGAGATAAAAATTATGTCCTTTTGCATGAGTTTGGGCGGATTCCTTTATAAAAGCCGGGTTAACGCCTCTTTGATTTGAGCCTCGATTCGAATCGCTGTTTCCAGAGCGCGTTTTCCATCTTCCCCGGTCACGGGCGGCTGACTGTTGTTTTGAATCGCGTATACGAAAGCTCGCAACTCCTCCAGCATGGCATTGGCGCTGTCCTTTTTCAGCCGTTTGTAGGTGATTTTCTTTTTACGGCCGTCAGGCATCTCGATCTCGGCCAGGGTGATCCCGCGGCCCCGCTTCTGCGGATTATCGACTAACGAGTATAGCTCGGTTTTATTTTTTAGAAAATCCACGGAGATATAGGCATCTTTTTGGAAAATGCGCAGCTTCCGCATCTGCTTGTTGGAGACTCGGCTCGCGGTGATATTGGCGACACAGCCGTTCTTAAATTTAATGCGGGCATTGGCGATATCAATACTATCGGTCAGGATTGGGGCGCCGGCCGCATCAATCCGGTCGATATCCGAATGAACGATGGATAGAATGATGTCGATGTCGTGGATCATCAGATCGAGAATCACGGCCACGTCGATTCCGCGCGGGTTGAAGGGCGCGATCCGGTGCGACTCGATGAACATAGGATTCATTGGGATTTCACGCAAGCCGGACAGCGCGGGATTGAATCTCTCGATATGTCCTACCTGTAAAACCAGATTCTGGCTTTTAGCCAGAGCAATGATCTCGTCGGCCTCGGCGGTTGTCTCCATGAACGGCTTTTCACAAAAAACATGGACATTCCGGTTAAGGGCGGCCCGCGCTACTTCATAATGGGCTGAAGTTGGCACAACGATGGAAATGGCGGCGCAGTTTTCCAGCAATTCTTCCATAGAGGCGGCTGCAGAGGCTTTATATTCCTTTGAAATTTCTTTGGCTCGCTCAACGTCGCTGTCGAAAAAACCGACAAATTCGACACCCTCGATCTGCTGCAGGTTTTTAATATGCCACCTTCCGAGATGACCGGCCCCGATAACTCCGACTTTCAGCATTTAGCGCCTCATAATTTTGATGAAATTTAAACTACGGCGCCCATTAAACAAATATTGTCAATGCTTTTAAGCATCTATCCCGGGAATTTCCCTTGATTTATTTGTTATTTGAACATGATTTTCGTACAATCTTGACAGGATTATTCTTTAAAAGTAAAGGAGTCATCTTGAAAACCTACAAGCCGTTTTTACCGATTATTTTACTCATAAGCTATATATTCTTTTTGCCGGCCTGTTTTTTTCCCCGAACCGTAGTACCCGAAGAGCCGGTTCAGACAGCGACTCCGGTCAGCGCCGAACTGGTCGTTCTGCACTGGAACGATTTTCACAGTGCCAATCTCCCCTATCAGCCCGTCTCGGATCAAAAGGGGGGCGATTGGGTTGGCGGTTATGCCACGCTGGCCGGTTATCTTGATTCATTAAAAAACGTTAACCCCGATGCGGTAACCCTGCACGCCGGAGATGATTTTCAGGGATCGCCGGTGTCTACCGTCACCAAGGGCATGTCTCAAATCCTGATTCTGAACAAGATTCAGCCGACGGCTTTCGAGATTGGAAATCACGAATTCGATTATGGCGTTGAAAATGTGAAAGCTGCCATGCGGAAAGCGGACTTTCCAATGATCTCATCTAACATTTATGATTCAACGCAAAGTGCGCTGTTGCTGAAACCCTATGTGATCCGGCGTGCCGGCGACGTACGAATCGGCATTATCGGGGCCGTGGGGGCCGATCTGTTTAGCAGCGTATTGCGTGAAAACGTGCAAAAATTAAGCATTCTCGATCCGGTTCAGGAAATCCGCCGCAATGTGGCCTTGCTGCGGGACAGCTGCGACATTCTGGTCGTTCTAACGCATGCCGGTTTCCGTGAAGATTCGCTGCTGGCGACGGAATTACAGGAAGTGGATGTGATTATCGGTGGTCATTCACATACGACGGTCCGGCAGCCGCTGCGCGTCAACGACATCCTGGTCTGCCAGGCCGGTTCCCGCGGTCGCTACCTGGGGAAGTTGGTCGCGCGGGTAAATCTTGCGGAAAACAAAATTGATTCCTATCAATATGATCTCCTGACAATGGATGTTTCCGGGATCAAGCCGGACGCCGGGGTGAAAGTGCTGGTGGATTCGCTGGAGCAGACGATCGAGACCGAGATGGACCGTAAGATAGGTGATCTGCAGACCGCCTGGCGTAGAAATGGCCACGGCGAGTCGAATATCGGAAACTGGCTGTGCGACGCCTTGCGGGACTATTTCCAGGTGGATATTGCCTTCCACAACAGTGGCGGCATTCGGAAAGACCTGGGCCGCGGCCCGATCATCGTCCGGGATTTATGGGAAATTATTCCCTTCGACAATACGACCATGCTTGTCAAGGTCAGCGGTGAACAGCTGCTGCGGCTGATGCAATGGCGGCTCGATAATCCGCGGGATTTCCTGCAAGTCTCGGGAATTCGTTATCAGTACAACAGCAGTAATAATGAACTCGTAAGTGTAGAGGTCGGCGGTCAGGAAATCCGGCCGGAAAAGGAGTATAGTTTCGCCGCCAACAATTACATCATCAGTTATTTTCAGCGCTTTTTCGGCCTGGGGGAGAAAGAAGTAAAGATCGTTTCCACCCCTGTTTTGGTTCGGGACGTGCTGATTGAGGCGGTGGAAAAGCAGGGCATTATCGGGGACAGCCTGGACGGCAGGATTGTGGACATTGCTGAGTAGTGGTTTGGTTTTGGCGTAGCCCGGAAGGAGACGGGACATTGAAAAAGAGTCATCATCCCGGTAACATCGGCGGCGACCTGGCGGGAGGATTTACCGCCGCGGTTATTTCTTTGCCGATGAATATCATGTTCGGTATCGTAGCTTTTGCCCCACTGGGGGAGAGTTATGCCGGAATGGGCATCCTGGCGGGCATGTACAGCTCCGTGTTCGTCGGAATTTTCGCTTCTCTGTTCGGCGGTACACCCGGTATGATTTCCGGCCCCAAGGCGACCACCTCCCTGATCTTTGCCTCCGTCCTGGCTTACATGATGTCGGGATCGATGGCCGGGCAGCCGGCGCTTTCTCAACCCGGGCTGCTTCTCTACCTTGGTTTTTTACTGATTTTGTTCAGCGGTGTTTTCCAGGCGCTGTTCGGCCTGTTCCGCCTGGGGAATCTGATAAAATATATCCCCTATCCAGTGATTGCCGGTTTTCTGAATGGGACGGCGATTGTCGTTATTCTGGGTCAGAGTTGGAATTTTTTCGGGATTCCGAAAGGGGAAAACCTTTTCGACTTTTTTCATAACATCCGGTATTTCCAGCCCTTAACCTTTCTGGTTGCCTTTATCACGATCCTGATTATCCTTTTATTACACAGAAAATTCAGGAACCTGCCCGGATCGATATTCGGCTTGCTGGTCGGAACCCTGGTCTATTACGCCTTGATAGCGTTGGGCCTGGGCGATGAATTGGGATCGACGATTGGAAAGATTAATTTTGCCGCTCCGTCGCTGTATCTGTTGAAGAATTGGGAGTTGGGAGCGCAGTTACATTTGTCGCTGGTTATGTCAAATCTCTTACCGGCGGCCTTTAGTATTGCCTTGCTCAATTCAATCGATTCGATGCTGGCATCGCTGGCGATTCAAAATTTGACCAATATCGATTCCAGGACGAATCGCGATCTTTTAGGGCAGGGAATCGGCAATATCGTTTCGGCCTGTTTCGGCGGTATTGCCGGCTCCGGCTATGTGGGCCGCAGCAGTCTGAATTACTGGGCGGGCGGCCGAACAAATTTGTCGAGTGTATTCTACAGTCTGACGATTTTGTTCTTTGTGCTCTTTCTGTTTCCGGTTGTGGGTTATATCCCCAAGGCCGTAATCGCCGCGATTTTGATCATGATGGCTTTTCAGATTTTCGATAAGTGGAGCCTGGAGCTGTACTATAAAGTGCTTTTTCGCAAGATTGGCCGCAAGCGGGAGCTCTTTGCCAATTTCGTTATTATCTCGCTGGTTATGCTGGTTACGGTTTTTATGAATCTGGTAATTGCAGTGTTGCTGGGGATTGTTCTGGCGATCTTTATGTTTGTGATCAAGATGAGCAAGCGGGTGATTCGGCGCAGTTACTCCGGGGCTACGATCCACTCCAAGACCAAGCGGGACGAGAAATATGCCGATGTTCTCCAGCGCTATGGGCACCGGATACGCGTTTTGGAATTGGAGGGAGTGATCTTTTTTGGATCGGCGGATCAGTTTTCACAAGAAGTACTGCACCAGAGCCAGGAAGAAGTAGCTTACATCATTCTGGATATGAAACGCGTAGATGAAATCGACAGCACCGGGGCCCGCATTTTGCTCCAGACCTACCAGCGCCTGCGCAATTTGGGTAAATCACTGGCGATCAGCTATATTGATAAAGAACGCCACCTCTGGCGCTTTCTGGAAGATTTCGGTCTCATGGCAGAACTTTCACCGGAGTTGTTTTTCCCCGATACGGATGCCGCCCTGGAGAGTTTTGAAAACCGATTGCTGGAAAAAATTCTGGAGGAACCGTTTTACGATAAAGAGATCGCTCTTGAAGATTTCTCCCTGTTCGAGGGTTTGGGCCGTCGAGATCTGCGAACCGTAAATAAACTATTTGTGAAAGAAGAATTTCCGTGCGGAGAAATCGTTTTCCGGCAGGGCGACCGGGGCGATGCCCTGTTTCTGATTGCGAAAGGATTGGCGGACGTTACTTTGGAGTTGCCCGGTATTGAGCGTAAGAAGCGCCTTCATTCACTGGCCGCCGGCACTTTTTTCGGGGAGATGGCCCTGCTGGACGGGCGGCCGCGTTCGGCGAATGTCGAAGCCCGGGAGAAATTGGTTTGCTACCGCTTACGCTTGACGGATTTTGAGAAGTTGAAGAAGGATCGCGCTTCGCTCGCTATGATTTTACTGGCCAATGTCAGCCGGACCATCGCTTCCCGGTTGCGCTTTGCAAACGAGATGATTTCCGAACTGGAAGTGTAAATTTATTCAATCTGAAATAAAAAAGGCCCGGTATGAACCGGGCCTTTTCTATTTAAAAAAGATACAATAGTTACTTTACGATAAAGAACACGACACGTCTGTTAGCCAGACGGCCTTCAGGAGTATCGTTGCTGGCAATCGGAACGTCAAACGCATAGCCTTTGGGGGTCATGCGTTCGGTCATAATTGCGCGGCTGACCAGATAATCGCGTACCGACCGGGCCCGTTGCAGAGACAGAGTTTCGTTGTAGGCGCGGGGGCCGGTAATATCGGTATGACCCTGCACTTCGATTTCAATGTTGGGATTGTCTTTGAGAATTTTAGCCACATTGTCGAGATGCGCTTTATGTTCCGGGCGCAGAATGTAGCCGTTGGTGGCGAAATTCATCGGTATGATATTGATCTGTTTCTCGATTTCCTTTTTGATGTCGGCCATCGTCATTGTCTCGGTTTCCATCTCTTCCTCTTCCGCGACTTTGACGGGAACCGGGGCAGGAGCCGGAGCGGGCTTAACTGGAGCGGGTGGCGGAACCGGGGCGGGTGCCGGTTTCGGCGTTACTTCAGCTGCTTTAACCGGTACTTCATCGGGACATCCGTCTTCGTCCTGATAACCGTTCACGGTTTCCGGCTGGTTCGGGCATTTGTCATCTTTATCCAGGATGCCGTCGTTGTCATTATCGAGATCCGGTATACCGTCTTCATCCTCAAAGCCATCTATGTCTTCGGGCTCATTGGGTGCGCCGTCAAATTTGTCCGGTACTCCGTCTTTGTCATTATCGAGATCCGGTATACCGTCCTGGTCCTCGAAACCGTCGAAATCTTCGGCATGGGTCGGATCGCCGTCGATTTTGTCCGGAATCCCGTCGCCATCCGTGTCTTTTTCTTTCCCAAGGCGGAAATTTAATCCCAGTCGTCCTTCGGCAACACCGGTATTTACATCGCCCCAACCCGACATATCTTTATCCTGTCCGAAAAGCATGGTGTAGCGCAGACCGAAGTCGAGCCCGATTCTATCAGACAGCAGCCACTCAACACCACCACCGAGCACCAGGTAGAGATTGCTGGCATTATCAACCTTCCTGGAATCGGTCTTGATCAAGGGAATCATATAATCATCTGGGTTGCGGGTTGACATGTCCCTGAGATCCCACATCAGAAGTCCAAGGCCGACGGTACCGTACGGTACCCAGCGCTTTTCGGTAAGGATATTGTAGCGTCCGTTGACATTCAGATGACTTAGATAGGTCCGATAATAAGGCGCTCCCTTGCGAACGGAAAAAAATCCATCGCCACCGGAAACGTCTACGAATCCCAATCCGAATTCGGCTTCGAGGCCGAGTTTTTCGGTAAAGAAGTAGCCTCCGTGAATTCCTTCCCAGACTCTTTCAGAAGAATTATCCAGGTCTCCACCGGTCAGTTTGATGATACTCCCCTGTACTCCGACGTAGGGCCGGTTGCTGAAAGTTTGGGCAAACACCGAGGTAAAACTGAAAATTGCCAGAATGGCAACTAAGATCACACATGTCCGCATTTTTTTGTCAATCTTCATCATGTCATCTCCCCTTGCTATAAATTATAGAGTTTTTAAATTTTTATATTGACCTGTCTGTATCACGGTTTTCTAAATATAAGCAAAATAATTTCTTTTTGTTAGCAATATTTTCGAACCGGTTTCATCTATATAACAAATGTCCGGATCCCCTTGTTTCTAACTATAAATTCAGATCACCGATGTGTGCCCGGGGTTACACAGCGCCGCGAAATCAGAAATAACATTCTTTAGGGCAAGGCGGGCGCAACAGAACGGAAGAATAAAGATAGCAAACGTGTTAATCATTCAGTTAAATCCTGACGGCAATTTTAGTGTTTGACATAAGAACGAAAAATATTTATATTTCCCTGCTTTTTAAAGATGGAAGAGTAACGACCATTAAAGGGCGCAGCTTCAACACGCTCTTTACGCGTCCTCCATAGATTTATGGTGGGTGTAGCTCAGTTGGCAGAGCAACAGGTTGTGGCCCTGTGGGTCGCGGGTTCAATTCCCGTCACTCACCCTAAGGTTTATGGCGCTATCGTCTAGTGGTTAGGACACAGGATTTTCATTCCTGGAACCGGGGTTCAATTCCCCGTGGCGCTACAACGTACAGGCTATAAATAAAGGTGAATCGTATTATTCACCTTTATCTTCATTATACCCGGAGAAGCTCTATCGGCACTTTGGCCAATCCGTAAATTCCATATTAAGCAAAAGGGCTTTTAATTTTCCATATACTGCTTTGGGCAAGATTTATTTGTTGATAATTGTCCAGAAACAGTTTATTATTCTATTGAGAAAACAGGTATAACACGGAATCACTATGGAGTTCCCATTACGAAAAACGTAAAGAAACTGCTTCCTCAAATGATATCCGCCGTCTTTCACCCTTTTCTGATGGCGCCCGCCACATTTGCGATATTGCTTTTCGGAAGATCTGATTTTTCCGGCAGAAATTGGCTGCTATTTCTGCTGTGCTTCGCGGCCACCGATTTATTCCCGTTTTTCTATGTGTACCGGATGAAGCGGCGCGGCGAGACGGCCGGAATGGATATTCCGGAACACAAAAAGCGGTTTCATCCGCTGCTCTTCAGTGTAATGGTTTATGGCCTTGCTTTTCTGGGACTGCTTTTCTGGAAGGCCAGCCCGCTTGTAAATATTCTGATGTTTGCCTATATGTTCAATACGATGATCGCGGCGCTCATTTCCGGGCGTTGGAAGATCAGCATTCATGGCATGGCCGCGGGAGGCCCGACGGCCGCCCTGGGCTATGCGATCTCGGGGAATTTTTATTGGATGTTTCTGCTCTTGCCCCTGCTGCTGTTTTCTCGGGTTAAACTGCAGGCGCATACCCCCATGCAGGTGATCGCCGGCTTTATATTGGGATTTTTACTAACCATTATTCAATTTAGGGTAGGTTTCCCGTTATGAAATCAGATGAGATTCTGGCGCTTATTCTGGGAGGCGGTAAGGGCTCCCGCATGTATCCGCTGACGAAATACCGCTCGAAACCGGCTGTCCCGATTGCCGGTAAATTCAGAATTATCGATATTCCGATCAGCAACTGTATCAACAGCGATATTCATAAGATGTATGTGTTGACCCAGTTCAACACCCATTCACTGCACCGCCATATTTACGATACTTACCGATTCGGCACCTTCTCCCCCGGATTTGTCGATATTCTGTCGGCTCAGCAGACCCTGGACAATATGGACTGGTATCAGGGCACGGCCGATGCGGTCCGGCAAAACATCTGGGCCATCGAGAATATCAAACCCCGCTATACCCTGATTCTGTCGGGAGACCATCTCTACCGCATGGATTACCGCAAATTTCTGAGGACGCATATCGCCAATAAGGCCGACATCACGATTTCCGTGAAACCCGTTTCGGCCGCGGAAGCGCCCGGCTTCGGGATTCTACAGACCGACAAGAACGGAAGAATCCAGCGTTTCATCGAAAAGCCTACAGCGGATTTGCTACCGACATTATGTTCCCCGGGATTGCCGGAAGCGACACCGTATCTGGCCTCCATGGGAATTTATATGTTCAGCACGAATGTTCTTTATCAGGTGCTGGCGGAGAATCTCAGCGACGATTTCGGGCGGCATATTATTCCAACGGCCATCAGAGAATTGCACGTTTACGCTCACAATTTCCATGGCTACTGGAAGGATATCGGGACCATCGGCTCCTTCTTCGAATCCAACCTGGAACTGGCTTCGATCCACCCCCCCTTCACTTTCTATGATCAAAACGCACCGTTCTACACCCGGCCGCGTTTTCTACCGGGTGCGCGGTTTGAGGATTGCTGCCTTATGAATACGCTTGTGGGCGATGGGTGTTATATCCGCAAAAGCACCATAACGCGGGCTGTCATCGGTATTCGTACGCTCATCGGTGCCGGGAGTCGGATTGAGAGGGCTGTGGTTTTGGGGGCGGATTTTTATGAAGCCAAATTCTCTCGTGGCGTTCCCGCTATCGGGATCGGTCGAAATTGCGTTATTCAAAATGCCATTATCGATAAGAATGCCCGCATCGGCAACAACGTGCATATTGTGAATCGGGTCGGCCGCATGGAATTTGAAGACGAGAATTATTCCATACGGGACGGGATTGTCGTTGTCCCTAAAAATGCAATTCTGCCGAATGGCACGGAAATATGAAAAAGCTAACCCGGTCGGCATTATGATCAGATTTTATGACCCGGACCAAACCGTACTCTTTCCCGATCTGTTTGAAGACATTCAATTGCCCTCTATCACGACCTTGCCGGACTTTGATCGGGCACTGGAGAATTTCGTTCATCTTTCCGATTTTGGCGCATTTATCGATCTGAGTTTCAGCGGGCTCGAAAAATCCTGTTCGTTCAAGCTCGCCGAACTGCAGATTCCAAGGCGCTATCTGGGCAAGATCAGCGCCCGTGTATCCCCGGTCCTGAACCTCTTTCCGCTTTCGATCCGCAACGAGCTTAATCGTTTCAAATACGACACGCGCGCTTTCTTTACGAAGAACAATTCGATCAAAACAGCGCTCGGTTATTTTTTGTTCCGCAATTATTTCCACAAGTGGGACCGGCACAAAAAGAAGATCACAACCCAAATTAACGCCTACCTGGAGAAGGAAATCGGGGACCGGCAATATGCGGATTATTTCCTGAACATCTGCCGTGAAGGCCAGGATTGGTTGTTTTCTCCATTGAAAAAGCGGAATCCCTATACCCGGCTGAATTTGAATCTCGATGAAATTCGGCTTCAGCGCGAAAAACTATCCGGCCTGGAGATTACTTATTCCCAGTTAGATCGCATGGATCCGGAATTTGTGGGCAATTTCCTGGTTTTAAAAACCCTGCATATTTCCGAGACACTGCAAAAGTACAGAGAAGGAATATCGATCACGTCGTCTTTCAAGACGATCCATCTTGAATATTTGACCAAAATGGAAATTGATACGGTTGATGATATAAAAGAACTTTTCGCTTCCATCGAAAAATAGATGGCTGGACTTTCGCATGTATGACAGGTATCCCCGGGACGCGAACACCATGGTCGAGGACCAGATTGCCGACCGGGATATTGTCGATGCAAAAGTAATCGCAGCCATGCGAAAGGTGCCCCGGCATCTTTTTGTGCCTCCAAAATACCGGGACGCGGCCTATACCGATCAACCGCTGCCGATTGGCTTTAACCAGACGATTTCCCAGCCTTATGTGGTTGCCTTTATGACTCAGGTGTTGGGTTTAGGAAAAGATGCCCGTGTTTTGGAGATCGGGGCCGGCTGCGGTTACCAGACGGCGATTCTGGCGGAAATTGCCCGCGAGGTATTCGCGGTTGAGATCATCGCCGATCTGGCGCAGAAAGCGCAGTCGAATCTGACGGCTCTGGGCTATACCAATTTTCAGTTGAAAGTCGACGATGGCCGGGATGGCTGGCCGGACCGGGCTCCCTTTTCGCACATTCTCGTTGCGGCGGCCAGCGAAAATATCCCCAGCGCCCTGATAGATCAGCTGGCAAGCGGCGGCCGAATGATCATTCCGGTCGGACACGCCCGCTGGGATCAGAATTTGGTGCTGGTAACACGAAAAAAAAACGGAATACAGAAAGAAAAAATTCTGCCGGTGCGTTTTGTTCCGCTTGTGTCCGGCCCCAAGCGGAACAAATCGTCAGACAGGAAATAGCACGCGGCGAATATACGACCTTTCCCACTCTCTCTTCGGTAACAGCAGGCATAATCGCAGCCGGTACCGGATGATATAAATATTTTTAAATAAGAGCTTGAATATTTTGGGTCCGTTTGGCTTATATTTGGACCAGTTTGAGGAACGAATGCACGGAACACTATGAAAAAGTATATTCAAACCGCCCTGCTCTGTATAATTCTTCCAGTGTTCGTATACAGTCAGAATTACATCTGGCCGACCAATTCCAGCCGGTATCTCAGCGCCACCTTC
Source organism: uncultured bacterium (assembly GCA_964589175.1). Lineage (GTDB taxonomy): Bacteria > Fidelibacterota > UBA2242 > UBA2242 > UBA2242 > CAZPRY01. Next base: position 94,574 of record CAZPRY010000002.1, read on the forward strand.
GGCGAATACCGGCAGGGTCACTTTCATTCCGGTATCGATATAAAAACCAATTACAGCGTGGGCTACCCGGTTTATGCCGTGGCGGACGGCTACGTCTCGCGGCTTCGGACGTCGCCCTTCGGTTATGGGAAAGCCGTTTATCTACAACTTAACGACGGCAATACGGCCGTTTACGGCCACCTGGAGCGTTTTTCCGATAAAATGTTGCCCATTCTGAGAAACGAACAAAAAAAGCTGGGCCGCTATTCGGTTGACCTTTCGTTACAGGCGAATGATTTACCCGTATCGCAGGGTGAGATCATCGCATATACCGGTGATACGGGCACCCTGCATCCGCATCTGCACTTTGAGATCCGGGATCGCCAAGGAAAGCCCTTTAATCCGCTGCTGGCCAATCTGCGCATCCACGATAATACTGTCCCGACAATCCAGCGCGTCGCGTTGGTACCGATCGGATTGAAGTCGAGAATAGAGGGCCTGCCGGTTACGGGCATTTTCGCGGCCAGCAACATCGGACCGGGCCGCTATGTGGTGGAAGATACGATTCGCATTCAGGGACCGGTGGGGGTGGAGATTCAAACCTATGATACAGTCAAGGGCCTGTCCAACAAATACGGTCTCTATCGAATCCGCCTGGCGGTGGATGGATTGGACACCTTCCTGGTACAATATGATGAATTTGATTTTGCCCAAACGGCCTTAATCGATATCGAAAAAGATTTTCAGTTAATGACCGAGGGGGCCGGGCGTTTTGAGCGTCTGTGGAAACAGGATGCTCCGCAGCCAGTGCCATTTTTTCGATCCGGCGGATCGGGCGTTTTAAAATTCAATGAGGGGGTTCACCGCGTAGAAATTCAGGCCGAAGATGTCAACGGCAATCTTTCATCACTAACGTTTCATTTGTCTGCTGTGGTTTTTGCCGGGGGGAGGGCAAGGATGGCCGCTCAGAACGATACGGCTCTCTGGGTGGAGATTCCGCGAACCGAATCCGAAGAGTTTTCCACCTTTCGCTTCAGCTGGGTAGATTCGTTTGCTACGGTCATTCGTCAAGCGATAACGCAGAAGATTGTGCAGACTAAAGATTCGTATCGGATACAAATCGCTCCATCGATCGAATCGAAAGCCATTCTGAAGATCGTTGCTGGATCACCCTCCCGGGGAGTATGGTGTTCGCCGGTTTTTATATCACCGCACAAAATCCCTGAAACCGTCAAACCGGATGTGCAGGTTCGCTTCAGGCATTTTCCGAATACATTTTTGGGGGAGATCAAATGTGCTACGGCTCCGTCCGGGATGATCGGATTTTATATTCAGAAAAATGACCATCTTCAGCCCGTGAAATTGATCGCCTGCAGTGATAGACATTGGGTCACCGAACCGTTGCCTCTATCGGAATGGGAGCGGGTGCTGGTCTATGAAATCCGCATGGGAGAAAATGCCACGATAATCGAGCGTGAATCCGTTGATTTTCACAGGCTCGTTCCGGCCAGATCCGACGGTTACTTTTCGGATGATTCCGTACTTTCGGCCTCCTTTGGCCCCGAGGCATTGTACGATACGCTTTTGGTCTGGTCGAAGGCATCGCGCGCTACTCCGGTTAAATATCCGCCGGTTCTTTCGCCTGTCTACTCCCTGAATCCGCAGACGCAGCCGTTATTCCGGGGCGCCGAAATTCGTTTTGCCTTTGCCGACAGCAACCGGGACATCCGAAAAATCGGTATCTATTCGCCGGGCCGCGAGCAATATCACTTTGTCGGTAATCTTTATGTGGACAGCCTGCGGGCTTTTGTGGCCCGGGTGAAAAATTTGGGTGATTTTTGCCTGGTTGAGGATACCGAGCCCCCGCGGATCACAGGTACGTTTCCGCGCAACGGGGGTAGATATTCAGCCGCCAAAGCAGATCATCTACGCGCTGGAATTGAAGACACGCTGTCCGGTATCGCAGATGACAGTGCGATTCAAGTGACTCTGGACGGTGAAACCGTGATTGCCGAGTATCATGGCGTCAAGGATTATATCCGCTATGAAATTCCGGGACCACTTGCCCCGGGCCGACATTCCTATTCGATCAGCGTGCGCGATAATGCCGGCAATACAACGACGACCAGCCATACATTTACGATAATAGAATAAGTAGAGAGATTTTTGTTTATTCCCGTTAAAGATTCCGCCCTGCGTCTGAAAGTTCCCTATGCGACGGTTTTTCTGATCGGGATAAACGGTTCCATTTTCATTTATCAGTCGTTTCTTCCGCCGGAGGCGCTCAACAATTGGCTGTATACGATGGGCGTCGTGCCCGCCCGTATACTGAGCGCCGGTATCTTGGCGGGGCTTCGTACAATTTTCACATCGATTTTTATCCACGGCGGGTTACTGCACCTGATCGGGAACATGCTCTATCTCTGGATTTTCGGGGATAATATCGAGAGTTCGCTGGGCCATTGGCGTTTTGTCGCGTTTTATCTGCTCTGTGGATTTGTGGCAAGCTCGGTGCAAATTGCCAGTGATCCGCGGGCGACGCTGCCGATCGTCGGCGCAAGCGGTGCGATTTCGGGGATTTTGGGAGCGTATTTTATTCGCTATCCCAGGGCGAGAATACAGATTTGGGTCTGGCTTATTTTCTTCGTGCAACGCATCTGGGTCCCAGCCCTGTATGTGCTGGGATTCTGGTTTCTTTTACAGCTCGGTTCCGGGATAGGGTCGATTGGGAGCGGTATTCACGGCGGGGTGGCCTGGTTCGCTCATATTGGTGGCTTTTTAACGGGTATAGTCTTATTATTAATACTGGAACCATATGAAAGGAAAAGGATATGGAAATGGCTGAACCGGGGATACTGAAAAAGCGCGCTGAGCAAGCCGCCGCTTTCTCTTATTCTCCATTTTCGCATTTTGCGGTAGGAGCGGCCCTAAAAACAGCGAACGGAGAGATCTTCGTTGGCTGTAATATGGAGTCCAGTTCATATGGATTAACGCTCTGTGCCGAACGCAATGCAATCGCCGCTGCCGTGGCCCACGGACACCGCAAGTTTAGTGCTCTGGCAATCTACTCCCGCACCGGCGCCCAGCCTTGCGGGGCCTGCCGGCAGGTAATCTGGGACATTTGCGGTGACATCCCCATTTTTACAGTCAATCAAAACGGTGTTGTCAAGCGTTATACATCCGCTGAATTGCTCCCCAATCCATTTGATAAACGAGATTTGGAGGGATCAAAGGCGCTATGAGAAATTCCATCTTAATTGGTGTTGCCGGTGGAACCGGTTCGGGTAAGACCTCGATGGCCAAAAATATCGTTCGTAATTTCAGTCCCGAACAGGTTGTAATCATTGAGCAGGATTCCTATTATTACAACCTGGATCATCTGCCGATGGATACACGCAACCGGCACAATTTCGACCACCCGGACGCCTACGATTTTGCGCTACTGAAACAGCAGATCGGGGCTTTGTTGGAGGGTAAGACGGTCGATATCCCGATTTACGATTACACAACGCACACGCGCCGCAAAGACAATTTCATGCGCGTCTCCGGACATAAGATTATCGTGCTCGAGGGGATTATGGTCCTGTTTGATCCTGAACTGCGCGATATGATGGACATCAAGCTGTTTATTCATACGGAACCGGATATCCGCTTTATCCGCAGATTAAAACGGGATATTCGTGAACGCGGTCGATCGATGGACTCGGTTTTCGAACAGTATCTTGAGACGGTACGGCCCATGCATGAACAATTTATCGAGCCGACCAAAAGCTACGCCGATATCATTATCCCCGAAGGGGGGCACAATAAAGTCGCCATCGACCTGATCAAGACCAAGGTCGAGTCGTTGTTGAAGCAGTTAAGATCAAATTAATCGAAGTGCAACAGAAATACTGAGGAATATGAGCAATCACGATTTACAAAGCATGTCGGTGGGAATTGAAGAAATTTACGCCTTTACGGGCCGGCCCTGCGGGTGGATCGAGGTCATCTGCGGCAGCATGTTTTCCGGTAAAACAGAAGAGCTGATTCGCCGGCTGCGCAGAGCCCAGATCGCCAAGCAGAAAGTGGAGATATTCAAACCGGCGATCGATGTTCGTTACAGCAGCAAACATATCGTTTCACACAGCAAGCAGCGGATTCCTTCGCGGACCGTGGAAAAAGCCGGGGATATTTTAAAATTCGCCGGGGAGGCCCAGGTCTTCGGCATTGACGAAGCCCAGTTTTTTGATATTTCGCTGGTCGAAGTTGCTAAAATACTGGCAGTCTCCGGGCGGCGGGTAATAATAGCCGGTCTGGACAAAGACTATCGCGGAGTTCCCTTTGAACCGATTCCGCAGTTGCTGGCGGAAGCGGAGTACATTACCAAGGCCCACGCCATTTGCATGAAGTGCGGAAATCCGGCCAATTATACCCAACGTTTATCGGCTTCGCACGAAAGGGTCTTGCTGGGTGCTAAGGATATATATGAAGCCCGCTGCCGGGGATGCTTCGAGGCGCCGGAGCTGTGATTTTTTTATTGTTTTTTCATTTTTCATATTATATTGTATTCAATATAAATCGAACCGATTCCCGAATGGGGAGATAAAATCGAAATAGACCGACGAAAGCATAGATTCACATCCGGCATTGTTCCACCCGCATAAAGATGTATTAGAACAGAGGTGTTGATGAGATTGATAGGATTTTTAGGGATAATCGTTTTATTGGGAATCGCCTACCTGATGTCCAATAACCGCCGCAAAATCCAGGCGCGTGTGGTGGTCTGGGGCCTTTTACTGCAAATGCTTTTTGCTGCAATTATCCTGGGCGCCCCGTGGTTGTCCTACTGCGCCATGGCACTGTTCCTCTCATTACTTCTGGTATTTATTTATAAAGACTATATCAACGCCGCACCGGAGCGTACACGACAGATCCTGCGGGTGGTTATCGTCTTGGGAATAGCCTCGCTGGGCGGGATTGGTTTTTACAGCCTGGCCCAAATTGGGCTTTTGAAATGGATGTGGCTGGCGATTTTAGCGACGATCATCCTGCTGGCTGTCTTCCGTCAAACCCGGCACCAAAAATTGCTGGCGGGTGCTCTGCTCACGGCGGGTATCACCTGGCTGGTGACCAACGGGATTACCGGGGAAAAGCTGTTTGCCTTCGTAAGCCAGAAGGTGGCCAAATTTTTAAGCCTCTCCGACTACGGCGCCGAGTTTCTTTTCGGAAACCTCGCGGTCTCCAAACATTTCTATCCGAGCACCAATACCTGGCCGGGATTTGGATACCAATTTGCCTTTTCGGTTCTGCCTGTGATCATCTTTTTCGCGGCCTTTATGTCGGTGCTGTACCATATGGGGGTAATGCAGCGGGTGATCAAAGCTATGGCGCGCTTCATGCAGTGGACGATGGGCACCAGCGGGGCGGAGACGCTGTCCTGTTCAGCCAATATTTTCGTGGGGCAGACGGAAGCACCCTTGCTGATCAATCCTTTTTTGAATAAGATGACTATGTCGGAACTACTGACCGTGATGGTAGGCGGCTTCGCGACGATTGCCGGCGGAGTTCTGGCCGGCTATATCCGCATGGGAATCAGCGCCGGGCATCTGATTGCCGCCAGCGTGATGTCCGCTCCGGCGGCGCTGGTGATCGCCAAAATCATCTACCCCGAAACCGAAAAATCCCAGACCGCCGGCAATACGGATATCCCGTCGGATTTCGTCACATCCTCCAATCTTTTGGATGCCGCCTCCAAGGGCGTGACCGATGGACTGAAATTGGCCGCGAATGTGGCCGCAATGCTGATTGCCTTTATCGCGTTAATCGCGCTGGTCGATTCAATTCTTTCGCTGGTGGATCGGCTGGTCGATGGTAAACTGCTACAGGGTGTCTACGAGAAATACGCCGTGGTCAGCAATATGTCGCCCATCCGCGGAGAGTATCAAGGCATTTTTCCCGGAAGTCTGAAGACATTTTTCGGGACGATCCTGCGTCCCCTGGCCTGGGTTATGGGCGTATCCTGGGAATATGCCGGAGAAGTCGGCAATTTGCTGGGTGTCAAATTAACTCTGACAGAATTTGTGGCCTACGGAAACTTGGCTGAGTTGATCCGCCTGAACGCAATCAGCGAGAAAGCGGCGGTAATTTCCACCTACGCACTTTGCGGATTTGCCAACTTCGCGTCGATCGGAATTCAGATCGGCGGGATCAGCGCCCTGGCTCCGGGACGCCGCTCCGATTTATCCAAAGTCGCCCTGAAAGCCATGTTCGGCGGGGCGATTGCTTCGTGGATCACCGCTACGATTGCCGGAATACTGATGTAATTACATGAACACATAGATGATGAAACCCGAAAACGGAGAATTGATATGAAAATTATTTTGCTGGGCCCGCCTGGGGTGGGAAAGGGAACACAAGCGCAAAAGCTCTGCTCGGCCTATCATCTTCGACAAATTTCTACCGGGGATATTCTGCGCGACGCCGTCAAGAAAGGAACTGATCTGGGAACCAAGGCCCAGGAATACCTGAATCGCGGCGATCTGGTGCCGGACGACATCATTATGGGGATCATGGAGGATACTCTGTTCGGAAAAGAAGTCCGCGATAACTACATCTTGGATGGCTTTCCCAGAACCGTTGTCCAGGCTGAGGCGCTGCGTGATTTATATGCCAGGCACGGCACTGAACCGGATCAGGTCATTTTGCTGGAAGCGGATCAGGCTGCAATAGTGGCGCGCCTCTCGGCGCGCAGAACCTGCCGTAGATGTCGCACGGTGTTCAATCTGGTATCCAACCCTCCGGAGGTCGATGGAATCTGCGATCTCTGCGCCGGGGAATTGTTCCAGCGCGCAGACGACACCGAGAGCACTATTCGCAACCGGCTGCGGGTCTATGAGGAGCAGACCAAGCCTTTGGTGGCGTTTTATGCAGAAACGGCTAATCTAAAAAAAGTCGCGGCAAAGGGTTCGCCTGATGAAGTCTATAATCTAATCAAAAAAGCGATGGGAGGTTAACATTGGTCACGCTGGGCGTGACAGGCGGTTTGGGCTCTGGAAAGAGTACAGCCTGTCGGTATTTGCAGGAAAAAGGGGCGTACGTTTTTGGCGCCGATGTAATCGCAAAAGAGATCTTGTCCAACAATGAAGAGGTTCAAGCTCAAATCCTGGATGAGTTCGGTAATGCCGTTGCCGAAGAGGGAAAAATCGATCATCAGAAACTGGCCAGGATTTCCTTTGCGAGTGAAGAGAATCAGACCATTCTGAACGATATTGTTCATCCGTTCGTCATCGCGGCTTTTGAGCAGGAATTTCTGAAGCTTGGAGATCAGGAGGGGCTTTTTGTCGTGGACGCTCCGCTTCTCTTTGAATCGGGATTCGACAGCCATCTGGATCACACCCTGTTGGTTTACACCAAATATAAAATCCGGCTGGGACGAGCCATGCGTCGCGGCAACCTGGATCGCGATGACATCCTGAGGCGAATGTCGCTGCAGATGCCGGAGGAAGAAAAACGCGAGCTGGCCTCCTATGTCATCGAAAACAACGGCGCTGAGGATCAGTTACGGGATGCGGTCTTTGCACTCTACGATAAATTATTAGGCTAAGATGGCCAACCCGCAGAATAAATATTCCTAAGTATTCAGGGAGCGGCGGTTGGTTTTTTTAAGAACAATCGAGGAAATTTTGGGCCATATAATACTATAATATTTTATTGATTAATTAAATTCTTGGGTCCCGAAATGTGAAATTTTTTTGAATGACGAGATAATTCGGTTGCTTTTGGAGAAGAAAAACTTGACATTTACGACCGATAGAATTAAGATAACGCAAATATGAAAATAGTGTCAAAATTTAAGGAGGAAATGTTATGGCAGAAAAAGTCGCTACATGTGGTGTGAAAAAGGAAAAAGGCTACCTGTACTATCTTGATAAAAACGGTAATGTTGCCCGTTCAAAAATGGCTCGCGGCGGAGAAAAAGGCGGCGGGGCGCAGGTTGTAGCCGAAACCAAAGTCAAGAGAGAAAAAGGCTACCTGTACTTCATTGACAAAAACGGTGATGTTTCCCGTGCCAAGATGGCCAGGGGAAGAAAAGGTTAATTTTTTTCGAAGGCGAAAGTCAGCTTTTCAAAGAGTTATAAAGACTCCGTTTTTTAACGGAGTCTTTTTGTTTTTGCAGTTTTTCTTTTATAATATCTAGATATGAAAATCAGCAAAGCTCATGAATATACGATTTAACCGAAAAGACCTGCTCTATATCATTCTTTGTATTCTGGTTGTTACGGGCGCCATCTGGTATCAGATCCAAAAGGGCGACGAGGTTTTCCCCGAACATGTCATCGATTTTCAGGTGGACCGCGGAGAATCGGCGGGAATCGGTGCGGAATTTTTCCGGCAAATGGGTAAATCGCTGCAGGATTACCAGCATGCGGTTGCCTTCGATTACGACGAGGCTGCCAAGGTATTTTTGGAAAAAGAGGTCGGGTCACAGGGAATCGAGGAACTTTTAGAAAAGGAGCTGTGTCTCTGGCACTGGGCTAACCGCTGGTTTAAACCGCTGTCCCGCGAGGAGTATCGCATCGACGTCACACCGCGAGGAGACGTTACTTATTTCCAGCATACGATCCCGGAAGAAGCCGAGTCACCCAGTCTGTCGATTGACGAAGCCCGCAGCCTGAGTCAGAAATATTTGCAGCAAGTATTGGCGATTTCGATCGCAGATTGGGAATTTATCGAGCAGAAGACAGAGGTGAAGCCCAACCGGGTCGACTACCTGTTTACGTATAAGAAAAAAGATGTCGAAATCTTCAATTCGACCTACCGCTTTGAGATCCGCGTACAGGGTGATCAGATTGGTATGTTCCGGAAATATCTCAAAGTACCGGAGGAGTGGCTACGCGACTACAAGCACCTGCGCTCGCTGAACGACACCACGGCGACAATTGCCGATGCGCTGGCTCTCCTGCTGCTGATTGCGGCAATCGCTACGTTGATTGTCTACGTTTCCCGAAAAAATATAAGGATGAAACTGGCAGTTACATTGGGTGTAATCACTTTCGTTCTCAACCTTCTTTCCGATCTGAACGGTCTGCCCATCAGTCTTTTTTATTTCGACACAAATCAGAGCCTGGCGAGTTTCTATACGATGTTCGTGCTTTTCAGCCTCTTGAAGTCCGCGCTTCTGGGATTTCTGGTGATTTTGATAACCGCAGCCGGGGAACTGCTCTACCGCCGTCATTACCCGAATAAAATCTCGTTACGGCGAACGTTTTCCAGGAAAGGCCTTCAGACCAAGGAGAGTTTCTACAGCCTGGTGATCGGAGTGACTCTGGCCTGGGTTTTTATTGCCTTCCAGACTTTCTTTTATCTCACGGCGAAGCGGTTCGGCGCCTGGGCCCCCAGCGAAGTTTCTTACTCGGATAGCCTGAACACGGTCATTCCCTGGATTTTTGTGCTTTTCGGCGGTTTCGCGCCGGCCGTATTGGAAGAATTTACATTTCGCATGTTTTCGATTCCGCTCTTTGAGAAGCTGCTGAAATCGCGAGTGATTGCGATCCTGATACCGGCGCTTATCTGGGGCTTTGCCCATGCCAACTATCCCAACCAGCCTTTCTGGATACGCGGTTTTGAAGTTGGGCTTTTCGGAGTTATCGTAGGTATCGTTTTCCTGCGTTCCAATATATTGACGCTGCTGGTCTGGCACTATACGGTGGACGCAATTATGTCGGCCGGTATATTGGTAAATACCGGAAAACCGTATCTGGTGATCAGCGGCTGTATCGCGGCCGGCCTGATGGCCGTACCGTTGCTTTTCAATCTTATCTCGTATTATCGGCACCGAGGTTTCAGAAGCCCGGCGGGATTACTCAATGCCGACGAGTGCACCGAGCCAGTTATTTCACCCGTTCGCAAAGAAAAAGTGGCTCCGCCGGAAACCGGTTATATACCGCTGGCCGCAAAAACGATTAAAAGCGGTTTTCTGTTGATGCTCGTTTTTTTGCTCATTCTGTTGATTCCCGTCAGAAGAATCGGCGAGTTTTATCGTTTTCCCGCACGCAGGGCCGAGATTATCGAGACGGCTAAAAATTTTCTGATCAATGAAGGCGTCGATCCGGATCAATATTCCATGGCGGCGGCCCTGGAGTCCGATTTCGAACCACAGTGGGGAAAATATATCCTGGAGCATACGTCGATCAACAATTTAAACAAGATCCTGGCGCAGCACGTGGTGGATGCGATTGCCTGGGATGTCCGTTTTTACCAGGCCCTCGAAAAAGAGGAATACCGCATCTATGTGAATCCGCAGAGCCGCGAGGTCGTCGGTTTTCAGCACGCCATGGAGGACTCGGCTTTCGGCTATTCGATTGATCCTGTCAGCGCACAGCACCGCGTGGAGGAGTTCATTACCCAGCAGGGATTCAACCTCGCCAGTTTTGAGTTGGTTGAGACATTCTCCCAGAAGATGAAGAACCGGACCGATCACACCTTCATCTGGGAAAGTAAAGCGGGACACCCGGCCAACATAGGCGACGGCCGTTTGCGGTTTCGAGTCGTCGTGAATGGGGATGAAATTGCCCTATTCGACCGTTTTTATAAACTGCCCGAGGAGTGGTCGCAACTCGAAACCCAGAGCACCACATGGGATTCGGTCCGGCTGATCGCCCAAATCGGTGTTATGCTGACGCTGGTGATCGTATTCGTGATCGTGATGTTCCGAAAATTCCGGAATATAGATCTGAAATGGAAATCTGCGTTTCTCATCGGCGGTATTCTAGTCCTGATGGCGGTTGTGGGCGACTTGCTGCATTTTAACCAGCTGCAGATGCAATACAATACCAGCTGGTCGCCGGGTGTTTTTCATGTCTTTTCCATCGTAATCGTTTTCTTAAAAAACGTGGGTCTTATGATTCTGGTCTCGCTGCTGCTCATGATTCTGCTCTCCTTTTTTCCGAACAGCCTTCCGTCTCTGCGTTCCGGTCGTAGATATATCTACACGAAAGACGCCTTGTTTTCATCACTATTATTGGTCTTGGGATTATTTGCGATGCGCAAGATCGGCTTTTTCTTGGCGGCGCAGTATCCCGCGGGGATTATCAATCCGGAACTTTGGCTCCCCGATTTTATCTCGTCTTCCCAGCCGCTGGTTAGTAGTTTTATCAACATTCTGCTGCGAACGGTTCTGGGGCTTGGCGTGGGCGGGGTGTTGATCCTGCTGGTGAAACATGTCCTGTCGAAGACAGCCCTGCAGACGGCTTTGGTATTGCTGCTTCTGGCCCTTTTTCAGCCGCAAAGAGTGGATACCGCTCTGGAGTTTTTTGTTAACTATACCTCGATCGTTCTGATCGTTTTCTGGGTTTGGCTGGCGTTTTCCGTGTTTTTGCGCGATAACCCCCCGGGTTATCTGTACAGCGCGCTGGGTTATTTCTCCGGACAATCGATCATCGCGCTCGTGCTTTCGGGTTCCCCGTTCGGTATGCTGGATGCCATCTTTTTATCGATTTTATTGGCGGCACTAGTCATCTGGCTCCTCACGGAGAAAAAATTTTCAAGATTTTCAGGGGAACAATTATTAAACCGCCCGCGATTGTGAGGACATTTTTGTGTAAATTCAGGGTTCCTTGGATATTTGAACTTTTCCCGATAATTTTCGTAACATTACAGGATTGTAATTTTTGCCAGTTTTTCGATAACAATCCGGACTGAATGAGTATGACACAAGATAAGTCGAAAAAATATCATGACCAGCTGGATTTCTTTTTCGCGGATGATCCGCAATTATTGGCAAAGATAATGGGTGCTGCGCCGGAAGTCCAGAAAAGCATGGCTGAGCTCTGCGACAGGGTCGATAACCTGTCCAAAATCGGGGCCGCGCTTTCGGCTGAAAGGAATCTGGATAAACTTTTACAGATGATCCTGGAAGAGGCCAAGCAATTTATGCGGGCCGACGCCGGGACCCTTTATATGACCAGCGATGACGAGAGACATCTCAACTTTGCGATCGTACAAACCGACTCGTTGCATATCCGGATGGGCGGAGTAAGCGGAAATCCAATCAACTGGCCACCGGTGAAATTGTATCTGGATGAGGGCCAGCCCAATCACAGCCAGGTTTCGGCCCACGTCGGCCTGACCGGCGAGGTAATCAATATTCCGGATGTCTACTTTACCGATGGTTTTGACTTTTCGGGTACCCGCGGCTTCGATAAAAACACCGGGTACCGTTCAAAATCGATGCTGGTCGTGCCCATGCGCAACCATGAAAACGAGATTATCGGGGTACTTCAGATCATCAACGCCACCGATCCGGGGACGGGCCAAACCATTCCGTTCCCCAAATCCGATGAGCGCCTGATCATTTCGCTGGCATCGCAGGCCGCCGTGGCGATCACCAATACCCGTCTGATTCACAACCTGGAAGACTTGTTCGAGTCCTTCATCCGTGTAATTGCGGCGGCGATCGACGAAAAGTCACCCTACACCGGCGGGCATATTGAGCGGGTGGCCGAGTTGACTCTTATGGTCGCCAGAGTTATGAACCGTGTGGATTACGGTCGCTATGCGGACTTTTATCTGAACGAAGATGAACTGAAAGAACTGCGTATCGCGGCGTGGTTGCACGATATTGGGAAAATCACGACGCCGGAATATGTCGTGGACAAGGCTACAAAACTGGAAACAATCTTCGATCGTATCCATACGGTCAAAGCGCGCTTCGAATTGCTTAAAAAGCAGGCCATGATTAAAAACCTAATGCACAATGCCACCGGGAGCAATTTGGCCTCAACGCCGCCGCAAGAGCCGCTCGAGGATCAGCTGGCCCGTATTCAGGATGATTTTGAATTCCTTCGCCAGATGAATACCGGCGGCGAGTTTATGAGCGATGATAAAAAGCAGCGGGTTCGTGAAATCGGCAATCGTCGCTTCGGGTATGAAGAAGGCGAGATGGCGCTGTTGAGCGAGGAGGAGATTCGGAATCTCTGTATTGCCCGCGGAACGCTCAACGACAAAGAGCGTAAGATTATCAACAACCACGTTGTGGTTACCTTAAAAATGCTGAATAAGCTGCCCTATCCGAAGAAATTGCGCCGCGTCCCAGAATTTGCCGGCGGTCATCATGAGAAGCTGGACGGTACCGGTTATCCGAATGGGCTGAAGGACGAGGAACTTGCCCCGCAGGCCAAGATCATGGCGCTGGCCGATATCTTTGAGGCTCTGACCGCCAAAGATCGGCCGTATAAAAAAGGCAAAACACTTTCCGAAGCCATGCGCATCATGGGTTTTATGGCCAAAGACCGCCATATCGATGCGGAGATTTTCAGGATTTTTGTGAAAGAAAAGATATACCTCGATTACGCCCAAACGTATATGGATCCCAAACAGATCGATGAAGTCGACGCCCAATCATACGTGTAACATATCGGTGTGAACTAAATCCGCTCATCTTTTTTTCCACAGTCAATACCGTATATACCCGGTAGCCATAGTAAACGAAATCAAAGCAGAGGCGCCGCATGTCTGCACCTGTAAAGCGAAATCAATTTGTCGATCTGGATATAGAAAGCCTGGGGTTCGGGGGCAAAGGGATTGCCCATATCGGCGAGTATATTGTTTTCGTCGACTCCGATGTCGTGCCGGGACAGAAAGTGCGGGCGCGTGTTAGAAAGGCAAAATCAAGTTATGCCGAGGCCGTCACCGTCGAGCATCTGCAGAAGAGTCCATTTGAAATCGAAGCACCCTGCCCGTACTTTGATCACTGCGGCGGCTGCAAGCATCAGAATCTGCCTTATGACCTTCAGTTAAAGCAGCTGCAACTGCAGGTTGAGGATCTCTACCACCATCTGGGTGGTTTTACGTCCACCCCGATCGAGCCGATTCTGGCGGGCAAAGAGATCTTTCGCTACCGTAATAAAATGGAATTCGCCTTTTCCAACCGGCGCTGGCTTCTGGAGAATTTCGATTCGGAAAAACCGGTGGACTTCGCTCTGGGCCTGCGCGCGCCGGGGGTTTACTGGAAAGCAATCGATATTGACGATTGTCTGATTGCTCCAGAGGAGACCCGGCCGGTACTGGAGACAATCCGCCGCTTTGCCCGCGATAACCGTTGGTTGGCTTACGATCAGAAGACCCATACGGGTTATCTCCGGCACGTAGTTTTGCGCAAGGCCAGGCGAACCGATCAGGTCCTGGTAAATATTGTTACAAATTCCAGGGAGCCGGAGCGCTTACAGGCGCTTTCTTTGGAGTTGAGCAAAACTGTCCCGAATGTTGTTGCGGTGGTCAATACGGTTACGCAAAGTTGGTCGGGCACCACCATGGGTGAAACCATTCAGTTATGGGGCGAGCCGGATATCGTTGAGAAGCTGGGTGAACTGGAGTTTGCCATCTCCCCCGCTTCATTCTTCCAGACCAATACTGTGATGGCGGAGAAATTGTACGGAGTCGTCAAAGAACTCGCCGAGATTGCCGCAGGCGACATCATTTGGGATTTGTACTGCGGGACGGGTAGCATCGCGCTCTACCTGGCGGAAGGGGCCCGGGCGATCTATGGCTTTGAAATTGTTCCTGAGGCTATCCGGGACGCCAGGAAAAACGCTACGCGGAATCAGGTCGACAATGTATACTTTTTTGAGGGTAATCTGGATAAGCTCTTTCGGGAACAACCGGAACTCTTGCAGAAACTGCCCCGCCCGGACGTGCTGGTCATTGATCCTCCGCGCGGCGGTATGCATCCCAGGTTGGTTAGCGACGTGGTTAAGATCCACCCGGGGAAGATTGTCTATGTTTCCTGCAATCCCGCGACCCAGGTGAGAGATTTGCGATTGATGGTGGATGAGGGCGGCTATCGAATTGACCGTGTTCAACCGGTGGATCTGTTTCCACACACGCCGCATATCGAAGTTGTAACGCGACTGTCGTTAATGGAATCGTAATAATACGCAAGCCGACCCGGCATGATCGGGACGGCTTTTCATTTCAACTGATTATTCATAAAGGAGCTGTTCATGTTAAAGCTGAGGGCATTTGTATTTATTCTTATGGCCGTGATACTGGTTTCCTGCAATCCCTCGCAGGGCCTGAAAACGGAGGAGCCGGTTTCCGCGCCGATTAGCCTGGAAGATCGGATTCCGCAAAATCCGCAAGTTGTGATCGGAAAATTGGACAACGGATTAATCTATTATATTCGCGAAAACCACCGACCGGAAAAGCGCGCGGAACTGCGCCTGGCGCTGAATGCCGGATCCATCATGGAAGACGACGATCAGAAAGGGTTGGCTCATTTTAACGAGCATATGGCGTTTAACGGTTCCAAAAATTTTCAAAAGGACGAGATCATCAACTACCTCGAATCGATCGGGATGCGTTTCGGGTCGGGCCTGAACGCTTACACCTCTTTCGATGAGACGGTTTATATGCTCCAGGTTCCGACTGATGATGAGGTCGCTTTGGAGAAAGGATTTCAAATCCTCAGCGAGTGGGCCCACAACCTGTCCTTTGACAGCCTCGAGATAGAAAAAGAACGCGGTGTTATCCGGGAAGAATGGCGTTTGGGGCGCGGTGCCGACGCGCGTATCCGTGATCGCCAGCTGCCGATACTGCTTAAAAATTCACGCTATGCCGAGCGCCTTCCTATCGGCGACATCGCGATAATCGATACATTTCCGCAGGAGAGAGTGAAGCAATTTTATCAGGACTGGTATCGGCCGGATTTAATGGCTGTGATTGCGGTGGGAGACTTTGATAAAGCCCAGATTGAGAAGTATGTGCGTGGCTATTTCGAAGAGATTCAGGGACCCGATAGCATTCGTACCCGCGATCTCCTGCCGGTTCCCGATCACGACGAAACTCTTTTTGCGATCGCGTCCGATCCGGAAGCGACTGGCTCGCGGATCAGTGTCTACTACAAACACGAAGTGCTGCCAGTCAGAAAAGTTGCGGACTACCGGCAGTCTCTGATAGAAAATATCTATAACGGTATGCTCAATCTCCGGCTGAACGAGCTGATCAAACAACCCGAACCCCCGTTCATCCGCGGATATTCTGCCAAGGGTTCGCTGGTTCGCACGAAGGAGGTATATGTCCTGGGGGCAATGGTGAAAGACGCCGGAATTCCGGCCGGCCTGGAAGCACTTTTGATGGAAGCAGAACGAGCGAAACGGTTTGGATTCACGGAGACGGAACTTGAAAGATACAAGGCGTCTCTCTTGCGCCGCATCGAGAAGGCCTACGCGGAACGCGATAAATCGGAGTCGGGTCCCTTTGCCGAGGAGTATGTGCGCAACTTTCTGGAAGGTGAACCGGCCCCGGGAATCGAGTATGAAGCTGCGGTTTATGAACAATTTGTACCGGGCATTACCTTAGAAGAAGTGAATCGGGTCGCGGATGAGTGGATCAGTGAGGAAAATCGGGTGATCCTGGTCAGCACGCCGGAGAAAGCGGGCTTGGATATTCCGAAGGAAGAGGAATTGCTGGCGATAATCACGGCCGTGAAGGAGAAACAAATTGCGGCCTATGAAGATGCCGTTTCCGAGGAACCGCTGCTCGCCGAGACTCCGGTGCCCGGAAAGACCGTACAAAAGAAGCAAATTAAAGAAATCGGCGTCACCGAACTGAAATTATCGAACGGTGTCACGGTGGTCATGAAGCCGACGGATTTTAAAAATGATCAGGTGCTGATGTCGGCCTATAGCCCGGGCGGTAATTCTCTGGCTTCAGACGAAGATTATATCGCTGCCGCCACGAGTATCCCAATTATTCGGGAGGGCGGTTTGGGTGTTTTTTCGAAAATCGAACTGGAAAAGAAACTGGCTGGAAAAATTGTAAGCGTCTTTCCCAGCGTCGGCGAGTTGACGGAGAATATCAAAGCCAAGGCTTCGCCCGAGGACCTGGAAACGATGTTTCAACTGATTTATCTGTATTTCACACAGCCGCGGCAAGACAGCACGGCCTATTTATCCTATCAATCCCGCATGAAAGCCCAGCTGGAAAACCGGGATTCCGATCCGGCCACTGCAATGAGCGACACATTTCGGGTGACCCTTGCTCAATACCATTATCGTTCGCGGCCCTGGTCTCTGGAGATGATGAAAGAGATGGATTTACAGAAATCGATGGCCTTTTACCGTGATCGTTTCGCCGATGCGAGTGATTTTACTTTCTTCCTCGTCGGTAATTTCGATCCGGAGGCCATTGAGCCTTTCCTGGAGACTTACCTGGGGGGCTTACCCAGCGTGCCTCGTAATGAGATGTGGCGGGATGTCGGGATCGTAGCACCAACGGGTGTCATTCGAAAGTCGGTCATTAAGGGCCTCGAGCCCCAGAGTTATGTCAAGTACGCTTTCCCGGGCAATTTTACCTTCAACCTGATTGAACGCCGAAATCTCCGCGCGGCCATCGATATCCTGCGTATTCAATTACGGGAGCAGGTTCGCGAAGAAAAAGGGGGCACGTATGGCGTACGTATAAACGCGTCAATGGAGCATTATCCCAAGGAAGAATATTGTGTGAATATCGAGTTCGGCTGTGCCCCGGAGAGGGTTGCGGAGCTGGACAGCACGATCTTCGGGCAGATTCAGGCGTTGAAGGACAACGGCCCTTCCGAGGATGACCTGACGAAAATCAAAGAGATCTACAAACGGAACCGGGAAGTCAACCTGAAGGACAATGACTATTGGCTGAATACGCTCCAGTTCTATTATTTTAACAACGAAGATCCGAAAAATTTGTACGAAATGGACCGCTTGATGGATGAACTGACAGGCGAAGATGTCCAGAATGCGGCCCGGAATTACATCAACACCGAGAATTATGTCCGGGTTGTGCTGTATCCCGAAAAGGCCGAATGAAACGGGTTTCTGTTGATATGGTTTTTCACGATAAATTGACAGAGTAAAAGGACGTTCAATTATTTCGGTTTGGGTCAGCGCCGGCGTAGAGTCTGTCGCGGACCCGGGTCGTTTTAATTTTTACTGATTTTCTTAATATCTATTACTTATGAAGGGTAGAAACACATCCTGGATTTCTCGAATATATGCCCGTTCTGTACGCAATCTGCGGTGATATAAAACCATTTTTCTGTTAATCGTTCGTTTTAGTCCGTTTGGCTGATGTTGATTTGTTGCCGGGATTTTGAAAGACGATGGATATTCACGCTAAATATTTGCATTTCTTTTCCCGGATTGTTTAAATTCTAGCGTAATTCGGAAAATAATCGAGTTGATTTGACGGACAGCGCAATGCGTGGAATAGTTTTGAGTACCAGCATGATTAGCAAAGTAAAGACAACGGTATCTATCTGGAGCTTTCTCTTTATCGTCCCGATTTCGTTTCTCTTTGCAGATTCGGATCTGTTGTCGTCCGCAACCTTTTTCCCCAAAGCCGAAATGGATCTTTCCCGGAATAACCAACAGTTTCGTCTGGGAATAGGTTTAGGGAGCAATATCGGTGGCAGCGGGGCTATCCCGTTTGGTCATCAGGCAAATATTTCACTGAGTCATCCGATTTATCAGTTTCTGGAGGGCGAGGCCAGCTTGGCAAGCGGGGTGATTTCCAGCAATACGGTAGATCGCATCGCCCTGAATCGCGGGGAATACAGATTATTGCTGCATTTTAAAAGAAGAGTGGAGACAGAACGCTGGACCCCATATTTTTATTTGGGGCTGGGACAAATGCAGTATGACATTTCCGGCATAAATGGTGAAGCTCCCCAAAGCGGTGCGATGGGTTTTATCCCCTTTGGAATCGGGACCGTCGGGCAGACGAAGCATTTTTTCAGCACCAATATAAGTTTCGGGTATAACGGCCTGTTGCGACGGCCGGCAGCGTTTGAAAAATATGGTCCGCAGGGTTTTATTACTTTCAATGTCGGGATTTCGATTGTCCATTCCGGATACCGCAGTCTTACAAAAAGCCGGCCCGCGTCGGAATCGACTCCGGTGGCGCCCGAAGTTGTTGCTGTCCCGGAAGATAAAGAACCGGCTGGATTCTCTGCCCAGTCACCGGCGTACGATTTTGTTGAAAATACGGAGGAGACGACGTCGGAAGAAATCACGGTCACCGGGGAAGCTCAAGCAGAAATCAATGTAACGGATCTCGGTGTTGATACTGATGAAGAAAAAGGCGAACCCGGCCAGTCTCCGCCTGGTAGCGCGTTGCCTAAAATTATTGATAAAAATAATGAGTTGGCTGGTGCGGAATTGATGGCCGAAGCGGATCGGGCTCCTGATCCGGTACCACAAATCACCCCAATCATGCCACCGGAATCTCATGTGATTTATGAAAAAATCAGCTATCCGGCCGGGCTGGAAGACATTTTACAGAAGCCGTTGGCCTTTGAATATAACGAGGCTGAACTTGATCGGAACTCGATCCCGATTCTGCGGACGTTGGCCCTGTTGTTAATCCAGAATCCGCGAATCAGGCTGGAGATTCAGGGTCACACCGACAATATCGGCAGCCGCCAGTATAATGTGTGTCTGAGTTACCGGCGAGCCAAAGCTGTAAAGGAGTTGCTGGTGGCGGAAGGCGTGTCAGCTGCACAATTGCTGCCCGTCGGATATGGCTTTGAAAAACCGATTGCAAACAACGAAACCGTCGAAGGCAGATACCGTAATCGGCGGATCGAATTCCGGGAAATTTCCCGCCCGGATGAGCTCGCCGACACGCACTCGGTTAGCCAAGGATTTTACCTGGAGGAGGGACAACTGCGCGTAATCAAGGAACTCTGCTTCGATTATAACAGCTGCGATATTGCCGGTGTATCCGCAACGGTCCTGGACCAGATGACCTCGATGCTGAAACAGAATCCGGAGGTCAAGATAGAGATTTTGGGTCATACGGATGATATCGGCAGTTGGGCGTATAATCAGGAACTCAGCCGGAGGCGGGCGGAAACTATACGTGGGCATCTGGTCCGCAAGGGTATTGCCGCTGACCGGATTGTGGCACGTGGGCTTTCCTATGATATCCCGATCGCAGATAACCGCAGCAGCGAAGGACGGAAGCAGAATCGTCGCATTGAAATCGTTCGCGTGGCGTAATCAGAAATAAAACCGGGCGGAGTTGCCGCCGCCCTATTCACCAGATTTTCTATCGAACTTATTTTTCCCTGCGTTCAAATATCGCCAGGATCGCCGGCAGGATCGCAATGGTCGCCGCCAGACACATGCCGACGCCAATGAAAAGCGCCAGTCCCATACTGCCGAAACCGCGATAGGTCGCGAAAACCAGTGAGCCGAAAGCCAGCATCGTGGTCAGCGATGTTATGATAATGGCTTTGCCGGTGGAGCGGTAGACGCGATCGATTGCGCCGCCACCTTCGATTCGATAGCGATGCAATATATGCACGCCGTCATCAATGCCGATGCCGATAATCAGCGGTAAAGCGATTACATTCAGCAAGGTCAGTTGAATCCCGGCCAGGCCCATGAAACCGACCATCCAGACCATGCCGAAGAGCAGGGGCGTCATGGCAATCAGCGCATATTTAATGGATTTAAAATCAATGAGCAGAAACACAAATACCACCAGCAAGGTCAGGAGCGACGCGCGCCGACCGTCGTCACCAATAATTTTCAGCATGTAGTAAAACATCGGCGGCGTGCCCGAAATACTCGGAGAGACGTCCAGTACCTCGTTGGTAAAGCGCTCTAGATAGTTCATGTTCCAGACGTCGCCTTTGGGGTACAGGGTCATCAGAAAGCGCTCGCCGTTCTTGCTCATATACTTGTCCCGGATAAAGTTCGGCAGCATGTCTACCGTGATCCGGCTGGTATCGGCCATGTCCAGAACCGTGTTCTGATAGGCCTTTGCGAAGTCGCGGTTGAATCGTGAAACCCGTTCCGCCGCTATCGGTTGCTGATTTAGCAGAGTAACCAGGGTGCTCAGATTCCCGCCGTTTTCCGGCTGATCAGGATTACCAACCAGGCGGTTGGCCTTGTCCGTCACCTGGTCCTGCCCGCCGATGAAGGCCATATCCTGCATTTCGATGACATTCATTTCCAGCCGCTCGATTTCAGCGACGATCTGTTCCCGGGCCTCGGCTGATACAGTAGTTTGAATTTTTTGCGCACGCATTGTGTTGTTAAGCGCCAGGATTTCCGACCTGCGCTGATTCTGCTCTGTGTCGGTGGGTAAAAAGTCCGAGATGGACTCCACGTAACTGATGCTGGATTTCTGCTTGGCCTTCTCGGTGAGTTGATAGTTTTCGGCCAGAGATTTAGCCGTCATCATTGTAACGTCCGATGAGAAATTGAACTTCTCAATCACTTTGTCGTTGAGCAGAATCGACTCCAGGCCTTCGGGTTCCATGTTCAGGTAATTGTAATCCACGGTCACGCGCGAGATCATAATTGCGAAAAATACGGTGACGATGACGACCACCAGTAATGAAATTTTCCAGCGTTTATAGATCGCGCCGGTCAAACGGCCCACCGCTGCATAGGAAACATCCTTCGGCTCGAGGAGCGTTTTACCGCGCCAGTTCCGGTATTTCTCGCGCAGCATCAGCATCATCGGCAAGCTGAATAAAGTGGCGATCATGATCGTGATAATGCCGACCCCACAGACCAGGCCGAACTCAAAAATGCCGTCGCTGCGGGCAATCATCAGAGTTAGAAATGCCGCCGCCGTGGTGAGCCCGCCGGTCATGATGCCCGTGCCGACTTTTTGCATCGTCTCGACAATTGCGTCTTTCGCATCGACTCCTTTTAGTCTCAGCTCGGAGAAGACGGAAATGATATGGATCGAGAAGTCTATGCCCAGGCCAACAAGTACTACAGACATCATGACCGTCATCATATTCAGGGAATCTACCAGAAAGTACGATATGCCCATCGCCCAAACGATGCCGATTAGTAGGTTGAGGACGGCCATCAATGGCGCACTGACCATCCGAAAGGTGACGATAAAGAGAACAAGAACCGCCATAAGCGAAAGCAGAGTCAGGAACATGGAATCTTCCGTACCGGCCACCATCTCGTCGCGGCCGAGTGCCATCCCGCCGGCAAGACCGGCCGATACATTGTACTTGACGGCTTCGCCCTTCAGCATCTCCTCCATGCCGTTGATACAGGGCATCAAGTAATCTATTTCCATGATGGAGAAATTGGGTTCGGCCATAATCAGGAGCATCGAGCGGTCCGGGGAAATCATGTAGGGGGAGCCGATCGTAGCGGCCAGGGCGGATTGCTCGGCGAGTTCCGGAGAATATTCCGCTTGATACAGGGCGTCCCGGCTATAATCCACAAAACTTTCAATCCCATCCAGGAAGCGGACCGCGGATTGTTCACGCTGTGTTCCGGATATTTTTTCGTCGGATTCGATATACTCTTTTTCCAGGCTGTTATTCAAGTTAGTCAAAAAGGGCAGCAGGTTGGGGTCCTCGAACATCTCCCGGATATTTTTCAGGTCCTCGGGCTTAACCAGCATCAAACCATGATCCTGCATAAAGTCGACCGGTTGCTTGATGTCCACCCGATCAATGTAGCGGGAGATCGCCGGGATCTTCTTTTGCTCGACTTTCAGCGTAGCGCTGCGATGTTCCCGGCGGACATCTTCAGAGCCGCTGCTATCGATCCAGGATTCCAGGTTCGCCAGCATAGGCTTAACATGCTCGGCGAACGCGATCATATCCACCATTTTGCCTTCGACGGGAATGATGATGCTCGAAGCGCCGTTGAATTCTTTGAAAATATAATTGAATTCGGCTACCATGGGATCGTCACCGGGCAGAATTTCCGTTAAACTCATGCTCATCTCCAATTTCGCGGAAAGAGCCCCGAAGACCAGAGTCAGGATCACGACTGCCAACAGCATCCACCATGTTTTTTCCGCTGCCAGTTTTGCGATCAATGTTAAAAATTTTTGTCTCATATTTCACTCCATATATTTTTTGAGCAAGATATTTCCGGTCTGGGTTAATTCTTCAAATCCTGATTAGAAATAGGCCCGGACGCGAAAACGGATCCCGAGATTTTGATAGCCGAATTCATCGTTCCTATCCCCCACAAAGCAGCTGCCCAATAGACTCAACTCCACGTCCTGATATATTCGATAGGTCAGTTGCGGGGCGACAACCGCACTGCGGTCATCCAGGTTTATGATTCCGAAAAGGCTGAAATCCAGTAAGTCGCCCAGGGGGTACATGGCCAGAGCGAAGAGGTAATTCCGATTAATACTTTTGCGCTCGCCGCTGTAATAGAAGAGATAATCGTCCAGGGTTGTTTGATTTTCGCGAGCACCCAAATCGTTGTGGTAGAATTCAGCCAGGAGATAGAGAGAATTTTCAAGCGTATAATCCGTACCGAGAACATATTCATATTTCAAATGATCATTAGCATAGTTCAGGCGATGAACCGCCACTTCGCTACGAATCCCCCACCCAAAGAGTTCTCCTTCGAGATTGAAGCCGTAAAGATCGTGCGTTTGGATTTTAGCGCCGAACAGTCCTGTTTGAGAATATTGACTGCGTCCGTACAATGCCGACAGATCATATTGCCCGCTCCCGATTTTTATCTGGTAATATTGGACGGTTTCGTCCCAGGTTTGCCGGGGCTGCAGGATTCCGGTCACAGTCAGCCGGTTCGCCAGTGGAATCGACAAACGCAGGGCGGAAATGCCGGTGTTCTCGTAAGTAGGATCCATTATATCTTTGAGATTAAAGATATCCGTCGGATTCCAGGCGTAGCCAACCCCGGGAGCAATCTGTTGCTTGCCAAGCGTCAGATCGAAGTACTTGTGGTGAAATTCCAGGAACATGTTATCGATGAAAAGCGTATCTCGTAAACTGTAAGGAATTTCGGTCAGCGTATCCAGTCCCGAACCGTCGGCCGAAGGCAACACGGGACGGAATTTTGCATCGAGAAAATCGAGAAAATTCAGTTCGGTTTGGCCATTGAAGCGTTTACATACGATGTCGGCGCTGATACGGATATTATCCGAAGGGCTCGTATCCATATCCAGGCGCAGCTTGTTGTAGCCGAAATACAGAGATGCGCCGCGTAACTGGCCCAAGTCGCCCTCGCCCTCATAATAGCCAAACCAATCGGGCCCGGCAAAAAGGGTGGAAACGAGGAGAAAGATGATTAACAGTCGTTTCATTGCGGCTTCACTCCGTTTATTTTTTCAGGTTGCGTTCGGTGAAGAAATCCTTCTCGAAACTAACATTGTAAGTGATGTTGATGTATTTCATTTCGGATTCGGTCTGGTCCAGGTGGTTGCGCATCACCATTTTCATCGGTGTGAGGACGCCGTCGATAGTCTGGATGTCTTCGAGTAGCAACGATTTCAGGAAAACGTTATTTTCGTCGTAATAGTCGATTTGCAGCGGAAAAAAATCGGAGCTGCGCACGAAACAGATCATCTTTTTATAGGAAACTCCGGCGGATTTCGACTGAAGTTCCAGTTTGAAGCAGCGTTCCATGTTGATTTTTTCAAAGCCTTTCAAAACCGGTGTAAAGTCATTTTTCCAGCTGTCGCCGGAGCCCATATCCTCATAGGTGAAATCCGATCCTTCGAATTTTTGCTTTTTGGCGTGGGAGGCTAGCTTCCGCACCCGGTCGGTGCGCCGGTTGTACATCCAGATATTATCCGAATAATCGGTCATCAGGAGAGCATTGCCCTTAACCCGGGAAGGCTCGAGATAACGCATCAGGGAGTTTTCACCGTGGTTTCCCATAAATGTGTCGTATTTGAACGTGCGTTTCTCTCCCGATGTCGTAACAATCGTTTGTTCCATGACTCCTTGGGCGTTTTCGGGGTTCATGTGGGCGATAACTTTATCAAGTATCTGCGGGCCGCCCGGGTCCTGGGCAAACAATACCGATTCGCAGAGCAGGAATAAGAGGAATAGTCGTTGCATATCATTCTCCTTCCGTTGGAACTGGCTTAAGTATACCGCGTAAAAATATTTCCCTGGTCAATTCCTGTAATTTCTTTTTATCGTAATGCTCGCGATTGATGAAGTAATGCAGGCTGATGCCGTCCAGTGCGCCGAATAAAATAAAAGTCACGTGCTCAGGATCGAGCGACCGGAACACGCCCGCCCGGACCCCCTCCTCTACAAAAGGCTTAAAGGCCGCGTACAGATCCCGCAGAATTTTACCGAATGATAACTTCTTCGTTCCCCTGAACTCATCCCGGAAGCCCTGCATAAAGATTTCCAGAAGAATCAACCATTCCGAATTTTGTTGCTGATCGAGCTGTTGATCGAGTAGATCGTAGGTATAATCGAACATCATTTCGATTTTCCGAACTGGATCGACGGGAACGGTGAACAATTGCGCGTAACCCGCCATCATTTTCTCAAAAAAGTCCGCAAATACAGCCGCGAAAATATCCTCTTTACTGCCGAAGTACTCATAGATCGTACCCTTGCCGATGCCGGCCTTCTCGGCAATTTTGGCGATTTTACCGTTGCTGACGCCATCGTGCGCGAAGACTTCAATCGCGGCGGCGATGATGCGCTTCCGTTTTTCTTCGTCTTTGGGTAATGCTGCCATCGGTAGACTCCTTTTTGATCATGACCGACCAGTCGGTCATCCATATTTTACATTGCTTTCCAGCATTACGCAAGTGTTTTTTTGCTGCGTGAGAATTTAAATTACTAAAACTGCAGGCTGAAAGTGGTTTCCCGATGGGGGCTGGATTGTACACCGATGGAACCGCCATGCAACAGCATAATCTGGCGCGAGATACTTAATCCGATTCCGGTGCCTTCTTCTTTCGTGGTGTAAAACGGGATGAATATCTTATCGATGAATTCGGGCGAAATACCCGGACCGTTATCGGTAACCCGAATTACCGTTGCTCCGTCATTGCTGGCAAAACCCTTCAGGGTAATTT
This sequence comes from uncultured bacterium, assembly GCA_964589175.1. Taxonomy (GTDB): domain Bacteria; phylum Fidelibacterota; class UBA2242; order UBA2242; family UBA2242; genus CAZPRY01. The sequence goes on from CAZPRY010000002.1 coordinate 120,371, forward strand.
CTCCATTGGGCGTATTATTCAAGGCCTGGATCGCGTTTTTGATCAGGTTGATCAGGATTTGCATTACCAGTTTTTCATCGGCCAGTAACGGCAGGTTTTCATCCTGTAATTCGGCGCCCAGCTGGATATGGCATTTATCGACCTCACTTTGCATAAGCAACATCGCGTTGTGAAATAAGTCCATAACCGAGAAGGTTTTCAGATTCGGTTTGGGAATCCGGGTGAGATGGCGGTAAGATTGCACGAAATTCAGCAAGCCCTTGCTGCGTTTGTCGATGGCACGCAAACCGTCGAGAACGTTATGAATCACGTTATAGTGAAGCTCGCCAGGCTGACAGCGCTGCTCTTCGCTTTCAAGCATTTTGATGATTGTCCCGGTCAATGATTTCACCGGAGTAACGGAATTCATGATTTCGTGGGTCAGGACGCGGATTAGCTTTTGCCAGGCATCGGCCTCTTCGGCCTCCAATTCGGTTTTGATGTTCTGAATGGAAACCAGCTTCACGGTCCGGTCAGAAATTTTAAAGACCGTCGACCGAACGGATAGTTTCAGAAATTCGCCTTCAACCGTCAATTTCAGCAAGCGCTGGCGATTTGGTTTCAGGGCCAGGAGCATTTCGGAGAAACCGGCTATTTTTCGATCGAGGGCTTTGATGTTTCTCAAATCGTCGGTATGGAGTAAATTTTTGGCGGCCTGATTGATGAGCTCGACGGTCCCGCTCGGCGTAAAGGAGAGCAGGCCGACGCCGACATGTTCGATGGTAAGCTGGAAGTAGTGGTGTTCGGCGGCTTTCTCGATGTTAACCCGGCGCACGGTTTCGATAATTTCGTTGTACGTCACGTTCAGGTCCTGGAAAGACTGCTCCGTTTCGGTGGTTTCCGGGATCGAATCCAGGTAGCGCAGGGATTGCAGGAAATTGCGCAGGGTGCGATTGGTTCTATTTACGTAATAAATCAGCCCGAAGATCTGCAGGATCAGAATAATTAAAAAGGTGAATTTCGTGACAACGAGGTAGTCTTTTTGAAAAGACCAAACTAAAAGGTAACTGACCAGGCTGATCAGCAAAACCTGTGAGGTGACTTTGATGCTGAAGCGGTTAAAGGCCATATTTCTCGAGTTTGTTGTACAGGGTTTTACGGGTAATGCCCAGCTCGCCGGCGGCTCTGGTTAGATTTCCTACGTTTTTCTGAATAGCCAGGCGTATCAGCCGCTTCTCGTTTTCCTCAATATTCAGGGTTTCGGGTGCACCCGAGGCCGGCCTTCGGGGGGTCTGGAAGAAAAAATCGTCTTCTCTGATGATTTCGGATTCACATAAAATCGTCGCTTTCTCAATCGTATGCTGAAGTTCGCGCACATTTCCGGGCCAGGGGTATTTTCGCAATTTGTTCAGGGCCGTCTGACTGACTTTCAAGGTCGGTTTTTTATATTTCTGGGTGTATTTTTTCAGAAAAAATTCCGTAAGAACGGGGATGTCTTCGACTCTCTCCCGCAGCGGCGGTAACGCCACTTGGATGGTATTGATGCGGTACAGCAGGTCTTCGCGGAAGGCATTGTCGGCCGTCATTTCCTGGAGATTTTTATTGGTCGCAGATATCAGACGGATGTCAATCGGGACCGGCATGTTCGAACCGAGCCGGAAGATTTCGCGGTTTTGCAGGGCGGTCAGTATTTTGGCCTGCATCGGTAGCGAGAGATTTCCGATTTCATCCAGAAAGAGTGTGCCGCCGGAAGCAATTTCGAATCGCCCCGCGCGGTCTTCCTTGGCATCCGTAAAGGCGCCTTTTGTGTGGCCGAACAGTTCGCTTTCAAACAGGGTTTCCGTGATGGCCGCCATATCCACGCTGACAAAGACCTCGTTGCCAAGGCTGGATTGGCGGTGTATTTCACGGGCAATGAGTTCTTTACCGGTTCCGTTTTCTCCGAGAATCAGGATGTTGGCATCCGTTCTGGCCACTTTGCTGACGGTGGTCATGATGCTCTGCATGGCTGGCGAGGAGCCGATAACCAGCTCGAACTCTTTGTTGATTTTATCAGAGAGGTGCCGCTGCTTGGTTTTGAGGCTTTTAATTTCCAGTTTGGATTTGCGCAATTGCTGGGCCGACAGCAGAGTCGCCAGCAGTTTGTCGTCATCCCAGGGCTTTTCGATAAAATCGGCGGCCCCCATTTTAATGGCCTTGACGGCCAGCTCGATGTCGGCATAGGCGGTCATGAAAACAATCACGGCGGAAGGATCCTGGCCCAGGATCTCTTTCATCCAATAGATGCCCTCGTTTCCGATATTCACTCCGGCTTTGAAATTCATGTCCAGCAGAATAACGTCATAATTCTCTTTCTGAACCAGATAGGGAATCTGGATGGGATTCTTTTCCGTTGTGATGAGATCGAAGTGCTCCAGGAGGAAGAGGCGCAGAGCGACCAGGATTTCTTCGTTGTCGTCCACGACCAGGATTTTCGATTTACTCTTTTTCATCGGGCTCCTCGGTAAAAGAATTCGGGAAAACAAACTTGCCGGGTAGATGGCTTTTTATCATATGCCGCATGAACGTACTGTTATGCTAAGTTAACAAAAAATCTCCAATATGTATAAATATTATACAAGGACGTATATTTATTATACGCGGAAATTCGAGCGGGTTGGCGTATCTGCTTCGTTTTAGGATGCCACCGAATTTGGCATGTCATTTGACACCTAGGCCAGTAAGAATATGATAACGACAAGCAGATATGATTTTGACCGAAAGACCAGATTATCCGAAAGTTGAACCGCCCGGAATCTCCGGAGAGGTTTTCGGCTTTTTAAAAATGGAAATTCAATCATAAAAATTTAGCGGAGATCGCCCCCCCTTTTCACCCCTTGCTTTGGTCTCCGCTTCTTTATTTTCAGGCCGAGGAATTCATGCTTACACAATATGCCAAAATTGCTTTTCGTAATTTTCGCAAGCAGAAAGCGTATGTGTGTCTCAGCGTCCTGGGCCTGTCGATCGGATTGGCCTGCGGTATTTTTGTCCTGTTGTGGATTCAGTATGAGGTAAGCTACGATCGGTTTCAATTAAATCGGAATCGGCTGTACCGTGTTTTGCAGAGAGTCGAGCAGCCACAGGGGCGCAGGCGCCTGGCCCATACGCCCGCGGCACTTGGGCGTTATTTGAAAGTCAACCTGCCTGAAATTGAGGAAACGGCGCGTGTCTGTCGGCTTTCATCCACTCCGTTACTGCGGACCGACCGCTGTTTCATGGAGAATCGAATTCTGGCCGTCGATCCGTCTTTTTTACGGATGTTTACCTTTCCACTGGCCGTCGGTGACGAATCCGTGGTTCTGAACCGCCCGAATTGCATGGTATTGACACAGAGTGCCGCCGGAAGATATTTTGGGGAAGAGGCCGCGCTCGGCAAAGTTGTACATTTGGATGGTTATGGTGAGTTCATAGTCAGCGGCGTGGTACTCGATCCACCTGACAATTCTCATCTCGGTTTCGATCTGTTGATTCCCATTTCCAATTTAGCGTTCCACGGATATGACTTGGATTCCTGGTTTACGGAGGAATTTTACACTTATCTGCAGCTGCGGCACGGCAGTGGATTGCGGACGTCGACGGACAGAATAAATACCCTGCTTTCGGTATCATCGCTGACCGGAGAAGATGTTTTTGAACTGCAGCTCATCCGAAAAATACACCTTGATGCCAGTGTGGAAGACGCCCGGACCGAGACGACCGCCCAGTCGTCTATTCTGATGTTTTTCGGAATAGCCCTGTTTATCCTGGCGACCGCCTGGTTTAATTACGTCAGTTTGGTAACCGCCTACTCGTCGGAGCGTATGCGGGAGATTATGGTACGTAAAGCGATTGGCGCCAGGCGCTTTGACGTTCTTCTGCAGTTTAGTGGCGAAATCGTGGTTTTTGCGGCAATCGCTTTTCTCATAGCAGTGGTTTTGGTGGAGATAACGCTACCGGCTTCTCAACGTTTGACGGCGAAAAATTTGCTGCAGTTTTACACGAATATCCGCATGCTAATCCCGCTTCTTGCTGTCTTTGGGGCGACCTGCGTAATGGCCGGTTATCTTCCGGCGATTCTTCTGGAACGGACGTGTACAGGCACCCTCCTGCACCAGGAGCCGGTTCATCAAAAACGAAACGTGAACGTTCGTCTGGCGTTTGTCTTCATTCAACTGGTGGCTGCGATATTCCTCATTGCCGGGACACTGGTGGTGCATAAACAGATGCGTTATTGCCGAAAGATCAATCTCGGCTATGACCGCGATCAGCTGGCCGTACTTCCGTTGCCGGTAGAGAGCGGAACGGTTAATTGGCAAGACTATGAAACCCTTCGAAATGATTTGCTGTGTCATCCCACGATAGAGAACGTGACTTTGATCGCCAGCACACCGGCAAATATTTCAACGGCCACGCATGAAGCTGTCTGGGGCCGGGACGATCGCCGTAAAAATTTTTGCGTTCGCGGGTATTCGGTTGCCCCTGAATTTAGCAGTACTTTTGGTATTAAGATGCTGGATGGTTGTGACTTTTCAATACCCCCCGGCGCACCCGGGGAAAACGATAATGCAGCCGCATTTCTGGTGAATGAAGAATTCGTCCGTTTTCTGGGGGTGACCGGGGCTGTCGGGGATGAACTGATGTTTATGGGTAAGAAGGGCAAAATTATCGGCGTCACTGAAAATTTTCATTTTGGCCGGCTTGAAAATGACATTGAACCGCTGGTAATGCATATAAATCCGTTGGCCTATTCGAAAGTTATCGTCCGATTTGTCCCGCATAAAACGCGATCCATGCAATATTATATAAAAAGGATATGGCGTGCCGTTTACCCTGACCTGTCGTTCGAATTGCGCTTTTTAAACCAGGATTATAACGAAAGTTACACGGCGAATGTCCGGCTAAGCCGGGCGTTTGGTATACTTGCTCTTTTTGCCGTTTTTTCGGTTGCGTTCGGTTTTTTTAGCCTGGCGACGATTCAGATGCGCTGTAAGGCGAAAGAGTTCGGAGTGCGCAAAATTTACGGCGCCAGTTCCGCGGATATCGCCTGCACCCACTTTTCCGAATGTGCGGGTCGGGTCTTGGCGGCCAGTCTTCTGGCATGGCCGCTGGTCTATTTCACCATGAGCCGCTGGTTGATGGGATTTGTATACCGGATCGAACTGGAATCTTCCTACCTTTTTGTCTCGGGATTGTTAGTTTTAGTAATTGCCCTCGGGAGTGTTTGGTCGCAGGTAATTCGGGCGTCGGCGCAGAATCCGGTGAAGAGTCTGCGTTGGGAGTAGTTGTCTTCCGGCCTGATTTTCTCTTCTGAATACTGTCCCTCCAATCCGATTTCTCGTTCTAAGGTTTCCCAAAATATTCCATATCCGGTTTTATGGATACCGGGTCCACGTAAGATTGTTGTGGTGTAATTAATCTTATCCCTTAAATTAATCGGCATGATACCGGAAAGATTTTTGTTTGGCTTGCTTCAAAGGGAAACGAGAATCTTTGGCGGAAGGGATTCAAGGTAACAGGCGATCGGCTTTGTTAAGAAACTACCTGAAAATATTTCTGCGGAATTTACTGCGGTATAAAGAATTTTCCCTGATCAATATTGGGGGGTTGGCGATTGGTATGGCGGCCAGTCTGCTGATTCTGATCTGGGTTCAGGATGAACTCAATTTTGATAAATTTCATGAGAAGGCCGGTTCGATTTATCGGATCATCTGGGAACGGCAATACGGCGATCAGAAGATCAGGCTGGCGCGGACACCAACCCCGCTGGGGGCCGCCGCCAAATCGGAAAATCCGGAGATCGTCGACTTTTTCCGCTACGGTACATTTATCGGCGAGGTGCTCATCCGGCGCGGAAAGAATGCCTTTTATGAAACCAACGGCGCCTATGCAGATCCGGCCATTTTTTCGACCCTCTCGATAAAATTTATCAAAGGTTCGCCGCAGACGGCGTTTTCAAATCCGTTCTGCACGGTGATTACGGCCTCTTTTGCACGGCGCTATTTCGGCGATTCGGACCCGGTAAATCAGCTCATCGAGCTGGAAAATGTACGCGATCTGAAGGTCACCGCCGTCATCGAGGACTTGCCGAAAAATTCGCATTTGCATTTCGATTTTCTGGTGCCGTTTTTTCTGCATGAAACCTGGGGTATCGATCTGGAGGACTGGAATCGTTCTCCGTTCTATACCTACGTCTTGCTGGACGATCCGAAATCCGCCCCCATCGTCAATCGCCGCCTGGAGAGTCTCGGTAAAGATCATTTTACAAATACTTCTAATCGCTTTTTTCTGCAGCCTTTTCTGGATGTCCATCTCAAATCCGATTTTGCCTATGACGATATGGCCGAGCTGGGTGACTATACTCTCATCCTGGTCTTCGCCATCATCGGATTATTTATCCTGATCGTGGCGAGCATCAATTTCATCAATCTTTCTACGGTGCGCTCGATCACGCGCGCTAAGGAATTTGGGGTGCGGAAGGTGGTGGGCGCTCGCCCGGCACAACTGCGCGGACAGTATTTCGGCGAATCCTTGTTTCATGTTCTGATTGCCTTTATTCTGGCGCTGACCGGCACCGAACTGATATCACCTCTGGCCGGCAGGATCCTGGGGAAATCATTCAGCCTTAATTATCTGCACCTGCCCCTGCTAATCCTGATCCTTACCGTTCTGGGATTGACGGTTCTGCTATGCGGAATCTTTCCGGCGTTTTTATTGCCATCGATGAAGCCCGTGGATATCCTGCGGCCGGCCTGGATTCCCAACCGCAAGGGCACTTTGTTTCGCCGCGTTATGGTCGTTATCCAGTTCACGATTTCAATGGCTTTGATCACCTGTACCCTGATTATCTTCGTGCAATTGCGCTTTATCCAGAACCGGCAGAGGTCGTTTTTTCAGAACAACATCATTTTCTTTCAATGCCGGCCCGGTCTCTATAACCGTTATCCTGCGTTTAAACAGGAATTATTGCAGAATGAAAACATCCTGAATGTCAGTGCCGCCTCGAATTTTGCCTCCTACTTCCCGATTAATGTGGAGGAAGTGCAATGGCGCGGTAAGAATGTGAATGAAAATTGGCAATTGTACTGTTTGCTGGTAGACTACGACTATTTTGAAATGTTCGACCTGGACATGCGAGAAGGGCGCACATTTTCAAAAACGGTGGCTTCGGATTCGAGCGACGCGGTTATTATTAACGAAACAGCCGCCGCCGGCATGGGATTCGGAAATTCCGTTGGTGAAAAACTGATTAACTATAATCAGGAACAGAAAATAATTGGGGTCGTCAAAGATTATCACTTTGGTCCTTTGTACAGCAACATTCACCCGCTTATTATCCGTCTGCGCACCAATTATCTGATCTATATATTCGTTAAAATTAGGACGGATGCCATGGAGGAAACGATTGCGTCGATTCGGGAAACCTGGAAACACTACGTGCCGGATTTTCCTTTTGAGTACCGCCGGCACGGCGATTATCTGGGGCGGGTGTATGCCGCCGACGAGAAACTTAGCCAGTTCTTCTCCTATTTCACCATTCTTGCGATGTTCATTTCTTGCCTGGGTTTATACGGCCTGGCTTCTTTCAGCGCCGAGCAGAAAACCAAAGAAATCGGTATCCGCAAGGTATTGGGCTCTTCCGTTTTCAAGATTGTGATAATGCTTTCTCTGGACTTCACCAAAAGCGTTCTGCTGGCCTGCCTGTTTGCCTGGCCCCTGGCCTATTTCCTGACAGATTACTGGTTGGGCAAGTTCGCTTATCATGCCTCGATTGGAATTGATAAGTTCGCCCTAGCGACGGCGATTGGTTTCGTGATCGCGATTCTGACCGTCAGTTACCAGGCTTTCCGGGCGGCGCACCATAATCCGGTGAAAAGTCTGCGTTATGAATGAGATTTTGCTGTCAGGTTGAGCAAGGTCCGGGCGACACATTGTTTTGGAATACTGAATATTTTCACAGACTCAGAAACGATGAAAGGAAAAGTTTCGCACAAATTGCACTAGGAGCGATTCGACAAATATGCGGCGCATTGGATTTCCTGGATTCTTAATTCTTTTACTTATAGTTCCAGCCCTTGGCCAGGACCTATCGTCATTTATTGCCGATACTCTGTGGATTCACTTTCCCGTCGATTCGACGCCTTCAACGACGTTGCAGATCAAAGATTTCCGCCAATTACCGCCCAATATTCTTGCCATTAAAGAGGTCAAAAAATGGAAATACATCCCGGTGGATCAGTATGTGGCGCTCAACCAGCCGCTGACCGGCCTGCTCCAGTACTATCTGCACAAGGATACGGTTCGGTTTGACGGGACCCTGATTATCGATCACCTGAACTATTGGAACGATAAGGCGCCTTTTTTCGCCAAGGGCGAGAAACTGAACGGCTACAGCCGGCTGCTGGACAGCAGCGGAAATGTAATCCGCGCCTGGCAGTGGGAGTTTCGTTTTAAGCCGAAAAAAAAGCAAACTCCGGCCGAACGATATGTGCAGATGACCGAAACGTGGATTCAGGCCCAGGAAACGGCATTACGGCAAAACTTGCTGCCGGACAGGCTGTCACCCTACCGCTACCGCCGGCAATTGGTGTCGTGGCTGGATTACATCATCTTACCGGATGGCTATATCCTGAACGCGCACTTGATCCTGGATTATCCCAGCGATCAACAGGCTGCCTTTGTGCGCGGTTCGCCGGGCATCTATTATCGGAAATCAGCCATTCATGAATCGATTGCCATCGGGGGCATGGATCAGCAGTGGTACTATCGCCTCAACGACCGGTTTGTGGCACGCCTGAATGCTACCCTGCGTTTTGGCTTGAATAACTTCAATTCGGGCAAGTTCGATCATGTGGATTTCCAGAATATTTTACTGATCAATCTTGGTTTTTCGGCTGCGCTGGAATATCGCCCGGTCTATTACCGCGGTGTGATTTTCGGGCTGGGGCTGCACCAGTCGCTCAATATTATGCCGGAAATCGTCCAGCGTTATGAAGCGGGGCTATTGTTTACGATAGGAGTTATATTGCCGTGAAACGCATCGCGCTGATTTGGATTTTAATCCCCTGCTTCCTGCTCCGGGCCGGAAATATCTCGGGCTACGTCGTCGATAAGGAGACCGGGGAAGCGATTTTAGGCGTGAACGTCATGGTGAAGGGCAGCGACTACGGGGCCGCCACGGACTTGAATGGTTTCTTCATTATTCGCAGTCTTCCCGGCGATAGCCTCATGCTCACTTTTTCACATATTGCCTACCGGGAACTGAATCTGAAAGCGTTCGTTGCCGCTCGCGATAGGCATATCGGGCGCGTCGAATTGATTCCTTCAGCCATCGAGGCCGAAGCGGTCGAGGTTACCGCCTGGCGCAAGGGATTGATCCAGAAAGACCTGGATATTGCCAGCATGGACATCGATCCGATGGTCCTGGCAGAGGCGCCGCAATTGGGCAAAGACGTCTTCAAATTGCTGCGCTATTCTCCCAGCGTGACCATCTCCGACGCCTTTTCGCCGCAGTATTATGTGCGCGGCAGCGATCCCGGCGAAAACCTGGTCCAGCTGGACGGCATGACAATCTATAATCCGCAGCATTTTATGGCCTCCGAAGCCATTTTCAATCCCTATGCTATTAAAAATATTGAAATGCTGGTCGGCGGATTCGACGCCCGTTTCGGCGGCCGCAACGCTTCAATCCTGAATATCTCTTCGCGCGAAGGACACCAGAGCGAGATTCATGGGGAGTTCAAGCCCTCTACTGCGGGTATCGTGGGAGCCGTGGAGTTTCCGGTTCATAAAGATGCGACAGCCATGCTTTCCGGCCGCCTGCTGTCGGACCTGACCTTCCGCGTTCTCACCGGTTCCCCGAATGTCATGGGCGATGTCAACGCGCTGTATCATGTTAAGCTTGGACCGACGCGCTTGCGTTTTTCCGCTTTCGGCGCCCGCGATTACATGGATTACAACGTCGGCAATCTTTTCGTCTATTTCCCGGACAGCATTTTTAATTCGATTGAGGAGGGCTTTGTCACCGACACGCGGAATGCCGCGCTGGGCCTGCGGACCTATACGAATTTATCACCTAATATGCTGCTGGAAACGCACGTCTACTATTCCGGGTCCTCGATTGATAATAAAACTTACTTCGGATTACAGCTGGATGACGATTCCGAAGGCACTGACTTGGGGATCGATTTTCGGACGAGAATCCGCAACGAAATAGGCGATGTTACCGCAAAAGGTGAGTTGAGTTATTTTACATTCTGGAACCAGACCATGAATGTCGGCTGTGAGGCGAACCGGTTGCGATTTTACAACCGGCTGGGACTCGACGATGGAGACGGAAATGTTACCGAGCAGCACACGACGCTGCAGGCTTTTTACCTGCAGGATAAATTCGAATGGAATCGCCTTCTGTTCAAGATCGGCCTGCGGGAATCCCGTTTCGCGGATAATCGGCAATGGCGCGCGGAACCGCGAACCTCGATTGCCTATCGATTCAAAAAAATGACCGTCAAGGCGGCCTACGGCAAGTACCATCAATACATCACAACGATGGATTCCCGTAATAGCGAATTCGTGCAATTTCTCGACTATTATAATTCGCTGGAGAAGCATGAACCGCTGACCTCCGTTCACTACATTTTGGGAGTGGAAGGGCACCTTCGGGACCGTCTGGAATATTCCGCGACGCTGTATTACAAAGACCTGCCGGTTCTCTATCGCTATGACTATGAAACATCCGGCGATGTTTTTGCCGGTGACCGTGAGCTCGAGAAAGGCAGTGGCGAAACCTACGGCGCGGAGTTCCTGCTGCGGGGCGAATGGGGCCACCTGTCGGGCTGGCTGTGTTACAGCTATTCGCACGGGACCCGGCGTTTTCCCTCGATTATGCAAGGCCGCGATTTTCTTTTCGACGGCGATCAGCCGCATTCCCTGAAAGCCCTTGTGTTCTGCAAACTGACCGCTTCTATCACGGCCAGCAGCACCTTCCAGTTTACCTCGGGTTACCCAAGGACCTGGGAGACGGGCATGCTGGCGCAATTCAGTTACGATCCCGTGACAAATACCGCCTATGCCTATCCCACTAATATTACGCCGCAGAAAAACAATGTGCGTTACCCGCCGCGCCTGGTGTGGGACATCGGCTGGAAGAAGAAATTGCGCGATGGTTTCGGTTACCGGCTGGCCGAATACTTGGGTACCGATGAAGCCTACATGACGATGACGATCCGGAACCTGTTGTTCCTGCATCGCGATCCACACTGGTATTTTTATTTCCCGGAATACGGGTATTATGCTCTCGATATGGAGATTTTACCGCAGATAAGTTTTGGCTACAGTATCAAATTTTAGCAGGGACCGAATGTTGAGAAACGTGCCAACCAAAATTATTTTACTAGGTCTGATAATTATTGTCATAGGCTGCGACCTGCCGCATCAGCCGGGCCCGATGCCCCGCGATCTGATCGAAACCAAGTTTGAACCGGGTCTGAATATCTTCTGCGTGTTGCGAGCCGACGATATTCCGGGATCTTCTTTTTGCCTGGTCGAAAAAGCGCTTACGACGCAGGAGATGTACGAGGATACCAATCACGTCGTTTCCGACGCCAGTATTCTTATTAACGATCCGGAGACAAACCGCTTATTTGCCTTCACACCGGAAATCGACAGTATGCGTGGAAGGATTTTTACTAATCCGAATTTTGTTCCGACGGCGGGCCGGACTTATCAAATAACGGTATCGGCGCCCGGCTTTGCAGATGTAACGGCCGAGACCGTTGTACCGTCCAGGCCGGAAATCGATCCGGCGTCACAGCGGTTACAGGCAAACAAGCTTGAGTTCGATCTTTTGGCCAGAGCCGATGTTTATCTTTACGAAATCGCACTTATATTTTTTAGCCAACGCATTACACTCGAGAAACCGGTTCACACCGACGAAGTAATTCATGTTAAAATTGACTTTGCGGCAGAATTGGGCCCGCCGCTTTTTCTGGGTATTTATGCTTATGATGCAAACCTGGCTGAGTACCTCAGCGCTTCCCCGTCTTTAATTCCGCAGACCTACCACGAGATACCGAGCACGGTTGAAGACGGCTACGGCTGTCTGGGATCTCTGGCCGTCACACTCGTGCCGCTGAATCAGTAAAGATTGTGTTACCCTCGCGCCAATGTATGTTTCTGTTCAGGCGGGAATTCCGGTCGCGTTTTCGATGGAAATACAATCCGTTGGCCCAAGAGGTTATATTTGGAAAAAGGTGGTGCATCCCGTAATTTCCCGCTGTTGTTTCAAATCAATGAAGACAAACCATGCATTTTTACCATAACGCGGAAGAGATTGCGCGCATTCATAACATTTTAGATCGGATCTTATCGGAATACTACAGCGATAATCATCCGTCGAAAGTCATTGCTTACGGTGACAAGCAGGACCTTTTAAATGAGTTTTCCCAGGCGGAAGCACCCGCCGCTGGCATCGGGCTGGACGCCACCCTGCAGCTGTTCCGGGACCGGATTCTGCCCCGGAGCGTAAAGACCTGGCATCCGCGCTTTCTCAACCAGATGTTTGCCGGGGCGCCTTTTGCGGCGATTCTCGGTGATTACCTGGCGTCGATGATGAACCCGACATTGGCGACCTGGGAAGTGGCGCCGGTGGCGACGATCATCGAGCGCAACGTCGTGCAATGGATGGCGCAGCTGCTGGGCATGCCGAAAGACAGTTCCGGGATATTTTTACCGGGCAGCTCCCTGGCCAACCTGGTGGCTCTGACCGTGGCGCGTAATCAGAGGCTGTCCCCGGCGGTTTCACAAAAGGGATTGAAGCAGGCTCCGCAGGGTGCGATCATCTGTTCGACGGATTCGCACTATTCGGTAGCCAATGCCGCCAATATTCTGGGAATCGGCCGCGATCACCTGATCCGGGTTCGTACCGATGCGCGAAACGAGATGGTTGTGTCGGATTTAGAGGAAAAACTGAAAAAGGCGCTCGCGGATGGGATTGTGCCCTTTGCGGCCGTAGCGACGATCGGCTCAACGGTCACCGGCGGCGTCGATCCCGTTCCGGAAATTGCGCGCTTATGCAAAGCCCATAATATCCACCTGCATGTGGATGCGGCTTTCGGCGGCGGCATGTCGCTGACCTCCCGCGCCCACGAGATTCTGGCCGGAGTTGAGGATGCGGATAGCATTTGCTGGGATGCCCATAAGTCACTGCAGACGCCTTTGACGAGCACGGTTTTGATTTTTCCCGACGTGGCGGTTCTGAAAGAGACCTTCGACAGCGGGGCCAATTATCTCTTTCATCCGCAGGACGGCGAAGCTGCCGGGACCGACGACCTGGGTCAGTATACACCCCTGTGCGGCAAACGCTTCGACGCGCTGAAACTCTGGGTTCTCTGGAACACTTACGGCACTGCAGAATTGCGCGCCAATGCCGAAGCGCGGCTTGAAGTCACCGATCAATTTTATCGAGTTCTGGAGGACGATCCTGACTTCCAACCATCCTTTCTGCCCAAAACACCATTGCAGTGTTTTCGCTATATACCAGCGGGCATTGCCGGAGCGGCGCAGGACTATCAGGACCGGCTGCATCGTTGGGTTCGCGATGAAGCCAAACGGCGCGGGATTGGTTTTTTCAACATTGCCGCACTTAACGGTGCCGAGCATTTTCGCACCGTCTTGATCAATCCGTTGACGACGATCGCGACTTTAGCGGAGCTTCTCGAAGACATTCGCCGCCTGGGAGAAGAATACATCGCAGGCGAGCGCCCGCTATGAAAGCGATAGATCCGATATCCTTCGGTTAAAAATATTATGATAATGACAAATGGATTTGCCGGGACACTAGCAATGCGCCCAAGCATAAAATCTGTCTAAAACGTGCAAGCCAGTTGCAGAGTCAACCCGTTTCGTTGAGGGACCAGCTGCAACTCGAGTTCCGGTGCCCGTCCGAAAATCCGGTCATAGATTTGCTGATTGTCCTTTTTCACCAGAGTTACTACGCGGCTTGTCTCCCAGATACCTATGCCGATATAGGCGTACATGCCGATATTATACATCGTATCATACTCAGTTTCCCACTGGGCCGTGGTTTCGTTGTAGACTTCCTTGGTGCTGCCAAAGGTATTGGCGAAGGCAAATGCAGCAATGCGTGCAGCCAGAAATGGTACACTTTTGCCCCAGTGCCCGGCGTAGGCATGTCCTGTGCTGGGCAACAGGAAAGACAGGGTTCCAGCCACCCAGGGGGTTTTATCTTGAGCTTTATACATTGCCATCTTTTTACTATAGTCGGGATCGATATCGGTTCTTTGAAGCGTCTCTTTGGCCCGCAGGCCTTCGACATCGCTCCTGACTTCATCCGTTCGTCCGGCCAATTGATAAGCGACAATGCGCATTCCGCTTTTGAGCAATTCCCCGATTTCACCCTCGTAATCGAAAGTGGCAATATGCAGAATTTCCCCGGTCTGAACGCTGACGGTGCGGGCGGAGATTGAATACACGCTTCCCACCTTGCTGATGCTGCCGCCGATAATCATCTCCATCCCGGTGAGCTGCCCGATTTCGACGAGGCAGGCGTCTGAAGTGCAGCCCGACATCTGGAAGCCCTGCTCATCCAGAATTTTATCCATCAGTTCACGCTCCAGAACCCGGAACGATCCGGTCCGAAATAGTTCGGTGCGCAAGCGGTCGGTCAGGGCGCCGGCTTCGGCGTCCGCAATATTGTTACCTCTGAGTTCCATAACGGCAACATGATTTTGTGCTGTCAGCGGAACGATCAGACCAGCGCAAACGATTGCGGAAGTTAAAATCTGCCTAAAATTCATTGACGTGCCTCCGGATTAAATGCCTTGTAAATATCGATATTTTATTTCTGAATGACAAAGCTAAAATCCTTCGGACGGCAGTGATGGTGGGATCATATAATACGAAAAATCCCGATGGAAAAGCGCAGCTTTCCACCGGGATTTCGGATAGTCGCTGAATTTTTGAGATCAGTTCAGTTTGGCGATTTCACTCTCCAGTAAAGTCACCATTTCATCCAGCTGATCGATGACGGCCTGAACGGTTTCCGGCTGCGTCAGATCGACCCCGGCTTTTTTCAACTGTTCCATCGGGTAGTCGTTGCCGCCGGATTTTAACAATTCCAGATAGCTGTTGAGAGCGGCACTGCGGGATTTCTTGGGTCCTTCCATTACCTGTTTATAAATCCGGGCCGAAGAGGCGAAGCAAGTGGCGTACTGGTAGACGTAGAAAGGCGTACGGTAGAAATGGCCGATGCGCGCCCAGACAACATTCAGCAGTTCATCGTTGATCTGGGCTTCGCCGTAATAAGTGGCCATCAGCTCGCCTATGATCGCGCTGAGCTGATCGGCCGTGATCGGCGCGCCCTGCTCTACCAGGTGATGCACCTGCAATTCGTAATCTGCCAGCAGAGTCTGGAAGAAAAAGGTGCCTGTGACGCTGCGGATGGCCTGCTGCAGAAGGGCGATGCGTTCTTTGGGATCTTTGGTTTTTGCGAGCAGGTAATCGAGCAGCAGACGTTCGTTAAAGGTGGATGCTACTTCGGCGACGAAGATCGTATAGGAATGCGTGGAGAATGGCTGGTTCTCATTGGCGAGTGTGGTGTGCAGCGTGTGTCCCAGTTCATGCGACAGCGTGAAAACATTATCTAGTGTTTCATTGTAATTCATCAGCATAAAAGGATGAACGCCGTACACATCGGCGGAGTAGGCGCCCGGGCGTTTGCCGGTGTTCTCGTAGACATCCACCCAACCGGCGGCCAGGGCGTTTTTCATCTTTTCGCGGTACTCTTTGCCCAGCGGTTCAACCGAGGCGAGGACCCATTCTTTGGCCGTTTCGAAAGCGTATTCCTTGTCGAAATCGACCAGGTTAATCGAGCCGTCATAGCTGTGGTATTCTTGGAGACCGAGCACTTTTTTACGCAGGGCGGTGTAACGCTGCAGCGGCGCCGTGTTGGCTTTGACAGTGTTGACCAGATTTTCATAGACCTCTACGGGAATATTGTTGCCCTCGAGGGCCGCCTCCAGCGCCGTGGAATATTTCCGGGCTTGGGCAATGGCCCAATCCCGCTAACAGACCGAGCTGTAGATCGCGCTGTAGGTGTTTTTATTGGCGTCGTAGACTTCGTAATGATTTTCAAAGGCCAGTTTGCGATCGGTCTGGTTGCGGTTGGTGGCCAGGATTTTACTATAGGTGCCGGACGTCATGATCACTTCTTCACCGCTGGAGAGCGTCACGGACGGGAACTGGATATCTGAAGTGGACAGCTCACTGTAGATGTCACGCGGGGTGCTGTTAAACGGGGAGAAATAGGAAAGCATGGTCTCTTTATCCTCGTCAAAAACATGCGCCTGCTGGCGGTACAGGTCTTCGATCCCGAAGCGGTAGGGCGCCAGCTCCGGAGTTTCGTTCAGCCATTGCTGCATTGTCTCCCCGGGAATTTGCAGCATCTCCGGGTTCAGCCAGGCCGTGGCCGTTCCGAATTTCGAAAACAGGATCATGACCTGCTGTAATTTCTGGGATACCAGTTGATCGCGGGTATCCAGATCTCTCATCAATTGAGGATAGCGATACACCTTGTAGGACAGAATGTCCAGTTTATCGCTGAGCTGAAAGGCTTTCAGCAGGTTTTGGGCACCCCCGTTCAGGCTGCCTTTGAGAGCCGCGAATTCATCCATAAGGCCTTCCAACTGCCCGAAATCCTCTTCCCATGCGGCCCAGTCGGAATAGATATCGCTAAGCTTCCATTTGTACCCCTCGGCGATATCTTCGCGGTTCAGTGAGCGTGTCTCGGCAAAAGCGCCTATCGTCAGCAGGCAACCCAGGCCCAGCGCCAGCATCATAAAGATCGATTTTCTTTGCATGCGCGGAATCTCCTTTTCTAAAGTTGACAACCCTTCGGCTGAAATTTACGATTTGCAGGCATTTTGTCTACCATTTGTTGAATTCCTAAAACCAGGAAGTCCCCGGATTGAGGACTTCTGATCTTTAAATACGATGTAAAACCGGCGGGCGACTTTACGGATTGCCCTGCACGGCGGGACTTTTACGCGCGCTTTTAGCCCGGTACTGATCCAGGAGCTGTATCGCACCGTCATCCTGGGGGTGGTAATTCAGCCATTGGGAGACCAGGTCGACGGCCCGGTTATAATCTTCCTTGATCTCGTAGATCCGGACCAGCAGGCCGACAATCTCGGAATCGGCGGGATGCGAGATAAGCAATTGTTCCAGAATTTTCTGGGCGCTGTCGTAATCCTGCAATTCCGACATGTAGACCTTGGCGTATTCGACCAGTTCTTTGGGGGACGCGGCTGATTGCCGGACCAGGACCTCGAGCCGGGATTGCAGCTCGTCGACCCACGAAACTTCCTGCAATCCGCCGGCCTGCAGCGCTTCGTTGTACAGGACGCCGAAACGCAGATAGGCGCTCTTATTCGTGATCGGGATGACGTCTTCGGGCATCTTGGCTTCCATGCTGTCCAGTGTGGCGATTACGCCGCGATAGTCCTTTTCGTAGAGTTTGCCGACAGCCAGCTGAAAGAAGGCTTCGCGATAATTACCAAGCAGCGCTACGACGCGGTCATCAAAGAATACTTTAGGATTATCGAGGTTGCGGTAGTTATAGACGTTCATCAGATTGTTCTCGATTTTGGCGGGATTGGCGCGCTCAACCTTTTGGGGGTGTACACGTAGCGCCAGGCCCTCCATTTGCATAAAATCATCCAGACCAATCAGGTTGCCGCGCGGCACCGAAACGGCGAAATAGACCGGTTTCTGCCAGCGGTTGTTTTCCAGGATATGCCAGATCATGATGTCCTGAGTGCGGATTCCCCGGCCGTCCATGAAGGTGGGTTTGAGCTCCCATTCCAGGGCGGGCAGAGCGCTGCCCGGCGGTTGCGATACCCGCACTGTCCGTTTTTGCCAGGGCATGGCGCCCATGCGGTCAATCTGATCGTCAGAGAGGCCGATCGCCACTTTCGGCTCGGCGTCGCGCAGCTGGCTAATGTACCAGCCGGCATTCAGGAGCGCCAGGTTAACGATTCGGATATCCCGGCGCACGTGTTCCACCTCCTGCAGGTACCAAAGCGGAAAGGTGTCGTTATCGCCATTGGTAAAAAGGATGGCGTCCGGCTCGCAGGTCTGTAGGAGATTATAGGCATAATCGGAAGCGACGAAATTCCCGGTGCGCTTGTGTTCGTGATAATTGGCCGCCAGAACATTGACCGGCAGGATGATCAGCATGGCGACGCTGACCAGGTAGGCGAGGACCTGGCGCGTTTTTTCATGCTTGATCTCGGTAAGCTGGCCGATGATGGTTGAAACTCCGACACCGATCCAGATAGCGAAGGCGAAGAAGGAACCCACGTAGGAATAATCCCTTTCGCGGGGTTGCGGATCGTCCTGGTTCAGGTACAGGATAATCATCAAACCGGTAAAGAGAAACAACGCCAGTACCGCCAGCGCCTTGTGTTTGTCTTTTTGAAAATGACTCATCATCCCGTAAATGCCGATCAGGAACGGAAAAGGCAGCAGAAACTGGAAAGGATCGACCTGGTCCCGGAGACGGCCGATGAACTGCCAGTTGAAGTAGCGGATATACATTTCCTTAATCTGGTAATTCCAGAAGTAGTCCAAAGTGTTTTTATATTTATAGGCGACTTCGGGCTTCCAGACGGCACGGTTGAAGATATCGGTAAATTCGCGCCGGCCGTACTGTTCGCGCTCGAGGTAGGCAACAGCCTGGTGGGTTGTCTCGGGATCGTTCTCGTCGATGCCGGGGTCCTGGGCGCTGCGGATGAAAATGGTGCTGTAGGAAGAATATCCGACAATTATCAAAACGAGGGAAATGAGCGCCAGCGAAATAAGGTTGTGCTTTTTACGGATCGCCCAGATCGTTCCTCCGAAAACGGCCAGGATGAGCACCGCGACCGCGACCAATCCGAGACGATCGGCGATGCGCGGCAGGCCGCGAATGACACCGCCGTTGATAACCAGGAAAACCAGCGAAGCAAAGAAGGCCATAAGAACGTTCTGAGAATGTTCCTTCAGGCGCAGGCTCGGGGTTTTTCTATAGATATAGAGATAAATCGCCATAAAGACGGTGACCGTAAACAGCGCCTGCAGGTTGAAGGATATCTTCAGCTGCAGAAAGAGCAGGAACAGCAGGGCGCTGATGGCGACGCCGATGATCAGGTCGGCGATCAGCCAGGCAATGGAACTGATTTCCGTATGTTTGAAATAGATGATCAGAGCAATGAAGAAAATCGCGAGTACGTTCAGCAGATGAATTCCCAGGGCCAGGCCGATGATATAGGCGATGGTCAGAAGATAGCGCTCATGGCCTTTTTGGCCGGCATGCTTTTCCCAGGCTAAAATCAGCCAGACTACGATCGCGGTTAAAAAGGTAGAGAAGGCGTAAACCTCGGCTTCAACGGCGTTGAACCAGTGGCTGTCGGTAAAGGCAAAGGTCAACGCCCCGATGAAGGCACCGCCGTAGACCGCAACTTTTTGCAGTTTGCTGCGCGGCTCACCCCAGGCCCGGAGCAGCTGTACGACGATCAGGAAGAGAAACATAACCGCCAGGGCGCTGACGATCGGAGAAATGAGATTGACGCGATAGGCGATATCGCTCCCGATCGGCAACATAGAGAAGAAACGGCCGATCAGCAGGTACAGCGGGCTTCCTGGGGGATGCGGTACGCCGAGCGTGTAAGACGTCGCGATGAATTCACCGCAGTCCCAGAAGGAGACCGTCGGCGCAATCGTCAGCAGGTAGACGATCAAACTGAGTAAAAACGAAAGCCCGGCAAGGATTGATTTTTCCTTGTTGCGGCTAAAATATTCTTTAATTTTCATGTTGCGTTCCCGTTTTTTATCATAAGATCAATAAATCCTTGGCCAGTTCGATAATTTGCTGTTTCCCGGCCAGAAATCGAACAAAAAACTTAGTCTGCCACCGGTAGGGGGCCGGATAGCTCGGATGCGTTTTGAATATGGAAAGGCATTCCTCTCATGAAATATCCCTTTTACCTCGAAATCCTGGACATGTTCCCAGTATTCTGTTAAAAAACTCCTGCAGCCGCTGGAGAATTCCTCTCATGGAGATGAACTCTATCGCAGAATACTCACCGGAATTACCCGCCGCCTTGAAGCGCGAAATAAAAATTTGAGCATTGCGGAAAAAATGTAAATTACCATTGCAATGAGTTGCGATGTACTAATTCCATAGAGAACGGAGGATGTCATGGTTCCAACAAAATTTTTTGCCACCAAGGGTATCGGGCGACACAAAGATCATTTACAATCCTTCGAATTAGCCTTGCGAAACGCCGGCATACAGCACTGCAACCTCGTTACCGTATCCAGCATTTTGCCCCCTGGCTGTAAAAAGATTACCCGGGAGAGCGGGCTGGCCCAACTGCGACCGGGCCAGATTACCTACACGGTTTTATCGAAGAACTCCACCAATGAGCCGCATCGTCTCCTGGCAGCCTCGATCGGCATCGCCATGCCGGTCGAAAAGGAAATCTATGGCTATATTTCCGAACACCATTCTTACGGGCAAACCGGTGACAGCGCCGGTGATTATGCCGAGGACCTGGCCGCCACCATGCTGGCCACAACGAGGGGCATTGAATTCGATCCCGAGACGGCCTGGGACGAGAGAAAAAAGCTGTTTCATTCGAGCGGCATGATCATCCGCACGACGAATGTCACCCAATCGGGCACCGGGTATAAAAGCGGATTGTGGACGACGGTCCTGGCGGCCGTAGTGTTTATCCTCTGAGTATCTTTCCTGTCTGATTTTACAATTCCGCGTGGATGCCGTCCAGGCGGATATTCTTCGCTGTCCCCGGCAACCCAAATCACAATATTGAAAGCCCAATCCTATCCCAATAATCAGCGGGTGAACGTTCTCCAAGCGTTGCCACGCCATAAGGCTTTTAAAGGAAGGGGGCAAACAAAGATAGTCATTTCGGAACTTTGGAGCCGTGTTCGAATGTTAAGAACGTTTAAAAGGGACTAATCGGCACAAAGGCACAGAATCGTCGCATGGATCTGTTTGTAGTAGAAACGCTACAACCAGAGAGGGTTTGTTGACAAACGACCCAATGAATAGAGACATAAAAATCATGATGCTGGCTATGGGAATTTTTCGCATTGCGGTATATTTTATATAAAATGGATAGAACTGAGCTAAATACTAAACTCTTCGATCAACGGCATTTTGTCATTCGATGCTTTTTTGATCTGTTGTGCGGAGTGAGCAAGGTGTACGTAATTCTCATTCTGAACCGAAAGAAGTAAAAATTTTGGCCGGATATCTACTTCCTGAGTTCATCGCCGCGGAAATATTGTGAAAGGTTTATACTTCATATTGTGCACAGAAATATCAGATATACAAAATATTAGCAATATTGGAATAATAATCGAAGAGACCGGAGTTATATTTGGAAAAACATAAAAAGGCGAAATATCTGTTGCGTTTTATTCCGTATATTGTTTAATTAAGCGTGGGTAAGTTGTTGAATTAAAGCAGATTATACCAGAAGAAGGATAATCTATGAAGCAAAGTAGTACGATAAGCATACGCTTGGCAGCGGGCTTCCTTGTTTTAACGATTGGTTTCGGCCAACCGTGCCCTGCTCAGAATTCCCCGATAGAGAAAATTTCCGAGAGCGTTTACCGGATCGGTACCGTACTGGTAGAGTCGGAAAAGCGTGAAATCTACCTGGATGGGAAAGTTAATCTGCAGGCCGGTCCCATCGAACTCCTGGCCTGCACTTCGTGGGGAAAAGTCCATGAAAGCGTTCTTGTCCTGAATATCGTTCCGCACGATTTTCAGGTAGCGTTGCTGCTGCTCGGCCTGGATGAAAAGAAAGTCGAGTACAGCGAGGAATTGGGGCGTGTTATCGGCGGAGATTCGATGGCGATTTATGTAAAATGGTCTGCCGGGCAGGATTCCGTCGAAGTCCGGGGCGAGAAATTGGTTTTTAATCTCGTAACCGGCAGGGAGATGGATGCTACACGTTGGATCTTTGTGGGCTCCCGGATCGAAGAAGGTGTTTTCCGGGCCGATTCCGAGGGTTCGTTAATAACCACCTACAGCGATCCGTACACCATAGTCGATAGCGCTGCGGAATTGGCCAGCGATGATGAAGCCTACGTCGTAAATCAAACTTTGGTTCCGCCGGTCAATACGCCGGTGAAGGTGACGATTCGGGTGCTTAATCAGGCGGGGCCGCAAGAAGAATCTCAAAAGGAAGATTAGCATGAAGAAACTGCTTAAAATATTTTGGGTGTCTGCGTTTATTTTATCTTCTCTGCTTACGGGCAAGACCGGACCAGGTCCGGATTCCGAAGCCGGTGTAGATATTTCTCTGCGCAAGGAGGCCGAAAGAAGCATCCTGATCGGCTTCCGGTGGTTGGTGGATCAACAGGAGGAAGACGGCTCCTGGAATCGCTATCCGGCGATTACGGCGCTGGTATTGTCGGCGATTACGCGGGCTGACGCAACGGTGAATATCGAACATCCTGCGATTCAGGCCGGTTATAAATATCTAGAGTCCTGCGTGCAGGAAAACGGATCGGTTCACGTTGGCGATATGCCCGGATATAATACCTCCATCTGCCTCTTGGCGTTCAAGGATTATCCCGGCGATAAATACAAAAAAATCATCCGAAATGCCGAAGCGTACCTGGTGGATCTCCAAATCGATGAGAAGGACGGTTACACCCGGGACAGTCTTTATTACGGCGGTGTCGGCTACGGGGGTGACGACCGGCCGGACCTGTCCAATTTGCAATGGGCAATTGAAGCGATCGCTTACAAAGAAAAACAGATTGTTCCGGAGCAGAAGGCCGGCCCGGTGGAAAAAGCCATCTCCGAGAGGAACATGCTTTTCTACGATAAAGCGCTGGTATTCCTGGCGCGCTGCCAGAATCTCGAATCGGTCAATCCCGAGGCATATTCCGGTAATGACGGCGGGTTCATGTATGAAGCCGGTAAGAGTAAAGCCGGCGAAGCCAGCTCTTACGGCAGTATGAGTTATGCCGGATTGAAATCGATGATTTACGCGAAAGTGGACAAAGCAGATCCGCGGGTGCAGGCGGCTTATGATTGGCTCCGCCAAAACTACAGCGTGGAGACGAATCCCAATATGGGAATTCAGGGCTTGTTCTATTACTATCAGAGCATGGCCAAAGCGCTGTCGGCTTACGGCGAGGAAGTCGTCGTGACGCCCGATAAACAACAACATCCCTGGCGCAAGGAACTGGTGGATCAGCTACTCAAGATTCAGAATGAAGAGGGCTGGTGGGTGAACAGCAACGGGCGCTGGTGGGAGAATAACAAGGTGCTCGTGACGGCGTACTGCCTTTTAACGATGGAAGAGCTGCTGCGGTAGAGAATCCCGCGGCGCGGGAACAAGTAGCATGCCCAAGGGCCCGGCCCGGAAAAGAAAGAATTTTTGTGAACCGGCAGAGCGCGGAATCGGGTTTCAAAAACAGGTGGATTTGAATTCAATGACAAAACATGAAATATTCGCTTATCTGGCCAGTTTGGCCGGTTCATTCAATTGGGTACACTGGATCGCGCGTTCTATTTGGCGGTCAGCTCAAACCAGAGCAAAGATTAGGCAAGGAGTTGTATCGATGAGGAAATTTACTACCGGAATCGCGACGTATCTGTTTTTGGTTTGCTTCCTTTCCAATCATCTTTCAGCGGAGATATCCGGCGATACTTTCCAGAGCCAGGCTGAGCAAATTTACCGGAGTTATCAGTCCTCCCCGGTTCCCGAGCCCCAAAAGCTCGAACCGGTAGGAGAATTTTATCTTGCCGATCCTGAAGAAGTATATCTGATGTCGACTACCAAGGGCGCGAGCCAATCGGTCACGATCTGGGACCCGCAGGGCCGAACCACACCGCCAACATCGAATTTGTGTACCTGGGGCTATCAGAATATGGTGGTTGACAAATCCGCCAGTGTAACCATCGCCGAAGCATCCGTTATTAATTCGATTGCCTTCCAGTGTTACTATACCGGAACCGGCGGCACCTGGACCGTCTATTTAAACGGCAACCAGATTGGTTCGGCAGCCAATCCCACATCTGTTACATCTTGTGATGCCGGCGCCGAATCCTGGCCGCTGATCATTATGATCGATGATGCCAATGCGCTGAACACACACTGGAACTCCGGCGGGGCGAATACTCTGACGGTTAAGTCAAGTTCGACGATATATCTTTCCTATCTCGGCGCCACGATCAGTTACGAAACCGATCTGCATGCGGAATTCTCATTGGCCTCAAAGAAGGTCGCCGTCGGTACGGAAATCAGTGTGAACGGTTCCGCTTCTTATTCGGATACCGACCAGGACATTGTTTCCTACAGCTGGAATTTCAACGACGGTACGACGGTTAATGGAGTGACCGCCAGCCATGCTTATACCACTGCGGGTTTATATACGATTGTTTTGACAATCACCGACGAAAACAGTAAGTCGGCGGCCAGGAATGAATCCATATTCGTTTATGATCCCGGTCTCCCGAAAGTTGACATGAAAGTGGCTACGATGCCGAGTTATTCGCAAAGCATTACCTATGCGAACGCGGTGATTAATGAACCAATCGAGGCCTGGGCTAAGGTGGCCGGGGGTACAGCGCCCTATTTTTATGAAATCGAGTTTGGTGACGGGACCGGCACATCCGGCGCGACGAACGATCCCTCCTTTCTCGGATACAGTCACACCTACACCTCATCCGGCTCGAAATACATGACCCTGACGGTTATAGATAAATCCGGGAATTCCGAGTCCAAAGAAGCCGTGATTCGGGTATACCAGGAGGCAACCCAAAACATTGAAGTCAATATAGCTATTGAGAAAGCGCTTCTTTTTCTCTATAAAAACCAGAGTGCTTCGGGAAATTGGCACGATACCGGCGAATACGGTGTCGCCGCCACGGGTCTTTCTATCTTAGCATTTCAAGAAAACGGGCATTTACCGACAAACGATCCGGAAATTGATGTTTATGCCCAGACGGCGAAGGACGGTCTTGACTGGCTGCTGACGCAGTCGAATAACACAGTGACCAGTATCTCTACTCAGACCGATGGCAATCCCGATGCCAATGGCAACGGGAAGGGGGCCCTGCTTTATAACAATACCTACGCGAATGCCTGTGGCCTCCTCGGGATAATCGGCGGCTTCCGCAGTGTGGCGGATGCGCAGGCTTATTCGATCACTAGTGGCGCCTTTAATGGCATGAGCGTCTATGACGTAATTTGTGACGCTACGGACCAACTGTACTACTGCCAGGGCGATGGGTCCAACAAAGGGGCCTGGCAGTATAGTGTTAATACCAGCGCCAGCGGTTCTTATGATGGCTCGGCCCAGCAATGGCCGGTTCTGGTTCTAAAAGCATTCGAGGATTCCTGGGGAATGACTATTCCGTCATGGGTGCGAGACAATATAAAATACGCCTTTCAGAAACTGCAGAATTCCGAGGGTGGCTGTGGCTACGGATCCAGTAGCAGTTGGGTCAATACAGCCAAAACGGGTGGAATGTTGGTTGCTTATTCGCTGACAGGTTCCGGTCTTGGGGATTCGGAAGTAGACAAAGGCTACAGCTATCTGGGAAAATATTGGCTGAACGCTCCCGATTCTTATGGAACGAATGGCGGCTGGGGTAGTGATTTATATGCGATGTATGGTATAAAAAAGGGTTTACAGCTGCAGGGAGTGGAAACCGTTATCCTTCCCTCTAAAAGCCAACGTGTATGGTATGATGATTTATCAGCTTGGTTGCTGGGGGACGATACGACTCTCCCTTCCGATTATGCGACAAGTTATCGAAGCGACGGTTACGCCTTTGGGCAGAAGAGCGATGGATCGTGGAGCAGCAGTAACGGTTATGTTAGTTCAGGGGTTGGTGTACCGACCACCACCGCGCACGGTATTCTGATATTGACCAATGCCGTTACTCAACCGTTACCCGTAGCTGTAGTATCAACAATCGGAGACCAGCCGGAGGATACCGGATTTCAGATAGACGGCAGCCGTTCATACCATATGAATCAGGATAAATCCCTGGTTGAGTGGTTATGGGATTGGGATGCCGACGATGGCCTGGATTGGAATAATCCGGATGGTCGGGGGCAGAGACCTACGAATTCCGGTTATGCCAGCGCAGGGACCTATACAATTACGTTACGTGTAAAGGACGACAGCGATTCACCTCTGTATGCAACCAAAACCGTAACAGTCAATGTCACAGCCGGTAATCATCCCCCGGTTGCCGTCGCTATTCCACAGAGTCAGTTGCCCAGCTATGCCGGGCGGGTGGGCGCCCAAATTATCCTGAATGCCAGCGATTCCTACGATCCCGATCCGGGTGATCAGATCGTCCTGTATGAGTGGGATACCGATGGTGATGGTCAATATGATGACGGTACCGGGGTGACCACAAATATGCAGTTCGGGGCGAAATATACGGGCCAGGTGGGCCTGAAAGTGACCGACAATAACGGCGCGGCCAGCACGAACACAGCCTATATTGATATCCAGGCTTCCTATACCGATACCTATATTGACGAGTTCTCAGCCTCACGTATTCTGGAAGGCATGACCACAGTGGACCTGCATCTGGTTTTTCAGAGTGATCCGGAATCGCAGGTGGATGTCAGCAACGCCCTTGTTCGCTTTTTCGACGAAAATCCGTTCACTACCGGAAACCGTTTCGGAGATAACTACTCTGTCAATCTGCCGGTTGGCGGGTCGGCGACGCTTGATATCAACCTGACGATTCCCACCGGTCTGAACCGGGTTTACGCCTACCTGGATGCCAACCAGAATGTGGTGGAATGGGATGAGAGCAATAACCTGGCTTACGTGGATATCCTGTACGGCTATGCCAGCGACGATCAGGTCACAGCCAGCAAGAACAGCCC
This sequence comes from uncultured bacterium, assembly GCA_964589175.1. Classification (GTDB taxonomy): domain Bacteria; phylum Fidelibacterota; class UBA2242; order UBA2242; family UBA2242; genus CAZPRY01. Next base: position 147,328 of record CAZPRY010000002.1, read on the forward strand.
GATAACATTGAACGTGTTAGTAAACGATCACAGAGAAGACGGCTATTCGCCTTCGATCAAATCGATTACCCAACCCGGTCACGGAACGACCCAGATCGTCAATGCCCAGGAGGGTACGATTCTCTATACACCGGCCCAGGATTACATCGGTGCGGATCAGTTTACCTATACGATTCCCACGCCGTTGAGTGGTGACGACGATGCCACCGTTTCGATTAATGTGATCGATAACGATCTCCCGCAAATCGTGAACAATACCGGGATCTCGGTGGAAAACGGTCTGTCAGCCGCTATTACGAACGCCAGGTTAAAAGCAACCGATACGGAAACCAATGATGCAGCCCTGGTTTTTAAGGTGATCACGGCACCCGTGAACGGCTCTCTGAAAAAAAGCGGCAGCTCCCTGGTTGCCAATAAAACCTTCACCCAGGCCGATATCGATAACGATCTGATTATCTATACCCACAGCGGGACTGCAACAAACACGGACCAGTTTACCTTTACTGTGACCGACGGCGACAATGCCTCGACATCGGTGAATACATTCAGCATTACCATCGGCGTTACCGCCCAACCACCCATAGTCAGTATTCCAGCCGCGCAGGTAATCAACGAAGATAGCGAACTGGTATTCTCAGATGGAAACGGCAACCGGATTTCAATCAGCGATGCGGATGCCGGCAATGCACCGCTGCAATTGTCCCTCAATGTTACCAACGGCACTGTCTCCCTGAGCGGCGTGGCCGGATTGACCTTCACAAATGGCGATGGAACGGCCGATGCGAATCTAGCTTTCATCGGGACCCTAACCAATATCAACGCTGCTTTAAACGGCCTGGTTTTTGGACCGACCTTGAATTTTCACGGATCGGCCTCGATTCAGATTTCAGGCGACGATGAAGTTGCCGTAAAAAAGGGTAGCAAATCCACGGATTCCGAGACCATCAGTATCACTGTGAATGCCGTCAATGACGCCCCTGTTCTGGATAGCGCTCCGACTCCCGCACTCAGCGCCATAAACGAGGATAATTTTACGAGCGGCGGCAATACCGTTGCGGAGATGGTCGTCGACGGTTCGATTACCGATCCGGACGGTGAAGCCGTTGAAGCAATTGCCGTTGTTTCGGTGGATAACACCAATGGAGATTGGCAGTATTCTACGAACGGTGGAAGCTCGTGGCTTCCATTCGCCAGTCAGAGCAAGGGGACGGTGAGTAAATCGAAGACTCCCACGCCGGGCCTGGGTCGCGAAAAGGAGCCGCAGAATTCAGTGGTTATGGGCGGAGTTGTCGATCTGTTGACAACCGCCCGTCTTCTGGACAGCAATCATAAGATCCGATTTGTGCCGAATGCCAATTACAATGCTACGGCCAACCTTACTTTCAAGGCCTGGGATAAGACCAGCGGTGCTCCCGGGGGAACCGCGGATGCCAGTTCGGGCGGCGGCGGCAGTACGTTCAGTTCGAACAGCGATGCGGCGGCCATCACGGTCAATCCGATCGCCGATACACCTTCGCTTACAAATGCTTCCACTTGGGAGGATGTACAGACGACGGCTGGGCTGGTGATCAGCCGCAATGTTTCGGACGGCGCGGAAGTTACCCATTTCAAGATCATCTCCTTTTCGGGCGGAGCACTCTTTCAGAACGACGGCACAAGCACCCTTGCAGTGGGCGATTTCATCACATTTGCCCAGGGCAATGCGGGACTGAAATTCACTCCCGCACAGAATGCGGTCGCAAATGGCATGGTGACGATTCGGGCCGCTACGGCCGCTAATGATGCCGGATTGGGCGGCGATAACGCCAGTGCTACGGTTACGATAACGGCCGTCAATGACGAGCCCTCATTTACCAAGGGTGCCGACCAGGATGTCCTGGAGGACACCGGGACAAAGACGGTGAACGGCTGGGCGACGAATCTCTCCAGGGGTCCAGCCGATGAAAGCGCTCAGACATTGGTCTTTACTGTGACCAACGATAACAATGACCTGTTTGCGATCCGGCCGGCGATCAGCGCCAGCGGAACGCTCACTTTTACACCGGCGAATAACATTAATGGCTCAGCTATAGTTTCGGTTGTATTGATGGATAATGGCGGTACTGCCAATGGTGGTGATGATGCTTCGCCGACCCAAACTTTTACAATTACGATTACGACGGTGAATGATGAACCGTCGTTCACCAAGGGTGCCGATCAGGAAGTTTTGGAAGACGCCGGAGCGCAGACCATCAATAGCTGGGCGACCAACCTGTCCAAAGGCCCGGCCAATGAATCCGGCCAGACGCTGGGTTTTATCGTGTCCAGTGACAACAACGCTCTCTTTACTGCGCAACCGGCCATTGATGCGACCGGAAAATTGACGTATACAGCAGCCGGTAACGCCAATGGAACAGCGACGGTTTCGGTTGTTTTGAAAGACAATGGCGGCACAGCCAACGGCGGCGATGATTCTTCGCCGGCTCAAACTTTCACAATTACGATTACGAACATTAATGACGAGCCGTCATTTACCAAAGGTGCCGACCAGGAAGTAGCGGAAGACGCAGGGGCGCAGACTGTCAGCGGCTGGGCAACAAACCTTTCCAGGGGGCCAGCGAATGAAGACGGGCAAGCGCTGTCTTTCATCGTAACGAACAAGCACGCCGATCTTTTCGCGGTTCAGCCGGCGCTCGCGGCGAATGGCACACTCACCTATACACCGGCCAATGACGCCAACGGAGCGGATACGCTTACGGTCGTTCTGAAAGATAATGGCGGTACGGCCAATGGCGGTGATGATACTTACGCTCCCCAAAACTTCATTATTACGATTCTGAGTGTGAATGATGAACCGTCTTTTGTGAAGGGCGCTAATCAGGAAATTCTGGAGGATGCCGGGGCCCAGGCGGTCAACAACTGGGCGACCAATCTTTCCAAAGGCCCGGCCGACGAAAACGGGCAGACATTGGCCTTTGAACTCAGCAATGATGCCAATGCACTTTTTGCCGTACAGCCGTCGATTGACGCAACCGGTAAATTATCCTACACGCCGAAAGACGATGCTAATGGCCTGGCGATCGTGACCGTCTTCCTGAAGGACAACGGCGGCATTGCCAACAGTGGCGATGACACATCGCCGGCTCAGACATTTACGATCTCAGTAACGCCCGTCAATGACGTACCTTCTTTTACGAAGGGCGCCGATCTACAGGTGAAAGAGGATTCCGGCATGCAGACGGTCAACGGCTGGGCGACCAATCTTTCCAAAGGCCCGGCCGACGAAAACGGGCAGACTTTGACTTTTGCCGTTGCAAACAACAACAACAATCTTTTCGCGATTCAGCCCGCTATCGACGCCAACGGTACCCTGAAATACACTACGGCAACTGCCACTAACGGGGCGGCCGAGGTGACCGTGACGCTAAAGGATGATGGTGGCACCGCTAACGGCGGCGACGACGAAAGCGATGCGCAGACTTTCACGATTACGGTCCAGGCGGTCAATGATGCCCCGACTATTGATACCGTCACTGACCAGGTTATCACAGAGGATTGCCCGACTCAAATGATCCGGCTGACCGGGCTCTCGGACGGAGATGCGGACCTGGTTCAGAACCTGACCGTGAAGGCCACCAGCTCCAATATATATGTGATTCCAACGCCAACGGTGGTATATAACCAGGGCGACACGACGGCCAATCTGTACATGACCCCCCCCAAAGGTATCAACGGAAGCGTCGTCATTACCGTGACGGTGAGCGATGACGGCGGTACAGCCAATGGCGGCGATAATGATAGCTGGACATCTTTTAACGTAGCCGTCATTCCCGTGAACGACGCGCCCTCGATCAATCCGGTTCAGGATGTCACCGTGCTCGAGGATGCTGCGGCTCAGACGGTGAATCTTACGGGCATCTCGGATGGCGATCCGGATCTGAACCAGCAGATCGAGATTTCGATGACGACGGATAATGCGGACTTATTCAAGAGTTTAGTGCTGCAGTACACCCCGGGTGCAGCGCAGGGAGCCGTGCTGTTTACGCCCGAAGAAAATGCCAATGGCAGTGCCGCGATCTCTATAAAATTGAAGGATGACGGCGGCCGCGAAAATGGCGGCACGGATTCCACGCTAATCAGCTTTCAAGTCTCGGTTCAGGCGGTGAACGACACGCCGGCATTGACCTCTCCGCTGAATGCTCAGGCTGTGGAGCACGAGTTGTTTCGCTATACCGCGACCGGCGAGGATGTCGAGGGTGGGCAGCTGCAATTCGGTTTTCTGAATCTGCCCGCCTGGCTGGAAGAGAGTAAGGGCAATACGGTCAGCGGCGTACCTGCCGAAGGCTGCCGGGATACACTCTTTCAGGTAGTCGTTTCGGATGGAGAAATGCGCGACACTGCAACCGTTCGGATAACCATACAATCCGTAAACGATGCCCCCTATTTTACCTCATCAGCGGCGGTCGAAGCGACCGAGGATATTCTCTTGGCTTACCTTGCCGCAGCTATTGATCCCGAGGATTCGACCCTGGCTTACAAGTTTGCGAATCTACCTTCCTGGCTGAGCCAGAGTGCCGCTAACGCTGTTTCCGGGACTCCGCCCGAAGGTGCCCGGAATACAAGTTTCCGTATTTACTGTTCGGATGGGGAATTCAGCGATACGCTGGAGGTTGCCGTTACGGTGATTGCGGTAAATGACCCGCCCCGGATTACCTCAGCCGGACAGGTTGAGGCTACGGAGGATATTAACTTCAGTTATACGCTACTGGCCCAGGATCCGGACTCTCCGAATTTGATCTATCGCTTCGAATCGGTACCCGGCTGGCTCACGGTACGGGAGACCGTGAAACTGATTGGCCGGCCGCTGGAAGGCGATCCGGATGCAAGCTTCCGGGCGATCGTTTCCGACGGAGAATTCGAGGACACGTTGGACGTTTTCATTGCCGTGACTGCGGTGAACGATCCGCCTGTTTTTACCTCGTCTGGATTGCTTGAAGCGACCGAAGATATTGAATTTGTCTATACGGTTGTAGCCGTTGATCCCGAAGATTCGACGCTGACCTACCAGTTTAGCGATTTACCGTCATGGCTGCAGCAAACCGGCCCGGGAACGGTTAAGGGAACGCCCGCAGAGGGCGTCCGCGATACGAGTTTCAGCATTTTGGTCAGCGACGGCGAACTAAGCACGGCACTCATCGTGACCATTAAAGCCATAGCGGTGAACGATGCGCCCTATTTCACATCGGCGGCCAGCATCCAGGCCAGCGAGAACCAGCCGTTTGCCTACACGGCCGAAGCCGCTGACCCGGAGCATTCGACGCTGAGTTATTCGTTTAGCGACCTGGCGAGCTGGATGAGCGCCGCGGGACAGAATGTGAGCGGAACGCCGCCGGAAGGCACGCGCACCGGCACCTTCATGGCCTATGTGAGCGATGGCGAAATGGGAGATACCCTGCAGGTCACGGTCAATGTTCAATCGGTGAACGACGCGCCCTATTTCACCTGCGTGGGTTTCGTCGAGGCGACCGAAGATATTCCGTTCACCTTTACGGTGACGGCTGAAGATCTCGAAGGCGCAACGCTGAGTTACGAGTTTAGTGGTCTGCCCGCCTGGCTGGCGATCGAGGGCTCCAATACGGTAGCGGGAACTCCCCGGGAAGGTCAGTCGGACACCAGTTTTACTATTGTCGTCAGTGATGGCGTCAATAGTGCCACGATGACCATCATGATCAATGTTCGGCCGGTCAACGATCCGCCTGTTTTTTCGGAGGAAACCGAGCAGCTGTATGCCCTTGAAAATGTGAATTTCGAATTCACGGCGCATGCCGAAGATCCCGATAACAGCGAGCTGACGTATACGTTCATGTCGCTGCCCGGTTGGCTGAGCATTAATGGTGCGGGCCAACTTTCCGGCGTACCGCTTGCCGGTGCACCCAACGTCTCTTTTACGGCAATCGCAAGCGACGGCGAGTTCAGCGATACGCTACAGGTAAAAATAATCATCCGCGGCCAAAACGAAGCACTTGTCATCACTTCATCCGCTGTGGCTACGGCCGTGGAGGACGAGACCTTCCACTATACCGCCACCGCCAATCGCCTGAATAAAGCCGCAATTGCCTACAGTTTTGTTAATCTTTCTAGCTGGTTGCAGGCCGCTGCGGATTCGGTCTTCGGGACGCCCCGCGAAGGCGTGTTGAATGGCGCTTTCCGGGTCATCGCTTCAGACGGTGAATTGGCGGATACGCTGGACGTGACCATTCAGGTTACACCGGTCAACGATGCGCCCGTCACAACCCCGCTTCCGAGGCAGATCATCTACACCTACGGCAGCTTCGAGCCGATTTTGCTGGATCGTTATGTCAGCGACGTGGATAATCCGGACGCCCAAATGAAATGGACGGCCTCCGGGAGCCAGAACCTGAATATTGTCATCGACGATTTTCGGCGCGCCACTGTGACGCGCAAGGTGGAAGGCTGGACCGGAACGGAGACGGTGACATTTACCGTGAAGGACCCGGGTGACTCTACGGCCCAAGCCGCAGGGACCTTTACGGTACTCGCGGCAAATCCGCCGTCGATGGATGTGATCGGCGATATCACCATCATCGAGGATGTTCCCAAGTCACTGTTTCTTACGGGTCTGAATCCGGGAGTGACAACGGCCGCGAAGGGCCTGTCGATTTCGGCATTCTCGTTCGATACGGACCTGCTGCCGCATCCGCAGGTGAATTATAATTTCCCGGATAATGTGGCGGAATTGCGCCTGATAAACACGTACAATCAGAATGGCGAAACCAAGGTTCGCCTGACGATGGACAACGGTTTGCAGGAGAACAATATTTTCACGATAGATTTTAACGTGTCGGTAATCCCGGCCAACGATCCGCCGACCATGGACAATCCGGCCAACCAGATCATCGAGATCGATGCCGATACGCAGTACGTCCAGATTACCGGGATTGGGCCCGGCGCCGAGAACGAGTACCAGACATTGAGCCTGTCGGTGAACTCGAATAACCATGCCCTCATCGAGTTCCTGAGGGCCAGTCTCAACCAGGGCGCGACGAAGGGGCTGAACGGGACCAAATCGAACCAGCTGGGCGTCGTCAAATATCTGCCTACCCGGGGAATGGACGGCCTGGCTTTGATTACCCTGGCCCTGAGTGACAACGAGCAGGTGAATAGTCTGACCCAGGAGAGTTTCTTCATCGCGGTAAACGCCCTGGAGCCCTGGATGGATCCGCTGGCGGATATCACGATTGACGAGGATGAGTCGCTTGTGAATGTGCCCCTGACGGGGATCAGCGGCGGCGTCTGGGAAATCGTACGCAATATGGAATTGTTATTCTTTACCAATAAAAACGAGCTGATCTCCAGTACGGTTCTCGATTATACGTACGGCAGCAGCTCGGGAAACCTGGCGATCATACCGCGGCAAAACAAGAACGGTAAAGCCAGTATCGCCGTCATGCTGAAGGTCACTTCCATCAGCGGCAAGATCAAAACTTTTACGCGTCTTTTCTCGCTGAATATTGTACCGATCAACGATCCGCCCAACCTGGATGCGATCGCCGATATCTCGATTCTCGAAGACGCCGGGAATTCGACCCTGACTCTGACCGGCATCAATACCGGCGCGCCGAACGAGGTTCAGACGCTTACACTGAGCGCCATCTCGAACAACACGTCGTTGATTTCGAACCCGGTCATCGATTATGAGAGTGGTTCGACCAACTCCGTTCTGCAGTATGCGCCGCTTAAGGACCAGAACGGCCACGTGGAAATCACGGTTTATGTCAATGACGGCGGCCTGGAAAACAACATTACCCAGAGAACATTCGCCATCAATGTGCAGGCGGTGAACGATGCGCCGACCCTGGATAAACTCTATAATCTTCCGCTGGAAAGTTCCGAAGCGGCCCGAACGTTCAGCATCCCGCTGACCGGAATCAGTACCGGAGCGGTTAACGAGCCGGATCTCCTGAGCATTACGTCGCTTTCCGATAAACCGACGATTATTCCGATTCCGGAGATTGTCTACACATCGCCGAATGCGACCGGGGAATTGAAGTTGAATATTCCGGCGGGCGCAATGGGCGCGTCGATGATCACTATAACAGTGAACGATGGCCAGGCCCTGAACCAGACGATCAACCGCAAATTTTCGGTCATGATCAGCTCCCCGCAGGCCCCCTCGATGAACAGTATCGCGGATCTTACGATTGACGAAGATGCCGAAGAGCAGACGGTGAATCTCACGGGGATAACCGGTGGAAGCCTGGCGGGTGACATTCAGGTGATTGCCGTCTGTGAAGACACATCGCTGATCTGTGGGACGCGGGTGATTTATGAGAGTCCGCGGGAGGAAGCTGTCCTGAAATTCACGCCGCAGCCGGATCAGTTCGGTAAAGTCGATCTGGTTGTGACGGTGGAACAGGGCGGTTTCGAAAGCACGGAAATATTCGGTGTGGAAGTCCGCAAGGTAAACGACATGCCGACCCTCGATGAAATCAATACGGTCACAATTTTGGAAGATGCTTCCGGATATCTGCAAACCCTGACCGGTATCGGCTCTGGCGCTCCCAACGAGTACCAAAATTTGACGATCAAAGCCACCGCCGCGAATCCGGCGCTTTTCCGGAACCTGTCGATCAATTACGAGAGTCCGACGGCCAGCGGTGGATTGTGGATGATCCCGGCTGCCGATGCGAACGGGCAGACCGAAATAACCGTGAGCGTCACGGATAACGGCGATGGAAACATGCAGGATAAGCTGACGAAAACCCGTACCTTCATCGCCATTGTCGAACCGGTAAACGACGCGCCCGCGATTTCGATGATTCCTGATCAAACTACGGATGAATTCGAGCGCACCGGTGTGATTCACTTTTCCGTGAGCGATATCGATAATGATGTCAGTGCCCTCTCCATTACGGCCGTTTCCGGTGATCCGGCAGTCGTGCCGCAGGATAGCGTCCAAATCACCGGCAGCGGTACCGATTGCGCGCTCATCATTTGTCCGGCATACAATCAATTTGGGTATGTGCCCGTGTCCGTGACGGTGAGCGACGGGCAGCTCAGCACCGAGGAAAGCTTCATCCTGACCGTTAATCGCATCAACGATCCGCCGGTGGTCATGACCTCTTCGGATTCGGCGGGGGTGGATTTCGACGAAGACGGCGAAGCGGCGATTTTCCTGGATTCGCTGATCACCGATCCGGACAATGAATTCTGGGAACTGGTATGGCAGGTGTACATCCTGAATGTCCAGGTGTTCGGCGATGATGGCGGTATGTCTTCATCTATCCAGAACGGCCCGTCGGTGAAAGGCCATTCGGCTGCCGCGGGCAAGAAGACCGGTAACGCGGTGTTAAGCCAATTGACACTCGACGATTACGGTGTTGAGGTCGTTGTGGACACCGTTAACCGAAAACTGGATGTACTTGCGCCGCAAAATTTCTCCGGTCTGATCGATGTGCTGCTGACGGCCACCGATCCCGCCGGTCTGTCCGATAGCCTGCGTTTGTCCATCCGCATTCTACCGGTTAACGATCCGCCGGTTTTCGTTGCGGCGATTCCCGATGCCGACTGGAACGAAGATCAGCAGATCAGTCTGTCGATCGCGAACTGGCAATCGTCCGTTTTCGACATCGATAACCGTTTTGATGAACTGACCTGGAAGATCGCGAACGGCAAACACAATACCGGCACGATCAGTGCCGGCAAGCTCCTGATTACACCGGACCGGGACTGGAACGGGGAGGATACGCTTAAAATCATTGTATCGGATGGTGAGTATGAAGATACCACCATGATCAAGCTCTCGGTTCTGCCGGTCAACGATGCACCCTATGATTTTGCGCTGCTGACGCCGGCCGACGCCGATACATTCCGCAACCAGGATCTGCGCAGTATAAATTTCAATTGGGAGCCGGCGCTGGATATTGACGGCGATCCGGTCTCCTATACTTTCTACCTGTCAGGGCCCGAACTCGATACTGTGCTCGTGGGGCTGGAAGAAGCCGAACTGGAGTTTGACGGTCGAAATTCGGTCTTCTACGGCGAAACGTACACCTGGTACGCCGAAGCCAGCGACGGCATCGAAACTGTTCGTTCGCTTGGCTTGAGCAAACTGGTGATCACAGTACCGCAAAAGTTCATGCTGTCCCAGAATTATCCGAATCCCTTCAATCCGCTGACGACCATACGCTACGAATTGCCGCAGGCGACCCGGGTGCGGGTGGATGTTTACAACATGCTCGGCCAGCACCTCCGGACGCTGCTGAATACCGATCAGCGCGCCGGGTATTACAGCGTCGATTGGGATGGACGCAACCTGAACGGGGTTGATATGGCGAGCGGAGTCTATTTCCTTGTACTCCGCACTCCGGAATATGGTAAAGTGAAAAAAATGGTACTGGTTAGATAGGGAGTGAAACCATGAAAACGAGCAAATCCCAAATAGCGTTTGTCTGTCTCATTCTCCTATTTGCCTTTGTTGCAACCGGGTGGGCCGTCGAAAAGATGGAGCAGAATACCGCGCAAAAATCCGGTGGTCTTTCGTCTATTCGACTGCCGTACTATTTCAAGAAGTTATATTACGGGATCGGCTTCGGTCCGGTGATCGGCGGAAGCGGCAGCAACCCCTTCCGTTTCCAATCCGTGGCTTTTATCCGGCACCCGCTCTACCATTTTGTGCAGGGCGAACTGGCCCTGGGACTCAACGGGCTATCGAGCGGAACGGCCGACCGGATCAGCCTGAATCGTTTCGACTATAAAGTCCTGGTCGGTTTGGAAAACCTGTACAATTTCGATGTCTGGAAACCCTATGCCTACCTGGGGCTGGGACAGAGCCGCTATAATATCTGGGTGCCGGATTTCTACGGCCCGAAATACAAGGGCAATATGGCTTATGTTCCTTTCGGGATCGGCACCTATTTCCGTTTTCAGGACCTGGTAGCGTTTGACGCGAGCATCGGCTACAATGTTTTTTTGAAACGCAAAGCGGACTACGCCCAGCACGGCCCCAAAGGATACTTAACGCTGCAGGTTGGGGTTTCCCTGGTCGGTTCGCGTGATCTCAGCGATTGGGACAAAGACGGCCTGATCTACCGGGATGAGAGGCTGAACCACAGCAATCCGCGCAATCCCGACAGCGATATGGACGAGCTGAACGATCGCGATGAAGTGCTCGTGTTCAACACCAATCCCAACAAGCCGGACAGTGATGAGGACGGTATTTTAGACAATCTCGAAGTGCAGAGTTACCACACTGATCCTAATTCGGCCGACACCGACGCCGACGGACTGACCGATGCAAAGGAACTGTTTACTTATTCTACCGATCCCCTGAAAGCGGATTCAGATAACGATCAGCTCAATGATTACGTCGAGCTGGAACAGTACCGGACGGATCCATTGAAAGCCGACACGGACGCCGACAGCCTGAACGACTACATTGAAGTGATGCAGTATAAAACCGATCCGAAAAAGCAGGATAGCGATGACGGCGGCATCAAGGATTTCGCCGAAATAAGTCGCGGCAGCGATCCGCTGGACGGTTCGGATGACATTCTCCCGAAAGGCAAACCGATCGTTCTGGCGGGGATTTTCTTCGAGTACAAGAGCGCCCGCATCGACACCGCCGCCTCCCAGGTGCTGAAGAAGGTTGCCGAAAGTCTCACAGCGCATCCCGAAATCCGGGTAGAGATTCAGGGCCATACGGACAACGTCGGCAGCCGGCGCTACAATTTGAAATTGAGCAACGACCGTGCGGAGGCTGTCGAAACGTACCTGATCCGGCTCAGCGTGCCGGCGGAGTGCCTGCGTCATGCCGGCCTCGGTTTTGATTTTCCGCGGGCGGATAACGCCACCGAAGAGGGGCGCAGTCTGAACCGCCGCATCGAGTTCGTGCGCCTGGATACCCTGGTTAAAGTTGAAAAACCGATTACAGCGCTTCAAACTCTCGATCTGAAAACCGGTGAAGCGCTGGTACTCGAAGGCGTCTATTTTGACTACAAAAGCACCGCGATCAATGAACCCTCCCGCCAGGTCCTGGCCAATGTCGTCAGGTATCTGCAGGACAATCCCGGGATCGTGGCCGAAATACAGGGGCATTCCGATATGGTCGGCAGCCGCGCCTACAATCTCACTTTAAGTACGCAGCGCGCCGAAGCGGTCAGGGATTATCTCGTAGCCCGAGGCCTTGATGCCGCCCGGCTGCAGGCCAGGGGTTATGCCTTCGATAAGCCCCGCGCCGTCAACGATACGCCGCAAGGCCGCCAGCTGAACCGCCGCATCGAATTGGTGAGATTGGAGTAATCCAACGATCAAATCAATCTCTAAAATTTAATATGAAAAGCCGGTGATAAACCGGCTTTCCTGTTTTGCGTCTGAATCCAGCGCCGGCCGTTGTCTATTGATTGGGCTGGAAAGATATGCTTGGTTTCGCCGGGATACCGTCCAGTCGGATAAAGCATCCTGGTTCATCGCTCAGAAAGTGCTTCCGCGCTGACGGTTCTTAGTTCTCAGGAATTCAAATTAATAATTGCATCTGTTGGCGTAATCTCGTATCATTGTTCAAACGTATGGTAACGATCAGAACAGGAGCGCGATATGCCGCAGTCTTTATATTTTGAAACCATGATGGGGCCGATGGTACCGAGTCGCGGGAAAGGGCGCTCCGGCTTTGACCCGATGCAAAACCCGGCAAGATTCAAGGTAAATTAAAATGCTGCCCGTGAGATTACTATGATGAAATATATTTTTGGGGTTTTCCTGATCATTTCAGTTGCGCTTAACGCCCAGCCAATCGATACGACTCAGGTTAAAAATATTCACAAAATGGAATCACAGATCGATTCACTGCGCAAGACAATCCGATCGATGGACAATGAATTGCAGCTGATTAAACAAAATATGGTGGAAGGCAAATCGGATGTTGATGAGTTGATCGCTTTGCTTAATGACGAAGATGTGGAATCTGTGAGTGTGGATTCCCGTTCACGACGCAAACGGGTGGATGCTCTTTTAAAAGCAATCACTGAACAGCCGGGCCAGCTTCGATTTAATGGCGGCACAACGACTATTCTGCAAAGCGGGTCGGATGATCACCAAAGACATACTACCGGCGCCGGGTCGTTTGACATTTACGCGCATACCGCCTTTGGTCCGAACACCCTGTTGTTTTTCGATTTTGAAGCAATTGGCGGCGATGGCCCCGATGAATTTTATCCCAACTTTGCCGGCTTGAACAGCGACGCCGGTTCCACGCGGGACAAAGATGGGGTTGATCGTCTGACCGTTCTGGAAGCCTGGGCTGAATTCACGATGTTGAATAAAATAGTGACCGTAACCGCCGGTAAAATCGACATGACCAACTATTTTGACAACAATGCTTCGGCCAACGATGAGACAATGCAATTTATCAGCGGCGCTTTTGTGAACAGCGCCGCCTTCGCCGTGCCCGTCAATTCACCCGGCGTGCGCCTGCGCAGCACGCTGTACAATCGCTTTCATCTCCAGGCCGGTCTTGCCAGCGTAAATAATCCCGGCAGTGATTTATTGGAAGACATTTATAAAATAGCAAGTCTTGGATTCACGCTTTTCCCCGCCTCCGATTTTGAATCCAATTTCCGGTTTTACACCTACCGGAATCCTTTGGCTGACGACGCAACGGGTTGGGGCATCAGTTTTGACAAGGTCACTTTTGGTGTTTATAACATCTTCGCCCGTTACGGTCAAAATGACGCTGAAATGGCGGAGTACTGGGGCCTCAAATCCGCCTGGAGCATCGGAACACGCTTTGTTAAACAAATTTCCGGACAGACCACCGCACTGGGGTTGGCTTTTGGAGAGAACAATCCCCATCTGAAGAATCTGAAGAATGAACAGATCCTGGAAATATATGCCCGCCGTCAGTTCAATAAATGGATGCATCTGTCGCCCCATTTGCAAATCGTTTGGAACGCAAACGGCAGCTCGGCACAGCTGATAATTTTTGGTATCAGAACCCATTTCAACTTTTAAATTAAGTGATAGAATTATGAGAGATATTGGTGAAATTAGAATAGAACAGTTTTTAACACGATGAATGAATCAGAAGAAGCAATCGCCCCCGGTCAACAATGCCTGCGTTAAAAAACAATCCCCAAACCTGCCCAAAGCGCGGCCCGAAGAAAGCCGCAGGCTACGTCCGCCTGATCGCCTGAAAGGCAGGATGGATTAAAATATGCTTAAAATCCCTCTCAACGAAATTGAACTCACGGCGGTCCGCTCGCAGGGGCCCGGCGGACAAAATGTCAATAAAGTATCCACAGCCATTCATTTGCGGTTTGACATCATGAATTCTTCCTTACCGGAACAGGTTAAACAACGTCTTATGAATTTGAACGATAGCCGTATTACTAAGGACGGCACACTTATTATCAAGGCTAAAGAAGAACGAAGTCAGAAGAAAAACAAAGAAGTCGCCCTTGATCGATTAAAAGAACTGATAAAAAGTGTAGCATCTGAACCCAAAAAGCACACAGCGACAAAGCCTACGGTCAGTTCGCGGATTAAACGCCTTGAGAATAAATCCAGGCATGGGCAGAAAAAAGCACTGCGGGGAAAAGTTGATGATATACAGAAACCCGAAATGTAATTTGTCTGCGATGTGACATAGATATCGACAGGTAATCATACTTGGGAGGAACCGATGCAAAGAAGCGTAAAACGAGTTCTCTTCTGGACTCCGAGGGTTATGTGCATTCTTTTCGCGCTGTTTTTGAGTCTGTTTGCCATGGATGTATTCGGTGAAGGTTATGGCTTCCGGGAAACAATTCTTGCTCTCCTGATCCACCTGGCCCCGGTCTACCTTGTGCTTATTGTATTGATCATAGCGTGGCGCTGGGAATGGATTGGGGCGATCCTGTTCAACGCTTTCGCGGTGTTTTACCTGGTATCGGCCTGGGGGCGATTCCACTGGAGCGCTTATCTGGCGATTTCCGGACCGCTGGTCCTGGTGGGTGTTCTTTTTCTGTTCAACTGGATTTATAGAGCCCAACTGCGAATGCTATAGTTGAAGCCTGACAATATGAATTAACCTTACTCTTTCAACCGGCAGGAGGTTTTATCTTATGGAACAAACTGATTTCAAAATCTATGCATATCGATGGGTCGTGCTGTTTACGTTCATGTTCGTCGTCGCCATCAATCAGCTCATGTGGATAACCTTTGCCCCGATCACGGGCAGCGCCGCCGCTTATTATGGCGTTTCGGATCTCAGCATCGGTCTCTTATCCATGAGCTTCATGATCGTCTATATCATCATATCGATCCCGGCCTCATGGGTGATTGACACCTATGGCATCCGGGTTGCCGTGGGCATCGGCGCAGCCATGACGGGTATCTTTGGCTTGATGCGGGGTCTCCTGGCGCCCAATTACACTTTCGTGCTTATTGCGCAGATCGGGATCGCCATCGGGCAGCCTTTCATCCTCAATGCGGTGACGACCGTGGCGGCCCGCTGGTTTCCGATCCGGGAGCGCGCCACCGCTGCGGGCCTGGGAACCCTGGCCATGTACCTGGGCATCGTCGTGGCTTTAGTGCTGACTCCCTATCTTACGATCCATTCTCAGATCGGCGGCATGCTCCTGACCTACGGGATCGTTGCCATGATCGCCGTCGTGGTCTTTTTTGTATTGGTCAAAGAACGTCCTCCGACGCCGCCCTGCCGCGCCGATCAGGAAGAGCGTTCCCTTGTTTTTGATGGTCTCCGGGAATCCCTGCGAATGAGGAATTTTATTTTCCTGATGATTGTCTTCTTCGTGGGCCTGGGCGTGTTCAATGCGGTCACAACCTGGATCGAAGATATCGTCAGGCCGCGAGGCTTCTCGATCATCCAGGCCGGCCACACGGGTGGGTTGATGATTGTAGGCGGCATTATCGGCGCCGTCGTCATTCCTTTACTCTCCGATCATTATCGCAAAAGAACGCCATTTTTGTTATTGGCCGTGATCGGTGCCACCCTGGGGCTGGTCGGCATCACCTTCGCCGCCAGCTACTGGTTCCTGCTCGCCTCCGCTTTTGTCTTTGGTTTCTTCCTGCTCAGCGCCGGACCAGTCGGATTCCAGTATGGCGCCGAAATCACCTATCCGACCCCGGAAGGCACCTCCAACGGCATGCTTTTACTCATGGGTCAAATTTCAGGGATCGTTTTCATCTTCGGGATGGACAGTTTCAAGTCCCCGGCAACGGGCTCAATGACCCTGCCCCTGATTGTGCTCATTGGGCTGATGCTTATAAGCCTGCTTATTTGCGCGCGGCTCAGGGAAGCGTCAACCTTGCTGGCGGTCAATAAAAGCCCTTGAAAACGCCTAAACCACAATATCTTCCCCAAGGCGCGACGCGCGAAGGCGGCCGTCGGTTTCAGAGAGCCTGGTGGCGGCAACTCCGTTTCTACGCCGCGTTCGCGTGGCGTTTTATGGTGCTGCGACGCCCGGAGCCGCTGATCTACGGCATCGCGCTGACCGACCGCTGCAACCTGGCCTGCCGGGGCTGTCATGTTGCCAACACCGGCCGGCGCGACATGACCCGGGACCAACTGCTGGCTGCAATGCATAACGCCTGGGCGCGCGGATTCCGCGAGTTGTATTTCAGCGGTGGGGAACCGATGCTCTGGCGCGACGCAGATTACACCCTCGAGGACGCGGTTAGCGAGGCCAAACGGATCGGCTTTTTCCATGTCCATGTCTATACCAATGGCCTGCTGGGACTCGATACGGCGGCCGATCTCGTCTGGGTCAGCATGGACGGATTGCCCGGCGTTTTCGAGAAGCGGCGCGGAAACCACTTCCGGCAGGTCGAACAGGCTGTCCGGGCGGGTTCGCACCCCAAAGTCGCGATTATCTATGTGATCGATCGCAACACCGCGGAGGGCATCGAGCCATTTCTGCGCTGGGTGCAGGTGACAAAATTCCCGGTGATCGGCGTTATGTTTTACTTCCACACGCCCTACTACGGGCGCGACGAATTGTTTCTGACCGCCGGGGAGCGTACTCCGATCATCGACCGCCTGCTGGGCTGTATCCGGGCCGGGCTGCCGGTTATCAATTCACAGGCCGGTTTAATGGCCCTGAAATCCGGTAATTGGCCGCGGCGTTTTCCGGTGGCCGCGGTGCTGGATGTCGATGGCGAATCGCTGTGCTGCCGCGCCGCCGACGAGGTCTGCGCCGATTGCGGCTATGCGGCCTGCACCGAGATCACGGAGTCTCAGCGCCTGCGGCCGAGCGCGCTATTCGGCCTGTTGAGGTACTTGTGAGCAGCCCGGATCACTGGCTATTGTTGCGATTCTCAAATAATAGTCCCGTATCGACCGCTCTTCGTTCTTAAAAAAATTCTCAATTGAATCCCGCTACAAGCGGGGCTTAATTCTTAATTGTCTGAAATTTCCACTTGACAATCTTAATCAAAGCCCGTATTATTATTCAAAGACTTTCCAGTTATTGGGGCAGTGCGAAACAGAGTTCTAGAGGTCCGATGTGTCAGGTGAATCGGGATCGGAGCGAAATGCTGTTTGAAAACCGAAAAATTCCGGTGCTCGGCAGTCAGACGGCCAAAGCAGCACCGGCAAGAGCGAACCAAACGATTGCTTGCGCCTGGCTGAATCAAAGAGTTACCGGGATAACTCAGTAAGTTATTCCGCTAACTCAATAAGATATTTGGATAACTCAATAAGTTATCCGGCTAACTCAGTAAGATAATTTGCCAACTCAGTAAGTTATTGGAAAAACTCAGTGAGTTATCGGGTGGAATGGACCGCGATGACAAAACAAAGGATTGAAAACCGGCGGGAAACGAATGACAGGCGGACGCCAGGAACGCGTTTTCCGGTACATGGGAAAACTAACCTGCGCTTGCCGGTAAATTATCAAGCGTATGTTAGCAAACTAAGCTACGGTACTTAGGAAATTATCAAGCGTATGCTAATGAACAAAGTTACGTATGCGGAAAAATCCGCCGCGGGGAGCCGGGCCCGAAGCAGCGATGATGTCCCGGAATACTGTACCGAAACGGAATCTTATTCGATTGATTTCCCGGTCTATAGGCAGTTATCCGAGATGCTTAAAAATATGTTATGCTTTAAAGGAAAACGACTTTTTCGCAAATAATAACAATAAGGAGAGAAAGATGTTATTACCAAAACAAATCCAAGGTTTTAATATGTATTCTTTGAATAGTGGAACTTTTAGAGGGCATACTTATGAAGGTGTGCAATATATTAAAGATCAGATGCTAATAAATGTGATGCCTATATTAGTTCAAAATCAGATTAAGTATCAGATAATTCTTGCTGGTATTTTAATTGTTGAGGCTGATACTGAAAATGACGTAATTAATGTTATCGAAGATTTTATTAAAACATCAAATACACATAGTATTAAAACAAATTTATAACAATATTTAATCATTAAAGGAATTTTAGACTATGATTGGAATTTTAGCATATGGATCACTTATTGATAATCCGGGAATTGAAATTAAACCTTATATATTAAAAACAATCGAAGCAATAACTCCTTTTTCGGTTGAATTTGCACGATCTAGTAACACTCGTGATGGTGCACCGACATTAATTCCTGTTTCTCAAGGTGGTTCTCCAGTTAAGGCGAAGGTTTTAGTATTAGACGTAAGTATTTCTGAATTACAGGCGAGAAATATGTTATGGAGACGAGAAATAGGAAAAATTGGCAGTAACCAAGATTATATACCTCCTAATGAGACAGATCCTGATAAAGTAATAATTAAAAAATTTTGAAGAAATTGAATGTGTTTTATATACAGGCATTGGACAGAATATTGAAGAATTATCCCCAGTTAAATTAGCAGAGTTATCTGTTGAAAGTGCTCGAAATGATGCCGGGAAAAAAGGGCAAGATGGGATAACTTATTTAATTGATGCTAAAAAAAATGGAATTAGTACTCCATTAATGTCAGAGTATGAGAGTGAAATTTTTAAGTTGACAGGTTGTGATGCATTAGAATCTGCACGTGATTTATTAATAGGTAAAGGGAGAGCATAACCATTGCCTGCACATAACGCCGGGAGCTGTTTTTTGAATGATGATTTTGAGAGTTTGTGAAGTGTATTTGAATGGTTTGAGAATTGGCGAAATCAACCCCGCCGTAGGTGACACTTGTCCGTTATATCATATAATAAAAATGGGGAGGATATATCATGAGATTTAAACTAACAAGTTTGGTTTTAGTTTTTTTGTGGTTTGTTCAATGTAGCCAAACTGAATCAATTAAAGCAGGTGATTTAACATCTGTCTTTCCTCTTGAAGTCGGCACAACGTGGATATATAAAAATCTGGTTTATCACTTAGCAGATACAAATTGCGTTATGGATACTATTTGCATAACCGGTAAGTATAAAGATTATTTTATTGAGGAAACTACTCATGCGGATTGGACAGGGATCAGTTTCGTGAAATATTTAGATAATAAATATATTCTTTATGGAAGGGTGGGAAATTCTGATACAGTTTTTTATGAATATCCAATAGTCTTAGGATAT
Source organism: uncultured bacterium (assembly GCA_964589175.1). Classification (GTDB taxonomy): domain Bacteria; phylum Fidelibacterota; class UBA2242; order UBA2242; family UBA2242; genus CAZPRY01. The sequence continues at coordinate 166,868 of CAZPRY010000002.1, forward strand.
ATGAATGGTATAACTGGTGATGTTGATTCAGATTCATTAATGAAAAATGAAAAAGTAAGCTGCCGCGAATCATTAAATATTACGATTATTCCTGACTATACAGTACTTGGTGAGATCGATACAGTTTATTGTCATTATTTTACATCGACCTGTCCGGACGTATCACATCGGTATGATTATTACTCAAAAAAATATGGACTTGTCTATAATAAAGCAATTCAAAGAAATAGAGGAAATATTGTACAAGAAATTATCCTGGAAAAAATAATCAAAAAACATAAGCAGAAATAAAATAGATATATTCGTTGTATGGAGATAACGGCTTGGGCTGCCCGACGAACACAAGATTTGGGGATTTTCCGACCATGAATCGAAGCGTAAAATATATGTGCTCCGACAAGCGTACTTCATGCAGTCGCTCGTTAGATGTATTAAAGATTGGAGGATGATTATGAAGCGTGGAATGAACTTCGCATTGAGTTTCGTACTTATTTTGACGTTGGCGGGATTAATGAGTTGCAGCAATATCAAAAAATCAAACGCAGGTGATCTACCAAAAACATTTCCGCTTAAAGCCGGAAATACCTGGATATCATTTAATCAAGATAACATAAAATTGGTGCCGGAAAAGAAATAGCTTATGCCGTATGTTATGGAACATGGCAAAGCGGCTATGACTGTAAAACCGTGGCGCTTCACATGGAACAAAGAGGAGGATGTGTTATGGAACTATCAAGACTGATTGCCAAAATCTTTTCGGTCGTTTATATCTCATCCGGAATTGCCGTGCTGATCGGTACGATTAATTTCAGGGATATTGTCAATGAATTTGAAAAATCACCGGCTTTGACATTTGTATCCGGTTGTTTCGGCATAATCGCCGGAATGATATTGGTTGTTAATCATAACCTCTGGATTAAAAACTGGAGTGTTTTAATCACGATAATTTCCTGGATCATGCTGGTCGGAGGAGTGATTGTGGTAATAATTCCCAGATCACTTTTTTATATGAAAGGTTTTGTTAAAGATTCCCGGCTTTGGGGAATTTTTATGATCCTGTTTGGGATGGTTATCGGCTACTTTGGTTTTATCGTTTAGAGTCGATAATCTCTCGTAATATTTATACGATTCGACATTTTCCGATGAAATCAAGCGCGGCCGGAGCTAGACGTTTTTGCGGATTTGATAATCGATATTTGAAGGAGTCCGATGCCATGAATATCCAAAATCAGAGTAAGCGAACTACAGTTCGCAATCTGACAATTTTCATCGTTGTTGTACTTGCAATTGGCTGGATTGGGCGGGGATTGGATCTGCTGATGGGCAACCCGGCCCCGGACAGCCTTGGTATGCTTTTATGGCTGATCGCGCCGCTTGGAATTTCCCTGCTGTTGCGGGCTTTTGCCGGGGATGGCTGGAAAGATTTTGGAATCAAGCCAAACTTCAGGGGGAATACGGTGGGCTACATTATCGCGTTGCTCGTTTTTCCCGTATTGACGGCGCTCGTTCTGCTAATCGGCAGAGCTTTGGGTTTGATCGCATTTCCCAATTTCTCGCTGAACGCGCTTGGATTGCTCTTTCAGGCTTTCGCGCTGGGCCTCCTGCCGCTGTTTGTCAAGAATATTTTTGAAGAGGCCGCCTGGCGCGGTTACCTTGCTCCTAAAATTTTCTCCCTGCGCCTGAATGATTTCGTGGGCCATTTGATCGTCGGACTCGTTTGGGGGGCCTGGCATATTCCGTACTACCTGTTTTTCCTGGATCGCGCTGTTCTCCAGAACTTCACTACATTGGGCCTGGCGGCCTTCATCCCCCTGTCGATCGTGGTGATGATCTCCTGGGCAATGGTCTATGGTGAGATTCGCCTTTTGACGAATTCGATCTGGCCGGCGGTTCTGATGCACGTGGTCGAAGACGCCTTTCTCAACCAACTCTTTACGGAGCAGCATATCCGGATCGTAGCGGGGACGGACTGGCTGGTTTCGCCGGTGAATGGACTCATCAGCATCTTCCTCTTCGTTGCCCTTGGCCTTGCTCTGCGCCGATGGCGAAAGAGAAAAATGCCGGTTGCCTGAAAAGGCCCTGGCTGTAAAGCCCGGAAGCTTCACCGGTAACTTTATCCGGCCCGGATCATCTTCCGTTTGGCTTGTTCCGGTCTTTTGCTTAACATTAATCCAACCATGATTTACAGAAAGACCGGAGGGCATTTGATACGATAGGAAAAGCTGTCTATATGCGCTTACCCGGGGCGCTCATGCACATGTCAGCAACTCAAAAAAAGACTTGATCTGGGTTAACATATATGTTAACATTTTAAGATGAACAACCTTGATAAATATATTGATGGCAGAAAAAGCAAAGACACTGAATTTTCAGAGAATTTTGACACGGGTTATGAGAATTTCAAAGTGGGTGTACTTCTAAAACAGATGCGTGAAAAGTCCGGATATACCCAGGAAGAACTTGCGAATAAACTCGATACCAAGAAGTCTGCAATATCAAGAATAGAAAACCATGCCGAAGACATTCGATTGTCCACTCTGGAAAAATACGCCCGCGTTCTCGGAATGAAACTTCAAATTAGTATCGCAAATAAATGACATCCCGATCTGTATTTCAAATCTGAATTGCCGGCCCGCCCTGCCGGACGTCAGGCGGGCGTTCAGGCGGTGAGAGGACCAAGGGGAGGTTGAACTTATTTCACGCATTCTACAATTAATCATTGGACATTATTTAACGTGAGTTCGATGTAACAGTAATATTTTATTGATAACGTTATTATATATTCAAAAGCAATTTAATTCGGTGGAACATTTAAATTGTAGTCCTTTTTGAAGCGCAAAAAGGACGAAAAACGCTGCGGCTGAATAAAATTGACCTGAAATCGTCGCTCCTCCGCTGAAAACTTTTAAACTCGCGAGTATTCTCGCTCAAACATAAAAAGTTTTTAATCGCTACGGAACTCCGATTTCCGGGACGGTCAATTTCATAATGCCGCCAATTTCAGTTGATAGACATTGCTTGTAAACAATTTTACTATCGATATTTGTCTGTGAAAATCTGCCGTCCTGTGCGAAATGCAGTGAAATATTGTGAGGAGACAGAAAATCCTTAGGTCGAACTCACGTTGTTTATGCAATTCGCTGTAAGCGGCACTGCGAATCGGATTAAATCAACAGGTTATGATTTGCCTTATAAAGATTAGCGGTTATATTAAGGGCCGTATTTGAAAAAGGTGGTCGAAATGTCAAAAGTTGCGCTGGTCAGATGTGAAAATTACGAATATGAGAACGTCATAAACGCGGTTCGCAGAGGTATTGACCTGCTGGGCGGCCCGGCCTTATTCGCCGGACCGGGTGAAAAAATACTCCTGAAACCCAATTGGCTCGTGGCGGACCCGCCGGAAAAACTCACTACGACCCATCCCATGGTCTTCCGGGCCGTAGCCGAGGTCTTCAAAACGACCGGCGCGATCCTGTCCTGTGGAGATTCGCCGGCCATCCAGAGTCCCGAATCGGCCTTTAAGAGCACCGGCTTCAAGTCCGTGGCCGAGGCGGCCGGGGTCACCCTGGCGGATTTTAAACAGGGCCGGGAGGTCATTTTCAATGAAGGCCTTCAAAACAAAAGATTCCTGATCGCCAACGGCGTGCTTGAATGTGACGGGATGATCAGTCTGCCGAAACTCAAGACCCATGGCCTTGAACGCCTGACCGGTTGTGTCAAGAACCAGTTCGGCTGCGTGCCCGGCGTCTTGAAGGGCGAGTTCCACGTAAAACTGGCCAGCGCCATCGACTTCGCCAGGATGCTGGTGGACCTCAACGCACTCGTTAAACCGCGCCTGTATGTTATGGACGGCATTATCGCCATGCAGGGCAACGGTCCCCGGGGCGGGAGCGCCCGGGCAATGCAAGTCCTGCTGTTCTCATCCGATCCCATCGCACTGGACGCAACGGTTTGCCGCATGATCGCCATCGATCCGGAATTTGTGCCCACCATAACGCTGGGTACACAGGCCGGACAGGGGACCTGGAAGCAGGCTGAGATCGAACTGCTGGGCGATCCATTCGAGAGTTTTGTCGATCCGGAATTCGACATCAAAAGGGAGCCGGTTAAACCCTATTCGCGCGGCAAAGGCAGCAGCTTGCTGCGGAACGCCCTGGTTCCGAAACCTTTCATCGTTGCCGAAAAGTGCACCCGCTGCGGAACCTGCGTGAGAGCCTGCCCAGTCGATCCCAAAGCCGTGGACTGGCATACCGGCGACAAGCAAGCGCCGCCGCAGTATAAGTACGAACGCTGCATCCGCTGTTACTGCTGCCAGGAACTCTGTCCCGAAGGAGCAGTCGAATTGAATGTTCCCTTTCTGAGGAAATTGTTCTATAAAAAGAGGTAAGGGATCGGGTTTTCGAAACCCGGCTTGTGCTCCCATCATAATTGCACAGCCTTACGGTCTGCAAAACATCTAATCACTTTGCCCAAGACGGAAATTTAATATAAAGAATTCCCCGATACTTGCGTTGGGGTAGTTCATTTTCCATCGGTGCTATTGTTAGCAAATATTTTTAGGGGAATTTGTTTTTGTGTAAAGTTTTCCAGTCAGAGTCATCGTATAATCGACTAAACTGAGGTCCGATAGAATATTTATACTTTCTATCGTCGGGATAAGGATTTTGTATCGGTGGATATGCTTTTCTAAAAATCAATTGGGCGATTCTAATTCCCGGCTTTAGAGTCAATGGTATTGTACCAACATTTGATAGTTCTAAAGTAATAACTCCTTTAAATCCGGGTTCTACTGTGCTGGCAGTGACGACCTGAAGTCCAAACCGCGCCCATGATGATCTACCCTCTACTTGACATTCGAGGTCATTTGGTAGCGAGACATATTCGAAAGTACATCCAAGTATTAATACTCCAGGATGAAGTAAAAAATCATCACCAAAGTTAATTATATGCCGCTCCTGTACCTTTCTTGGCTCTGTGACGATTTTACCAAAAGGATCAAATATACCAAACCTATGTGCTCGAAATACAATGAACTGGTTTCCTAAACGCACATCGATTGAAGATTGTCCAATTTGACGAGAAGTCAAAATGGGTGTAACAATAAGAGTATTCTCTTTAAGATATTTTTTAATATACTCCCGTGTTAATGTGCTCATTCTTTTTCCTTGTTAAATTCTGGTCCCCATATCTTCTGAATATGACTACTCTCACACGCTTTCAATATTAGGCGAAAAAGTAAATCATAATCTTCGATTTTCCCCCACCCACTCTCATTGGTACTACGTTGTATTTGATATATCCAACCAGCTGATATTATATCCTGCAAAGAAGCCGGATTCCCATTTAAATTAGAGATTTCATTGGGTGGAATACCGTCATAAAGTCGTTTAACCAGTTTCTCTACAAGAATCGCCCGTTCATATAGTTTGTATTGTTTCTGGGAATCCGGGGGAAGAAGAGAAATGACTTGATTTATAATAATCTCTCTTTTTGATGATATGAAGTCATATGCCTCCTTAGTAACTATATTTGATTCAAGAACGCGAATATCACTTTTTTGATGTGTCAACTCTCTAGCTTGACGAAGCCAATCAATGAAAGGCTTTATAATTTTACCTGGATACGAGACAGAATGATCTTTTAGGTCTTCTTCACAATAATTTAGCATCTCTCTAAGGCGGTAACGCCAAGGCGGATAGTAGCTGCATTGTAGCGGAGATGCATCTAGTATATATCGTGAAGAAAACTCTAAAGCAGCCGCGATCGCTGAAAGACCGAATAGATGAACCCCTATAATGTCACATACTAATTCACTCAATCCGCTTCTTGCGATATCCATCGTTTTTCGAGTTAGTCTCGCAACAGAATCGTGAATAGCAACTTCTTTGAATAATGGATCAACAGGGGGAGGAGATTTTCTAACCTGCTCTTCGATTCGTTTCTGTATTTCTGGTTGTGTAGATGTCCACATATCTCCGAATTCACTCTCCATCCATTTCGCAGCAAAAATGTGACCGACTTCATGTCCCCAATTTATATGTAATAAACAATTTTGCCGTTCAATTCGTGGGAACGAAATGCAGTAAATTGTTACATCATCTTCAAATTGTATTTTTTTCTTTAAATCCTCCAAGGGAAACCATGACCAGCATTTCAACACCGTTTTATAGAATTCCCAAAATTCTCCAATTAGTGAATAATTAAATGACCAAGTAGGCCGAATGATAAAATTGCTTTTGGGGCCGGCTTGCTGTTTGAAAAAGTATTCTGCTGAACGAACAAGACTCCAAGGCGTCTGTGTAATTCGTGCTCGCTCAATATATCGAAGATGCGTTGCTATTCTCTCTAGAAATTCATTTATACCAGGCAGATAATTAGAAGGAACATCTTGAATGAAAGATTCCAGTAGCTTGGACGTCTCGATAATAAGGCGGCCGAGTTTTTTTGGGGTTTCTGTTGTGAAGTCTTCTGTTAGTAGTACTTTTTCAGCAAGTCGACTTAAAAATAAAGCAAATTTCTGTAATTCGTTTCGCTTGTACCATTCTTGCCATTTTGAGATATCAAGCGGTGAAGGTATAAAGTTCATTTTTTAAGGGCTCCCATTCATCTTTTAAAGATTTGGATGTCCATGGAAGTCCGTTATTGTTCAACTGAATAAGTATCGACTCGGATATTTCCTGAAGAAGTAACACGCCTAACTCGGATTCTGAAGAGTTGAGTTTTTTATGACCTCTCCCCGGAGTTCCATGAGAAAGTAAATTGTAATAGAGATTACTAAGAAAATTAAGAATATCTCTTTCAGTTGTAAAACCGGCTTCTTTAAATTTTGGCGCAATCCTGATTAGAGATGAATAAAATGTTGGACGAACAGTAGTGGCTTGAACAGATAACCCACCGCCGACTGAAGTTCTAGTAGGAATATTTGAAGACCAATCGATTTCACGCAATAGCACACCAATCCAGCTAAGGATATTCTTTCCTTCTTCGTCAGCACTTTCACCCGCTGATATTTTTTGAAGCCACATTGAAGCAAGTTGAAATTTTAAACTGGTTTCAAAAAGCTTCCCGGTTAACCCCATGTCTTCCATTGATTCTCCCTTGTTGAATACTTTAAATGAAAATCCACACGAATTGATATTTTTTGCAAACATATGTAAAAATTTAAAAACAGTAAATTCTACAAGTATCCTTTTAAAATGTCAAGATAAAACTTTTTATAAATTTGCATCCTTTTATTTCAGATACTTTCTTTCTGGACATAGTCGCTGGTGAAGAGGCGGATCAGCGCGCCGTAATCGATCGCGAAGCGCAGGATATCGCCGACCCGGTAGCCGCTCTCCGGCAGGGCCACGATCGTATGATCGCTGCTGCCGCCCAGGATCTGGATATCCGTGTCTTCGGGCGTCAGGCCGTTGAAGGGCACATCCTGAATCCCGAGCGCCAGAATGCCGCGCTGCATAAGGCCCCGATCTTCGGAGACCGGCGTTTCCCCGCATACGTTCTGGGCAATCTCACCGTCCGGGACAGAGGGCTTGGTTTTGACTTCGATCAGTTCATCTTCCAGCACGAAGGCATCCTGAAAAGTGCCGGGCAATGCGCTTCTATGCAGGGTTTCGCGTCCGAGTAAAATTCCCTCGCCGATGCGCAGTTGATTGATCCGGCCCGGGATGCAGCCCTCCTCCATCAGCCACGGCAGGTTGGCGGAATTGCCGGAGCTGACGATCTCCAGGCGTAAATCGAAGAGTCGCTCGATTTCCGCAACGAGAAAAGGGATATTGCAGCAGAAAGAGGGAAGCCGGCGGGCGCCGGCTTTTTCGTTGAGGTATTGCGGTGAGAGAAAGATATTATCCTGAGATGAGCAGAGCGTTGGTGATCGTTGCGTTGGGCGTTCCGGGGATGATTGACTGTCGCAGGCTGCGGCAATCGCCGGTTTGGACGCCCCCATCACGTTTATCGTCCCATTCCACCCTATACCGCCGGGGAGTCTGCATTGCATCGATCAGTCTATGGATCTCATTGCCGAACAAGTCATAAACCTTGATCCGCAGGCGCGACTCCCGGGCAATTGCATAGGGAAATGTGGCTGCGGTGCGGAAAAGCGCCGGGACATCGGTCTCTTGCGCATCGAATTCCGGCAAGTCCGGGACCCGGTAGATCGCTGTCCGAAGGCGAAATTCTTCGGACCGTCTGGTTGAGAAGGCAAACATATTTTCTGCGCGTCCGTTGGCGGGTGCGCTGCTGTCGCGATAAACGGGATCTGTTTCGCCGTTGCCACATTGTGATGAGGAGAACATTGTTGTCTGGTATGAAACGACATTGGATAATCTGGATGAGGAGATGCATTCCGGCGGAGCACCGTCAAACCGGCTGAAAGTACGGCTTTCCAGCACGCAGACATCTTCGATTGTACGCGTGATATGGAATGAGTTGTCGAGGTAGTCGACAGATTGATCGAGGCGGTAACGGTGAATTTCCACGGCGCATTCAATGATGCTGACCGGGCGGTTTTCCAGTGTGTAGCGTTTTTCGGTATATGTTTGAAAAATGTCTTCGGCCAGAAATTCCGATACGCTGCGGGGAACTGTACGGGCCTTTTGAATGTTAATGGCATCGCTGCTCAGACGGTGAAGTTTCGAATCCCTGATGCCTGATGCCGCGATCGGCGGATAAGGATCAGGCTCAGCATAGCGGTCGGGTTTTCGCTCGCAGAGCGGCGTCGGTATCGAAGTGCCGGAGACTTCCGGTCCCGGATCGCTCCAGGCCGAATATGAATAGCTGCGATAAGACTGCGAATACTGAAAAAATGAGGTCTGCCGAAGACAGCCCTCTGTCATTGGTAAAAGCTCGTCCGGCGGGGATTGCTCGATGTGCATTTCATCTGTAAGGGCGGCGCTCCGGGACTGCCAATCCGTGCGTAACCGGCTGTCGATAAAATATTGCTCCGTTTGCAGGAGTTTTTTAACTTCGGGAAGGGCAAGGGAATAGTTAGATCTCAAGGGTAATACAGGGCTCACATTCGAAGTTGTCTTTTCCGCCCGGAACTGAACAGTGCTTGTCGCTACAGTGAGGAATACACTTTTACCCTCAAGCATCACCGGGATGACTTTTTGGGGTAGTAGCGCCAGGACATTGCAGCCGCGGCCAGAAAAACCACTTATCGGCCGAAAGGAGCCCTGTTTGTTCGCTTTCTCAAACTTCACATCTTTATCTGCTCCATCGATATGCTTAAGCGCGTGGCCGGCGGCAGGAATCGGTTGAGGAAGGGCGCTGTGGCTGTGTGTGGCGGCTTGCGGTAATAGAAACGATTTGACGCCGAGCAGTAATCCGATGGATACGGTCATGAGTAAGAATTTGATCCGACAGTATTTTATACGCATCCCGGTAATCCCTCTCAACACGATCTACAGCCGATCGAATTTCAAATAACGTACCGTAGTTTAAGATTAACATTTACAAGCGTTTGACGGAACGTATTCCGGCGCTTCTGTATAAATATTTTACGCTTCCGTATAAATCTTACCCGCTGACCGGATGGCTTGATAATTCTGTAAAGGAGAGGTTCGAAGCAAAAAAGCTCCCGCGATCAGGCGATCACGGGAGACTCGTTGAAGAAATTTTGTTTTGAGCGATCGTTACTTATAACGGATCCACCTGACGGCCTCTTTGAGGGATGGTTTTTTGCCGTACATCAGGATGCCGACCCGGTAGATGCGGGAGATGATCCAGATCGTCAGAGCCGTGAATCCCAACATCGTAAAAATCGAAAGGTAGGCGCCGCTGGGCAGAACGGGATCGCTGACCGCGATGCGCGCAAACATGAGGAGCGGCGTATAAAACGGGATCATTGATATCCAGAAGGCGCTGCTGGTGTCGGGATTTTTTGTGACCGTGAAGACCATGAAATAGCCGATCATAATGATTATTATGAGTGGCATCTGGAATTGCTGGCCCTCATCTTCGCTGTTGACAATGGCCCCGACAGCGGCGAAGAGCCCGGCAAAAAACACAAAGCCGATGATGAAGTAATACAGCATGAAACCGAAGATCGTCGCGGAAAAGTTTATTTCGCGCATGATTTCCAGAAGTTCACCGATATTGACGCCGAAACCGACCAGCAGCGTTTCCCCGTAGGCGACCAGGGCCAATAGCATCAGCCCCACGATGAAGAGCTGCGTCATGCCCAGCAGGCAGATACCTATGATCTTGCCGCCGAGTAATTGCATGGGGCTGATCGACGACAGAATGGTTTCGGTAATGCGCTGGCTCTTCTCTTCAATAACGCTGCGCATGAGGATCTGCCCGTAGACCATCGTCAGGATTAACAGGATATAGGCCAGGATGTAGGTCAGAATGAAACTGGCCCCGGCGCTCTTCTGGACCTCACCGGTCGCCGTTACCTGGCTGCTGACCAGGTTGACATGCCCCTGGTCGAATTGCTCGCGAATCTCGGAGGCGGAGAGCCCCATCTGTTCGAGTCGATGATTGGTGACAATCCGCGAAAGGGCGCGCTCGAATTCCGACAGCTCATCGAAATCGCTGACATTGCGGGCCGAGAACCGAACTTCCCGGGACTCAAGAAGATCGGCCGGTATGACCAGGTAGCCGTAAATTTCCTTGTTAAAAACCTGTTTCTGAAATTCGGCCAGGCGGGCATCTAACTCTTCCGGTGCGATAGTCTTATCGATAAAGCGGTATTTCAAGTCGCCGTTTTTGAGGGTGTCAGGCAGCATCCGGACGAATTCATTGTAGACGATGCCGGTTTGATCGATCACGTAATAAGTCCGGGAAGAGGGTTTTACCAGCGCGGAAAAAATGAAAATGCCGGCGAAAATAAAAATCAGCAGTAACGGAAAGAGGAGCGTTCCGATAATGAAGCCCTTGGTCTTGGCGCGCGTGATGAATTCCCGCTTGATAATGGCGAATATTTTCCATTTCATGATTCACTCCTCCCGGAATTGCTGTTGTTGACGGCTTCAATGAAAATATCGTTCAAGGAGGGTGATTTTATCTCGAATCTCCGGATTGCATTGTTCTGCATCGCTTCGCGTAACAGTTGCTGCGGATCGGCGTTTTTGACCAACTGCGCCTCGACATAATTGCCGTAGTTGTCGAATTTCTTGATCTGTTGCGATGTTTTGAGAAATTCGTCGCTGCCCTCGAATTCGATCAGGACGTTTTCGCTGCCGTAGCTCTTCTTGATTTCACCGAGCTTGCCGTAGAGCAGCTGCCGGCCTTTGTTGATCAAAAAGATTTCATCGCAGAGTTTTTCAGCACTTTCCATGACATGCGTGGAGAAGATGATCGAGGTTCCCTCTTTCTTCAATTCGAGCATGATTTCCTTGATTACATTGACGTTGATCGGATCGAGGCCGCCGAACGGTTCGTCGAGAATCAGCAGGCGCGGCTTGTGCATAATCGTTCCCAAAAACTGGACCTTCTGCTGCATGCCCTTGGAGAGCTCCTCGATCTTTTTGTGCTTCCATTCCGTAATATCCAAACGTTGCAGCCAGATGTCGATCGCCTTCCGGGACTCCCGGCGCGGCATGGCCTTCAAGTCCATCATGAAGGTGAGCAAATCGCCGACCTTCATTTTGCGGTAAAGACCGCGTTCCTCGGGCAGGTAACCGATCAGATCGGCCGACCGGGAGCGTTCGGTATTGCCCAGGATCGCGACAGTGCCGGCGTCCGGAGCGATGATGTTCATGACCATGCGCAGGGTTGTCGTTTTGCCGGCGCCGTTGGGCCCGATAATGCCGAAGACGCAACTCTCGTCCACGGTGAATGAAACGTCATCCACAGCCACGAAAGCGCCGAAGCTTTTGCGGATCTTTTGTACTTCCAGTGTTTTCATATCCATATCCTTTTAATTCCCAGGAATTTTCGATCGATAATTTGGGCAAATATACGATTTCTGATGGAAATTAGCCACTATCGGAAATAGCCTGATTGGGCGCTGAATACGCCGGGTGCAACGGGAATGGAAAAATTCCGTCTTTCATTCGACCTCGATTGCGGGTAAATTTAATAAATTCTACCGGCAGACGACGTCATTCCCTGGCCGGGTTTCTCTGAATTACAGATGTTAAGGGTTGCTTTAGTGAGGACTTATGAATAAAGATTTAGGTAAAACCGCCGTCGCGCTGAGTGGTGGCGGGGCTCTGGGATTGGCCCATATCGGTGTGCTGAAAGCCATGGAAGAGCTCGGTATCCGGCCGGCCGTGCTCGCCGGAACCAGCGCCGGCGCCCTGATCGGGGCTTTTTACGCCCGTGGTATCCCGGTGAGTGAAATCGAAAAACTGGCCCTTTCGATTGATCGGGTCGGTACTTTGCGCCTGCTGAATCCGTCTATTCCGCGCGGTGGCCTGCTTGATATGCGCAACATCGAGCAGCTCTTTCAGATGCACCTGGGCAAAGAGACGCGGATCGAAGATCTGTCGATACCGTTTATCGCCGTGACCGTCGATTTCCAGACCGGCGACATTTTGTACGTAAATCGTGGAAACCTGGTGGATGCCGTTCTGGCCAGTATCGCCATCCCGGGCGTCTTCAAACCGGTGGATGCCAACGGAACCCTGCTGGTGGACGGCGGCTTGCGGGACAACCTGCCCTTGCGCGTACTCCGGGAATACGAACACGATACCATGATCGGCGTGAATGTTCTCAAAACGAAAGAACTCAAACTTGAGGGCTATTTTTCCAGTGTTGACCGGAACAAGAAAATCAGTAAAGAAGAGCCGGACAATTTTTTCGAACGCATCACCCAGGCCGTCCGGATGGGGCGTGCCAATCGCGAACAAAACATACCACTTCGTCTGACCTATATCGGCTACCAATCGGTGTTGATTCTCTTGTCGGAGCTCTCCAACAAGGAAATTATAATTGCCAGCCCGGATCTGGTCATTCAGTTGGACTTGTCGCATATGCATCTCTGGGAGTTCTGGCGGGCGGCCGAGGCCATCAAGATAGGCTACGAATCCGCCAAACGACAGTTACAGGAGTTTTTGAAGTCATGATGGACCGGGAATAAAGAGGAGCCAGTCAATCCTATGCATCGCATCGTTTTACGTTTCTGGAAATATATTTTAATTTGTATCGTCATCGTGACCGCTTGGATTTCTTTCCTGCAGACGAATATGGTCTCCCCGGATTCGCACTGGCGCTATTTTCAGGCGCTCTACTACTCGATCAATCTTTTCATCGTCGGCGGTGTGGACAACGGCTTCCCGTCGGGCGGTCCCGGAATCGCGCTTGGATTGCTGTGGATCTGCTATTTCGTGGCGCCGCTGCTGACCCTGAGTTTTATTTATCAAATAATCCAGGAGAAAATCCTCGGCCGGATTTCCCCCTGGTTTAGCGGACATACGGTCATCTGTGGCCTGGGGCGCAACGGGCGCCTCATCTACGACCTGATCAAGGAGCATGCTCCGCATAATCACAAGATGGTTTTAATCGAGAAGGATGCCAACAATCCGCGGGCCGAGATGCTCGTGAAAAGCCACACGACCTGGTGGCTGAAAGAGGATTTCACCCAGGTTCCCGTGCTGCGCAAGGCCCGGGTTCATAAAGCCGACCGCATCTATATCACGACCAATCAGGATTTGCTGAACCTGAACACCATGGTTAATGTCCAGAAACTGAATGGCGATCATCCGGACTTTTTGTGCTACACTCATATCGGAAACCTCAGCCTGCATCATATCTGGAAAGAGACATTTCTGCGGGAACAAAATTATCGGAATGTACGGCTGTTCAACGGTTACGAGGGCGTTACGCGCCGCCTGTATCATACCTGGGTCAAGGATGGCGGCCACCTGGATCCGAAGGGCAACATCTTCATGATTCTGGGCTTCGGGCAATTCGGACAAATGTTGATGAGCCAACTGACGAACGACAGCAGCCGCGCGACCAGCGATGATATCGTGGTCGTGACCCGTAAACTTAATTTCGATCTGAAGAAGCAGAAATATTCCTGGGCGCATTCCAATGTCTGCGAGCGCTGCAACGTCCTGATGCCGCTCGAAGGGGACATTCATACGCCCGAGTTGTGGAACCAGCTGGCAGAGCTCATCCGGCGTTCCGCCAAATCGGCGATTATCTTTCTCTGTCGGGATAACGATATCGAAAACCTCAGCCTGGCGATCAACATGAAGACCGGCGGACCGGTGGAATTGCAGGAGGCTACCATCTTCTGCCGGATGTACACGCCGACTGCCGTCGAGATCAACGATATTCTCGAGAAGAGCATTACGCCCCACCAGTCGCGGGATATCATTCTCTTTCCGATGCAGCACGAACTGAAAGAGGCTTTTCACGATGAACTGTTCGACGGCGCCCGGAGGTCCGACCGGCATTGATCTCTGGAAAGGCGATAATATCGTCTTTTAAAACCCGGATTTTCTCTTAAATTTTTAAAGCAATTTGAATGGTCTCGCGGATTGCATTGCGAAACAGGAATCCGGATTTACGAGGGCAGAGAGAGCATCAACAGTATGGCAACGGGAATAATCTTCGATATTAAAAAATACGCGATCCATGACGGGCCCGGCATCCGCACGACCGTCTTTTTGAAAGGCTGTCCGCTCGATTGCCCCTGGTGTCACAATCCCGAAAGTAAAAACCCGCACCCGGAGAAGGTGTCGGTGCAGCCCTCCCAAAAAGAGAAGACGATCGGCCGTGCCTGGACGGTTGAAGAGGTGATCCGGGAAGTCATGCAGGACCTCATTTTCTACGAAGAATCCGGCGGCGGTGTGACCTTCTCGGGCGGCGAACCGCTGATGCAGATCGAATTCCTGACGGAATTGCTGGCCGCCTCGAAAACCAACGGCCTGCATACGGCGGTGGATAGCTCCGGCTGCGTTGCCTGGGAAAAACTGGCACGCATCCTGCCATGGACTGATTTGTTCCTTTATGATCTTAAAATTATCGACGACGACGAGCATCAAAAATATACAACGGCTTCGAACGTCCTGATTCTGGAGAACCTGGAAAAACTGACCAAAAGCGGGATTCCGCTGCGCATCCGCATTCCGCTTATTCCGGGGATTACGGACACGGCCCAAAACATTGCGGATCTTCTGCAGTATTTATCCGGCTTGAAGAATATCACCGGGATCGGCCTGCTGCCCTACAATCAACTGGGCGAGGACAAGCTGCAGCGTTATGGAATAACGAATCGTCTGGGCAAGCTGCGGCCGCAAAGTCCGGCGGAACTGAAGGCCATCGCCGCGCGTTTTCAGGATCGTGGATATAGCGTGAAGATTGGCGACTGATGATGAACGAAAGAATCAAACGACTTCGGCAGAATAGTCTGGACGCAGTTCCGGCACTGTCCATCGAACGGGCGCTTCTGCTGACGGATTTCTATAAAAGCGGCCGAGCCGAGCGCGTCTCGGTGCCGGTGGCGCGGGCTATGGTGTTTCAATGTCTGCTGGAAAACAAAGCGATTTGCATCAATCCCGACGAGCTTATCGTCGGCGAACGCGGCCCGGCGCTCAAGGCCACGCCGATCTACCCCGAGATTTGCACCCACCAACCGGAAGATTTCAAAATTCTGCACAATCGCGAGAAAATCCCATTCAAGGTGTCCGACGAGGCGCGCGAGACGCAGCTGCGGGAGATCATCCCCTTCTGGTCCGGCCGTTCGATCCGGGACCGGATTTTCGAGGAGGTCGGGGAGGAATGGATCGACGCCTACCGGACCGGGATTTTCACCGAATTCCAGGAGCAGCGCGCGCCGGGACATACGGTTCTGGACGATAAAATTTACCGCAAAGGCCTGCGCGATTTTATGGCTGACATCGAGCGAAGCATTGCCGGGTTGGATTTTTTCAACGATCCGGAGGCGCTGAAGAAGCGCGAAGAACTCAAGGCCATGTGCATTGTTGCCAAAGCCCTGGTCCGTTTTGCTCAACGCCATGCGGAGAAAGCCGCCGAACTGGTCGAAGCCGAAACCGATTCGCAGCGCAAGGCTGAATTGCAGGAAATCGCCGCTATCTGCCGGCATGTGCCCGAGAATTCTCCGCGCACTTTTCATGAAGCGCTGCAATATTACTGGTTCGTCCATCTGGGCGTCATCACCGAACTCAACACCTGGGATTCCTTCAATCCCGGTCGCCTGGATCAGCACCTGTGGCCGTTTTACCGACGAGAGATCGAAAACGGTATTCTAACGAGAGAACATGCTTTGGAATTACTGCAAGCCTTCTGGGTAAAATTCAATAACCAGCCGGCCCCGCCCAAAGTCGGCGTCACGGCCCAGGAAAGCAACACCTACACGGACTTTTGCCTGATCAACCTGGGCGGCGTCAAGGCGGACGGCTCGGATGCGGTCAATGAACTTTCCTACATGATCCTGGATGTGATCGAAGAAATGCGCCTGCTTCAGCCCGGTTCCATGGTCCAGATCAGCCGCAAGAATCCCAATCGCTTTTTAAAACGGGCCTTGAAAATTATCAAAACCGGCTTCGGCCAGCCGTCGGTTTTCAATACGGACGAGATTATTCAGGAACTCCTGCGTCAGGGCAAATCGATCGTCGACGCGCGCGACGGCGGCGCCAGCGGCTGCGTGGAGACCGGCGCCTTCGGTAAGGAGAGCTATATCCTGACCGGCTATTTCAACCTGGCCAAAATCCTGGAACTGACACTCAACAATGGTTTCGATCCGCGCAGCTGTCAGCAAATCGGTTTGAAGACCGGCAATCCGGCGGATTTTTCAGCCTTCGATCCATTGATGTCGGCCTACCGCAAGCAGCTGGTCCATTTTATCGATATCAAAATTCGCGGCAACCGCATCATCGAGCGACTCTGGGCGGAATATCTACCGGCCCCGTTCATGTCGATTCTGATCGACGATTGCATCGCCAACGGCAGGGACTACAATGACGGCGGGGCGCGTTACAACACGTCGTATATCCAGGGCGTCGGCATCGGCTCGATCACCGATTCACTGGCGGCCATCAAATATCATGTCTTCGATCATAAGACGATTTCGATGTCGGCGATGCTCAAAGCCATTCAGCGGAATTTCGACGACGATGCGGAGTTGCGGGAAAAATTACTGTACGAGACGCCGAAGTACGGCAACGACGATGACTACGCGGATGACATCCTGCGTGAAGTGTTCGAAATTTTCTTCAGCGCGGTTGATGGAAAGCCAAACACCAAAGGCGGCCATTTTCGCATCAACCTGCTGCCGACGACCTCGCATGTCTATTTCGGCAGCGTAACGGGCGCCACGCCGGACGGCCGCCGGGCTGGGGAGCCGCTCTCCGAGGGCATCTCGCCGGTGCAGGGCGCCGACCGCAAAGGCCCGACGGCGGTATTAAAATCCGCGGCCAAAATAGATCATGTTCGCACGGGCGGTACGCTGCTCAACCAGAAATTCACGCCATCAATGCTGGCCGATGAGGATGGAATCGACAAACTCGCTCACCTGATCCGGACCTACTTCAAGCTGGACGGGCACCACATTCAGTTTAATGTTGTCGATGCGGAAACCCTGCGCAAGGCCCAGCAGCATCCCGAAAAGTTCCGCGACCTGATCATACGCGTGGCGGGCTACAGCGATTACTTCGTCGACTTGGGCGCCGATCTGCAGAATGAAATCATCCGGCGTACGGAGCATGGCGCCAATTAACTCGAAAAAACAGAGGGAATTATGTTTAGCACCAAGACTTATGTACAGCGTAGAAAACAATTGAAAGAGGCGATGAAATCGGGCCTGCTGCTCTTTTTGGGCAATGAAGAGAGCCCGATGAATTATTCCGGCAATCAATATCATTTTCGCCAGGACAGCACGTTTCTGTATTATTTCGGATTGGACCTGCCGAACCTAGCGGCGGTCGTCGATATCGATAACGACCGGGAAATAATATTCGGCGATGATTTCGGGGTGGACGATATTGTCTGGATGGGACCTCAACCGAAAGTGAATGACCTGGCTGCGCAGATCGGCGTCGCCGAAACCCAGCCCATGGCCGATTTGCAGAAAGTTATCATAGAGGCGATTGGCAAGGCCGATATTCACTACCTCCCGCCCTATCGCGCCGAACAGACCCTGAAGCTGGGCGAAATCTTCGGCGTCATTCCGTCCTGGGTCAAAAAGTACGTTTCGGTGAGTTTGATCAAGGCCGTCGTGGAACAACGCAACGTCAAGAGCGCCGAAGAGATCGAGCAGATTGAGCAGGCCCTGGAGGTGGCCTATGAGATGCAGACTACGGCGATGAAGATGGCCCGACCGGGTATGCGCGAGAGTGAGGTGTCGGGCACGCTGGAAGGCATAGCGTTGCGGAAAGGCGCGGGCGTCTCGTTTCCGATCATCTTTTCGATCAACGGCCAGACGCTGCACAATCATTATCACGGCAATGTTATGCAGGACGGCGACATGGCGGTGAATGATTCCGGCGCCGAATCGCGGCTGCATTATGCCGCCGATATTACCCGCACGATTCCGGTCGGGAAGAAGTTCACCGAAAAGCAGAAGGCGATTTACCGAATTGTCCTGAAAGCCAATATGAATGCGATCGACGCCATCAAACCCGGAATAAGCTATCGCGAAGTGCATCTGGCAACCGCGAAAGTTATTGCCTCGGGTCTGAAAGAACTCGGGTTCATGAAAGGCGATCTCGATGAAGCCGTCAAGCAGGGGGCCCAGGCGCTCTTCTTCCCGCACGGTCTCGGCCACATGCTGGGCCTGGATGTGCACGATCTGGAAAATCTCGGCGAGAATTACGTCGGTTATGACAAAACCATACAGCGCAGCGAACAGTTCGGACTGGCCTATCTGCGTATGGCCCGCGAGTTAAAACCCGGCTACGTGATGACCGTCGAACCCGGCATCTATTTCATCCCGGAATTGATCGATCAGTGGAAAGCCGGGAAGAAGTTCGAGGAATTCATCGATTACGAAAAAGTTGAAAGTTATAGAGGCTTCGGCGGTATCCGCATCGAGGATAATGTTTTGGTAACCGAAAGCGGACATCGTGTACTCGGCAAACCGATTCCCAAAACGATCGAGGAGATCGAAGCCCTGAAGTAAGGGCAAAAGCCTTGAGGAGGTTTCGAACCTTTGCAAGGTTGAGCAAAGGGTCCGGATAAGTTCTACTGCCTTTTCACTCCGCGGAGTTGGATTTCTTTGAATGGCGCGGTGTACTCTGACAAGAGAGCGAGATAGTGTTTCGTGATGTGAAAAAGAAACCAATTTATTTCGGCTGCGCCTCTGGAAATTGGTTTTTGTCTTTCCTTCTGCTTGTAGAGCAGACATTCCTGTTTGTTGGTTTTTACCTAACCTGACAGGTGTACATTGTACGATGCTGGAGAGCTGCTATAATCCCAGTTTCTCGAGCCATTCTGGATTATCGGCCAGGACAATCCTCGCGATCTTGCTGAAGTCCGATTCCCAGCGGTCCATCTCTTTTACTTTGGCGTTGCGTTTCTCCCTGGATTCGGCTGTTTCACCTTTGGCCTTCTCCTGCAGGCGGTCGATTGCCGCAACCTGATCGACCAGTGCTTTCTCTCCATCGATTCGTTCCCGGTCGTACCCGAAATCCGCCATGACTGTCATGAAATCCGGTTGCTCCACTAGGTTGCCGTAGAAGGTCTCCATCTGGATGCGGCGGCCGGGCAGGTCCTTGCGGCGCGGACCGTTCAGCATCAACGCTTCGGCGGCTACTGTGTTTTCACGGAAAGCCACACGTGCGATTTTCAGGGTGGCGACGTACTTCGCATAAGCCGCGGCAATGGCCGTCTCGACTTCGTCGGTAGCCTGGTACTGTTTACCTTCGGCCAGCGCGGTTTCCCGCACCAGCGCCGCGCTTTCGTCGGCCAGCGTCAGACCGTTTTGAAGTTTCTCGTCGGGGTAACCGGAGGTGTTCAGGCGGGCTTTGATCTCCGGGGTGCTCAAGGCGTTGTTCGCCATCAGCTGTACAAGGTGAATACGTTCATCGATTTTTTGATATGTAGTAGCCATCTTTTACTCCTTTCTTTATGGGATTGCGTTCGGGATGCTTTCAATTCGCTGAGGAATAGTTTTCGCCCGGAGAAGGACACTTTCCACCCGGAGCGGAACGGTTTCAACCTGCTGCGGATCACTTTCCGACCGGTGATTTATCCTTTCTCCCCGGTGATATATACTTTCTACCCAATGCGGGATGGTTTTTACCCGGTGATATATACTTTCGGGCCGGTGCGGAACGCTTTCTCCCCGGTGATCCATACATTCCACCCGCTTCCGGGTGCATTCTCCGTGCTGCTTTACGAAAGCGATATCCTTTTGCAGCGGGCCGGGGCGGGAAGGCGCCGGATGTGAGAACCGACGCCTTCCATTGCCTATGTTCATTATCATTTCAACAGGATCATCTTAGCGGATTTGTTAAAGGAGTTCGCTTTCAGCGTGTAGATATAGACACCGTTGGGAACCGGCATGCCCGTACGATCCTTACCGTTCCATTGCACGGTCCGGTAACCGGCGGTCTGCTCGCCATCCACCAGCGTGACAACTTCGCGCCCGGTGATGTCGTAAACCATGAGCGTCACATGCGCCTTTTCCGGCAAATCAAACGGTATTACCGTAGTCGGATTAAACGGATTGGGATAATTGTGGCCTAAATTGAAATCGGCCGGTATCGTATTCGACACGATATCTTTAGTTATGGGAAATGCCGGATTCTTAGCCAGGGCGCCTTCGACATCTTCTCCAAAATCGAATTGCGCGATCAGGGTCAATTCACAATCCGGATATTTTTGCTTCAGTTCTTCCAAAACGGACCGGGCCGAAGCCAGATCGTTCAGGTCTTTCTGGTAAAGATTGAAGAGATCGAAAAGGGCCGTATATTCGTGCTCGGTATCCGGATACTGCTTTTTAATCTGCAGGGATAAATCCAGCGCATCCTGAAACCGCCTTGCTTTCCTGTAACTGCCGACCAGCCGGTCTTTCATTACGGCTTTGATTTCCGTATCGGGTGTATTGGCGATCATCTCTTCCCACAGGTTGCACATATCCAGGTTCCCTAGTTCTTTGCCAATCCATAACAGTTTAAACAGAGATTTCCGCGCCTGGGGTGAAGCCGGGTATTTTTGAATGACCGTCTTAAAAACCGGGATCGCACCCTGCAGATTTTTGCTACGATATAAATCTATTCCAACATTCCAGAGTGAGTCGGCTTTGGTGTGGGTGGTACAAACAATAGGATCATTGTTGTCCGAATATGAATCGGTCCAGAGTGCTTTTGCCAGGCTGCTGCCGCCGCCCGGATCAGAGGAGAGCGCAAAATCGGTCGAGATATCGTCGCCCAGAGAAGGGGCCGGGTATTGTCCCCAATAACAATACATGGCGTCAATTTCTGAATTGTTACCAACGGCAGCATGCGCATTATTTTGAGGACCGGAGATAATCGAGTTATTTCCGCAAACATATGGTCCTGTGTCAGGTCCTTTTCCCAGAACAGGATTGGAGTTATTTGCTGCCGCAAGAGTCCAATCTCCGTTATTGTTATACAGGTAATTATATCCTAGTGATGCTGTGTCTCCGAAAAAAGGGAGGCTTCCATTATTTGCCAATACAGCGATTGTAACAGCGCCACTTATTGTATTTTGAAATAAATCAGGGGATGAATTGTACATTTCAAGGCAATAGCTTCCCGAACTGTTGGTGAAGTAGTTATCGTACAGGTAAGCATTCGAAGTATTCAAATAGACAACATCATCAGTGACGGAATTCGTCTCCACGCTCGGCGAGGCATTATACAGGTACAGGGCATAACCGTTATATAAAAAAGTACAGTTTTCGATAGTGGGCGCTGCATAGTTGCAATAGACTCCGTAGGTCCCTCCTCGTATTGCACAGCCATCCAGCGAACCGCCGCTACCGCTTTGAAACTGGATTCCGTTCCAGGCGGAAGCGCCCGAGCGCTTGAAAGTCGCATTGTCGCCATAAAGGGTTCCATTGACGGTCAAAAAGGTGCCTCCATCAAATTGGATTTCTGTATTATCAAGAATTGTCAAACCAATTCCGTTAGGAATCGTAACATTGCCAGTAATGGTTACTGTATTTCTCCATGTTTCATTGCTCGATAATGATCCAGAAGTTGTGACGTGAGAAAACTGCGTAATTTGTATTGTTTCCTCAACCACGAAATATGAAAAATCAATCACACCACTCCTATCATTACCAGAGTTTTGGTCAAAGTTAATTGTGATTGTCTGGATTTGCCCTGCAGAAAGTGTTCCGCTAGATGGGGAAATAGAAGTTATCCAAGCTGGGTACGATGTTATTGACCATGATCGACCGTTTCCACCTTTGTTCTCAATTGTGAAATTGGTTGATGTCTCGCTCCAGATCACATTTATCTGCCAAGTAGAAAGGGTAATCGGAGCAGTGATGTCAAGTTCTCCCGAATAATTGTCCCCAAGTTGAACGGTTTGCACCTTGCCTTTGTCTGATAAAACGGCATTGTACACTCTAGATTGGGAGTAATTGTATAGTTCCTCAATGGAAACAAATCCATCTGGATCACCATCGTCCGCGGTATTGTTGTCCAGACCCTCAAGTACATAATACGTGAAATAACTATTTCGCCCTCCGTCAATTTCCCAAGAATCCTCATTCCATGCAGACGAAGCAAGTATTACACCATGATCCATATCATCTGCAAATCCACCGGAATTACAGGCTTCTATCATGCATCCGAAACTGTTGTAAGTCCCGGCTGGAGCTATGCAGCTCTCGAGATCGCCTGGATCAATGTACGTATCTTCACTGTATAGCGATTCTCAGAATAAATGTCCTATGATTTACAAATAGAAGAGACAGCCG
>CAZPRY010000003.1:0-120689 GCA_964589175.1 uncultured bacterium
CTGAAAATCTATGCCCTTCATGCTTCAAGTTGGTACGCATTATGACGATGAACCAAAAATATAAAGTTGGGAAGGCAATTACTGTAGCCATGATTCAATCGCTTACTCGAAGCTGTGAAATTGATAAAATTGCGAATAGTTTTGGAACAATAATCGTAGACGAGTGCCATCATATTCCAGCTAAATCATTCAGGGAGACAATCATCAATTTCAACTCGTTTTATTTATATGGTTTAACAGCCACACCAAAACGTAAGAATAACGATGAGAAGTTGATATATGTCTACATTGGAAATATACTGTATCATGCCGAACAGAAGGAACAAATTCAACAATGTAAAACCAAAGCAGAAATCAACATTAGAGAAACCACTCTTTATGCCCCTTTCGATTATAAAATTGATAAATACGAAACTATTTCACGAATCCTGATACATGATACGCACCGAAATTCGCTTATAATTGAAGATATTGAGAAAAATGTTGGACGTTTTAAAACAATCTTAGTCTTAACCGAACGAAAAGCCCATGTAGAGATATTAAACCTTTACCTTAAAGATAAATTCGAAACGATTACCATACATGGCGATGATTCTGAAAGCAATCGGAAAAGCAAAATTGAACAATTAATACAAGGCCACTACAAAATTGTAGTTTCTACTGGCCAATATTTTGGGGAAGGTGTTGACGTTGACAATTTAGAATGCCTCTTTATCGTTTATCCATTTGCTTTCGAAGGAAAATTAGTCCAATACATTGGCCGCATTCAACGTTCAGGAAAACCTCCTGTGATTTTTGATTACAGAGACATAAAAATTGATTACTTTGATAAAATGTTTAAACAACGAAATAGATATTACAAAAAACTTTTAAAATAAAGATATGTCTGAGAACCAAAATATTGAATACAAAGAATCGTGGCGTGATGAATACCTGAAATGGATTTGCGGATTTGCAAATGCTAACGGGGGAAGGATTTTTATTGGTAAAAATGATTCAGGGGAAGTTGTAGGCCTTAAAGATGCCAATAAATTGCTTAAGGATATACCTAACAAAGTTAAAGACATTTTAGGTATTTTGGTTGATGTGAACCTGCATCAAACAGATAAAGGAGACTTCATTGAAATCATAGTAGAGAAGTATCCATATCCTGTAAATTACAAGGGGCAGTACCATTATCGGAGTGGAAGTACCAAACAGGAATTAAAAGGGGCAGCACTTGACAAATTCATGCTTCAAAGAAAAGGTAAAAAATGGGATGGCGTTCCTATGCCTCAAATTTCTGTTGAAGATTTAAAGAAGGAGACTTTTGACTTCTTCAGAAAGAAAGCTGTTAAAGCCCAGCGTATTGAAGAAGATGTTTTGACAGACACTAACGAACTTTTAATTGAAAACCTGCAATTGAGAGAAAATGATTTTCTGAAACGTGCTGCAATTCTACTGTTTCACTCATATCCAGAGAAATTTGTAACCGGGGCTTACATCAAAATTGGATATTTTGAAACAGATGATGACCTGAAATTTCAAGATGAAGTTCATGGGAATATTTTTGAACAGGTTGAGAAAACAATGGATTTGCTTTTTACAAAATATGTCAAATCTTCAATCAGTTACGAGGGCTTAAACAGGATTGAGACATATGAGTATCCGAAGGATGCTGTAAGAGAAGCCTTGCTAAATGCTGTTTCTCACAAAGATTATTCAGGCGGAGTGCCCGTTCAGATAAGTGTTTACAGCGATAAATTAATCTTTTGGAACGAAGGGCAATTGCCTGAAGACTGGACAATAGAAAAACTATTGACCAAACATCCTTCAAAGCCATACAATCCCGATATTGCAAACGCACTTTTCAGAAGTGGTTATATTGAGTCTTGGGGCAGGGGAACATTGAAGATGATTAATGAGTGTGTTCAATTTGGCATACCAAGACCCAAATATTTTTATGATATGTCAGGTTTCTGGGTTGAGTTTAGAAAAGATATATTTAATGTTGAATACTTCAAATCACTTGGATTGAACGAAAGGCAAATACAAGCAATGAAGTACGTGAAAGAAAATGGGAAAATAACAAATAGCAAATATCAGGCAAATTATAATGTGGCAAGGAATACAGCAACTAGGGATTTAACAGAATTAGTAGAAAAAGGGCTGTTAAAATCCTCAGAATCAAAAGGAGCAGGTTCTTTTTATGAATTGTGAATTGCACCATAATTGCACCAATTGCACCATGAAAAGCCATCCCACAGGCGTAAGCACATTTGCAGACCACACGAGCCGACACTCACCCCAAAGGCTTGCAAAAGAGTTTCCACCTTTTCAACCCACTTTGCTAAAGGCATTTTAGCCATCGCACAAAAACAAAATAAATTTGTGCTTCATGGATACGGTAGTGCGGATTGAAACGATAGATTTGAAATAGCTAAATAAATGATAAATAATAAATTAATATAGCGAAATTCAAAAATAATGTCCGATGTCTAATAGTAGAGTTCATGAAAGAAATTCAACAAAACAGGGGTGGTTATTGACATTCTGAAAATGGTAAAACAGCATAGCATTGTACCATTTTTCACGAATTGCTATAAATGACACCAGCAGCTAACATGCGGTCATAAAACATTGGGGTTTAAGTGTTTGTTCAAAGGGATACTGCCAGATAAAGTGTGTAAACCCAGGTAATCGAAGTTAAGTAAAAGCGATTGACCAGATGGTTTACCAACTGTACGGTTTAAGTAAAGAAGAAATAGAAATAGTGAAAGACAGTAACAATGAATAATTCCGAAATCATTCTTTATACAACCCCTGCCGGAACTGTCAAAGTTGAAGTAATTTTACAGGATGAAACGGTTTGGCTTACCCAAAAGGCCATGAGCGAGTTGTTTGGAGTGGTAAAATCGACTATCAGCGAGCATTTATCGAATATTTACGAAAGTGATGAGCTGCAAAAAGAAGCAACTGTTCGGAAAATCCGAACAGTTCAAAACGAAGCAGGACGAGAAGTAAACCAACGCTCCAGGCAAAGCTTGCCAAAGAGTGTGGCTGTCCGAACGAACGGAAATAGACAAAAGCACGGATACCCAACATTGGGTAGCATTAAAAAGGTCTTCCGCTCTGCCATGGGCATACAACGGAAGACCTTTTCGATTTCATTGAGCGCGGCTATTTCCGCAGGGCCGCCTTCGTAAATTGGTATTCGGGAATATTGACATTGAAATCGATAGAATTGATGATATATTCCGTCCCTTCACCGCGCGAAAGCATATCCTTGAAGGTCATGCGTTTGGGAATCCAGCGCCCATCTTGGTGGAAAACCTCGTGAATTTCGGTTTTCTTGAGCAGGCGCCCGCTCTTGGTAAAACGTTCCTCTTTCAAAGGCAGCCAGCGCTCCGCATCGACCCAGATTTTCCGGGAATGGTAGGCGACATCACTGTTATTCGCTGTCAATTCCAGCACCCAGCAATCGCGGTCGTTGTAAGTCTCCTTACCCAGTACTTTCGCATCATAATTAGCGCGCAGCTCGTCACTTTCCATCATGTCTTCATACGACATATCGGAGCCCATTACCGATTGCTTCAGAAGATGACCTGAAATGGTTATGATCCGGTCGCTTGGCTCCGGCGTGTAAATCCAGAGACTCTTCTCAAGTTTGAGCATTTTTTTACCTTTTTCACGGGCGGGTGCCA
The DNA here is from genome assembly GCA_964589175.1 of uncultured bacterium. Taxonomy (GTDB): domain Bacteria; phylum Fidelibacterota; class UBA2242; order UBA2242; family UBA2242; genus CAZPRY01. Next base: position 3,684 of record CAZPRY010000003.1, read on the forward strand.
GGTACTCCACAAAGGCTTTTTCATCGCCCATGGACCAGGCTTTAGACTGAATCGTACGATCTCCGGTGCGGCTATGAACAATCATCGTGGACGTGCTGATGGCCTGCTCGAACACCTGGTTCCGGTCGATTCGTTGCAGGACTTCTTCGCCGGTAGGGGTTTGGGCATTAACGGTGGTCAGCAATCCTGATAAGACTATAAAAAGAAGTGCGCTTCTCATGTTTCCAACTCCTTAAATAATGAGGCTGTCTGGCGCCTGTATATTCCGACTCCCGCCAGGGCGGTTCCCAGGGTTGTGGAAATTAAGCCGGGAAAAACTCCAATATAAAAAGACACGGGGGTTATTTTTGCCCTGAAAACAAGGGGAATCATCATGTTGACATTTCTCATGGCCCCGCTGAGATCAAGTCCATATACCTGCAAAAAATAGGCGCCCATCAGCCCCAGCGACGTCCCAATCACAGTACCCACTATACCAATAAAAACCGATTCATAGATCAGGGACAAATAGATATGTCTTTTCTGTTCACCAATAGCCAGCCGTACACCCACTTCACCATAGCGGCGCAAACCGCCTAAAAGTCCGGCATTCCACAGCACAATAGACATGATAATCACAAAAATAAAAGCGATCATGCCAGCCATGTTGTTGGCCAAATCCAGGTAATCGCTGAGATTGCTTATCTCTTTCAGAGTGCCCATGACAGGTGTAAATTCATCATGGCTATCGGTGTATTTTAAGTTAAACCTATCTACAATTTCCTGGCATTTCTCGTCATTATATATTCCATCAGGTAAATATCCCAGAATCTCACCGGCGGCATCTTCCATATTCAGGGCCAATTGAACATCGCCGATATCAGCGATCATGGCGCCACGGTCCATCATTTGGATTCCAAAACGGATCGTTCCGACCACAGTGAAATTATATATCGCCATACTGCCATACATGCTGGAACTAAGCAGAGTGGCATCATCTCCTAACGATATCCCCAGTTTCCCGGCCAATTCATCACTGATCAGAATTTCGCCCGGTTGTTCGGGCATTCGCCCTGACACAACTGATTTAGAGATATTTAGAGTATTGATTTCAGTACTGCCGGGACTTAATAAATCCACGCCCAAACCAACAACCATACCCTGTGATTTTGTTTCACCGTTCTCGTCAGGAATATCCAGCAAACCGCCATACTGAATCCGTTTCACCCAGGTCATATCCGGGTATTCCTGTCTTAGCTCTTTGATGATCTCATCAACACCGGTCAGGGCCAGGTCGTTGGGCACCTGATCGGAATTATCCGCATAAGCCCGGCTCATGATTTTTACATGCCCCGAAGAAAACCGCGCCGTTGAATCCACCATATCGGTCAGAAATCCACCCATAAACGCCTGAAAGAAAACCGTAATTAAAACACCGATCGTCACCATGATAATGGGAAACAGGCTACGATGATGGTCCCGCAGAAGACCATTAATAATAAACTTGATCATTGGATTTTCCCCCTTATGGCATCCGTCGGATTCATTTTTGAAATGCGGCGCGCCGGCAAATAACTCACAATTGTTGTTGTGATCAATACAATGGCCGTTGTACCCAGAACGAGTGCTACTGAATAACTGGGATAAATGGTCTCGGCAATGGTCAGCCCGAAATCGTCGGTGCCCGCCGGCATGGACCAGCCTACAACCGCCTGAAGCCAAAGTAACGGTGCGCCGTATATGGTTGCAAGGATCGCAGCCAGGACCGAATGCATAGCCCCTTCAACAGTAAACAACGTGACGACCTGCCGCTGGGTCATACCCAATGCGATATGGGTGCCGATTTCCTTTTGACGCCGAAATATCGATAAGACTTGCGTGTCAAAGATCGCCAGCATTGCCAGGGACATCAGTACAACGAAATAGACCGAACCGCCAACGGATTTCATTTCGATCATTTCCCGGATTTCGGACAGCAGGAAATAATGATCTTTGAAATGCCAGCCTTGAATATCTCCTGTGAAACCGGCTTCCTGAGATGTTGTCAAAATGGTCGCCTCGCCGGGCATACGCGCCATTTCCCGGTGTTTTTCCAGCGGAACCCAGACAATACCCAGATCCATCACCGGTACATCGGTCTTGAATATATGCACGATTTTGACTTCATCGGCGTCAAAGGTGCCATTCACATCGCGCCAGCGGATGGTTACATAATCACCGACAGCCAGCTTATTGTTACGGGCTGTCCGCTCGCCAATTATAGATGGAATTCCGTCACTATCATTGACCAGATAGCTGGTCGGTAATTCCATAATATTTTGACCCGGACTGACTCCTCTCAAGGAAATACTCTGAATTCGTCCTTCGGGATACATGGTTGCCTGACTGATCAGAATCGGCGTCATTTTTCCCTGGTCAATAGCCGCCAACGCAGCATCAGGAATTACTCCATGACTCTCATCAATGCTAAAGGGATCATAGGGATCATAATTTTCCTGCCAGTACTGACCGCCGCCGATTTGCCAGGCTATTGTGTCCCGCCGGGCCTGCTGGTCCCAGCCGTTGATGACTCCCTTGAACCAGATGATCACCACAAATGCCAACGACAGGACGAACACATTAAGCCATGTCCGTAACCGGGCGCCCATTAAATTTCGAAAAGCTAATTTTATAGCTAACATGACACCCTCCCGGTTATTGCTTTTTGATCTGTTCGTCGTTCACCACTTTGCCATCGTCCAGGCTGATCTTGCGACGCAGGTACTGAATGACTTTCTCATCGTGAGTGGCAAAGATAAACGTGGTTTTCAGTTCCTGGTTCAGTTTTTCCATCGTTTGCAGGATATTGTGGGAATTCTTGGCATCGAGATTCGCCGTTGGTTCATCTGCCAGGACAATTTTGGGGGACTTCACCATAGCGCGGGCAATCGAGACGCGCTGGCATTCGCCGCCGGACAACTGCGCTGGTCGGGATTTACGTTTGTCCTGCAAGCCAACCCAATCCAGTGCCTGGTCCACCAGTTTGCGCCGCTCATCCTTGCTCATTTTCAATAATAGCAACGGCAGCTCTACATTTTCAAAAACATTGTACACCGGCAGCAGATTGTAAGTCTGGAAAATGAATCCGAGGGAATGGTTCCGCAGATTGGCTGACTGACGGGCAGAGAGTGAACCAACCGATAGACCCAGCACATGGGCTTCCCCATTGGTGGGCGTATCCAGCGAACCGATAATATTCAGCAAGGTCGTCTTGCCCGATCCACTGGGACCGACAAGGCCGGTGAATTCACCTTCGCCGATTGTCAGGTTGATGTCATTTAGTGCCCGAAAATGACCTCGACCCACCGGATAATCCTTGACCAAATTGGTAATCGTAATTAATTGACCGTTTTTCATCTCGAATCCCTCATATTAATTCTAATGATTGTAAATAAGCATCAGCTGGGCGCCGAATCCGCCGCCGGCCGAATTTATCATAGAAATTCCTGTGTCGGGGTAATGGAACAGTGCCAGGTTTATAACTATTTTATCATAACTGCGCTGCCAACTGACATACTGCAGCGCATCATGCGTTTTCCAGGAATAAAACGCCATCAGCGAAAAACTATCGAACATTCCCAGCGGGTAACTCAACATAAGCGCCGAAAATTGGGTGTCCTGTTCGAATCCGACCAGCTCGTTTGAAAATCGGTTGACCATATGTTCTGCGAGTACATACAGACCATTCCCAATCCCGATAGTATAGTCGAGTCCCAGGGTCAGCATTTTAGTGTAATTGAAAGGACTGCCGATCTCCTGGTGCTGCACAACCGCTTCAAACCACGCGCCGACCAATACATCCCAGCGACCGTCCAGGGCATAACGGATCTCCCGAAAATCTTGCAGCATATTATTCACTGTTCTCGTGTGTAGCGTCAGGGCCATTTCGCCCATCGGTACTGGTGTCTGAAACCTTCCGCCGAATTCGGGTTTGTCTTTGACGCTGCCGTACAATTCGTAACCTTTGGGATCTTCGTTGCCATGCAATCCCCATAGCCAGACATTGGCGTTGTTCAGAAAATTATAGCGATAGCGAAGTCCCCAGACGCCCTCGGTAACCCGGAGCGGATCTGTTGGATTCAGGCGATCGAACCACATCAGTGAGCGCAGTAGTTGCGCCGGCCCGAAATTGATCTTTTGCAGTCCCAACTGAATCTCAGACTGAGTAGTCGCGTAACGGGCATTCAGGCGGTATAAAGTAAAATTGTCCTTCGAGATTTTTTCACCGGTTTGTAAGAATCCATGCAGCGACATTTCAATGTCAAACAAATGTGAATTTGGCCTTGTCTGAGTAAGTGTCAATTGCGGAATGTACTGCAATCCGGCATTGCCGTCCCAGCTATTCGATAAATTCATTCCCATTCCCTGTAGCGATAGTTGACCGCGGAAGTCCTTCTCGATGGCATTCGATCGAACGGATAGAAAAACCAGCCCGATACAGAGTACAGAGAGCCGGAAAAAGATCATTTTTGCTCCTTTTCCGGGACCGGCATAAGACCATAATAGAGAAAATTATTGATCTCCAGGGCGAAATCGGTATAATTTGCATATACCGCGGCCAGTTGCTCATTCTTGGCCAGTTCCATCATCATATTCACAACCGCGAAGAAGAATTCCGGGCGGATACTCTTGCGGACCTCTCCCTTCTCCTGGGCGTTCCGGATGATTTCCATGAAGCGGATCATGACTTCACTGAATACCCGGTTGTAGAAATCCATCAATTCGGGAACCATACTCAGGTAATCGCGGATGTACTCGGCACCCATCTGTGTCGTGGCTTCCTCTTTCAATTTCAGGATCAGATTGACTTTTTCGGCAAATGGCACGGTTATATCGTTCAGAGCATCCAGTTTCGCCCAGCTGTCATCGATCATAATTTGCCAGAGGTGCTTGATCAGTTCATTCTTGTTGGCGAAATATTTATAGAAGGTCATCTTGCTTGAGCCGGCAGCCTGGCAGATCTCTTCCACTGTAACCTTCTTAAAACCGTACTGCTTGAAAAGTTTATCCGCTGCTTCAATAATCTGAGTCTTTTTTTTTGGTACTTTCTTCATCTTCGTTTCTCTTCTCTATCTACTATACGAATAATCACCATCTGGACATTATTCGTATATATTATACGGGATCGTAAAAATAAAGTCAATAGAAATATTACGAATTGGTAAAAATAGAACGATATTCGTAAATATAATCTATTATCGTAAATATTTAACCGGGGATCGATTAAGGACTGATATTCTTTCCGTGCAATGTTGGGATACTCGGTTTAATATTGCCGAAAAGCGCTTGTAAGGGTGCTGAGTTTGAAGAAGATATAGATATACTCGAAGGGAAAATAGAAATGGGTTTACTTCAGGCTACGGCGGTTCTACTCGCTGAGCAGGATGTATTCAACGCTTAGATTGATAATGTTTTCGTACTTGAGGATCAGGTTGTCGCCGCGCACATTCTGAAATGTTTCTTCCGCATCTTCCCCATTATCGGGTACCAAATCAATTTTTCGCATTTGCGCCGTTGATAGCAGTATTTTATCCAGTTGACCGCTCCTGTCGAAATAGTAATCCCAGAGCACACCCAGATAAAAGTAAGAAGCATCGTGCAGGTTAACGATGCAGGTAATGACGGTGACGGCGTCACGGTACTCGTGGAGCAGTTCCCGGATGATCGTGAATTTGCGGTCTTTCCGGGGAATCGTGAAGACAACGGCCTCGCCGGAGAACAGGTAGTGCCATTCATTATCGAAACGCAGCCGATCATAACGCAAATCCAGCCGGCAGCGCCGTACGAACCAATGCAGCCCGAATCCTAAAAGATATGAGATCGCGTTTATGGCGATGGCATAACCCAGGACTGCATAGGGCACGGTGACTGCGGAGTCGATGTAATCAATGATATATTGATCGGAAAGACCCGGCCAGCCGGTCAACAAGAGCAGCAGGCTGTCGAAACGGATTTCGACCTTAAACAGAGTTTTGATAACCAGCAGCGCGATGAAATGAATAATCAGCGCCAGGAAGACGCCCTGCGTGAATTCTTCGGAAACGGAATGCAGGCGGACCGGACTTCTCCAAAAGCCCTTGCGATAAGCATATCGGAAGAGGATACCGGGTAGAATGAGTAAAAATATGAGTAAAGCCGGAAAGGCTATGTTCATCGATCGTCAGGGAGAGAGTCGCTGGAGAGCACTTTTTTCAGAACTTCGCTGTTTTTTCTGATTCGGATAGTGCGGCCTTTGAACTGTATGCTGTTGTTGTCTTTGCGGATAGCATTCAGCAAACGTGCCGCCGAGCGCTGGTCGGCGATAATTTCACGGGCAATTCGGGGTTTGGGTGCTTCCATTTATTTTCTCCGGAAATAAAATACGGAGTTCGGCGTACAATGTCAATAACTTCGGCGAAAGGAAAGCCGGAGAAATGCCTCGCAGGGGCCTCTGGCGGGGGAGGATTTAAAGATGGCGGATTTTTGATTGATGATTGAGGCGAATGGCGAACGGCGTCGTGAAACGTAACTTCGAAAAGTCTCAATGGCTTAAATTCGGAATCAAAGACAAGCGTTGATCGGAGCGGAAGGTTACTTTGAATTCTGACTGGTTGCGGGCACCGCAGCGGAGTCTTGCAACATTTTATGCCTCCGTAAACGGTTGGATTTCCTATCTCCTTCGTTGCTTTGCTCTGCGCCGGCTGTGAGTATACCCTCCCGGCGGTTTTAAGCCTCAGATGATTTTTCTACCTTTGAATTGAAGGGTGGGCATAAAGAGCATCTGTTTGAATGGTCATAACAAACTGAATTTATGTTTTTATAATTCCCAGGCGCCAGCCGTTATCCTCGAGAAATTCTTCGAAACTCATGTGAGGAACGTTAAATGCCCGACATGCGGCCGGTATTTTCGTGGAGGATTTTATCTTTTCCCGACTGACGACGTAATACTCTATATTCTGTCCGAATAACGTGACCTCTTCATTTTTCTCGATTGCTAGAGCAATTATCCAAGGGTCAGCCTCGTTCTTTTCTTTGTCAGGATTAATTAATCCTTCAAATCTTTCGAGAATTTTTTCTACAAGTTGAAATTGCTTTTCAGTTGTTCCTACGAAATATTCTTTCTTGTCCTTCATCCATTTAGCCAGAAAATCGGGATTTTTACTTTCCGGGTTGAATTCTTCATAAACGAATTCATGCGATAGTAATCTGCCTGATCGAAATAATTTATCAAACTCAATCCAAATATCAGGTATTGGAATAATCTGATTAATTCGATTCAAAGAAATGAAGACACTCGAATCGATGCAATATATTTTTCCCGTTATATCATTCATTAGCGGCTATATAGGAAAATCCTAATCCGAGAGCGTCGGACGCCGAAAAATAATCGATCTCATTATTATAAACGGCGTTCAAAATCAGGTTATAAAACTTCTCTCCCCGCGTGCTTTTACTTGCGACCGGAGGCAGAATTCGGATTTCTTTGTCGGTTTTCTTCGGAGGAATCGGTAATTCCCTAAGTTCACCTAAAATCTTGAAAAATTCACTTCTACTTATAAAATCTCGTTCCAGGTTCCTGCGTAGATACACTTCGCGACTGACTTTATATTTGTGTGCAATTGTAGATAGTTCTTCCATATTGGAAATAGGGACCACTTCATTATCGGGGACGAGAAATTTTCCGGCGAAGTAATTGCATTCTAATTCATTGCCATGATCTTCAGCAGAAAATTCGGTCAGACATATACCGGATTGATGTCGGATGATATGTGCTAGTTCATGAAAGATTGTGAATATTTTTCTAGGTGCTTTTTTGTTTTTATTAATGACGATTGCATACGGCGGATTTTCATCTGCATAGCAGAACCCATCTACTTCTTTTTCCGGCATATTAAACTGGAAAATGAATATCCCGAGTTCTCGTTCAATACTATTTCGCCAATTTCGATAAGCATCTTCAGTACCTCTGAATCTCTTCTGCTCTTTGATATTTATTTGAAGTTTTCCCCGTAGCCAATCGAGAAATCGATTATCGAATCTATTGGTTTGTCCTATCTTAAAATTCTCAATCTCAGTTTGCCATTGATATTGATTAATCCAATATTCTTCGCCTAATATATCTCTCGCCATCGTGAGATATTTATTTGCCCGCCTCATTGCGAGTAATATTTCGGGAGATAATCCTGCTTGACTTATAGCTAGGTTTCTGTAATCATTCGGTTTTTTCATTCTGGGTGGGGGTGTCGGTAAGACGAACACAGCCAGTTGCCTTTTATAATAATTCGAAACCCGCTTCATCATTCCTAAGGGTACTTCTTCTCGGTTCCTTTCCCAGCGAATGTACCTTTCTGCCGGAATATGAAGTTTAGCGGCAATATCCTCCGGTGTGTATCCGGCTTCTTCTCTTGCCCAAGTTAATAACTCGGGATTTATTTGAATTGTTATATTTTGCGGCATACTGAAATCTCCGCCTAAAAATATCGATAAATATTTATTTCAACAAACGTTTTGGAGATTATAGATGAAAATTTCGGCAATGACCGGATATCTGGTTTTATTAAGATTGGCGACTTTGTTTGACTGCAGTAATTTGAAAAGATTAGAGGACATTTATCGCTAACATACAAATTTGTTTTTATCGAAGTGGGGGGTAGCGGAGTGGTGAAGTGAAGTAGTAGTATTATATAGGAGACAGATATATGAGAAGATGGCCGGGCTGGATTGAACCGATCCTTCGTTCATTTCCTTCACTCAGGACGCCAATAGAGAAATCGAAAAAAAACCTTCCGGATTGGGGAAAACCCGGAAGGTCTCGATATTTCGTCTGTGTGCTGGAAATTACTTCTCGCTTTCGGCGACTTTGGCGTTATTCATGTACTGGTCACCGGTAAAAATATAATCGGCGCCAATCCCGAGATCGGGCAGGTAATTGAGTTTTTTGCGTTTGACGGCCGTTTCCGAGAGTGTTGCCATCGTCTCTGCAGAGAGAAGTTCGGGATTATTCTCCCGGATCATGGCTTGAATTTCTTCCGCTGTAAACGATTTCTCAATGAGCGGTAAACTGTCAGGCCCGGAAATCCGATCCAGGTTCGGATCATTCAGCAATGCGCGAAAATTTTCGATAATGACTGCTTCCCGCTTTTGCAGGGTCTGCAGGTCGTCTTCGAGTTTGCGCAGTTCGATCTGTACGTTAACGACATCGGTATAGGATTTGCGGGCGCCGGTGTATTTCGAGCGCACCAGCGTTTCCCATTGGCGGACCAGATCGACATTTTGCTGCGTTATTGCAATGGAGCGTTTCAGCAGATAGTAGTCGTAGTAAGCCCGGACTACGTTTGAACGTAATTCGTTGGTCTGTTGCTGAAGACGATGCCGGGCGATTTCTGCCTGCAATGCCTGCATATCGCCCTGGAGCTTCAGTTTGTCGAACCAGGGAATCATTTGCGTTAAACCGAGTTTGTATTCCTGTGGACCGACGGCGGTTTCGACGTTCTGTAAAAAATATCCGAAGCTCAGCGATGGATTCGGCAGGCGCTTCGCCACCGCGATTTACCGGATTTCCGATTGCCAATCGTGATAGGCGGATTTGATGCCTGGATTATTCTCGGCTGCAATCAGGATGTTGTTGGCCAAGTCTGTCTGATTCGAATCCGTGGCAGCGTTCGATTGGTTGTAAAAAATTACGAATGCCATCAGAAGCGGTAAAATCGTTGAAATGCTACGGATTTTATAAAACAGGGAAATTTTTTTTTCACGCGCATTCTCCTTTTGTGTAAATAAATTTACTTTAAACATTTTGAATGTTTTAAAGAATATACATTATACTTTACACATTTTGCGCAAGGAGAAATGCTTTAAATCAGAAGCGGGAATTGGTAGGAAGAGGGTGGTCCGCAGACCGACTGCCGGATTATCGGGTGCGGATGGGACAGTGATAATAAAACAGAAAACTGAACGTTGAGAATCAGAACCGCTTCATCATCCGGTGCCGATGTTTCGGAAGTCGGGATGGGTACCGTCGGGATGGGCATAAAGATCTGTTGGATACACGCCTGATCGCATGCGTCATGATCTTCCGAGTTATCAGCAAGAGCGCAGCAAGATTCGGCTACCGGCCGGCAGCAGGGCATCGCAGTTGATATGAAATGACATGAGCAGGCGGCTGCCCAGCAATAAGGCAATCGAAAACAGATATATGGTTTTTTTCAAGTCCACGTTGAATTAGAATTCGTCGACGAGAGATCGTTACAAGTTTCTATTTTTCTTCGATTTGCTTTTTACGATAATCTTCGATGGCGGAGGCCAGCGCTTCTTCGGCCAGCACGGAACAGTGCATTTTAATGGCCGGTAAACCACCGAGGGCTTCCGCGACCATCTTATTTGAAATTTTCATCGCGTCTTCCAGCGGTTTGCCGATGATCAACTCGGTGACCATCGAGCTGGTGGCAATCGCGGCGCCGCAGCCGAAGGTCTTGAATTTGGCGTCGACGATAGTTTCGTTTTCGATTTTCAGGTAGAGTTCCATCACGTCGCCGCAACGGGGATTGCCGACATGGCCGATTCCGTCGGGGTTTTCCATATCGCCGACATTGCGCGGATTGCGGAAGTGATCCATGACTTTTTCGCTGTAGGGTTCCATGTTTATCCTTATTCTACGATTTTTTATACAGGGGCGACATCATGCGCAGGCGGGCGATGCTGCGAACCAGGACTTCCAGGACAGTCTGCATGTCTTCGGTGCTCGTCTGCCGGCCCAGGGAAAAGCGCAGTGAACCGTGGGCCAATTCGTGCGAGCGGCCGATTGCGAGCATGACATGCGAGGCTTCCAGGCTGGAAGAGGTGCAGGCCGACCCGGTTGAGACCGAGATGCCTTCCATGTCCAGGGTCAGGAGCATGGACTCGCCTTCCAATCCCTGGAAGGAAAAATTGATATTGTTCGGCAGGCGCTGTGTCGGGTGGCCATTGAGCACGACGTCCGGTATTTTTTCCGGAACGTCGTTAATGAACGTGTCGCGGATGCCGGTGAGACGCCGGTATTCGGCTTCCATCTCGTTCTGGGCGATTTCCACGGCTTTGCCGAAACCCACGATGCCGGGTACGTTTTCGGTGGAGGCGCGCCGTTTGCGCTCCTGGTCGCCGCCGTGAATCAGCGGGGCGAGCTTGGTGCCCTTGCGAATGTAGAGCATGCCGACGCCCCTGGGGCCGTAGAGTTTGTGGGCCGAGGCGCTGAGCAGATCGACTTGCAGATCGTTGACGTTGACCGGGATGTGGCCGAATGTCTGGACGGCGTCGGTATGAAAAGTTACGCCGGCTTTCTTCGCGATCCTGCCGATTTCGGCGATTGGCTGAAGGGTGCCGATCTCGTTGTTGGCCTGCATGATCGAGATCAGGATGGTGTCCGGGCGAATGGTCTTCTGTACATCTTCCGGATTAATCAGGCCGTTCCCATCGACCGGGACATAGCTGATTTCGAAACCGAGGCTCTCCAGGAATTTACACGGTTCGCCGACGGCGTGATGTTCGATATTGGAAGTAATGATGTGCTTGCCCTTGTCCGACCGGGCGAAGGCGACGCCTTTAAGCGCGAAGTTATTACTCTCCGAGCCGCCGCTGGTAAAGACGATTTCGCGCTCCGTAGCGCCGATCATCCCGGCAATCCGGCTGCGGGCGTCTTCCATGGCTATTTTGGGCTCGCTGCTGAAACTGTAGATGCTGGACGGGTTGCCGAACTGCTCTGTGAAGTAGGGCAGCATGGCCTCGACGACGCGCGGATCGGTCGGCGTCGTGGCGGCGTGATCTAAATATATGTGTTTCATGACAACTGGCTCCCGCTTGAAGCTTCGATATTCCTTTGTCGATGCATGTTGGCCATGTCCTCCAGAGTATAGGAATCGAGCGTGCTCGCAATATTATCGCCCAATTCACGCCAGATTTCGCGCGTCACGCAGGAAATCGACTTACCGCAGAGTTCCGCAACGGTGATGCAGTCGGCGGTTACAATCGGACCTTCCAGCGCTTCTATGATGGTGCGCAGGCTAATCTCGGCCGGCGCTTTGGCGAGTGCATAACCGCCTTTGGCGCCGCGTGTTGATCGGATCAGTTGGGTGGTTTTAAGAGCCGGCACGATCTGTTCGAGGAAGCGCACCGAGATGCCCTCGATCTCGCCGATCTGTTTCAGGAGCATGGGGCCTTCACCGTAGCGCAGTGCCAAGCGCAGCATGAGCCGGGTTCCGTAGCGTCCTTTGGAGGTGATTTTCAGCATGTCGAGACTCTGTTTCCAGGTATTCCTACTAAATCGCTCGGAATTTACGTTGCGCGTTTTCGGGAGTCAAGAAAATGTGCTGCGGCCCGCTGAAATTTTTAAAAATTTCTTACGGAACCGGATTATGTTCGTAAATTTTCCTAAAGCGTAAAACTTTTTACGGATACGCCTAGTCTAAAGGGCAGTTATGAACGATGAATTCTTAATCCAAAAGTATCTTGCCGGCGATGTCGGCGCGTTCAATACCCTGGTATGGCGCTGGGAAAAACCGATTTTCAATTTCATTCTGCGTTATATCGGCGATGCGGATCTCTCCAAGGACGTCATGCAGCAGACCTTCATCCGCAGCTATCGCAGTCTGAAAAAACTGAAAGACCACCGCAAATTCTCGACCTGGCTCTTTCAGATCGCACTGAACCTGTGCCGGGATGAACTGAAGAGGAACCGGCATACGATGCTGCCGATCGATGAAGCCCGCTGTGAAAGCGATTCCGAGCGACAGGTCAAAACGGTGCTCACCGCCGATCCTCGTGAGCATCCCGGAGCACTGACCGAGCGCAACGATCTGGCGGTTTTACTGAAGCAGGCCTTGCAGCAGATTCCCGAGGAGCAGCGCGTGGTCATCATCATGAAACAGTACCATGGGCTGAAATTCACCGAGATCGCCGATATTCTGAAGGAACCCTTGAACACCATAAAATCACGTATGTACTATGGTCTGACCGCCTTGCGCAAAGTGTTGGAGCAGTGGGGTCTGGACCGGGAGGATTTGGGCTATGAAGTGTGAAGATTATAAAATGCTGATGCTCGATGCGCTCTACGATGAAATCGGCGCAGAGGATCAAACCGGGCTGGAGCAGCATCTGGAAAGCTGTGCCGAGTGTGCCGCCGAATTTGCTCATCTGAAAGCGACCGCCGGCGTTTTGGAGCAATGGCCGGATGTCGATCCTAAAGTCAACCTGACTTTCGTGCAGGAGCGCCAATCCGCCTGGGGCGGTATACGCGGGAAATTGAATCCCGGCCGAATCATGGCCGGTCTGGGGATTGCCTGTGCGTCGTTCCTGCTGCTGCTGTCGCTGGCGAAGACGCGCATTCAGGTGCAGGACGGCCGGTTTTCCCTGGAAATGGGACTTTTCGGAAAAACGCAGCAGCCGGCCGCGAACTATGCCACGGCGGAAGACATCGAGGCCCTGCGGAATGAAAATGTCGTCCTCGTATCGCAGCTGATGGAGGAATATTCACGGAAGAATAAGGTCGAAACCGTGATGCTTCTCAATGAGATGAATAAAGAGATTGAACAGAACCGTGGGCAGGATATGAAGCTTGTCTCGCGCAGCCTGGAACAATTGCATTACGGCGCCAATCAGCGGCAGGATCGAACCGATCAGGCCCTGGGCGCGCTGATTAAATATGTCAATTATAAACAACAGGGCCAGTAAACAATCGAGATTAAGGTGAAATATGAAAATGAACAGCCTGATCGACCGACATAGAATCGATCAAACAGCGACAGAGAAGGAGCTTATTATGAAGAATAAAAGAGATTTTTTAGTCATCCCGTTTTTATTCCTGATTGTCGCCATTCTCATCCTGAGCGGAGAGTTATTGGCTCAATCGGCGTCATCGGGTTCGGAGCGCATCAACCGTGATATCGAGATCATGGGAAACGTACTGGATAAACTGATTATCAAAGACAGTCCGTTTATGTTCCGGGCTGACGATCGCGCGAGCGGGGTGTACCTCGACGGTTTCGGCATTATGTTCGATATGGAGAGCTACGGTATCGGTGACTTCTCCAGTGCAATTAGTTACACGTTGAAGAATCTGCCGAATATCGATATAATCCGCCAGGAAGGCGACCGGATTGTAATCGGTATTGACAAAGATTCCGAAGATGCGGAAGACATGGAGAAAAGCATAGCTGAAAAGGTTGAGGCCACCAAGGCGCTGTTGACCGAATTTTTTCGGGATTACGCCAGCTCGGTGAAATCTCTGCCGGATAACGAACTGATCTGTGTCAACATCCGGGTGCGCGGGAACATGCCCCTGATCACGGTGCGTGGTATCGAGGATAGAATGCCGACGCAATTGCGGGCGTGTGCGAATGTCGCCGATCTGACGGATTACCGGCGTGGCAAAATCACGGAAGCAGTCTTTGAAAAGAAAGTTAGCTTCCAGGAAGAAGAAACCGGACAGGGCGACCGGGATATCGAGATCATGGAGAATATTTTCGATTCCGGCCTGGAACGTTTTGAAGGACGTTCGGTTTTTCAACGGGAAGGCATTACACGCGGCATGTATGTAGGCGATTTCGGCGTTCTATTTGTTGTCAACCCCAGTATCTCGGACAAATTCGAAGAACGCATGGTGAAACGCGCGGATGCTCTCGAAAAACGCGCCCTGGCGATGGAACGGATCAGGGAAAAAGAAGAGAGAATGAGACATGAGATTCAAACCGGCAAACGGGAAGATTCGTCCGATGATGACGACGAGGATGTTTTTGAACATGATTTTGATATCGGCTTAAAGGATTCCGAGAAGGATTCCATTGTCACCGTGCTGACCGACGATTTATTGGCGCTGTTGGGTCAATACGGACATACCTTAAAGAAAGTCAAAGACAACCAATGGATCATGATTACGGTCGAGTTCGATAATTATATACTCGACGAGATGCAGAAAATTCACATGAAAGTCCGCAAGTCGGACGTGATGAAATTCAACCGCGACCAGATCGACTTCGAGGCCTTCAAGCAGAAGGTCCAGACCTGGAAAGGATAAACAATTCAAACTGATTTCTTCACCCCTTGAAGATAGCCAGGTGACCGAAAACTCCTCCAGGTTTTCACCTGGCTTTTCCTTTTGCAGACAAGTTTGATGATTTCCGTAAAACAAACACTCTTGTTTGTTTAGATAACCCAAACGCAGGACAAACACTCTTGTTTGTCTAAATCAGCCTTTACCGGGATTTGGGACGAATTATGCAATCATGAGTGATTGCATTACGGTCTTGTGCCTGACAAAGGTTAACGACCAATCCATTTTCTGATTGCTTTTCAAAATCGTTCTCGCCATATTTGATCAACCTCATTGGGCAGTGGTGAAGAAGACTTAGCGGAAGGATGATTTCGCCATGCCTTTTTTGCCCTGCCACTTGCGAGGGAGTTGATCGAAGGAAACACAATGCCTTCTGATAAATCCATCCTGACGTGTATCTTCCATGCCGTTGCCGGTCCGGCTCTTCTGCTGTTCCTCTGCGGTTGCCCCGAAAACTCTCTCAAACCGCATGATTCCGCCGATACAACCAGCCATAATTTCGTATGGGAGGTCGATACACTGGGTAACTTCAGCAGTTACCTGGAAGATGTCGCCATTGTCGATGAGAATAATATCTGGGCTGTGGGTTATTTACGGGTGGATGATCCGGATTCATCTTTTGATGGTACCGGACAGGAAACCTTCAACGCCGCCCACTGGAACGGGGAAAAATGGGAGCTGATGAGGATTATCGATTCTTCTCCTCTGTACAGTATCTACTATCTTTCCGAAAGTGACATCTGGATTACTTCCTATGCATACCCTGAACATTGGAATGGTTTAAAATGGAAATTGTATCGTTTGCATAGTATGGGAATTGACGCAAGCGTACAACATGTCTGGGCTTCTGCACCTGAAGATGTCTGGTTTGTAGGTTATCAAGGTTCGATCGTACATTACGATGGGCTGTCATTTAGAAAAATTAGTACCAATTCCGATACGCCGATAAAAGATGTCTGGGGGATCAATAGCAATCATGTCTGGGCTGTGTCAAATACGAGTAGTTTGGACGATGAGCATCCTGACGGTTATGAAAGTGTTGTATTCTTCTGGGATGGCAATCAACTGTCCCGAGAATACGAAGCACTGGTCGGTCATAGGCACGATTATTCTCAAACGTCTATTTCAGGTTATATGAATACGGTTTGGGCCTTTCAAGATACGCTATATATTTCTTCTTATTCTGGTCTTTGGAAGGAATCGATTTCCAGGGGGAAGGGCTACCTGGAACACGGCCCGGACAAGCTTTTAAACGGTCGACCGTTTCTGGTACGGGGTACTGGCTACAATGATGTTTTTGCTTTTACGCATTGGGGCGAATTTTTGCATTATAACGGTAGAAGTTGGTACCAGGAACTGAGTGTCTCCGGTGCAATTATTAATGGAGCAGCAGTAAAAGGAAATGCAGTCGTAATGGTCGGGGATTTGCGTTTTACGCGCGCGATTGTTTTCAGAGGGCATCATGTAAATTGAAAAACACAGGGGCCGTGCTGCGGACCTTGCGACGGTTCAAAACCTTAGCAAGGCTTATTCCGTAAAACAAACACTCTTGTTTGTTTAGATAACCCAAACGTAAGACAAACACTCCGTTTGTCTAAATCAGCCTTTACCGGGATTTGGGACGAATTATGCAATCAAGAGTGATTGCATTACGTCAGGCGAAGAATTCGTGGTGGATGGTGCGCACGGCCTCGTCGCGATCGGCTTTGCGGACGATGAAATAGGCCGCCACCGGCGACGCACCGACGGAGATAATCTCGACATTGATTCCCTTGCGCGACACCGCACCGAAGATGCGTGCGGCGATGCCGTGTTTTTCCAGGATACCCTGCCCCACGACCGCGATCAGGGACAGATCTTCTTCGGTGACGAGATTGTTCACGGCGGGCAGCGGGAGCGACCGGACCGCCCGGTCGGCCGCCTGCAGATCTTTGATGCCGAGCAGAAAATTGATGGAGGTCTGGGCCGTAATCACCGATTTGATGTTGATTCCATTGCGGTCGAGTTCGGCGGTGACTTTGGCCAGGATGCCGGGTTTGTTGCCGACGCCCGGTCCCTGCAATTTGAGAATGCAGAAATCGTCGCTGTAAGTCACGCTCTTGATGACTTCGCTTTTTTGGGTTCCGTCGGCGGCTATGATCGTAAACGGCTGCGTCGGTGAATCGGTGTTGGCAATATTGAAGATACGAATCGGGATGTTGTGCGGCATCAGCGGTTCGACCGTCCGCGGATGCAATATTTTTGCGCCGAAATAGGCCAGCTCGGCAGCTTCGGTATAGTTCAGACGGTCGATGTTGACTGTATCGGGCACCAGTTTGGGATCGGCGCTGTGGAAGCCGTCCACATCTTTCCAGATGTCCAGGGATTCGGCGTTCAGGCAGCAGGCCAGGGAAGCGGCGGTGTAATCGCTACCGCCCCGCCCGAAGAGATTCACACGCCCATCCTTCGAAATACCGTAGAACCCGGGAACCACGATCGTCTGGTCGACAGAGAGCCGCTTGCGGACGGCTTCGGTGCTGGCCGCAAAGTCGACGGTGGCATTGCCGAACTCACCGTCCGTGATCAATCCCATCGCTTCCGGCGTGACCATCGCGCAATTCACTCCCTGATCCTGTAACATAGCCGTCAGCACAAGAGCGCTTAAGCGTTCTCCGTAGCTCAGCACGATATCGTTGACGAAAGAAGGAATATCGCCGATGCAGCGGACGCCCAGCAGGTAGCGTTCCAACTCGCGAATCCGGGCAACAACCTGGTCGAGAGTTGTTTTCTGGCGTTCCGGATCGCCGATGATGCCGAAGATCGCCTTGCGTTTCAATTCGATCAGGTCCTCAATGCTCTGGTGAACGGATTCGTCGTCATGGCGCGCCCTGAGAAGCAATTCCTCGAGCAGATTGGTTACGCCGTAAAAGGCCGAGACAACAACCACGATCGGGCGTTTGTAATTCCGGACGACCTGTAGAATTTGCCGGATATCCTTATCATTGCGCAGGTTCGAACCACCGAATTTGGTTACAATCTTGGACATATCATTCTCTCTTTTAAGATTCTGAAGACGCGGGAATATACAACCGAAGCAGCTTCTCTGTCAATGGATTCGGTGTGCAGCAATTCAATGAGGCGCTGATCAGGCCGCTGATCCCGTTTCGGTCTGGCGCAGCGCTTTGAGTTGCTTTTTATAAATGCCGCGGATTTTCAGGAAGGTGGCGTGATAGCGGTCCAGTTTGAAATCCATGAACGCCCAGGGGTAGGGAATATAGCGGCCCTTTTCATAGTGCAGGGCCATGTCGGCGTAAATTCCCGAACCGAGGTAAACTTTGTGGATGCCGTATTTGGCGGAGGCCAGCACGACTTTGTCGTAATCCATATAACCGATGTCGAGATTCACATGCCGTTTGCCGTCCACCGCCAGGCTGTTCTCGATGGCGTTACAGGCGAGCTTGGCTTCGAACAAATCGATGGGATTGTGCAGGCGTTCGAAGGAGACGATTCGTCGCTGAATCGGCGCGCCCATCTCGGAAATATAGTAATCGGTGACGTCGAAGGGGAAGTCTTTACTCTGCAGGTCGATCGGCGAAAAGCTTTTCTCCAGAAGGGCGAAGGATTGTTCCAGCCTGGCGACGTTCGAGAAAAGAGCGCCGACAAAAAATTTGACCGGGAGCGGTGCTTCGGTTTGCATGACTTCTATTGTACCCATTTTGGGACTTTGAATCCCAGTTCTTTGTCAAAATGCAGATTATCCCGCAGGGCCTGCTCCGCGCTGCGAATCAGCTCTTTGGGCACTCCGAAATATTGGTGCACAACTTCCGCGACTTCTTCTTGAAATTTGCCTTTGTAATTAAGGTCGCCGCCCTCTTTCCTGAGGTATTGATTGTGCAGGTAAATGAAGCCGTTCTCGTCGCGTTTGGAAAGGCACAGCCCGTGCATGGTCATCCAGTGAAACGATTGATCCCAGTGCCTGCGGAAATCGCCGAAGCCGGTGGGCACATTGGCGAACGAATAGCGCCGGACCCGGTTGCGGTTTTTAACTGTGCTGAGGGAGAAGCGGCCGTCTTCGGGATTTTGCAGTAAAAGTACGGATGCGTTCGGTTGGAGATCGGCCTGATTGTCGCCGGTTAATTCCAGCGGCCGGTGCAGCAGGTAGCCGGGATCGAGCAGAAACTGGCGACCCCGGTCATGCAGCACCAGCGCACAATGCGTATTCTCGCCGGCGTTCATATCGGCCATGATCAGGTGCGTGTCGTAACCGTAGTAATCCAGGATCGTCTTCAGGAAAAAGGTAAGCGAAAAACAGGTACCGCCGAGCTTGTACTGTTTATAATCGTCGATGATAACTTCGGGAAAACGATAAGAAGGGGAACCGAAATCCCGGTTAAGGCGTAGGATTTTGCTCAGGTTCTCGTAGGGCAGTTGCGCGAAATATCTCAAAATACGCGAGACATGTTCCTGCGATGTCTCCCGGTCTTCGATCCGGAAATGACGGATGAATTGTTTGACGGCGCTGAAATGGTCCCGGGTTTGAAACGAATCGTTGTCCATCAAAAAAAAATTAGAGCCATTCCGCCGAAAAACCAAACCTTGCAGCGCAAAAGGGATCAATTTCCGAAAACCGCTAAATGCCGCTTGACTTCCGGGGTGCATTTGCCTAAAATTTCACGCAAGAATAAAACCGTCACAGCAGGTCTGTTCACATATCGTCGGGAAATGAAAGTGATGTTTGCTCTATAATTCGGAATAAACGGAGATTTTAGTTGAGACGCGTACCAATCGGATTTCTACTCATACTTTGGCTGGTCGGAACAATGCTTTGTTCCGCGGAAATTTTTTATACGGTTGAATATGACGTTAAACCGTCTCATGCCCCCAGCCTTGAACCTGTTTTTAATAGCAGTTTTAAAGGATTTGACAATGTCTACGTCGTCACGGATAATTGGTATTATGCCTCCCGGGAACGAGCGGATTCCTGCCATGCGGATGCCTTCATCATACCGGGGGGCTCGACTTCGGATGTGCCCTTTTATGACGGAAGTTTAGATTCATATGTTGAACTTCTGCGTGATCCCGGACGACCGACAATTGGTTTTTGCGCCGGCCTCCAGTTTCTTTGTATGGCGCGCGGCGGTATTTGCGCTTATCGCAGTGAGGAACACGGGAATATAACGGCAACGCGGATCGGGGATGATGAGATTTTCGAGGGTAGTCCCAATCCCTATGTTGACCGGGCGAATCACTCTATGAGTATTGCCGACCCGCCGCCGGAGTACCGGGTACTGGCAGTTACGCGAACCTGCTATGTCACTTTCATCCGGCACCTAACGATGCCGCTCTACGGTTCGCAGTTGCATATCGAAAGCGGGAACGACGCGCCATCGGCAGGGCCGGCGATTCTGTATAATTTCCGATATCGGATTCTGCCTCGATCCTTTCATGGAATTGCGGAAGCGCAGGTCGTTCCGGGAGAAGCCGGTGCCGTCCGTTTGACCTGGTGGAAAGCCAGGACTGAAGCGGCGACCCAGTATCTGATTTTTCAGGCAACGAGTCCGGAAGGAATTGATTTTGAAAATGCGGATTATCAAACCGAGGCCCTGGAATACAAAGTGAGCGGATTGAATCCGCAGCAGACCTACTCTTTTGCGGTCCGGGCAGTCGCCGCTGGAATCGAGGACAGTAACCGGGCTGTCTACCCGATCATCCCCGACGGTCATCGTACAGCGATCTTCCAAAATGGAAGGGCGATTGACGGCCGGATCTATGACGAATCCGCGGCGACCGTGATTTCTTCTCATTATCCTGATAGTAATTTCGGGCAACGTGGAGCGCCCGGTAAAGACGTACTCTATTGGTGGGATTCCGGCTTGTTACAGTTTTCTGATCTCGAACGTTACCTGGCCGGAAAGAAAATTATCGACGGGAGACTAACTTTTTTGATTGATGGGGGAGTGACGGATTATACGAACGCGGATCAGGTTGCCAACATCCGCATTTATCGCATTAAAAAGGCATGGAGTGAGGGTCTCGGATATAATTTAACGACAGCGCGGCAGGGGGAAGTAACCTGGAATTCAGCCAGATACGGAGAAGAGAACTGGGAAATCCCCGGGGGTCGGGGTGAAAGCGACCGTGATGCGTGGCCGATTGCTTCTTTTACGGTTAAAGGCGACGGTACCGGAAATGATTTTGACGGCACGGTGATGCTGCCGGCGCAGCTGATCCAGGATTGGGTGGATCATCCGGAGAACAACCATGGATTGCTTTATGAAAAGGAAGATAATTATCCGGGGAATTTTAACTTCCGGTTTTATGATAACGATGACGAGTGGTTTATGAACCATCCGCGTTTGATAGTTTACTATCAGGACAACGAGACGACTGATTTGACCCTGGAATCCGTCGAATTGCCGCAGCGGCCGCAGCTGTATCCCAACTATCCGAACCCGTTTAATCCATCGACACGGATGTCATTTTACCTACCCCGGGCCGGTAAAGCCAGGTTGACGGTGGTGGATCTTCTGGGACGCGAGTTGCGGATTTTATCAGAAGGAAGACAAACGGCCGGACAGCACAGTGTGGAGTTTTGCGCAGATGGGTTGGCAGGGGGAATATATTTTTACCGGCTGGAGACAGAGGACGGTTTCTCACAGACTCAAAAAATGCTTTTTATAAAATAGTTCAAATAGATAAAAATCCGTAAGGAGTCAAAATGCCTGGATGCGTATTGATTACGGGAGCCTCGGCCGGGTTTGGCAAAGCCTGTGCGGAGAAATTTGCCCGGGAAGGCTGGCGGCTGGTGCTGGCAGCCCGCCGAGTAGAACGATTGCGCGAGTTGCAACAGCGCCTGGGACAGGAAGTCCCGGTCCATATCCTGGAACTGGATGTACGGGACCGGGCGGCGGTCGGCCGCATACCGGCTGAATTGCCGGCTGAATTCCAGAATATCGATGTACTTGTGAACAACGCCGGTCTGGCCTTGGGTCTCGAACCGGCCTATGCCACGAAACTCTCCGACTGGGATACGATGGTGGATACCAACATCAAGGGACTGATCTACTGCACACGGACGATTTTGCCGGGAATGGTTGCCCGGCAAAAAGGGCACATTGTGAATATCGGTTCGATTGCCGGCAGCTGGCCGTATCCCGGCGGAAATGTCTACGGCGCGACAAAGGCTTTTGTGCGGCAATTTTCGCGCAACCTGCGCGCTGATCTGAACGGTACCGGAATTCGCGTAACCAACATCGAACCGGGTATGGCGGAGAGCGAATTTTCCATTGTCCGTTTCGAAGGCGATGCGGCCAAAGCCAAAAAGATTTATGAAAATTGCGAGCCGTTACGGCCGGAGGATATGGCTGAAATCGTCTTCTGGAGTGTCAACGTTCCGGCGCATGTCAATATCAACAGCATCGAAGTCATGCCGACCTGCCAGACCTGGGGCGGGCTGACTGTGCATCGCCACGGAAAAATCGATGCCAAGAAGGGAAAATCGCAATGACGATAAAAGATCCGAATATTGAAAATCGCAAGAAGGATCATTTGCGAATCGTGGGCGGAGAAGCCGCCGGGTACCGCGAAGTCACCAACGGCTTCGAACAATATCGCTTCATTCACAATGCGCTACCTGAACAGAATCTGGCGCAGGTGGATACTTCGGTTACGTTTATGGGAAAACGCCTGAGCGTACCGCTGATGATTGTGCCTATGAGTGGCGGTGAAGCGGAAGGCGAGCAGCTCAACCGCGATCTGGCTCTGGCGGCGCAGGAAGAACACATAGCCCTGGGTTTGGGGAGCCTGCGTCCGGCATTGGAAAATCCAGCCTGCCTGGCGACCTACGCGATAGCCCGGCAGTTGGCGCCCGATGTGCCGATTATCGCGAACCTGGGCGCAAGCCAATTGAAGGCGGTGATCCGCAAGGAGAGTTTTTTCCAGATGCTGTCGGATATCGGTGCGGATGCCCTTTCCATTCACCTGAATCCGCTGCAAGAGGCGCTGCAGCCGGAAGGTGAAACCGATTTCCGCAATATCAGCGAAACCATCGAAATTCTGAAGGAGATCACGCCTCTGCCGGTCATTGTGAAGGAGGTTGGCTTCGGACTTTCCTTCGATGTCATTCACCGGCTCAAGAAAATCGGCGTGGAATGGATAGATATTGCCGGTGCGGGCGGTACTTCCTGGGCGCGTGTGGAGGAAAATCGCATTGACGATCCGATCGAGAAAGAGCTTGCCCGCCAGTTTTTCGAATGGGGCATTCCGACAGCGAAAGCTCTGAGCGATGCCGTGAAGGTCAAGAACTGCCGGATTATCGCTTCAGGCGGGCTGGAAAAGGGTTTGGATTTTACCAAGGCCATTGCGCTGGGTGCTTCGATGACCGGCGCGGCGGCGGCTTTTCTGCGCATTTACCGGCGCGGCGGAGTAGAAGCTGTGCGTCAGTATATCAGCCTGATCCGCTCGACCCTGCGGATTGCCATGTTTGCGACCGGCTGCCGCAATGTCTCCGGTTTTCGCGGAAATCCGGCCGTGATTGAGAAGATTTGACATCAGCCGTATTTTTACCTGTGCCAATAATCCGTTTTCGTAGTGATCTCCGACCCAGATCACGAAAGATCGGAATTTTCGGAGGAATTTGTTTTGGATTATTTTTCGACAGTCGGTTATATTAGGCATATGATTATGAAGATGGCGAAATACGGTTTCGGTTTTGTTTTTCTTTTGATGACGGTAGGTCTTTTGAATTGTATCCATGGATCAGAGCAATACGGCATTTTTCTGACAGCCTCGGTTCATGGTGAAATCGAACCCTGTGGGTGAAAGTCCAATCCTCTTGGCGGTCTGGCCAGGAAAGCAACGGTCTTTAAAGACTACCGGAAATCGCGCGGGTACAGTCTCACGCTGGATGCCGGCGATCTCTTTTTTGGTTTCTCAAATCTTTCGCCGGAACAAAAAGATGTCTACCGGAATACGGCCTTGTTCCTTGTGGAAAACTATAATGACTTAGGATACCAGGCCTACAACGTCGGGGGTAACGATCTGGCCGACGGTTTGGATTTTGTCACCCAGCTTGAAACATCGGCCCATTTCCCCTTTATCTCCGCGAATATCACACGCACCGGGGAAACCCAGCCGGTTTTTAAACCCTATGTGATTTTGAGTGAAGGACGCAGGAAGTTTGGAATTATTGGCGTCTGTTCAAAACCCACATATGCCATTGAGGGGTGCACGGTTTCGGACCCTGTCGAAGCCCTTTCAATCTACATTAAAGAGATCGAAAACAGCGTGGATTTTGTGATCGTCATGGCTGCCACGAACGATGCTGACGAAGCGGAGATTCTCAGCGCCGGGCTCCCGATCGATCTACTTCTGCGTAGCAATACGTATCGTTATACCCGCAGCCTGGCCGGTGAGAGCGAAATTCCGGTAGCGCGGGTCGGGAATATCGGCAAGTATGTGGGCTGGATTCAGATGACTATCCGCAATAAAAATATGCCGTTGAAAGATGTTTCCAAATTGAAATCTCAAATTGATTATGCCCAGAAGCGGCTGGACAGTTTCAAGGCGAGCGCCGGGGACAAATCTCTGGAAGAATATTATGCGGACCGTTCCAATCTGCTCAACATCATCCACAGTTTGCAGCAGCACCAGGCACAATTACAGGCTGAAATTGAGACGATAGAGAATCCGATTGATTTTGGGCTTATTCCACTGGATAAGGACATCGCAGATGATCCCGTTGTGCTGCAGCAGGTGGAAACCCATAAAAAGAAATACGGTATCACCGGGCCACTGGAACGGATTGCCCATTGATATTTGATAAATACTTCTACTTGAAAATCAAAAAAAATGATTGTAGATTTACCCGCTTTTTAACGATTATGGGGCTGTAGCTCAGCTGGGAGAGCGCTTGAATGGCATTCAAGAGGTCGTCGGTTCGATCCCGTCCAGCTCCACAAATCACTTTTGTCTACAAACATAATCGTTTCGAATGCTTTCGGAGCGGTCGTCGGTTTCCCGATGGATCGGGATCCGTCTCTACAGGCACGACCATTGATAAGGCCCCATTCATCGTTTTGGAATCGGCGCTGAATGCTGCGCTTTTTAACCGCAAATAGACGCAATTCTCCTCGAAATCTGGCTTGGGTTATTATGAAGATATTGCTTAACTTATAGACGAGATTTCTGGAATTGTGAAAATTTAAAAAGGAGAAGTGATGGAAATGCGCAGCCGATCTCAGATGAACGTCAACGCTCATCCGAAGATCGTGGATATTCAGACGGCGCACTGCCCCGAAGGCTGTGATTTGATGTGCGACGAAGTAAAAATCAGGGATATGAAATCCATACGAGTTCAAGTGCGTTGGAATAATCAGGAAGGACTCATCTATCTCGATCCGGAATTTGGAAGCTACGATCATATCTCACAGATTAAAATCCCCACCGGAGAAGTAGTGGAATTTTTCTGCCCAGAGTGCGGGGCGTCACTGCAAAATGAGGAAAATACCTGCAGCTCCTGCTCGTCACCCACCTTTCGTTTCGATCTTCCGGGAGAAGGACAGATTACGGGTTGTCTGAAAAAAGGTTGTTTTGAGCATACCTTAAAGATTGAAAGTTTCGAGAGTATGCAGATGGAAATTGATGAAGGCTTTGTCCGGGTTATCATGTAATATTATTTTATTTAGCCCGCGAATAATTACAAGCTGCGGATACAGCATCTTGGTAAAATTACTTGTGAGAGTATAACAAAGGGTATAAATTCGCCGTAACTTCATTGTAAACTGAATATTTTTTGAATTCACGAGAACGAGATCGGCGTTCACTTTGGGTCGCTCCGGAACGGAAAATCCAGGAAAGGAAAAGGATGAAAATTGCAGGTAGGGATGTTTGTAACTTAGCCGAAAAATACGGTACTCCATTATATGTATATGACTTCGGGCAGATTGCGGAAAATGCCGACAGGCTCAAAAAGGCTTTTCGATCCGACAATACGGATGTTCATATTTTCTATGCCATGAAGGCTAACTGTCACCCGGCGATCCTCAAACTATTGCACGAGAAGAGCTACGGAATGGATTGTGTGAGTCCGGGGGAATTACAGCTTGCCCTGGATCGCAAGGTGAAGCCTGAGAATATCCTCTACACCGGAAATTATGAAAGTCCTGCCGACCTGCAGGCGGCTTTCGATTCGGGGGCGATTATCAACCTGGATGATATCAGTTCGTTGCAGAGATTGTTAAAAATCGGTACTCCGGAACTGATTTCTTTTCGGATCAATCCGGGACAGGGGCGCGGAAAATATGAAAAGATCACTACCGGCGGCGAGAAAGCGAAATTCGGTGTTCCGCACGAAAAAGCGGTGATCGCGTACGAGAGTGCCATGCAGGCCGGTATTCGGCGTTTCGGCGCGCACATGATGACCGGCTCCGGCGTCCTGGACGAAGATCATTTTCCGAAGATGCTGGAACTGTTCATGAACGAGCTGGCGATTATCCGCAACAAACTGGGGATCGAGTTCGAATTTATCGATATGGGCGGCGGCCTGGGAATTCCCTACTTCGGCGATGAAACCTCGTTGGATCTCGAGGCGGTTGGCCGTAAGACGCTGGCGCTTTTTGAAAAGAAAGTAGCCGAATTGAAGTTGGGAAAGCCAGCCCTGGCGCTGGAACCCGGGCGCTTTTTAGTTGGCAATGCCGGCTATATGATTGCGCGAGTCAACGGTATTAAAGAGAGCTATCGCAAATACGTCGGGATCGACGCCGGTTTTCATACCCTGATCCGCTCGGCACTCTATGGCGCCCAGCATACGATTGTGGTAGATGGCAAGGAGAACGAGCCGGCCGTTGAGGCTGTCGATGTCTGTGGCCAGATTTGCGAAAACACCGATATTTTTACCAAAGACAGAATGCTCCCCAGAATTGCGGAGGGGGATTTACTGGTTTTCACCCAGGCGGGTGCTTACGGCAGTGTGATGTCCATGCCCTATAATCTGCGTTTTCGACCGGCCGAGGTCGCCATCATCAACAGCGAAGACATGGAGATTACGCGACCCGAAACCATGGATGACTATATGAGTCGCATACGGATACCGGAATAGGGACGGGAACAGAGACTGGAAAACGGAGACAGGAATGAAATTGCATAATCTGCTGGCAGTATTGCCTGAAAAGAAGATAATTGGCGATCAGAACCCGGAAATCAAGGGTGTCGTCTACGATCCGTTGCGGGTGCATCCGGGATTTTTGTACGTAGCAATCAATATTTATACCCAGTTGGATAAAATCGAACTGCCGGACGGTCATCCGTTTGTCGGCAAGGCAATCAAAGCCGGTGCGACCGCCGTCATCGTTCAGGATGATGTTCCGGTCCCGAAACATATTGTGAAAGTACTCGTGCCCGATTCGCGGCTGGCCCTGGCGCTGATCGCCGGTGAATTCTACAAGCATCCCGCCAACGACTTTAAATTGATAGGCGTCACCGGCACCAACGGGAAGACGACGACGGCCCACATCATCGAGAGCATTTTGAGCCGGAAATACCGCACCGGCCTGATCGGAACGCTGTACTATAAAATCAATGGCAAAATTTTTAAATCCAAGGATACGACGCCCGAACCGCCTGACCTACAGGAAATTTTTACCAATATGAAAAAAGAGAAGGTGGATTACTGCGTTATGGAAGTATCCTCGCACGGTGTGGATTTTCACCGCGTGACCGGCATTCGCTATGACGTCGGCGCCTGGACCAATTTTACTCAGGACCACCTGGATTGGCACAAGACGATGGAGAACTACCGTGCGGCGAAGTTGCGCTGGTTTGGCAGTCTCGAGGCGGACAAATCCGTTGTGGTCAATGTCGATGATCCCTCAGTCGGCTATTTCTCCGGGGCAGCCAAGGCCCGGCAATATCGTTACGGCATTCAGAATGAGGCGGATGTCACCGCTAAAAATATTCGCTTTACGCATGAAGGAACGGAATTTACATTGATCACGCCCAAGGGTGAGATCGAAGTCCATTCCCGGCTGCGGGGCGAGTTTAACCTCTACAACATGCTCTGCGCCGTCGGTTCGGTTCTGGATCAAGATATAACGCTGGAGCAGATCAGGGATGGCCTGGAAGTTCCGATCGTAGTGGCCGGGCGTTTTCAGCCGGTGGATCGCGGTCAGGATTTCGGAGTTATCGTGGATTACGCCCATACGCCCGACGGCTTGATCAAGGTTCTGAACGCCGCCCGCGCGATTGAGCCGAAGCGGATTATCACGGTTTTCGGATGCGGCGGCGACCGCGATCGCAACAAGCGTCCCCAGATGGCGGCAGTGGTCGAAGAAAAGAGCGACCTGTTCATCATCACCGATGACAACCCGCGTACCGAAGATCCGGAGCAGATCGTGCAGGATATTCTGAGCGGATTGACAAAGAACGATCGAAGCCGCTATGAGATTATTCACGATCGGCATGCGGCGATTCAACATGCCATAGATATCGCCCGAACCGGCGATCTGATCATGATAGCCGGGAAAGGGCATGAGAACACCCAAACGCTGAAAGACCGTACGCTTCATTTCAACGATTTTGAAGTTGCCGATGAAATTTTAACAGCCAGGGTGAAAGGAAAATAACGGAGGATCTGATGCTGGGGGAACGGGACGGTTCCGGCATTACTCATCGAGGTGTGCTGGTGTTAAACCAGACCTATGAACCGTTGCATATCTGTGATGTCAAGCGAGCGATTGTGCTGATTCTGGATGATAAAGCAAGTATGGTAAAGACCTCCGATCATCAGCGGCTTCATACTGTGGACCGGGAATTTCCGGTGCCCAGTATCATTCGGATTCATAGCTATATCCGTGTTCATCGCTGGGAAGCCACCCTCAACAAGACCAACATCTTCAAGCGTGACAGCCATAGCTGCCAGTATTGCGGTATCCGGGGTGTCCCGATGACCATCGATCACGTCATTCCCAAGGTGCTGGGCGGGCCGGACAGCTGGACGAACCTGGTCACTGCCTGCCTCGCCTGCAATAACCGTAAAGGCGATCGCAGCCCGGAAGAGGCCCACATGAAGTTACTCTCGAAGCCGCGCAAACCGCATCGTCTGAACACCCTTCAGAAGTTTGTCGAATCTCCGATTGACGAGTGGCGGCCGTATTTATTTTTAGGTTAAAAGGATAGGAGCCAATGCAAGAGCAAAAAACGAAAGGACGCATTCTCAGCGGCATGAGACCCACCGGGAAAATGCATCTGGGCAACTTTGTGGGTGCCCTGGAAAACTGGGTTCATCTGCAGGGGAAATACGAAAATTTTCACCTGATCGCCGATTACCATGCGTTAACGACCAACCTGTACACGAGCGAATTGTTAGCGAATACGATCGAAATGGTCATCGACTGGATTTCGGTGGGGATCGATCCGCAGATCAGCCCGGTTTTCCGTCAGAGCCAGGTTAAGGAGCATGCCGAGCTGCATTTGCTCTTTTCGATGCTGATCACGACGGCGCGTCTGCAGCGCAACCCGACCTTAAAGGAGCAGGTCAAGGATATGGCCATCGAGAACATGGCGTACGGCCATCTGGGCTATCCGGTATTGCAGGCAGCCGATATTCTGCTCTACAAGGGTGACCTGGTGCCCGTGGGTGAGGATCAGGCGCCGCACGTGGAAATCACGCGCGAAATCGCACGCCGGTTCAATACGGTCTATTCCGAAGTATTCCCGATCCCGAAAGCCAAACTGACCAAATTTGCGCGCCTGCCCGGACTGGACCGCAACAAGATGAGCAAATCGCTGGGCAATACCCTGCTGCTCTCCGACCCGCCGGAGGAAATCCAGAACAAGATGCGCAAGGCCATCACGGACCCGCAGAAAGTGCGACGCGGTGATCCGGGCCGTCCCGAGATTTGCCTGGTCTATACCTACCATCAGAAGTTCAATCCGCAACAGACCCAGGAAATCTACGCCGGCTGCACCAGTGGGGCATTGGGCTGCGTAGACTGCAAGAAAATGTGCGCCGCTGCGATCTCTGCTATAACCGAACCGTTTCTGGAGCAGCGCCGGCTCTATGAAGGCCGTCCCGATGATGTCCTCGATATCCTGATCGACGGCGAGAAGAGAGCCCGAATCGTGGCCGAGGTAACCATGAATGATGTCCGCAGAGTAATGTCACTCGGATAATATCAGGCGGCATGAGTTATAACGTCAAATTAGATGTGTTCGAAGGTCCGTTGGACCTGTTGCTGTTTTTCATCAAACGCGATGAGATCAACATCTACGATATCCCGATTGCTTACATCACCCAGGAGTATCTGGATTATTTGCGGATGATGAAAGAACTCAACCTGCATCTGGCCGGCGAGTTCATCCTGATGGCTTCACTGCTAATCCGTCTCAAAGTCCAGATGCTGCTGCCCCGTAGTGAGGACGAAAATCTCGAGGAGATCGAAGATCCGCGCACGGAACTGGTGGAAATGCTGGTGGAGTACCAGAAGTACAAAAACGCCTGCAATTTGCTGCGCGATCTCGAAGAAAAGCAGTCAAAACATCATTGGATAAATTGCAGCGTCGCGGAGGCAGGCTTCGATCCGGATCTGTTTCTTTCGGATGTCGATTTGATGGACCTGGCGCTGGCTTTTAAGAAAATCATTGCCGGAATGCCGAAACCTGCTTATTATGAAGTGAAAGTACTGAAGATCAACATCGGCCAGCAGACCCAGATCCTGCGGTCGATGTTTCAGGGTCGCAAAAGGCTCCGTTTCTCAGAGGTTATGAAGCATATGAAAAACCGGATCGAGGTGGTAGTTACCTTTCTGGCTATTCTGGAGTTGATCAAGATTCAGGAAATTCAGGTATCCCAGAGTGCCATTTTCGATGATTTCTGGATAAGCAAACGGAGCACCGCTAGCGAACATGTTAACGCAAACGCATAAAATCGTGGAAGCACTGCTGTTCAGTGCCAGGGAGCCGTTGACGACGGCCCAGGTGGAACTGTGTCTTGAAGAAAGCGTCGCTCTGGCGGACCTGGTAAACGATTTAAATGAATATTACGAAGAACAGAAATCACCGATCCTGATTCAGGAACTTGCCGAGGGGTATCGCCTGGTGACCCGTTCCGAGTACGACCCCTGGGTTCGCCGGCTTTACCAGGAGCGCGGCCAGATGAAATTGTCACGCTCCGCGCTCGAGACACTGTCGATCGTGGCCTATAAACAGCCCGTCACGCGCACTGATGTCGATGCCATCCGCGGCGTCAGCACCAGTCTGAAGACGCTGCTGGAGAAGAATCTGATCCGGGTTAGCGGAAGATTAGACCGGCCGGGAAGGCCGTTGCTTTACGCGACGACATCCTATTTTTTAGAATATTTTGGTCTTAATTCCATAAAAGACCTGCCAAACATTAAGGAACTGGAAGAAATCTTTGACAAAGATGACGGAGAATCCCGGGACGAAGGGGATTCGTCTGAACAGATATCTCTCGATATGCGGGATGGGCTCGCGGAGGAAGTGTGAGGAATTAATCCTCCAGGGTCGAATTTCGATCAATAAAACCCCAATCCATGAACTCTATACGGTCGTGCTCGAGGGCGATGAGGTCCGTTTCGACGGGGCAGTTATCAAACCCGAAGAGATTGTTTATATCGTTTATAATAAACCGGCCGGGGTAGTGACGACCCTGAGCGATCCCGAAAATCGCCGGCATATCGGCCAGGTTTTTAGCGAAATGCCTTTCATCAAACCGGTTGGCCGGCTGGACCTGGATTCGACGGGAGTCTTGTTGCTGACCAACGACGGTGAACTGACCTATCGTCTGACGCACCCGAAATATCAGATCCGGAAAAGCTACCGGGCGCAGTTGGACGAGAAAGTGCGGGACGATCTGAGATCGCTGACGAGGGGCGGTGTCCAACTGGACGACGGCAAGTTGGCGCACTGTAAAATCGTGAATGTCTACGAAGTGGACGGGAAGGCGAACGTTATTTTAGAGTTGCGCGAGGGTATGAACCGCGAAGTGCGCCGCATTTTCGAGGTGCTGGGCTACCGCGTCCGCAAGTTGGACCGGATCGAATTTGCCGGAATCGGTTATTATGGTCTGCCGCGCGGCAAGTGGCGTTATCTCACCGCCGAAGAGGTAATCAAATTGAGAAAAATGTGCGGCCTGCTTTAATTATGGAAAGAATTTGTTTTTCGACAATATAGGATTAAATTTACAGGCTTTTTGAAAGGGGAAGTATGGGAATAATCGTAGCAATAGACGGACCGGCCGGCGCAGGCAAGAGCAGTACTGCCCGGGAAGTAGCGCTCCGTCTGGGTTTCCTCTATATCGACACAGGCGCCATGTATCGCGCGGTGACCCTGGAAACGATTCGCAGGAATATCGATGTTGCTCAGGAAGCGGCCGTAATCCAGCTGGCGCAAGAGGTTCAAATTCGTTTTCGCTGGATCGACCGGGCTTTGCACACCTTTCTGAATGACGAGGATGTCAGCGAAGCGATTCGTTCGGCCCGGGTGGCCGGGCGGGTTAGTCCGGTCAGCGCCATCGGCGGTGTCCGCGAGGTGATGGCGGCCAGCCAGCGCAAGCTGGGCGAAACCGAGAACCTCGTCATGGAGGGCCGCGATATCGGCACGAATGTCTTTCCACAGGCGCAATTCAAATTCTATCTGAATGCGGATGTGGCGGTTCGGGCCCGGCGGCGGTTGCAGGATTATCGCAAGATCGGTCAGGAACTGACCATCGCGCAAATCGTGGCCGAGTTGAAAAAGAGAGACAAAATCGATTCGTCCCGTGAACATTCCCCTTTAAAGAGAGCCGCTGACGCCATACTTGTCGATACAACCGACATGGATTTTGAAGACCAGGTGAATTTCATCGTTGACAAAGTCAAAGCAACGTTAGCGGCCGAGTGACAAGTTTAACCACAAACCCGAAGGAATTGATTGAATGACCGAAGAAGAAAAAAATTTAACCCCTAACCTCTCTGAAGAACCGGCGGCGGAAGCCCCTGAAACTGAGGCACAGGAAGAACTGAAAATCGAGCAGGATACGGTTTCGGAAGAGACAACCGAGCCAGTAACCGTTGAGGAAGAAACTCCCGCGGTTGAGGCCGTATCACCGGATGAAGCTGTGGAAGAGGCAGCCGATCCGGAAGTAGAAGAAATTAGTGTATCGGACGAAGCACAGCCATCGGAAGCTGCCGATGATGTTTCCCCGGCTACGGAAGAGACTCTCGAATACCGGACGGAGTTGGTCCAAAGCGGTCCATTATCCGAAGAAATCCGCGTGGTCAGTTGGGAAGCCTTGAAGGAAGCCCACGAGACCTCGTATGACGATCAGGCCCGCATTTATGAGAGTTCGTTGAAAGATATCTCGCAGGAACAGCGGATCATCGGTAAAGTAGTATCCATTCACGAAGATGAAATTCTGATGGATATCGGCTTCAAGTCCGAGGGCGTCGTTTCACGCGATGAATTTGAAGAAGGTGAATTACCCAAATTGGGTGAAGAGATAGAAGTTTTCGTGGATGTTCTCGAAGACGAGAACGGTCAGATGATTCTTTCCAAGCGGAAAGCCGATTTTATGCGGATCTGGGAAAGAATCAGAGAGATTTTCTCCAGCAACGAAACGATCGAAGGTAAGATTATCAACCGTATCAAAGGCGGTATGGTCGTGGACGTCATGGGTGTGGATGCCTTCCTGCCCGGTTCACAGATCGATGTCCGCCCGGTGACCGACTTCGATTCGTACGTCGGCAAGACGCTGGAATTTCGCATTGTTAAATTGAATGAACTGCGCAAAAATATCGTTTTGAGCCGTAAAGAGATTCTCGAAGAGAGCCTCAAGGAAAAACGCGATGAATTGCTCTCCAAGATCAAGGTTGGCGACATCCTTACCGGCCGGGTTAAAAACATCACCGATTTCGGTGTTTTCATCGATCTGGGCGGACTCGACGGTTTGTTGCATATCACCGATCTTTCCTGGGGCCGCGTCAATCATCCGCGTGAAGTCGTGGGGATGGACGAGGAACTGACGGTAAAAGTCATCGACTACGATCCGATCAAACAGCGCGTTTCCCTGGGATTAAAACAGTTGATGCCGCATCCGTGGGAAGGTATCGAAACTCGTTACCCGGTCGGTTCCGTGGTCACCGGAAAAGTGGTCAATATCGCCAATTACGGTGTATTTCTGGAATTGGAAAAGGGTGTCGAAGGCCTGATCCACATTTCGGAAATTTCCTGGACCCAGCACATCAAACATCCCTCCGAGGTCTTCACATTGGGCGATTCGGTTGAAGCCAAAGTGCTGAATATCGACGGTGAAGAGCGCAAAATCTCGCTGGGTTACAAACAGCTGGAACCCGATCCGTGGGAGAGCATCGATACGGTTTATCAGATCGGATCGACCCAGAAAGGGATCATCCGTAACCTGACGACCTACGGCGCTTTTATCGAACTGCAGGAAGGCATTGACGGTTTTGTCCATATCTCCGATCTGTCCTGGACCCGTAAGATCAGGCACCCGCGCGAAGTACTCCACCGCGGCGATGAGATCGAAGTCAAAGTGCTGGATATATCCAAAGACAACCGTAAAATCTCCCTGGGTATCAAGCAGCTGGAAAATGATCCCTGGCCGTTGATCGGAACGACCTATATCGAAGGCGCCATCGTGGAAGGCGAAGTCGCCCGCATTACCGACAAATTGCTTGTCGTCAAACTCGAATACGGCTTGGAAGGTATCGTACCGTTGGGACAGATGCCTAAGAAAGACCGCAAAGACGTCAGCAAGAAGGTCAAAATCGGTGAGGTTATGCAATTGAAAGTCCTGGAAGTCAATCCGGACGATAAGAAACTCGTGCTTTCCAGAGATCAGGCTATCCCGAAGAAACCGAAAACCGAAGTTGAAGCGTACATGATGAAACAGGAAGATGCCGTCGAGAAGATGGAAATTCCCGAAGCGATCATCGAGAAAATCGCCGAATCGGAAAAAGCGGTGAAAACGGAGAAGAAACCGAAAGCCAAAGCCAAGAAGAAGGTTGTCGAAGAAGAGCCGGAGCTTGAAGCACCCGCCGAGACTGAGGAAAAAAAGGTCGAAGCCGGCGAGCCGGAAGCGAAGGAAGCCAAGCCCAAAAAGGCGGCCCCGAAAGCCACGGCCCGTAAAAAGACGACCAAGACGGCCAAAGCCGATAAGAAGAGCGACGAAGATAAAAAGGAAGATGCGGAAACCGCCGGGACCGATGAAGCCGGGGAAAAAACCGAATAGCGCATCGGCATTGGATTAACCTGAATCACTCTCATAAGGGGCTTGAATATTCCAAGCCCCTTTCTTATTTTTCAGGGGCGGATCGAATATGAAAAATGACGTTCAATTCAACATTGCGGGTTTCATGAAACTGCTTTCGACCGGCGGCCGTCAGCTCAGGAAATGGTTGATGACCGATACGAATTCGAAAGTGGGTGTCTTGATTTTTACGATCCTGCTCTGGTTCTTTATCATTCTCGGAAATGAGTTCACCTATACTTTCAGTGTTCCGCTTGAAGTTCATAATATTGAAGAGGGTAAAACCCTGAAGCAGAAACTCCCCGCGAAAGTGCAGGCCAGTTTCAGCGGTCGGGGCATCGATCTGCTCTACCTGATGTTCTCGCGCGGCAATTCATTCCGCTTCGTTGTCGATCTGCAGAACATTCGCTGGTTTTACAATTTTGCGCTGAACGAATATTTTCAGAACAATCCTGAAAAAATCATTACACCGCGCGGAACCGATGCGCAATTCAGCGAGGTGATTTTCCCCGATACGCTCACGATAGAACTGGATGTGCTGACCACCCGGAAATTACCGGTAGTCCCTGCGATCGAGATTCAGCCGGCGGCCGGGTATATTCTCGATGGCGCTCCCCGGGTGTTTCCGGACAGCGTCGTGCTGAGCGGCCCGCAATTCTACGTGAATTATTACAATGTCGTCGGAACGGAGCCATTGCAGCTGCAAAATCTCGCGGCGCGCTTCGATCGCGAAATGCGCCTGGATCTGAAGGAATCGGAGAATATCGCCGTATCACATGATCGGGTGCGTGTGATTCAGGAACTCGATCAGATCAGCGAGAAAACACTGAGCGGAATTCCGATTAAAATCACCGGCGTTCCGGCGCGTACCAGGGTGGAAATCGTGCCCTCCGATTATGTCTTGCTGGTGACCGGCGGAGTCCGGAGACTGAAGCAACTCACGCCCGACGACTTTGAGATTTACTTTGATTACAGCAGCCAGTGGAAAGCCGGCCAGCAATATTATGCGCCTTTAATGAAACTGCCGGACGGGATCATCGGGGTAAGGCGGGTGACCCCGGAGCAATGTGAAGTGCGCGTCTTCCGGGAAAGGTAATTTCGTTTGAAAATACTGGGAATCGAAAGCTCCTGCGACGAGACTTCCATATCGATTGTCGAAGACAACGCGGTCCGTATCAATATCATCGCCTCTCAGAGCCTGCATGCCTCTTTCGGTGGCGTGGTACCCGAGTACGCCTCCCGCGAGCACATGCGCCTGATATCTGCTCTGACTCGTGAGGCATTTGAGAAAACGGGCCTGGCGCTGGAGGAAATGGATGGAATCGCAGTCACCCGCGGACCGGGACTGATGGGCGCTCTGCTGGTCGGCCTGAGTTTCGCCAAGGGATTGGCGTACGCTCTCCGCAAACCGCTGATCGGCGTGAATCATGTCGAGGGCCACATCATGGCCAATTTCCTGGATCACGCGGAGTTGGAATTCCCTTTTCTGTGTCTGCTGGTTTCAGGCGGGCATACCCAGATCGTGTATGTGCGGGACTTCGGCGATTACCAGATTCTGGGGCGTAGTGTGGACGATGCCGCCGGCGAGGCTTTCGATAAAGCCGCGCGCATTCTTGAATTGGAGTTTCCGGGAGGACCGGCCATCGATAGGCGGTCGGGAGGCGGGAATCCCAAATTTTATCATTTTCCACGGGCGCGCATCAAGGGGGCCCGGGACAATTTCAGTTTCAGCGGCTTGAAAACCGCCTTGCTCTACCTGGTGAGACAGGAGGGCAAAGACTGGGCGACGACCCACCTGACCGATCTGTGCGCCTCCTACCAGGAGGCCATCGTGCAGGTTCTGAAAACGCACGCCTTTCGGGTTTTGCGTGAAAATGGCCTGTCCAAGTTGGTGCTTGCCGGCGGAGTGGCTGCGAATTCGAGACTTCGTGAAGTCTTTGCCGCCGAAGCTCCAAAACAGGGTGTTCGGATTTTCTTCCCTTCCCTGGAATATTGCACGGACAACGCTGCCATGATCGCCCGCACGGGAGTGGAAATGCTGCGGCGCGGCCTGACCTCAAGCCTGGAAATCTCCGCCATTCCGAATTTATCATTGGAAACACCTGCTTAATGCATGATATATCGATCCATTTTCTAAACCTCAAAATCTGGTTTGCGGCCCTTATTCTACTCGCACTGATCCTGTTCATAGTTGCTTTCAAAGCCCGCCGCCAGGACCTGAATCGGGATTTTTATATTCTGGCAATTTTGCGCGGCGCAGTGCTTATGCTGGCGCTGTTTCTGTTTGCCCAGCCGGTTTTACAGTGGACGCAACGCCGGGAATATAAACCCGAGTTCCTCGTCTGGCTGGACAATTCGCTGAGTATGAAGCATCAGAAGGATTTCTCGCCGGATACGCTTCTGGCTGGATTGAGAGGATTTGAAAAGGCGCTGGGGCAGCGCGATATAACGCTGCGCTACCTGCTGGTCGGCGACAGTGCTCGGGCAATTCGAAATCCGCAAAACGGCCTGACCTTCAGCGACGGCAGCACCGATATCGTGGCGGCTTTCCAGACGGCCCAAACCGGTGAGGAGCACAACTTCCGCGGAGCCTTGCTGGTTTCCGACGGCGTGGTAACGCGGGGTGAAGACCCGCGCTTTATGGCGCCTGACGTCGGTTTTCCTGTTTTCACCCTGGGTATCGGCGACAGCCTGCAGCCCCTGGATCCGTCCATTGCCGGTATCACTTTACCGACTTCAGCCAGGCTGGACGATACGCTGAATATTTCAGTTGAGTTCGTTCCACTCGGGAACGGACAAACGCTTGAGATTTCCCTATACGAAGGGGAGAAACTTATCGATAAGCGGATCGTGAAGACGCAAGCGGAATACTTCCGGCAGGAAATGAAATTCCGTACGATTCCCGAAAGAACCGGGCGACGAAAATATTCGGTGCTTCTGAAAGCAGAAGACGATCCGAATATCTACAATAACAAACAGGCCGGGATTATCAGGGTAACCGAGCAACGTAAAAGGATCGTGATCATCAGCGGGCAGGCCGGTTTTGAGGCCCAAATCCTGGCGGAAGTGCTGGCGCAACTGGACGATACCGATGTGTTGCAATACAGTGAAACGCCCTCCGGAATGATTCCGCGCTCCTTCTCGGCGACCATTGCGCAGAAATGGGATTGTGCAGTACTTGTAAATTACCCGACGCAGGAATCCGGGCGGAGCGATTTCGCTGCTGTTCGGAGCAAACTTACCGCGGAAAAGGTCCCGCTCTTTGTTTTTCCTGGCAGTCGCACGGCAGCCGACAAATTGAGCGATCTGCTGGGACAGCGCGCGGTCGAGTTCGAGATCAATCCCGAAAGTAAAAGCTCAGTTCTTGTACAATTTGAGGAGAGCTCCCGGAATCATCCGGCGGTGCGCAGCCGTTTCTATCGCGGTGAAGAATTTTCGCTCTGGAACAATCTGCCGCCGGTTGGCTGGCCATATCGCCGTTTCGCACTGCGAACACAGCTGCTTACCCTGGTCAAGGCCGCAACCCTGCAGGAGCAGCCGGTCCTGGCCGTCGGCGAGCTGGCCCAATGCCGGGTCGCATTTTGCTTCGGGCAGGATGTTTGGCGCTGGTACTTCATGACACGCGAGAGCGATCTGGCGCCTATTTACCCGGCCTTAATGCAGGGAACTGCGCTCTGGCTCAGCGATACCCTGGCGACTTCCAACATTCTGCTGGAAACGGCTAAGGAGGTTTACCTGGTAGGCGAATCGGCGGCCATCCGAACGCGTGTTTTCGATCTGCAGGGTAATTTCCTGCAAGATGCTGCGGTCCAAATTATGGCTAAAAGAGCCGCTGACGGAACGGAAATTCCACTCAAAGCGAACCGGCTTGAGGATTATTACGAGGCCGAATTGCCGCTGCGCACCGGTGGGAACTATATCATCCGCGCGGAAGTAAAACTGGGTGATAATGTGCTTGGTGACAGGGAGATAAGAATTGAGGTACTGGACCAACCCGTTGAGTTGCTGACCGTGATGCAGCGAGCGGATGTACTCCGGGTAATTTCGCAGAAAACAGGCGGAAAGAAGCTCGGCCTGACCGACCTCGAAGCTTTGGCCCGCATGATCCCGTCGGAATCTAAAATTGTCGAATTCAGGCGGGAATTGAAACTCTGGCGCTTCTTTGGAATCCTGCTGATTCTCATCATCCTGCTGGCGTTGGAGTGGACTTACCGCAGAATGCGCGGTTATCAGTAAAAATTAATGGTTTTTTTATTCAGATTACTCTAATTTTCGGCGTGCTTCTTATAGGACAAAATGAGAGGGATTCCGTTTAAGTTGACATAAACTGTAATTTGCTACCCAATCCTGACGCAATCATCCCATTTTTATAACAATCTAAAATTTAGTAGAGAGGGTGTTCTATGAAGAAAATCGCTATGCTCGGTGTCGGTTATGTGGGCCTGGTTTCGGGAACCGGTCTGGCCGATTTCGGTAATGAGGTAATCTGTGTCGACATCAACGCAGAAAAAATCCGCAAACTGAAGCAGGACGTATTACCGATCTACGAGCCCGGTTTACTGGAACTGGTGCGGAAAAACGTTGCCCAAGGACGACTCTCCTTTACGACGGATCTAAAGCATAGCATTCAGAATTCCGAGGTGATTTTCCTGGCCTTGCCGACGCCTTCCGGCCCTAAAGGCGAGGTGGACCTCTCTTATGTTTTCAACGCTGTGAATACGATCGCCAGGGTCATCAACGGATTCAAGGTGATTGTGACCAAGAGTACGGTGGCTGTCGGGACCGGCGATAAAATCCGCGATCACCTGCTTGCCCAGGGAGTCAGCGAAGAAATGTTCGACGTTGTCTCCAATCCCGAGTTTTTACGCGAGGGTTCTGCGGTCGGCGACTTCATGCGGCCCGACCGGGTCGTGATCGGTTCGAGATCGGAAAAGGCGCTGGAGATCATGAAGGAGATCTACCGCAGTTTATACCTGATCGAAACGCCGATTGTGGCGACCGATATCCATACCGCCGAAATGATCAAGTATGCTTCGAATGCCTTTCTCGCAACTAAAATTTCATTCATCAACGAGATTGCCAACATCTGCGAAAAAGTGGATGCCGATGTTCAGGTGGTGGCCAAAGCCATGGGCCTTGACGGCCGCATCTCGAATAAATTCCTGCATGCCGGCCCGGGCTTCGGCGGTTCATGTTTTCCGAAAGATACCCTGGCGCTGACCAAAATCGCGGAGGGTGTTGGTCTGCACGCCACGATCGTGGAGGCCGTCATCGAGGTCAACCGGCTGCAGAAATTGCGTGTGGTGGACAAACTGCTGGCCCTGCTGCCGGATCTGAAAGACAAGGTGATCGGCATCCTTGGTTTGGCCTTCAAACCCAACACCGATGATGT
This sequence comes from uncultured bacterium, assembly GCA_964589175.1. Taxonomy (GTDB): domain Bacteria; phylum Fidelibacterota; class UBA2242; order UBA2242; family UBA2242; genus CAZPRY01. The sequence continues at coordinate 44,394 of CAZPRY010000003.1, forward strand.
CCGTGATGCGCCGGCGTTGACGGTGATTGAAGAAATCCTCGCCAGGGGCGGCCGTATCCAGGCCTACGATCCCGAGGCGATGGATGAGATGCGTAAGCATTTTCCGGACATCAAATATGTGGCCTCGAGCTACGATGTCATGAAGGAGGCCGACGCGCTGATCATTCTGACCGAATGGAACGAATTTCGCGGGATGAATATTGATTACATCAAATCGCTGATGAAGAATCCGATCCTGATCGATACGCGCAATATCTTCGATCCCGAGACGATCATGGAAAAGGGCTTTCGCTACGATTGCATCGGCCGTAAAATCGAGAATCGGGCCCGGATAACAGGGGAGCAGAAGCGGTGAACGCAGACCAACAAAAAGTCTATCTCGTTACGGGCGGCGCCGGATTTATCGGCAGCAACTACATTCATTCTCTTTTTGATCTCTACGACAAACGGGTCCGGGTGGTTAATCTGGATAAACTGACCTACGCCGGCAACCCGGAAAATCTGCGCGACCTGGAGGCCAATCCCGATTATATTTTCGTCAAAGGGGATATCTGTGACGAAGCGGCTGTGCAGGCGATTTTCGAGAAATACAAGCCGGATTTTGTCGTCAATTTCGCGGCCGAGAGTCATGTGGATCGCAGCATCGGGAATCCCGGCGATTTTATCCGGACCGATATGTACGGTGTCTATGTGCTCCTGGAGGCCTCGAAGAAATTCGGGATCGAGCGCTTCATCCAGATCAGTACGGATGAAGTCTACGGCTCGATCGACGACGGCTCCTTCAGCGAAGAATCGCCGCTCAAGCCGAGCAATCCTTACGCCGCCAGTAAAGCCGGCGGGGACCGCCTGGCCTATTCCTACTTCGTGACCTACGGTTTGCCGGTGATAGTATCGCGTGCTTCGAATAATTATGGCCCGTTTCAGTATCCGGAAAAACTGATCTCGCTCTTTGTGACCAATGCGATCGAGGACAAGCCCCTGCCGCTTTACGGCGACGGTCAAAATATCCGCGATTGGCTCTATGTGAAAGACCATTGCAGCGCCGTCGAATTCATCTTGAAAAACGGCCGGGACGGTGAAGTTTACAATATCGCCGGTCGCAATGAAAAGCAAAACATACAGATTACAAATACCATTTTACAGCATCTGAGCAAGCCGGCCGGGTTGATCCGTTATGTTCAGGACCGGCTGGGGCATGATCGCCGCTACTCGATCAGCGACGCCAAACTGCGCAAGCTCGGGTGGAATCCCGCCTATGAATTCGAGAGCGGCTTGAGAGAAACAATCGACTGGTATGTCCAAAATCCCGGTTGGTGGCGGCCCCTGAAAAGCGGCGAATATCTTGAATTTTACAAGAACCATTATAAAATGGAGCTCTGAAATGACGCTGGAACAGAAAATTGCGAATAAAGAGGTAAAGATCGGTATTATCGGTCTCGGTTATGTCGGTTTACCGCTGGCTATTGAATTTACCAACACCAATTTTTCCGTAACCGGAATCGATGTGCTGCAGGAGAAAGTCGACCTCATCAACCGGGGCAAAAACTATATCGGTGATGTGGTGGACGGGGAATTGGCCCACGCCGTGCAAGCGGGTTTCCTGAAAGCCACCACGGATTTTGCCGTAATCCGGGAACTGGATGCGATTTCGATCTGCGTCCCGACGCCGCTGCGCAAGACCAAAGACCCGGATGTTTCGTACATTATTGCGGCTCTGGAAGAGATCGCCAAGTACCTGCATAAGGATATGCTGATCGTACTGGAAAGCACGACCTACCCCGGTACGACGCGGGAACTCATGCTGCCGAAGCTGGAAGAGAGCGGCCTCAAGGTCGGGCAGGATTTCTACTTGGCGTTTTCACCGGAGCGGGTCGATCCCGGCAACCCTGTTTACAAAACGAAAAACACACCCAAGGTGATCGGTGGCGTGACGAAAAAATGCACCGAAATCGCGAAGTTGCTTTACGAAGAGGTTGTCGATACAGTCGTGCCCGTTTATTCTTCCGAATCCGCGGAGATGGTGAAATTGCTGGAGAATACTTTCCGTGCGATCAACATCGGACTGGTCAACGAAGTGGCCCTGATGTGTGATAAACTGGGCGTAGATGTCTGGGAAGTCATCGACGCCGCCGCGACCAAACCCTTTGGATTTATGAAATTTTACCCGGGTCCGGGTCTGGGCGGGCATTGCATTCCGATCGATCCGTTTTATCTTTCCTGGAAAATGAAGACCTTAAACTACAATGCCCGATTCATCGAACTGGCCGGCGAGATCAACACCGCCATGCCGGAGTATGTCGTGGAGTTGTTAACCGAAGGCCTGAACCAACAGAAGAAGGCAATCAACGGCTCCAAACTCCTGATCCTGGGAATGGCCTACAAGCGCGACATCGACGATGTACGCGAATCCCCGGCGCTGGACGTAATGAAACTGCTCGAAGCCAAAGGCGCGGCCGTAGATTATCACGATCCCTATGTAGCCGAAATTCAGTGGAACGGCGGCCATAAAAAATCGGTTTCCAGCAAAGACTGGGACTTGACCTTCTATGATGCCGCAATCGTGATTACCGATCATAAAAATCTGGATTATGAAATCGTTACCCGGAAAGTCCCGTTGCTGATCGATACGCGCAATGTCACCGGGAAGTTCATCTCTTCCTATAAGAATATTATTAGATTGGGCGATAAAAGAGGATAGTCTGTTATGTTTAAAACAACCCATTATTTTCGATTTGCCGTTGTCTTCCTGCTGTTATTTTGCGGAGTTAGTCTTGCGCAATCGGACAAAATAGAGTTCAAGGTCAGACAGCAGGCCGCCAAAGAGAAACGGACCACTGAGGAAGCAATACGTACCAATGCAATTCTTGACCAGCGGATTCAAAACCGCAAGACGCTGGAAAAAGCACTTATCGAACTGGATGCCGTGGACGGCTGGGTGATTCCTGAAGAATACCCAATGGGGCCGGGCGATATCCTGGCGATTAACCTGTCGGGCAGTCTGCCCCAATACCTCGAAGTTCTGGTCTCGTCGGAGGGACTCGTGGATGTGCCGGGGCATTTTACGGTTGATTTGAAGGGAAAAACACTGGCAGAGGCCAAATCCCTGCTCGAAAAAAAATTGCGCACCTATTATCAGGATTCCGACGTTTCCATCAATCTAGTCAGCATCCGGCCGATGAAAGTTTTTGTACTGGGTAATGTCTATAGCATCGGCGCCTGCCTGGCGAAACCGATGGATCGCCTGTTCGACGTAATCACCCGCAGCGGTGGGGCGAAACGCCTGGCAAACCTCAGTGATATCCGTATCTATAGAGGCGCTGATACGCTGATTGTCGACGGGGCGAAGTATCAACGAACGGGTGATTTAGCCTCTAATCCCCGCCTTCTGGATGGTGATGTCGTATTTGTTCCAAGTGCGATCCTTAACGAACAGACGGTAAGTGTCCAAGGCGGTGTGCTGGAACCGGGTTTGTATCCCTTGTACCAAAACCAGACCCTGAGCTCATTTCTCGAAAACTATATGGACTATGGCGAGGATGTTGAACTGGGAACCATAACCGTGACCCGTTACGAGCAGAACGATAAAAAAATGTACGCTTTCGATTTAAACAATCCCGAGGTCGATAAAGAGATGCGCCAGTTTCAAGTGCAGGCCGGTGACATGATCGAAATCGGGATGCTGAGCCAGATCTACGTTCAGGGTGAGGTAAACCTTCCCGGTGCCTATCCCTTTATCAGCAACTTCAAGGCGATCGATTACATTGGCCTGGCGGGCGGCAACACACGGAGAGGACGGTCCAGGGCAATTACCGTGATTCACCAGGACGGCACCAGGAGCAAAGGCCTGTATTCGGAAGTCACGCGCGGGGATGTCATCGTCGTTCCAATGTCGCTGACCTCGATTCTGGCCGGTGAATCGGGTGTCATTCAGGTAATCGGAACGGTAGCGTCCATATTCCTGACCATTAACGTGATCAGTAATCGAAAGTGATATAACAGCAATTTGTCATAAATCCATCTGGAGATAGCATGCAAGAAAGAGAATTAAATTTGCGGGAATTGTGGAAAATCATCTGGAAATGGAAAAAGTTCATCATCATCACGGTGCTGATCCTGACTTTAATATCCATTGGCGTCAGCCTGCTCCTGCCCAAATGGTATGCCGCGACTGCCATAATCCTCGCCCCTGAGACGTCGGATACTTCCCTGAATCCGATGAGCATTCTGAGCGATTTAGGCATGGGCTCGATGCTTGGCGGTGGGGAGAGTGTCTTTCGCTACCTGGCGATTTTAAAGAGCCGTTCACTTCGGGAACATGTAATTCAGCGTTTTAATCTGCAGGAACGCTACAAGTGTGAATATCGAAGCCAGGCCCTGAAGAAACTGGATAAAAACCTGAACTTCGAGGTCGGGGACGAATATCAGATTACCATTTCATTATTTGATAAAGATCAGGATCAGGTTGCGGATATCACCAACTATATTGTTCGCTGCCTGGATTCCATGAATATTCAGCTGGCAACGAGCAACGCCCGCAACAACCGTATTTTTATGGAGGGACGGGTTCAGGATGTCATGGATAGTCTGGAAATGATTGGTCAGAATTTGTCGGCTTTCATGAAAGAAAATGGAATTATCAGCCTCGAAGATCAGGTTAGCGCCGGAGTTTCGCAGGCGGCAATGTTAAAGGCCCAGGTGATCGAGAAAGAAGTTGAAATGGAAGTGGCTGAAAAGACTTTCGGGAAAACCAATCCCGCCATTCACCAGATCCGTTTTGAATTGGAAAGCCTGCGTGGAAAATACACTGAATATATTCACAGCAATGCACTTGAAAATTTGATACCCAACTTCAATGACATCCCTGATCTGGAAATTAAGCTTATTAAAATGCAGCGGCAGGTGGACTATTATACAACTGTTCTGCAGTATCTCGGACCGCAGTACGAACAGCAAAAATTCGAGGAGGCTAAGGACATTCCTACCCTGCAAATCCTGGATTATGCGGTTCGGCCGGAGTTGAAAGCCAAACCCAAACGATCCATCATCGTGATTTTGGTATTTTTGTTATCGGGTATCGCCGCGACCACTTATGCGATCATGAAAGAGACAGCTTACCGGGAAAATTTAATATAATCGCCTATGATTGTCAGGCTCGGCAGTAAAAAACTTTTCAGAATTCAGGCCTTTTCGGCGGCGGAAATCCTGTTGCTGCTGTACATTAGTTCGATCATTATTATATCAATGGTACCGTCCGGGAATATCGTATCCAAAGGATTTGGTCTACTGATGCTCTTTTACTTCCTCATATTCCAGGTAATCTGGGAAAAGAAGAAGATCTATCTCAGCCGGGAAAACAATTATATCGGGATCTGGCTTTTCTTTTGTCTCCTATCGACCTTGTTCGCTCTGGATATTCATCTGGTCGCCGTAAAATTTGCAACCCTGATTCAGCTGGTTCTCCTTTTTATCGCGGGTTATTCGATGATTCTGCAGGATGATCGCATCCGCATAGAGCACATTTTTTATACTATTATCTTCTCGGTTGTGATTACCTATGCCTACGGAGTCAGCACCCAGGGCACTATGTCCGGAATGGTCTATCAAAATCGCCTGGCATCCACAGCCGGAGATCCGAATATTCTGGCTGTTTTCGGCGCTTTCGCATTCTTGTTCAGCCTCTATCTTTTTTTGATTCAGAAACGCTGGCAAATCCGCGTTTTTCTATCAGGAATCGTCGTCTTTCTAATTTACGGAATCATCAAAACGCAATCCCGCCAGGGTATTCTTCTGATAATCATCAGTTCCGTTTTGTATCTGATTCTGAACAATCTTCACAAGCTCAAGCATCTGGTGAACCGCAGGAAGTTTATTATCCGGATTTTTATGATTTTGGCCATCGTGCTTATCGCCATCGTGATTGCCTTCTATTTTTTCAGAAAAAGCGAATACTACGCCCGCTTTAATGCCTTGGTGACCTTCCTGAAATTAACCATGAAATCTTCGAATAGTTATCTGGCAAAGGTTATCGATCACAGTGCTTACGAACGGCGACAACTTGCCCGCTACGGCGTGCTGATCTGGCTGGATCATCCGTTATTCGGGATTGGTCTCGATAATTTCAGAGTCATGATCAAACATTATTGGCCCATCTCCAGGCCGCTTTATTCGCACAACAATTATATCGAATTACTCTCTTCGATCGGGACTTTCGGGGCCATCGCCTACTACCTGATTTATGCTTCCATTTTCACCAAATTGATCACATTGCGAAAAAAGTTAGAGCTGCATTCGAAGGAACTTATTCTTGTTCATATTTTCATCACGGCGATGTTGAGTCTCATGGCCGTTGAATTTGTCACGGTATCCTACTATACCAAATTTGCCTGGATACTCTTTCTCATCATTCTGGCCTTTTCAAAGAGAATATCTCATCAATTATCGGATCAAAAACAGGATCTGGCGATTGAAGCTGAATAACTCCATTAAGAGTAATACTTACCTGCTGAATGTGATCACCCTGATGTCCGGGACGGCGATTTCTCAGGCGATTATGCTGGTGGGCACACCCTTTCTGACGCGCATCTTTACTCCGGGCGAATTCGGTGTTTTCGCGCTTTATATTGCTATTGTTGGAATAATCACGGTGGTTTCCAGCTGGAAATACGAACTCGCGATCATGTTACCGCAAGAAGAGAAGGATGCCCAGGCGCTATTGTTTCTCTCGACGATTGCCGTATTTATCACAGCGTTCGTTGTATTCCTGGTCATTCTGATTTTTCGTCCGTTGATCGCACGTCTGACCAATAATATTGACACCTTTATCTGGATTTTGCCGCTGGGTGTACTGGCCAGCGGGTTGCTGCAGGTATTCACTACCTGGGGCGCGCGCAAGGAATTTTTTAAAACGGTATCCAGTTCCCGCATCGTTCAGTCTACCACGACTATATTCGGGCAGGCCGGCCTGGAGATATCCGGAGTCAGTTCCCTGGGGTTGATCTGGGGGAATTTCTCCGGTACTCTGATTGCTGTCTTCATGCTGGTGATCCATTCGGTACGTAAAAACACGCTCCACTTACGCCAAATCTCCCGTCAATCCGTTCTCCACAACATGCGGGAGTATCAAAATTTCCCCAAATACCAGAGTTTTTCCGTTTTAATCAACGCCATCTCGCAGCACTTGCCGGTTATCTTGCTCACGTTTTTCTTCTCCCCGGCGATTGCCGGTTTCTTCTCGCTGACCAACCGGGCGTTGAACACACCGGCGCGGCTGATAGGCGGCTCGGTTCGGCCGGTGTACTACCAGCGTGCTTCCCGGATATTTGCTGAAAAGTGCAGTATCGGACAGATATTAAGCAAATCTACCGTTAATCTGGCTGCCGTATCGATTGTCCCTTATCTGATCGTTGGCCTTTTCGCCAGGAAAATCTTCGCTGTGCTCTTCGGCGCCGAATGGCTGATCTCGGGGATTTATGCCCAAATTTTGATGGTTTCAATTTTCAGCCTGACCATTAATCCGCCGGCTGTTATGTCCCTGCAAATCCTTGGCTTACAGAAATTCAGCCTCTATTTTGAATGTGTGGTGGCGCTGTTCAGGTTCTTGAGCATCTATCTCGGATATCAATTGTTTCAAAGCCATTATATCTCAATTGCCATGTTTGCGCTGGTAGGTTTTATAAGCGATTTTTACCTGATCGGATTCGTCTTTCAAAAGGTGCGAAAACTACAGCAGGTATCCAAAACCGGATGAGCCAATGACAGAAGATCACGAGAAGATAGAAATTCTATTTGTCATTCCCAACCTGGACGGGGGGGGCGCGGAACGTACGTTTGTGAACTATATCCGGGCGCTGGACCGCGAACGGTTTCAGATCAATCTGCTGCTCGTGGAGCGTACCGGGATTTTCCTGGGTTTAATCCCTTCGCACGTTGGGATTTTGGATCTTGGCGAAAAGCGGACAAGGCACAGCTTTTTCAAATTGATAAAATATATTCGGCACATAAAGCCGCAACTGATCGTGTCAACCCTGAACCGCATGAATATACTCGTTCTGCTGGCCTCCTCCTTTTTGCCGAAAGAAATAAAGATCATCCTTTACGAACCAAGTATGCCAAGCGCTCAATTCGGGACAAAGTATTTGCCAGGTTTTTATTTATGGTTAATTCGATGGCTCTATCCCCGTGCTTATAAAATCATCGCACAGACGGAAGCAATGAAAGCAGAGATACAATCGTATTTCAAAATTCCACCCGATAAGATACATGTGCTGGTCAACCCGGTCGATACCGAGTTTATTGCGGAAAAACTGCGCGATGCGGAAAATCCGTTTCAAGACGATTGTATTAATGTTGTCGCGGCTGGCAGGATCCGGGAAGAGAAAGGCTTCGATTTTCTGATCCGATCCTTCGCTAAGGTTCTCCGGCAAAATGATTCTTTTCGGCTTCATATCCTTGGAAAAGAGTTCGGCGACGGATCGCATAAACGACAATTGCTTGAACTGGTAGCGCAACTCGGTCTGCAGAACTCTGTTTTTTTTATCGGATTTCAGATGAATCCGTTTCCCTTTTACAAATTTGCGGATTTGTTCGTATTATCTTCCCGCTGGGAAGGGCTTCCCAATGTCGTGCTGGAAAACCTGTATCTGAAGAAGCCGGTCATCGTCACCGATTGCATTCCCTTTTTCAGGGAGATTATTCAGGATGGCAAAAACGGATTCATCGTCGATTTCGGCGATGAAGAGGCGATGGCTGACAGAATCCTGCGATATGGTCAATTAAAAGTCGAGGAAGGGTATCGCAATCGTCAGGACCTGAACCAGCTGTTTGAAAGTTTGTACGCGGGTGGGTGAGGTCACAAAACTTGATCTGAGGGTGAAGTTTGCAGGAAATTAAAAAAATACGGGTGTTGCTGATTGGCGGATTCCCGCCCCCGTATGGTGGGATAACGGTCCACATTCAACGCCTCTATAAACACTGCAAAGAACTTGGCATTGAATGCTTCGTTCTGGATTTACCCGAGCTGGCGGATAAGGAGTACACGAATCCTGACATCATCAATCCGCGGCGAATCTTTCGGTTACTGCGGCTCAAACGGAAACCGTTGCTGGTGCATTTTCATGTTAAGGCCTTTGGGAATGCGTTCAAAATTTGGCTTCTGGCTCTGTTCTTTTTTCGTCAAAAAAAGATCGTTACCATCCATAGCGGAAGCTTCACCAAGGAATTTGAGGATTATCCGCAATTTCGGAAATGGCTGATTGGGCGTATCTTGCGATTTATGGATAGAATTATTCTGGTCAGTGAAGCGCAGAGCGCGATTGTCCGGAAACATTTCATTGTGGAATTGCCGAAGGTGTCGGTGATCCCGGCTTTTTTGTACCCGGATTCCGATCCCGCCGGCTTGGAGCAGCCGATTATTCAATTGCTCCGGAACGAATCTCAGCCCGTCTTCCTGGTCAGCGGCGGGTACTTTGACTATTATGGCTATGAGATGATTATTCGCTTTCTGCAGGATCACCCAACGATTACCGGGATTTTTGCGCTCTATGGTAAAGGCGATCCCATTTACCGGGAGAAAGTACAGCACATGATCGCCGGTGTGCGAAATATCATCCGTTTCCATGACCTGAGTCCGGAAGCGTTTAACTGGCTTTTACAGCACGCCAATGCATTGCTTCGGAACATTGACCGGGACGGCGACTGTGTCACCATTCGTGAGGCCGGCTATTGGAAAACACCCGCGATCGCGACCGATGCGGTAGAAAGACTGCCCGGGACTTATCTGTTTCCCTATAATGATCGTGACGGATTTGAGACCGCAGTGTGGGATGTGCTTGCCAATCCTGATCGGGGTATTCCGGTGAAACCGGATGACAACCAAAAAAAAATCATTGCTATTTACGATGAACTTCGGAAAAAAGATCGGGAGAATTCGTAGCCGGGATGTATATTTAAGGCCGGTAGTTCTGAATTCGACAGAGATGGACTGATACAAATGATTATAGAGATTATTTTTTGGATAACGGTACTGATTCTGGGAATGACGTTTTTAGGTTATCCAATAATCCTGTATGTGTTTTCCCTTTTTATCCGCGACGAACAGATTCATTCCGTTGACTCTATTCCGAAAGTTACTTTGCTGATCTCGGCGTTCAATGAAAGCAAAGTCATCGAAAGAAAAATAAAGAATAGTCTTTCGTTGAGCTATCCGGATTTGGAAATTCTAGTGATTTCGGACGGATCCAGCGACGGAACAGATGCGATCTGTGCCCAGTATGTTCCACGGATACGCCTGATTCATAGTGATTCTAACCAGGGCAAGAACTATGCGATTAATCAAGCTCTGCCGCAGATAGATTCCGAAATTATAGTTTTTTCGGATGCTAACGCATTCTATAAAAAAGATGCAATCGAACACCTGGTTAAGCACTATATTTTACCCAAAGTAGGTTGTGTTGTCGGCAACCTGGTGTTATCCCAGACCGAGATGTCTGATGTCAGTCGAGGCGAGGGGCTTTATTGGAAATATGAGCATTTTTTGAAAATACTGGAGAGTAAGTTCGGCACATTGTTGGTGGCGAACGGTACGATTTTCAGCGCACGAAAAGCGCTGCTCTCGCAGCTGGAAACCGATGTTGCCAATGACTTTCAAATACCCATGAAAATTTCCTCTTTGGGATTTCAGGTGCGTTATGAACCGGAGGCAGTTGCTTATGAGAAGACTGCAACCGACAGCAGAGAGGAATATAACCGTAAGGTTAGAATCGTCAACCGCGGCATCCGTGGATTCATCAAACTCAAAAAATATTTACGGGGATTTCGCCTGTTTGAATTCTTGTTTCATAAATTTTTCAGGTGGATATCGGGATTGCTCTCGGTTCTGCTTTTCCTCTCATCTGCCATTCTCTGGCAGCAGCCGTTTTATCGGATTGTTCTGATTGTGCAGATTATTTTCTATGCATTGGCACTCGTGGGCTCTGTTGCAAAATCAAAAATGAAACTCTTCTATATTCCTTCGTATATCTGTCTGATTCATATTTCGGCAAGTGTGGCGATTGTGAAAGCGATTACAGGGCAGACATTTTCCAAATGGGCTCCGCCGCAGACCTCACGCTAGAAATAACTTCAGCAATCGGCCAAAATCGGCTGTATCAATATTCCCATTCGCTAAACAATATCACGAATACCTCAGAGGTCCGATTAATCGATTTTGCGGGGCAATCAGAGATACCCTGATTCATACGCACCGGATCACTAACTTGCGATAACAGATCATCCTATCAGATTGCACGATTTCTCTTGTGGAAATGAAAGCAGCTATCCTATATTTCAGCCAATTAAATAAGGTAAATATTCTTACATACATGCATGTTTAATGGGTTGGGGTGAAATGAAGGCTCATGGTTTGGGTTTGATTTCCATCTGCATGTTTATGCTAATCCGGTGCGTAGATGAACAGGTCGTAACGGATCCGCGCGATGATGACGAGGCGGATTATGTGCTTTTAACGGACAGAACATCACGCTATACTTTGCGTGTCACTCTCATCGATTCAATGGTGTTCCTCGAGCACCCTTATTCCGTTAAGCATCAACGCGCCTCGCGGAGTGTCATTGGGACGCGTAACAATACAGGCAACATTTACGTTTCGGAAGACCTGGGGAGTAGCTTTCGTGTGGTCTTTTCGGATAATTCCGCACGGTGGCAGCGCTGTTTTACAACCGAGTCGAATCGGCACATTCTGTGGGATAGCGCCAGTGGGAGACTATGGTTGTTCGATCCCGACTGGAACCTATTGAAACAGACGAAGGCTGGAAGTTACGTTTGGTTGGGCAACTGGAGTATCGGTGAGTATAACGGAACGATTATTTATGCCGAGTATGCCATTTATGTCGATCACTTATCCGTCTGGCGGTCTGCGGACGACGGCGAAACCTGGCAAATAGTGTTAACGAAAAATGGCCGTTATTCAAGCGGGCCGGAGATTCGGCACTTTCATCTGGTTCAACCCGATCCGTACTGTCCGGGCACCTGGTATCTGGCTTCCGGCGACAGCCCAGAGGAGAGCAAAGTCTGGAAGAGTGAGAACAACGGATTGCGGTGGATAGACGTTACCGACCCGAATCCGAACGGCGCCAAAACGCTGGACGTTCATCGCATGACGGCTACTTACTTCGACGAGAATTATATCTATTGGGGTACCGACGATCTGATGGATGGCAATGCCAAGTTTGTTCGATCCGCCCGAACCGAGCCGCTTGATATTCAGGCCCTGGACAATATCGGGAACCTGATCCGGGCTTTGGTGGCGACACCCTGTGGACTTGTCTTTATTTCGGAAGCGAAAGTAATGACGGGTGCGACGCTTATGGATCTCACTATCCACATCTCGGCCGACAAGTGCAATGCACTGGAGTTGGTGCGCCTTTCGGGTTTCAACGATAGCCCGACCGGTTTTTGTTACTCCCGGGCGAGTCTCGCATCCAGGGATGGAGTATTTTTCAGCTATTTCGATGGAAGTCGCATTTTTCTCGGTAAACCGGGTATTTTAAAATGGGAAATTTCCGAGACCGATCCGTACGGTTACATCGTTACGCCCGTTGAGCAATATTACCCCTGATCGATCATGCTAATTCCCGTCTGCTTCGAAAAAAGGGGTAGGCGCACACCTCTTTGTTTTTTCCAACGCGGATAATAAATAATGCTTGCCGTCGAGCAATAAAATTCCTATCTTATTTCCAGGTTAAAAAAAGAGGTACGGGCAGACTTTATTATTGCTACTTAACCTAAATATCTGATTCATCCATCCAAAATTGCTAGTAGTTGACGCGTTTTAAGGCATTAATGCGCTCCGGCTGCTGGCTGTCTTCGCGTGACAGATAGGCATTTTTTACGTTTATTCGACAGGAAGAAGGACGGGATTTTCCCCTATTTTTCCGAATTATTCAAGAATAAAGGATTTACGAATCGTTATGAAATTTGATAGCAAGGAAATATAAAACGTGCTGATTCGGTCGGGTATTGTTGCGGCGATAACATTTTTTTCTTCGATCCTCCTAACCAGGATTGCCCGGAAAATCGCAATCCGTTATCACATCGGCGATTTGCCGGCTCCGCGCAAAGTCCACCATGGATTCGTTCCCTATTTGGGGGGCGCGGCAATCCTTGTCTCGGTTTTAATCGGCGTAGCCGCCTCTATTTTTCTTCTTCCGGAAGTCGCCGGGGTCGTGCCCCGGCGTTATTATGTGCTGGGCATCAGCGCCGTGTTCATTGCGCTGGTTGGCTTGTACGACGATCTTAAAAAAATGAAATTCTCCACCAAGTTTTTCTTTCAGATCATCACGGCCTGTATGGTGGTTTGGGGCGGGATGCATTTTGAGGTGGTTTATATACCTGGAATCGGGGCCTTCGAACTAGGCGCATTTTCCTTCTTATTCGTCATTCTCTGGATCGTATTCATTACCAATGCGCTCAATCTTTTAGACGGCCTGGACGGTTTGGCTGCGGGAGTCTCTTCCATCATTCTGTTGATCTTCGCCGTGATTGCGCTAAAATCGGGGCGAACGCTGGTAGCGCTTGTGAATATCCTTTTGATTCTGGGGAACCTAGGATTTCTGCGCTACAATTTTCATCCGGCCTCGATTTTTATGGGGGACTGCGGATCGCTTTTCCTGGGTTTTTCGATTGCAATCATTTCCCTGGAAGTCGGGCGGATCGGCGATACGAATTCGATCAATGCCCTGATTCCGCTGACCGTAATGGCTATGCCGGTGCTGGATACGACGATCTCATTCTTTCGCCGTGCCGGAAAGCATATTCACCCCTTTAAGGCCGATAAGGAGCATATTCACCACCGTCTGATGAGCATCGGGTTTTCGCACGCCAATGCCGTTAAAGTCATCTATTTCATCAGTGCTATGGCCGGTCTGATGGGGCTTTCATTCGTATTTCTCGGTACCCGCGGCATCATGACGATTCTTTTCGTCGGCGTGATTCTCTGTGCCATGCTGATCCGGCGGCTCGGTTACGTCGAGATCGAGAAGAATCTGATCGTGGTCGGCAAAGGTGAAAACAACGGCAACGGCAAGATTAACGGTGTTCTGAACGGGAATGGACACGGACACGCCGAACCGAAATTTCTGCCCTTCGATACATCGCAATTTTTCCAAAGTTTTGCTTTTTTTATCAGCGATATCGTTTTCATTCTCGCCGCTTTTCTGATCAGCTATTTCTGGTGGCAGGCGCCCCGAATCCCTGCGGAGCTACGGATTACAAATTCCGAATTGCTGCTCTGGCTCAGCTGGTCGGCAATCTACTGGACGATGTTACTCGGACTTAACGATCTGTACCACATTGAATGGGACACCTCACGCATCGATGAAATATTCACTGCCTTCAAGATTGTCTTTTTCGGTACGATTGTCGTTTTCTTTCTTTCGTTTGAGTTCCGGATTCCTTTTCTCCCGGCCCGCCGTGTTTTGATTCTCTACGGATTACTGCTCTTCCTGGGCATCAGCATCGGCCGCTTGCTGCTGATCAGTTTCCTTAAAAACCGGGAGGTCCTCGATTTTAAAAAACGTCCGACGCTGGTCGTCGGGGCCTGCAAACGGGCCGTCAGCGTCGTTCAAAAAATTCAGAGCGTACCCATCCTGAAATTCAAACTGCTGGGCTATATCGATGATCACGCCAACGGCAATATCGGCAACGTGATGGCGGGCCTGCCGATCATCGGCGGCTATGAAGACATTCCGCGGATCATTAAAGAGCACAAAATCCGCGAAGTTATCGTCGCCCTGGATGATACCGATCGCGAAGAGATCGCGGATCTGATCGCTCTTACCAATCAGTTTAACGTTTCCATCAAACTGCTGCCCGATTTCAACGACCTGATGTCCGGCTTCCGGACCAGCCAGGTTTACGGTGTGCCGCTCATGCGCTTCTTCCGCTCGAATATGAAGACCTGGGAGTGGCTGCTGAAACGCATGATCGATATCATAATCTCCCTGATTGTTCTGACTATTTTAGCTCCGATCTGGCTGATCGTTGCGGCCATCATCGTGATCGATTCCCCCGGTCCCGTTTTTTACAGACAAAAGCGCGTCGGTAAAAATAAACGGGAGTATAACGTAATGAAATTCCGGTCGATGATCACCAATGCCGAAGAGCTCACGGGTCCCAAATGGGCGGAGATTGACGATCCGCGCGTCACCCGTGTCGGCCGCTTTCTGCGTAAGATCGGCCTGGATGAAATCCCGCAATTTTTCAATGTTTTCATGGGCCATATGAGCATTGTCGGTCCGCGTCCGGAGCGCCAGTTTTTTGTGAACGAGCTGGAGAATTCAATAAAGTTTTATTCCCGCCGCTTGATCGTGAAGCCGGGTATCACCGGTTGGGCGCAGTTAAAATACAAGTATGACGAAACGATCGAGGATGTCCGCGAAAAGCTCAAATACGATCTTTTCTACATTGAAAATATGTCGGTGATGCTGGACCTCAAGATCATGGTCCAGACCCTGCTGGTTGGGCTGCGCAAGAAACATCAGGCCGCCCAATCGATCCTGAATTAATTCCTAAATCCCCAAAGAACCGAATTGCAGGTTGATTAAAATAAATATTTTAGTCAATTTACAGGGGTGATTTGATTACATTTCAGACTTAAAGTTCGGTATGTGCAATTACAGAGGATAGAATGCTGGATATTAAAAGAATCAGACTGGAACCGGAAAAATACAAAAGAGGATTGGCTTCCAAAGGAGCCGGTGTAAAACTGAATGAACTGTTGGAACTGGATGAGGCCCGCCGCCAAAGGGTGTCGCAATCCGATGACTTGAAGGCGGTACGTAACCGGGTTTCGAAAGAGATCGGCAGCCTCAGGAAAGCTGGACAGACCGCAGAGGCGGAAATTGCCGAGATGCAGACAGTCGGTGATCAGATCCGGCAACTGGATGCCGAGATTAAGGAGATTGAACTCAATCTCGATTCGATTATTGTTGCTTTACCCAACCTGCCGCACGAGTCGGTCAAAGTGGGCCGTTCGGAAGCCGACAATGAAGTCCTGCGCTATTGGGGGGAAAAGCCCGCCTACGATTTTGGGCTGCGGGATCACTTCGACCTGGGAGAATCGCTGGGCATTCTGGATTTTTATCATTCCGCAAATATATCCGGTGCGGGGTTTCCGCTCTATATGAATGAAGGCGCCCGGCTGGAACGCGCTTTAATCAACTTCATGCTGGATTTTCACACCGAGAAGCACGGCTACGGGGAGGTGTTTCCACCGTTTCTGGTAACACGGGACGCCGCTTTCGGGACCGGCCAGCTGCCCAAACTGGAAGCGGACATGTACCTTGATAAAGAGAGTGACCTGTTCATGATTCCGACCGCCGAGGTGCCCGTGACCAACATTCATCGCGGAGAGATTCTGCCGGAGAGCCGCCTGCCGATCCACTATGCAGCCTACTCGGCCTGTTTTCGCCGGGAGGCCGGTTCCTACGGCAAAGAGACCCGCGGTCTTTCGCGCGTCCATCAATTTAACAAAGTCGAGATGGTGCGTTTCACGAAACCCGAAGATTCATATGCGGCGCACGAGCAATTGCTGCTGGATGCCGAGGAAATTCTGCAGACCTTGAAACTGCACTACCGGATTTTGGAGTTATGCACGGCCGATTTGAGCTTTGCCGCGGCCAAATGCTACGATATCGAAGTTTGGGCGCCGGGTTCACAAAAATATTATGAGGTCTCCAGCGTCAGCAATTTCGAGGATTTTCAGGCCCGCCGCGCCAACATCCGCTACCGTCGCGAGAGTGACGGCAAAGTGGATTTCGTGCATACGCTGAACGGATCGGGAGTGGCTACCCCGCGGCTGATGATCGCCCTGCTGGAAACATATCAGAGTGATGAAGGCAGGATTATCATACCGGAGGTGTTACATCCTTACACGGGCTTTACCCAGATAAAAAAGAAATAATGGTTTTTATTCGTAAATATCGCCGGCAAATATGTGAAATCGGCCGAAGGCTCTACGACGACGGTTTCGTGGTTGCCAACGACGGCAATATCAGCGTACGGCTACCGGATCAGAGGGTCATGATCACTCCGACCAACGTTTCCAAAGGCCGGCTGTCCGCTCGCCGTATGTCAGTGATCGACTTCCAGGGGAACTTGCTCAAGGGCGATCCGCCCTCGTCTGAGTATCGCATGCACCTGGAAATCTACAATCAGCGTCCGGATGTGCAGGCCGTCGTTCATGCTCACCCGCCTTGCGCCACGGCCTGGGGGTTGACCGGGCAATCGCTGGAACAGGATGTGCTGCCTGAGGTTATCGTCACTCTCGGTCGCGTGCCGGTAGTGGCCTATCAACATCCCTCAACAGCGGGTTTCGCCGGCGCGGTGGGTAAGAGTGCCCGCGAGCACGAGGCCCTTCTTCTGCAAAACCATGGCGCTGTGACCTACGCCGGCGATCTTCAAAGCGCTTGCGATATGATGGAACGCCTCGAGCATGTCTGTAAAATTTTGTTTTATGCCCAGTCGCTGGGGAATATCCAGATTCTCCCGGCTGAGCAGGTGAGGGAACTGCTGGAGATATTCCCGGTTTCCGAACGAGTACGTCGACAATTCAAATAAAAACGGGTAGGAACAGTGCTGAAATACCGTCGAAAAATGCTCACGATCATGGTGGTGACCACCGTGCTCGGAATCCCCGCGTTCATCATCAACCTGTTTGATGCGCCGGGTAGTTTCCATAGTATTATCATTCGCTATTGGGCGCAGCTGCTGCTCTGGTTAAACGGGATCAAAGTGGAAGTCGAAAAACCAGAAAACCTTCAGGCGGCCAATCCTGCTGTGATTATTATTAACCATGAGAGCGCGCTGGATATCGCGATGGTGCTGGCCGCTCTCCCAATACCGGTACGATTTATGGCCAAGAAGGAGCTTTTCGCCATGCCGATTTTCGGATGGGAATTGCGTCTCGGCGGACACATCGCCATTGATCGTGTTCAACGTAAAAGGGCGCTGACGGCGATAGAGAAATATTCCCCTGCGATCGTGCGCGAAAAGCAGAACATCGCGGTCAGTCCCGAGGGTACGCGCACCAAAGACGGGAAAATCGGTCCATTCAAAAAAGGAGCCTTTCACCTGGCCGAACGTTTCGATATTCCCCTGATTCCGGTGACGATCCTGGGAGCCGCCGATCTTGTACCGGTTCGCAAGCGGGCAATCCTGCCGGGTACAGCCCGGCTTATGATCGATCCGCCGGTGAAGACCACCGATTTTGCCGATCTGGATGCCTGTATCGAGGCGGTTCGGAACCGGATGATCGAGCACAAGGAACGCTATGAAGTCGAAAAACTGAGCAGCTAAGTGTTAAACTGCAGCGTTAACCGGGTTTGCGAAGCCTCCCGGCCCATGAGCCGGCAGGAGAAGGTGCTCTATTCCGTTTGGCTGCAGAAGAAGTTTTCGCAGGCCGGTTTGCGGACAATCGACGGGAAACCGCTCAGCATTCTCTCTCCTGGCAGCCGCAACGAAACCGAGGGACCCGATTTTTCCGATGCCGTAGTTCAAATCGATGATAATATCCTGCAGGGCAGTATCGAAATCCACTGGACCGGAGAGGATTGGTATGCCCACCGGCACCATCTCGATCCGGTCTACAACACAACGATTCTGCATGTCGTGGCGGCTGCCGTTCAGGACCTGGAAATCCGGCGCCAGGACGGAAAAATAATTCCAACCTTAGTTCTGGTGGCGGATCGACTGGAAGTAATCCCGGAAGAGTATCGATGTGCTCAATGGCCG
Organism: uncultured bacterium; assembly: GCA_964589175.1. GTDB lineage: Bacteria > Fidelibacterota > UBA2242 > UBA2242 > UBA2242 > CAZPRY01. The sequence continues at coordinate 63,180 of CAZPRY010000003.1, forward strand.
GGCCTGGCGACTGAAAGTTTCAGGGCGATAATCGAAAATTACGCCGGACTTCGTTTTCGCCGGAAATGCGCCGCCCTGCGGGATGGGCTGTCGCGGAGAGGCGTCGAGGACGTTTTTTTCGCCGGGCTCTGCGATGTTCTTGGCTACAGTAAAAACCGTCAGGCTTTCGCGGCCCTGGCCCAGGCTGTCCCAGTTTCGCTGATCTACGAAATTACCGGATCGTCAACACCTCACGAGCGTCTGTTGAATCTGGAAAGCGCGCTACTCGGGCTGGCCGGGATTCTGACGACGGAGAGATATCTGAAACAGATCGAATCGTCAAAGTACCTCGACGGGGTACGTACACGCTGGAAAAGCCTGAAAAGAAGGTATCGTCTGCGGGAGATCGAGGGAGTGAACTGGCACTTTGCCGGAAGCCGGCCCGCCAACCACCCGACCCGCCGGATTGCGGCGCTGGCCCAGATGATTGTGAAGGTCTATCCCGGGCACTTGGCCCAATTCTGGCTTCAGCGCATAGCTTCCCGGCAATCCTTCGCGGAAGTCGAGCATTGGGTCAGTGAAATATTTCAGCAACCCGGCGGAATGTGGAAAAACCATCCGCTCTTTCGTTTTCAGCCGGGCAGGGTGTTGCTGGGGACGAACCGCCTGCGGGATTTATGGACGAACCTGCTGCTTCCCTTCGCCTGGGCAATGGCGGCCTTGCAGAAGCAAACCGACCAGATGCAGCGCACCCGGGAATTTGCCGAAATGGTCCCGCGCGGAGAAATCCCGGCGCAAGTTCGCCGATTGCTGAACCGGCTCTCCGTTCCGATTTCGGAACTGCGCCGGAACGACCAGATCCAGGGATTGATCGAATATCAAAAACGGTTTTGTGATTTAAAAATCTGTAACTTATGCATGTTCGAGAAGTATGTATTATAGCAAAAAAATAATTTCACGCGACACGATAGCTTCATTCTGCGCCACGCAAAAAGCGGAAGGCCGGAAGATTGTTTTTACCAACGGCTGTTTCGATCTGCTGCATGCCGGGCATGTGGATTTGCTGGAGAAGGCCCGGGAGCTTGGCGATATCCTGATCCTCGGGCTGAATTCCGATGATTCGGTCCGCCGCCTGAAAGGTGCCAATCGTCCGATTGTCCCGGAGGAAGACCGGGCGCGCGTGTTGTTAGGTTTATGGTCTGTGGATTATGTCACCATCTTCGATGAGGACACCCCTTTTGAACTCATCCGGCTTGTCAGGCCGGATGTTCTGGTTAAAGGCGGCGACTATACACCCGACACCATCGTCGGCCGCGATACGGTTGAATCCTACGGCGGGAAAGTGGCCGTAATTCCGTTGTTGAAGGGTAAATCTTCCACGGATATAATTCGTTCAATAAAGAGGCTGTAGCCGGGGAAACACCTTGACAATGATCCGGGCGGGCGATAAGTTTCAACCGAAATTAAATGAAGAGTAGGATTCAATGCAATACAATCTAAATCTATGTTCCAAAATCGCCATCGTACTAATAATCGTATTTATGTTCGGGTGCTCCACCTCCCAGACGATCCGTGAAAAACCACAGACCACCCTGGCCCAGGCGCCCGACAGCACGGAGATCATACCGGAGAACAGCAGCGACTCGGCTTTCCTGAATACCGAAAACATCGACAACATTTTCGATCTGCTCTTCTCCGAAGCCAAATCGTTTTACGTGGAGGCCCTGATTGCCGGCCATTTCAACGATACTTCGGAGGTTAAGTATTGCTTCGAGCGCTCGTTTGAAATCATTGCCGGAATCAGTGAACTGGATACCTTAACTGCCCTCCAGAAGGATGATTTCGAGCGGTTTTATGAAAAAATTACCAGCGATTTTCAGACGAAATTCTCTTATCTCAACGGCGATTCCGGTTCCTATGGTGTGGCCCTCGTGCGCCAGGAATTGGGACAATCACTCCTCGATACTGTTCGGATCAGCGGCGATGAACTGATTGTGCTGGATGACCGGCCGGGACACTTTCCGATTGTCAGCTCCCAAAAAATCAAACGGATCATCAACTATTTTCAGACAAGGGAGCACGAACGATTTCAGCAATGGCTGGATAATTCCGGTCTCTATAAAGACCACATGTTGCCCATCCTAAGAGAGCAGGGCTTGCCGGACGAGTTGTTTTACCTGGCACTGATCGAAAGCGGTTTTAATCCGGTTGCCTATTCCTATGCCCACGCCGCCGGTCCCTGGCAATTCATCGCCAGCACGGGTGCGCGCTACGGCTTGAAACGGAACTGGTGGGTTGATGAACGCCGCGATCCCGTCAAGTCGACCTATGCCGCCGCGAAATATCTGAAAACCTTGCATGATATGTTTAACGACTGGTTTCTGGCGTTGGCGGCCTATAACTGTGGAGAAGGCAAGGTCTTCCGGGCCATACGGCGGGAAGGGACGCGCGATTACTGGAATTTGCAGTCCTTGCCGAAACAGACCCGCAATTATATCCCGACGCTGATGGCCGGCATTACCATCGCCATGAATCCGGAGGAGTACGGATTTAGCAATGCACCCAAAGCGGCCTGGGAATGGGATGAGATCGTGCTCGAACGTAGTTATGAATTGGAAGCGATTGCGCGGGAATCGAAGATCAGTGCTCAGGAAATCCGCGAGTATAATCCCGAATTACGCCGCTGGACCACTCCTCCCGATGTCAAAGAATATGTCCTGCGTTTGCCCACAGGAAAGGGCGCCGGATTGAAAGAAAATTTGGTGAAACTACCGGAAGCTGCCCAGGAACCACAGTGGGGCACGCACCGGGTCGGGCGGGGACAGACCCTGAGCTATATCGCCAAAAAGTACGGCACGACGGTTTCGGCTCTCATCGCAGCCAACAATATCCGCAATCAGAACCAGATAAAAGTCGGCCAGAATCTGGTGATCCCCTCTTCCAATCATTATATTCCCGAATATTCCACGCCGAAGGGCAAGGATAAAATCATTCATATCGTGAAAAAGGGCGAGACGCTCGGCCAGATCTCCGACGCCTATGGCGTCAGCCTCAGTAAAGTGAGAGCCTGGAATAATCTTTACGGCCGGCGCTTCATTTATCCCGGGCAGAAGATTCAGATCTTTGCCGAGTCCGCCTCAGAACCGATTGCCGGCGAGCAGCGCGAAGGCAACAAGATAACGCATATTATCCGTAAAGGGGAATCGCTGAGTTTTCTGGCGGACCGGTACAAAGTGAGTGTGAATGACCTGAAAAACTGGAACGACCTAAACGGTACCCGCTATATCTATCCCGGTCAGAAAATCGTCATCTATTCCGGTTCCACAGTCGCTGCCGTTCAGACGAATCAAGATACTGTCCCGGACGGAAAGATTGTGCATGTCGTCCGTAAAGGCGAGACACTCAGCCAGATCGCGGATCGCTACGGTGTCGGCCTGAGTAAGGTGAAAGCCTGGAATAATCTGAATGACAGCCGCTTTATCTACCCGGGTCAAAAAATCGTCATCTATACCACGGCTGCGAATGGGTAGTAGCCTCAAATCGGTCTGTGAACGTTTTTCGGGGCTCTACCGGAAGACCGGTACCGACTAATTTATGTTTCGGATTATGGTTAATAAAGAGCGCCAATAAGACAAAAATGACTTGATTAAATTGGCGAATCGGCGTATTTTTACAGGCTTACAGACTGTCGAATATGGTCTGCTTGACATGGAGCTGGAAGAGGTTGCGAAGGTTGCCTGAGGCAACCGGGAACCGGCCGGCGTTGAATTGTGTAAACTGACCGGATGTTTTTTGATTTCTTAAAATACCCGGAGATTCATACTTTCCGTCAGATATCTGTACGTATCTGAATTTTTCAGGGAGATGCCAGGAGGAAAAAATGACCAAAGCGGATATCGTCGATATCATTTCGCATGCGACCGGATTAACAAAAATTGACACTGAAGCCGTCATCGAAGGAGTGATCTCGACGATTGCTGACGCCCTTAGGAGAGGGGAACGAGTGGATATGCGGGGATTCGGGAATTTCAGTCTCAAGCTGAGAAAGCCCAAAAAGGCCCGGAATCCCGGTACCAATGAAGAAATTCTGTTGCCTGAGCGAATCGTACCGGTCTTCAAGCCCTCCAAACTCCTGAAGGACAGCATTAATTTGGAATATAACTACAATAAATCACGGTAATACAGCAAAAGGAGTATTCTTGTATGCCCTGTGGTAAAAAAAGAAAAAGAAGAAAAATCGCGACTCACAAACGGAAAAAACGTCTGAGAAGAGATCGTCACAAGAAAAAAATCAGATAGCTAAGAAACTAAAATGAAGAGTGGTGGTGATAGGTGGGTCATCACCGCTCTTTTTTTATGGAAGAGCGCATTTACAGTGTTTCCGAGCTCGCCCGTGAAATAAAGCGGATTATTGAGCAATTTATCCCGCCTGTCTGGGTAGAAGGAGAGGTCTCCAACTATTCCCAGAGCCGCGCCGGACATATCTACTTTTCCCTCAAAGATGAAGATTCCCTGATAAACTGCATTATCTGGCGCAATATTGCCTATTCGATACCGTTCCAGATTAGCAACGGCATGCGGATTATCGTCAGCGGCACGGTTACAACCTACGCCGGCGGCTCGCAGTACCAGATTAATGTCAAACAGATCCGCCCGGTGGGCATCGGCAGCCTGTACCTGGCCTTCGAAGCCCTGAAAGAAAAGTTACTGGAGGAAGGTTTGTTTGCGGCTGAGCGGAAACGTCCCTTGCCGCAATTTCCGCAGAGGATTGGTGTTGTCACCAGTGCTACCGGGGCGGCGATCCAGGATATTCTGCGCATCAGCAAGCGCCGCAATCCGGCCGTGCAGATTGTCATCTTTCCGGCGATCGTGCAGGGCAAAGAGGCCGGTGCGACCATCGTGCTGGGAATCGAAACTTTCAACCGGCTGAAAAACGTTGATATAATTATCATCGGGCGGGGCGGCGGCTCGCTTGAAGATCTCTGGGCTTTCAACGAGGAAAAAGTTGTTAGAGCCGTCGCAGTTTCCACGATCCCGGTGGTCAGCGCTGTCGGGCACGAAGTGGATTTCGCGCTGTCCGATTTCGCTGCGGATTTACGTGCACCAACACCGTCGGCGGCTGCCGAACTGACCGTTCCGCAACGCAGCGATTTCATCGAATACCTGCAGGGTTATCGCAAAAACTACCGGGTATCGATCCTGAACCGCCTGTCATCCCTGGCTCAAAAACTCGACGCACTCCATCGCCGTCTGAAGGCTAACCGGCCGCTGGACCTGGTACGCTTCCGTATCCAGCGGATTGATGAACTCGAGCGGCGTCTGGTTCAGGTAATTACCCTGAAACTGGAATCGCAGCGGTTGCGCCTGGACACGATCATTAATACACTTAAAATTCTCGATCCGAAGGACATTCTGCAGCGCGGATTCGCCATTGTCTATCAACTTCCTGTAAAAACCGTCATCAAATCGGTCGGCCAGGTTGAGCCGGAAATGGCGTTGATCGTCGAGGTTAGCGATGGGCAGTTTAACGCCAGGGTCGAAAAAAGAATTACCCGTAAGGGATCGAAATCGTCAAAATGAGGTTATTATGACGAAAAAAACGTTAACTTTGGAAGAGTCGTTTCAGCAATTGGATGGGATTTTAAACCAGCTGGAATCCGGTGAGAAGGATCTTGAGGAATCCATTCGACTCTTTGAAGAGGGCATGAAATTGTCGGAAAAAACGCAGAAACAGCTACAGGACCTCGAGCAACGGGTGAAGGTGCTCGTCCAGGAGGCCAACGGCGAATTCGTCGAAAAGGATATGCAGGAATAGGGCAGTTATGAAGATCGGCTTATTCATCCGTCCGAACAGTCAAAATCCGGCGCCCGTTCTCAAAGCGGTCATCGATTTCCTGCATGCCCGGGATCAGGAAATTGTGGTGTCAAAAACGGCGCCCCGGGAACTCATCGGCGATTACGATTTTATTACCTTTCGCAAACTGGATGAGATTCCGGACTACGTTGACGTTATGTTCAGTATCGGCGGAGACGGAACCTTCTTGGGCGCTGCCCGGTTGATGGCTCCGACGGAGAAACCCATTCTCGGGATTTACCTGGGGGGCCTCGGTTTCCTGGCGGATGTCTCGATGGAGAACCATGAAGAACGGTTGAGCAGCTTTCTGAATGGCAAATACCGCGTTGAAAAGAAAAGTATGCTGAATGCTTCCGTAATCTATGCTGAGCATACGGAAAATTACTTCGCTCTGAACGAGTTCGTTATCGATCGCGGACGCGCTATGAAAATGATCAAGATCGATACCTTTGTGGACGACGATTACCTGAACTCCTACCGCGCGGACGGTTTGATCGTCTCCACCCCGACCGGTTCTACGGCTTATTCGCTGGCGGCCGGCGGACCGATTATCGTGCCGCACCTGGATGTAATCATCATCAGCCCCATCTGTTCCCACAGCCTGTCGGCGCGGCCGGTAGTGATTTCGGGGGATCAGAAAATCTGTATCAACTGCCAGGGATTCAGTGAAGACGTTTCGCTGGTCGGCGATGGGCAGATCCGGGTTCATCTGGATAAAGCCCGGCGCGTGGAAATCCGGCGCGCGGATTTCAAACTGCATATCATCCGCTTCGAAGGCGATTCTTTCTTCCAGACCTTGCGGACCAAAATGGGCTGGGGACACGACATCCGCGGCAACTAGGAAAATATAGATCTGAAAATATTTCTATTTTGTTGAATGATTTTAATAGCGACGATGATGTTATCAGGTGATATCAACAGAATATGTATTGATTTCTATAATATTACGCTTAAATTCAAGATAATTAATCAATATTTATGAGGCAGATTATGGATAAGATACATTTAAAAAAAGTAAATTTTAGATATGAGACGGGACCAGAACACAGGACATTTTATGCAAACGGTGCATTTGGTGGTATTACTGGGAAGGGTGATGTAAGAATAGGTTTTTTTATTGAAATGCCGATGCTACCGAAGGAAGAATTTTATGAAGTGACAGAAGACTCAGACCTAAAAAAAATCCCAATTGACGAAGAACAAAAGATTCATGTTAGGGAAATACAATCTACAATAGTCATGTCTATTGAAAATGCAAGGAGTATAAACACTTGGCTTAATGAGAAACTTTCTTCTTGGGATCAGATTCAATCCGAATTAAAGACAAAAATGTTAAAAAAATAGAAAAAAGGCTAAATATGGATATTTCTAGCGATTCAAATATTACTTTTAACTTTTATAATTCTGCAGAGATATCAGAAGCAAAATCGGTAGCGCTTTTAAATCTTGATGATTTTGTCGATACTCCGATGGAACAAGTTATTAATGATCAAAATAACGAAATGCATGATATGTGTCATGAGGCCTATTCAATACATTTAGGAGATGGAGATTCTGATTATAGTATGAATCATTCGTATGAAAATGATTTCTTAAATCGTATTTTATCGAATATCGGATATGGCAGAATAGAATTGGCAAGAGAACAAGTCTCCCAGATGGCTAATGCATTTTCTGACAACGAGGCTGAAAAACTAAAGAATATGATAAAACCTCCTGTTATTCAGAGAAAGAAAATTGAACATAAGAATGATATATCTCCCGAAGTCAATTGGATAAAAAGGAATTCAGACAAGTATAAAAATAAATGGATCGCACTAAGTAGTGACAATTTAATTGCTGTGGGCAATAACAGAAAGAAGCTATTTGAAAAAATTAAGAAAAAGAACATCAATAGTGATATTTTAATTCATTATATCTACTGAAATTGTACAACCTTAATACAACAGATGGCAATATATGGAACACTGGAAATGCTAGATATCTGCATAGCTGTAACGATGAATCAGGCAATAAAATAAATATTGGGGTGAGGATTAAACTCAATGCGAGAGGAAATATTATTGAATCTGCATTCCTTGATACTGGTTGTAGATATGTTGTGATAAGTAAAGGAATTTGTGAAAATTACGATATTGCTGTGTGTGAGGATTATCCAATACGAATGAGCACTCGACTCGGAGATTTTAGTGGTTTTATTAACAGATTCCCCATTTATTTTATTGCAGATAATGGTGATTCACTCGAAGTAGAATCGACATGTTTCATCAGCGAGGATTGGCCTGGCCCAATAATGATTGGATGGTTAGGCTGTCTTGAAAGAATGAAATTCGCGATTGATCCAAGCTGCAACTTATTTTTATTTGCTGGTATATAAAGTGTGATTCAATCACCGTCTTGTTTTTAATAAATCCCTGAATACATATCCGGCGATATCGGGATTTTCCCGGAGCCGGCGCAGGCTGTAGGCGTACCAGTCCCGGCCGTAGGGAACGTACAGGCGCACCTTGCGGCCGTCCTGTACGAGGCGTTTGAGGGTGTTCTGCACCGGAACGCCCAGTAAGGCCTGAAACTCAAAGTGCTTGTTGGGGATCCGTCTTTCCCGGATAAATGATTCGCATTTGTGGATGAGGTCAAGATCGTGGGTCGCGATGGCGGCGTATCCGTCCGCGTTCAGGCAAGTCGACACCATTTCCATGAAATTCCGATTAATTTCGGCTTTGCTCTGATGAGCGATTTCGGCCGGCTCTTTATAGATTCCCTTGCAGATGCGCACATTCACGCCCAACGGTAGCAGATATTCGAGGTCATCCAGCGAGCGGAACAGGCAAGCCTGCAGAACGATTCCGATGTTCGCATAGAGAGAACGCGCACGCTTGAATATTTCCAGGGTTTTGTCGGTCAGGGAGGAGTCTTCCATATCGATTCTCAGAAAGACATCCTTTTCGCGGACTCTCATCAGGATGCGTTCGAAATTACGCCAAGCCGCGGCCTCGTCCAGTTCCAGACCCAGCTGACTGAGTTTCAGCGAAATTCCACAGTCGAGCTGCTCGGCGGCGATTTTTTCGATCAGATCGAGGTACATTCGCACCGGCAGCTCCGTTTCGGACAGGTCGTGAATGTGTTCGCCCAGGACATCGGCCGTGGCGCAGAAGCGGTTACGGTTTAACTCCCTGATACACTGTGCGGCGTCGGCCAGGGTATCGCCGGCGACGTATCGGGAAGCAACGAATCCGACCAGAAATCTGGGTATGAAGGGCATGCTGTTCACCAGGAATTGATTGAACCATTTCGGCATAACGACCTCCTTTGGTCTACGGACCGGGTTGATCTGAATTTAGTTTTCCGTTTGCTTTAATAAAAGGGTTGCGTTTCTGAGGAATTTGCTATTACTTAGCACTTTTGAGAGGAGCGTGCATGCGGAAACTATTCGAATACCGGCATATTATCTGGGATTGGAACGGGACGCTGTTAGATGATGTCTGGCTGTGTACCGAGATCGTGAATGGTTTATTGAGCGCCCGCGGCAAGGCCACGCTGTCACAGGAGCACTACCGCGAGGTGTTTGATTTTCCGGTCAAAGATTATTATCGAACGGCGGGATTCGACTTCACGCATGAAAGCTTCGAAGAGGTCGGCGGCGAATTCATAGAGGAGTATAACCGGCGGGTGCGCGAATGTAAGCTGCACGCCGGTGTCCCGGAGCTGCTCGATTATTTCCAAAAGCACAACATAACCCAATCGGTTCTCTCCGCCCGTGAGCAGATCTTTCTGAAGCGGGAGGTTGCGCATTTTAATCTGGAGAGATACCTGAGCGATATTGTCGGGCTGGACAATTACTACGCCCATTCGAAACAGGAGCTGGCCGTCGATTGGATGAAAAGCTCCGGCCTCGCCCGGCAAGCGGTTTTGCTCATCGGCGATACGACCCACGATTACGAAGTCGCAAAAAGCCTGGGAATGGATTGCGTATTGGTCGCCAGCGGGCATCAAACGATGGAGAAACTGCAACGTTGCGCTGCCGTGGTTGTGGCGACTTTATCCGACTTGCGGAATGGGCATGTGTGAAGCGCCGCGCCTGCAATCCTTTGCGCCCATCGTGGACAGCGCCGCACGCGTATTGATTTTGGGAACCATGCCCGGAAAGGTGTCGCTGGAGAAGAGCGAGTATTACGGGCACCCGCAGAACAGTTTTTGGCGGATTATATTTCGCCTTTGCGGGACCGATTTCAGCGACGATTATAAAACCAGAAAGCGTTTATTAGGCGAGCACCGAATTGCCTTATGGGACGTGCTCCAGTACTGTAACCGTGAGGGCAGCATGGATGCCGACATTGAGGCGGAGCATCCCAACGATTTTACGGCTTTTTTCAAGAACTACCCGGATATTCGCACCGTCTGCTTCAACGGCAACAACGCTCAACACTTTTTCAAAAAGCATGTCGGGTTCTGCACGGGATTCCATTACTGCCGCCTGCCGTCCACCAGTCCGGCCTATGCCCGCCTGAGTTTTGAAGGGAAATACGAAAAGTGGAAAATAATCCAATCATTGATCGGGGAGTAATGAAAAAGATCATTGCAATCATCGTGGTTTTATTCGGGACGCAAGCCGGGTTGGCCTGGTACGATATCGAGAAATTCGAGACAGAGGATCAGTACCAGTACGCGCTGCGGGGCTGTGTGTTTCTGGATGAAAATGACAATGGCGATATGGATGCGACTGAGAAGGGGATCGCAGGTGTCGGCGTATCGGATGGCCGGGAGGTTTGCCTGACCGACGCCGGGGGCCGTTATCTATTGAAAAATGAAAACAAAGACGCTTGCGTAGTATTCGTAAGTATTCCGGCCGGTTTCAGCAAAACAGCCAATTTTTATCACATTTTGCGAAAGACGGATAAAGAGAAAGAGTATCATTTTCCACTGCGTCGCTCGGTTGCTGAAGAGACGGATCGTTTTTCGTTCATCCAAACGACGGATGTGCATATCGGGGACGCCAACCAGTTACCGGATTTTACGGACAAAATTCGGAAGATGGAGAAAATGGACCCGGACGCCGAATTCGTGATCTGTACCGGCGATCTTTCGGCGGACAATAAACTGGAGACGCTGGTGTTGTACAAGGACGCCGTCAGCAGGAGTGCAAACCATTGGTTTCATGTTTTCGGGAATCACGATGAATGGTATCAGCACGACTACACGCAGCATTTTCGCTATGTACTCGGGCCGGATTACTATTCGTTCGACTACGGCAACTGGCATTTTATCATTTTAAACAACATCCATCTCGACGATCACAAAATGAACACCGAGTGGTTCGATCGGGATATGCAGGTTCTGGGAAAGGGCAAGAACGTCGCCCTTTTCATGCATTTTCATCCGCAACAGGAGGACTTCAATCGCTGGCGGCAATACCCGAACATCAAGGCCGTTTTTTCCGGGCACATGCACGGGACCAAGAATCTGAAAGTAAATGGAATCTATAGCTTCAACACCGCCCCGTTTCGATTCGGCGGGCTGGATTACACGCCGGCCGGCTACCGTAAAGTCCGGATCGATGGCGATTCGATTGCGACCGAGTGCCGTTTCTTTCGGGAGGATGAGAGCCGGACTAAAGTAAAAAGGAAAAAGTCGGAGCGAAGCGGAGATCCCGCTGTGGCGGTGCTAAGAGGAAAGAACAAAGATAAGGGATTCGAAGATGATCGGACCACCGAATCCGACTGGACGGGATTCAAAGGACAGAGTAATTTCAGCGGTCAGGTTGAAGCGATCCTGAAAGCGCCGCTCGAACCGGTCTGGCGCGTACAATTGGACGGGAAAGTCCTGCTTTCTTCGCCGGTAGTCGCGGACGGCAGACTCTTTCTCGGAACACGCAATTTCGATGCCTGCGCCGGTAATTTTCTCTACTGTATTAGCACGACGGACGGTAAAGCACTTTGGCGATGGGAATTGGATTCGCCGGTGCTCGTATCCCCGGCCATCGCCGGAGATAGAATCGTTTGCCAGAGCCAGCTGGGAACGGTCTATTGTTTCGATGACGCAGGGAATTCACTCTGGGAAAACCGGCTCGGGGACGGGATCAACGGCTGGTTCTTCGCGGCGCCGGTGTTGGAAGACGGCATCATCTACACCGGCAACAAGGCGCTGATGGCGGCTTTGCGGCTGGAAACCGGCGAACCGGTCTGGACCCAATCCTATGCTTCTATCGGTAGTTTTGGTGCGATGATCCCGACGATCGGGCCGGACTGGATCAGCGTTGGCGCTTATTGGTCCGACGACAATTTGCTCGTTCTGGATAAAGCAACCGGGAAGGTCCGGCATACGCTCGAATCGTCCGGCTTTTCGAACGCCCTGGTTTACGATGGCAACGCTGTGTACGGGCTGGATTACATCGGAGGGTTATCCGTTTTCGATAGGAACAACTGGCAGCTGCACGCTTCCTGTCGGCTGGAGAATTCGAGCTGGACGATCACAACACCATCCGTATCCGGGAATAATATCTACGTCGCAGACTCCGAAGGGCTGCTGCACTGTCTGCGTCTTGAAGGTGAATTTTCCGAAAAATGGGTGTTTACCCCGCAACGCAGTATTTACGATTTAATCCCGTATCACAAAGAAGCGGATGTGCTGGGCGGATCGCCGCTCGTGGACGAAACGCAGGTCTACCTGGGCAGTTCGGACGGCTGGTTCTACATTCTCGACCGCGCGAGCGGAGCGGTGATTCAGCGGAGCGATCTGGGCTCTCCGATAACAGCCACGCCCACGATAGCCGGTTCACTGATCTTTGTACCCACATTTGACGGTAGTCTCTATGCGTTTAAATCGAAAAATTGATTGTTATATTCGAAACGAAAGGCAAGATAATTTTACTTAGAAAATCAATCATATCTGAGTGAAAGAAATTGTGCAGGCAGCGTAGGCCCTGTATGTCAAGAATCTGCTGCGTATCGCGGTCGACTGGAATATCCCGGTGGCCTGCAACCGCGTCAGCGCCGATTTTATCATCTCCTCGAGTTTGATGACCGGCGAATACAGCGAATTCTGGACGATTACTCGGACTACCGGAACAGGGTCCTGAAGTAACTTAGGCACTTTAAGACAGGTACGGATAACCCAATAAAAATAGAAACCCGTCGTGCCGGATGACGGCGCGACGGGTCTATTGTTTGAAAAATTACAGTCCTAAATAATAGGCTTTGTCTACCAGTTCTCGCCCAGTAATTCAAAGTAATCGCGGGGATGGGCGCAGGCCGGACAGGCCGCCGGGGCTTCGGGGCCTTCATACACAAAACCGCAGTTGAGGCAGCGCCAGACAACCGGTTTTTCCTTTTTAAAAACCTTGCCCTCGTCGATGTTTTTGGCCAGATCCAGGTAGCGTTTCTCATGCTGTCTTTCGGCCACGACGACGGCTTCGAAAACCTTGGCGATGGCTTCAAAGCCCTCTTCGCGGGCGACTTTGGCGAAACCGGGATACATGCACGTCCATTCGTGATGTTCGCCGGCTGCTGCAGTCTTGAGGTTGTCGACAGTCTGACCGATCACGCCGGCCGGAAAGGCTGCCGTGATCTCCACTTCGCCGCCCGTTAAAAACTTAAAGAAGCGCTTGGCGTGTTCCTTCTCCTGGTTGGCGGTTTCCTCGAAGATCATGCTGATCTGGATGAAGCCCTCTTTTTTCGCCTGGCTGGCAAAGTATGTATAGCGCATGCGGGCCTGCGATTCACCGGCAAAAGCGGTAATCAGATTGGTTTCGGTTTGACTTCCTTTCATCTCCATTATTACCTCCTGTTTATTTTCTTGTTCATATTTATCGTATAGATGTACAGTAGATTTTTAACGGCAGAATGATTTGAGATTCCATGCGGATGCTCTTCTTTGTATAATCTGGTAAATATTAGGGATTGTTGAGCCACATGTCAACCTGATTTTTCTGAAACGAAAAAAGAGCAGGGGAGGGTCTGCTCTCTTTCCTTGATCGGGTTATCCTTGCGGAGGATCGTGATCGGTTTTATGCCTTACTGTGTAACGGTAAATTCGCTGCTGACGAAGTTAAAGGCCGTGAATACTCCCAGACCGTTGCTGATGTTGGTTAATGGTTCATTCAGGTCGCGGGAGTCCTGATTGCGCGATTCGTATAAGTCCACATATTCCTGGTTGACGCGATACACATCGATCTGGTAATGTCCCAGGTGCGTGAAGGTCATGGCCCGGACTGCGTACCGATCATCGTTGATCGGCGGCGTGATGAAACCGCGAAACCTTTCGTTGAATCCGGACTCGACCGGCTCCGGATCTTCGTCCAGATTTTGCAGAGTAACGTAAAAGAATTGGGCCGAATCGTTGTCCCATGTTAGCACCAGGTCGCGGTTCTCTTCTCCCGATTCAAACCATTCCCGCATTCCTTCAAAATCGGTGAAATCGGGAACCTTGAGGGTCGTCCCGGAGAGTTGAACGTTTTGCGGCGCTTCGGGCACGGTAGTTTCCGCGCTTACCAGCAGATCCATGTACTCTATTTCCAGGCGGAAGCGGTCGCCGGTTTCAACGCTCAGATCGTCGCCGGTATAATGATAATAGCCGCTATCGCCCGGTGCCAGCTGCAGCTCATAACTCGTACCGTTTTTGATCAGGCGCACCGTTGCCGTGTTGATCGGAGGCGGCACGTCCGCGCTGTCGGCATCCAGCGGCAGGGTGCCCATTAGTTTGATGTCGTCCACCGGTTCTCCGGCATAGAGATAGGCTTCCACAACGATCGATTCATTCAGCGAAATCAACGGCGATTCGTCGGTGCATCGGGGAAGCCAGAACAGCGGAATCGTCAGGAGCAGAACGGTTTTTTGCAGATTCATGCGAAGCCCTTTCATTTCAGGCTAAGTTTGAGGAAGAAGGTGGGGGTGAAGCCAAGCATGAGCACATCCGTGACTACGATTGGCGTTGTCTCCAGATCGTAATCACGGTAATACACATTTGCGTGATCGTAGAGGTTGAACACGGAAACTCCCACATTCCAGTTGTAATAAGCCGTCTCGAAGCGCCGGGAAACGCTGATGTCCATGCGCTGGTAATCCGGTAATCGGTAGGCGTTTTTATCGCCGACGTGAATGTAGCTGGAGGTGCTGCCGTCCAGCAAGGTCAGGTAGTATTGACTTTCCGGGGCCGTGTAAGGTTGCCCGGAACCGTAAATCCAGGTAGCGCTGAAGTTCCAGGGACCCCTTTGATAGGAACCCACCAGCTTCAACTCATGGGTGCGATCGTGGCTGGCCGGGAATGATTCGCCGTTGTTGAAACGTGGAAATGTATAACCGACGTTCGCCAGCGTATAACTGATCCAGCCGTTGAATTTGCCCATCTTCTTCTGGGCTAAAAACTCGATGCCTTCCGAAATACCATTGCCGAAAAAGAAATAGTTGAGATAATCGGAATCATCACGGAATCGGCGCGAGAATTCGACCAGGTTATCCAGAGTTTTATAATACGCTTCGATTTCGAGAAGGTAGCCCGTAGTCTCGTAGCTCAATCCTAGAATCTTGTGGGTGGAAAAGCCCGGTTTGAGATGCTCATTGGCGCTTAGCCAGAAATCGTGACTGCCCTCAAGCACCTGCTCGTTGGTGATGTTGTTGATGAACTGGTAGTAATGACCCCAGGCGCCTTTGAGTTTCAGGAGGTTGCTGATCGACCAGCTAAACGCGAAGCGCGGAGCGTGATAGACGGCTGCGGTCTGATCGTGATAAGTGCTGCGCAGGCCAAAGGTGAGCGCCAGGTTCTTCAGGGCCTTCCACTCATCCTGCAGGTAAACGCTGCTCTGGGTCGAGTTGGACTGAATATCCATAATATTGAGCGTATCGCGAAATGAGGCAGTGTAGCCGGTGCTGATATTACCGATATAAGTGCCGAATCCGATTTTGTGGTTTTGACTGATATTCCATTCCGCGTCCAGGCGCAATGTAAAGTCCCGTACATCGTTGTACTCATCGGTCGCGAAAGAGCCTAGTCCGACGACACGGTTACTGTCCATAATTGCCACGGTGTTGCCGCTGTTGAAACTCATCTGGCGGGTGTGATTGCTGGTGTAATTGGAATAGGCCACCAGCAGATTGGAGTAAAGGCGGTCGTGCCATTGGCGGGACCATTTGAGGCTGCTGCCCAGGTTGCCCCAGTCGGTGAGGTTTTGATCGATGCGGGTTCCGACGTCTTCGGAGTCTCCGAAGCGCATTCCCATGCCGGATAACTCCCTCGATTTGTCAAGATTATCTTTGCCACTATAGAAGCTGAGACTGAAGAAATCCCGCTCGGTTGGGGTGAATGATAGTTTACTGTTCAGATCGTAAAAGTACAATGAAGGTACGACTTCGGCGTTGAAAGCACCCCGGCCTGCGCCGAATCCGCCTCCCGGCATGTTAGGCGTGCTTCCGTTGTCATCGGTGACGAAACTGAAGATTTTGTTGTAGAGCGAACTCTGAATCATATCGGTGTAGGATCTCCTCGCACTGACCAGCCAACTGACGTTTTTAGAGAGTGGCATTTCGTAGAGGAGGTTGGCCGAGAGCAGGTTTACACCGGCGCTCAAGCGGCGTTCGTTTTGATCGCCATTTTTACCGGTCAGGTCCACTACGCCCGAAAGCCGGCCGCCGTATTTGGCCGGAAATCCGCCCTTGTAGACCTGGACATCTTTGATGGCGTCGGCATTGAAAGCGCTGAACATCCCGAAGAAATGATCGACGTGATAGACCGTCATTCCGTCCAGGATGACCATATTCTGGTCCGGGGTGCCGCCGCGTACGTAGAGTCCCGAGGAGCCGTCGCTTATGCCGCTGATGCCGGGCAGCAGTTGCAGAGACCGGAAAATGTCCACTTCGCCGAAATTGGGCAAGACATCCAGATGATGCGGCGCGAGGGTGATCTGACTGGTGTTTTCGGCCTTTTCCCAGATTTTATAATTATCGGCCACCACCTCAACCTGCCCCAGATTGATGGCTTTCATCTCCAGTCCGATACGTAACGGCTTGGATGAATCGGTTGGATTCTCCACGCTGATTTCCTTGGCCAGATAGCCGATATAGGAAACCAATAAGCGGCAGCTGCCAAGGGGCGCATTGACAATCACGAAGTAGCCATTGCTATTGGTCACAGCGCCGAGGTCGCTGCCCAGCAGTACGACGTTGGCATAGGGCAGGCTTTCGCCGCTTGCGATATCGTAAACGCAGCCAGCGATGTCGTGCGTTTCGTGGCCCTTCAAAGCGCCGAAAGAGAACAAGCCCGGGAAAAACAGACAGAATACCATTTTGCGCAAAATTCCGGATCCTGACCGCTTAGCTGGTTGGATATACCTTGATGTTAAATTTTGCATAAAAGCTACATCCTCAATTATAAAGAGAGTTCAATCTATTCGGGCCGGGCTAAAACCACCTTTGTCTTGAATTCGAAGGAAGAGGATGACATTTCTCCAGGAGCGCCCATTTCACCGGGTCCGCCCATGCCGCCACCAGGCCCGCCCATTCCACCGCCAGTGCCACCCCTTCGGCCACCAGTTTCGCCCATGCCACCATCGGGACGTTCACCCATGCCGTCCCGGTCGGGACGCATGGCCGACCGATCCAGTTCCGCGGTTTTGAATCTCAGGACGATTTCGGCCGGAATAAATGCGGGATCGTTCTTCAGGTACTGGCTGATGACCGTGAACGGAATCTGAATTTCATAGACAAAGCTGCGCTTGGAACGGCCGATATTGACGTGGATACCCAAGTCGTTATCGAGCGGCATAAAACGCTGTTCGTCTTTTCCCGGACCGAGCAGCAGGAATTCCGTGTAGATCTCCTCGAACGGATTGCCGAAGTCCCGATCGGGCTCGAAACCGCGACCGGGGCCGCCTCTCGGCATCTGACCCGTTTCACCGCGCATTTGCTGGAACTGCATCAAAAGTTCCGGATTCATCCCGGTCGGGAATTTTACGCCCAGGATCCGTTGTTTGGCTCCGGGCAAACCGACGGTAAGTATAAATCCTCGCATCATAATCTGGCGGGCAAGATTCTGGCCCATCGAGGTCAGACAGAGGTAGAGATCGGTGGAATCATTGGCGATGCCGAAACCGATTTTCTTCTTTTGATTGAAAATCAATTTCGATTGCCAGTCGTCGTAATATCCGTCGATAATAATCGGTTGGTCCGTCCAATTGCTTTGCAAAACGGTCTCTTTGCAGCCGCTCAGCAGAATCATGGTTGCCAACAGACTTCCGATCAGATAGGGTGTTTTGACTTTTTGCATTTCTTTGTCCTTATGCATTTTAATGAGACATCGTGATTCAACAATAGCCCAATGAGGGTGACCTGCTGGTCACCCTCATTCAGGGGGTATGGTTCGCTACGTCGTGTTCTCTGTTTTCGCGCTCATCTATCTAATCTCATGGCTTAGACAGACCCGGCGGCTTGTTTATTCCCGGTTTTAAAAATTTTCCGTGATATTTTTTTGAAGTAATCCATTTATACTGAAGATGCTCCTCAGAAAAGGAGCATCTTTGCATATTGCGATGATAGTGTCGATCCGAACCGGGATCATTTGGGCGGTGGACCTTCTCCGGGCCTGGGGCGCCGCGGACCGCCGAAGGGGGCCTCGCGCGGTGGCTTCATGCGCTGTGCAAATTTCTCCATCTGTTCGGGCGTCAGCACCGCGGAAAGTTCTTTGTTGAGTGAGTCGATGCCGGTCATAAACATGTGGCGTTGTTCTTCACTGAATTTTTTCACCCATTCACCATGCCGGTCCAGGATCTGCCGGATCTGGCCCCGCTGTTCATCAGTCGGATCGATCAGTTTCTCCATCTCAGAGATAAAACCTTCTCCGTGCCTGAAACGTTCAAAACGGTGTTTATGCCGGTAGCGTTGGTAACTGCTCGTTCCGATGGCACCGATGACGATGCCGATAAGCAGCACACAGAAAAGGATGAGCGTGAATTTGGTTGTGACTTTCATACTACTACTCCAGGGTAAAATAGGTGATTGGATCGGCCATTTCGGCCATCGAGTATCGGGTGAAACCCAGCGCATCGGCTATGTTGGGCTGGGAACTGGTACTAAGGTTGAAGCCCAGAATTAAAACAAGGGCAAAACCGGCGACCAGGGCAATCCGGCGGAAACCCGGAAATATACCGTTGAAGAGTGATTCCACCTGTTTTTCTTTGAATGAAAGCTGCCTGATCCGGTTCATGGTTCGGTCGGCGAACCAGGGCTTAAATGAATTCGATGGTGCAGGAAACGGCATTTCTGCCAGAGACTGAAGGCGGTCCCGCATTTCGCGCAGTTCCCCGGATTCACGCAGCGCTCGCTCCAGCACTTCGCGCCCGGCGGGTGTCAATTCACGATCGAACGATTGATGTAACAGTTTATGTAACCGTTTTTCCCTCATATATGCTCCTTATAGGGCTCCAGAATTTTCAGCAGTTGACCCCGGGCACGGGCCAGACGGGATAGAACCGTGCCCGTGGGTAAATTGAGAATTTTGGCTGTTTCTTCCGTGGAATAACCTTTCATCATACGCAATACAAGCGTTGATTGGAATTTCGGCGTTAATTGGGCAATTGCCCATTGCACGATTTCATGTCGGTCGCGTTTTTCATTGCCGGAATCATGATCGATAATTTGATGGGATATACCCGGATCGTCAAGCGGAATTATGCGGTTTTGCCGTTTGCGGCGCTTTAGTTCGTTGAGTGAAAGGTTCATGGCGATTCGGGTTAGATAGGTTCCCAAGGAAGATTCCCCGCGAAAGTTTTTTAGATTTTTGTAAAAGCGAATAAATGTCTCCTGACCGACGTCGTCGGCTTCCGGACAATTCCCGAGCATACTGACGACCGTTGCAGCGACTTTGGCCTCATAACGATCAATAATCTCTCTGAATGCGGCATCATTTCCGGACAGGCTGTTTTGAATCAGTTCAACATCGGTCAATCTGGCAAATACTCCGTTTCGTGATTAAGTCCAAACTTTAGACAGTCCACCGCCGTAATATATTCCCGATTGTCCGGAATTGTCGGTTTTTTTTCTTTGAAAGCTGAATCCCCGGGAATAATCTTCCAGGTGGACTTGTCTAAAGGGCAGTGCGAAAATGGTCCTACCGTTTCGTTTGAAAAAAGGAAAGAAGATAAAAAAGAGAAGAAGAAAGGGTCCACAATGAGACGGACAATGATTTTTCCCGGGATGTTGACGATATTACTGGTCGTTATAATGCAAATTACTTTCGCCCAGCCCCGCGGACAGAGGCCGAAGATGACTACCCCCGAAATGGTCTCCCATAGAATGGAAAAGCTGGATGAGATCTTACAACTCAGCGATGAACAGAAGCAAAAGATAAAGCCCCTTCTCGAAAGTCACTTCGCTGAAATGGAAAAGAACAGGCCCTCTCCGGATCAGCCCGGGAAACGGGGCGATTTCGAAAAAATGCGTGCTGAAATGGATAAGAAAAAGAGTGAATTGAACGAAAACATTTCGCAGGTTTTGTCGGATGAACAGAGGAAAATCTATATTGAATTTTTAAAGACCGACCAGCCGCATCGATCGCCGCACGGAGAACCACGCTAGACGCCGTTTGCATTCGGATCAGGATTGAAAGGATTGAAACAGTTATGAAGAAAAAATTGATTATCGGCCTCGGGATTATACTGACTGCATTTCTGGTCTGGCGTTTCGCCATCAGGTCTAAAAACGGTGCCGACCAGCAATTTACGTTTGTCGAGGTAAGCAAAGGAAATGTGGAAAATACCATTTCCAGCACCGGTACGCTCAGGGCTGTCGGGACCGTGGAAGTCGGTACTCAGGTTTCCGGTATCATCGATCAGCTGCTGGTCGATTTTAACGATCAGGTCAAAAAAGGACAGATGCTGGCGATTCTCGATACGATCAAATTGGCCGTATCGGTCCGGGAGGCGGAAGTCGGCTTACAGAAGACAGATGCCCAGTATGAGCAGGCGGTCTATGAATTTGAACGCATCGGCAATCTGTACGCGCAGAAACTGGTCTCGGAGCAGGAATATATTCAGTCCAGGACCAATAAAAAAACCAACCAGGTTTCGGTGCA
The DNA here is from genome assembly GCA_964589175.1 of uncultured bacterium. Classification (GTDB taxonomy): domain Bacteria; phylum Fidelibacterota; class UBA2242; order UBA2242; family UBA2242; genus CAZPRY01. The sequence continues at coordinate 84,067 of CAZPRY010000003.1, forward strand.
GATAGCCAAAATCGCCCTGGAACGGGCGGTCAGCAACCTGGATTATGCTTTCATTCGTTCACCCATCGACGGGAAAGTGATTTACCGCAGTGTGGAAGCCGGGCAGACGGTGGCCGCCAGTTTCTCGACGCCGACCATGTTCGTAATCGCCGAGGATCTGACTCAGATGGAGATCTGGGCCCAGGTGGATGAGAGCGATATCGGCACGATCAAAGAAGGCCAGAATGTGCGTTTTACGGTGCAAAGTTACCCGGATCGAACTTTTTCAGGTGCGGTGCGCCAGATACGCCTGCAACCGGAGACGGTTTCGAATGTCGTGAATTATACGGTAGTGATTGATGCCCAAAACGATGATAAACTGTTGCTGCCCGGGATGACGGCGACCGTGGATTTCGTCGTCGAATCCAAACAGGATGTACTGTTGGTGCCGAACCTGGCCTTAAAAGTTCAACCGACCGAGGAGATGATTGCGGCTTACCAGGAAAACCGCCGCAAACAATTTGAGTCTCTGCCCGATTCCGTGAAAGAGAAAATACGTTCCCGGATGGGCGATCGACCGGATGGGGGCGGCCAGGGCTTCGGCCGTTCCGGCGCGATGCCGCGGGATGCCCGGCGGCTCTGGTTGATCGATGAGCATAATAACCTGCAGATGATTCCGATTCAGACCGGGATCAGTGACGGCAAGCAGACGGAAATCGTGCGGGGCCGGGATATCACCGAAGGGATGCGGGTCATCAGTGGTTTTAGTAGATCCGATAAATCCCAGGCTGCCAACGGAACCAGCATTGGACAGCCGGGTTTCGGCCGACCGCCGCGGCCTTTTTGAAAATAATCGTAAAAGAAGTATCGTGAGCCCGCAACGGATCGATGGAAAGTATGAGTTTTGGAAATGCAAAGTGTAATTGAAACGAAACTGATTACCAAAGTTTACCAGATGGGAACCGTGCAGGTACATGCCCTGCGCGGAATCGATTTAAAAGTGAATAAGGGTGAATTTGTGGCGGTTATGGGAGTCTCGGGGTCCGGGAAGTCGACCCTGATGAATCTGCTGGGATGCCTGGATGTGCCCACCAGCGGTGAGTATTTTCTGGATGGGAAGAATGTCAATTCGCTGACCCGCAACGAATATGCGGATACGCGCAACCAGAAGATCGGTTTCGTCTTTCAGGGCTTCAATCTGCTGCCGCGGACGACGGCTCTGGAAAACGTCGAATTGCCGCTGCTCTACGATCGGCAAAACCGGATCGCTAATCCCAAACAGGCGGCCCAACAGGCTCTAGAGCGGGTTGGTTTGGCGGATCGCATGGACCACATCCCCAATCAGCTGTCCGGCGGGCAGCAGCAGCGCGTGGCCCTGGCGCGGGCGCTGGTCAATCAGCCGGCGATTATTTTTGCCGACGAACCGACCGGGAACCTGGACAGCGTCACATCGATGGATATCTTTAGCCTGTTCCAGGAATTGAACGATGAGGGAATCACGATTGTGATGGTTACCCACGAACGCGATTTTGCCCGCTACGCCCGGCGCATCGTGGAGATGCGTGATGGACTGATCCTTAAAGACTGGATGGTGAGCAAACCTCGTAGCGCCCGGGAGGATCTGAGTAATTTTAAAAACCACAGAGATCTGGATGATTGATTTATGAACAGGACCATCAGCCTATTAAAGGTTGCCATCAAGAGCATTTTAAAAAACCGGATGCGCAGCCTGCTTACCTCTCTGGGAATTATCATTGGCGTAAGCGCCGTGATCGTTATGGTGGCGGTGGGGCAGGGATCGCAAGCCATGATCGAAGAGCAGGTTGCCTCACTGGGAACCAATCTGCTGATCGTATTCCCCGGAGTGAGCCGGTCGGGCGGTGTCAGCCGCGGCGCCGGCAGTTTTAACCGTTTCACTCTCGACGATGTCGATAAAATCAAAAATGAAGCCACGCTGCTCCGCGGCGTCTCGCCCGTGGTGCGCACCGGCGGACAGATCATCGGCGGCAGCGGTAACTGGAACACCTCGATTTTTGGAGTCTCCACCGATTACTTTACGATCCGTGCCTGGGATCTGAAATACGGGGATTATTTTAGTGATCGGGATATCATGGCGCGTAAAAAGGTTGCCCTTTTGGGAGAAACGATTGCCCGGGAGCTTTTTCCGGATCAGGATCCAACCGGAGAAAGAATCCGCATCCGCAATACTCCGTTTACCGTAATCGGGGTTCTTAAAGGCAAGGGCCAAAACGCGATGGGAGCAGATCAGGATGACATGATTTTAGCCCCTTCCACAACGGTTTTATACCGGCTGCGCGGACATGCCCATATCGATATGATCAATGCCAGCGCCATATCCACCGATCAACTTATCCCTGCACAGGAAGAATTGCGAACGATTCTGCGCGATGCCCATCGTATCGGCCCGGGTGAGGACGACGATTTTACGATCGCCAACCAGGCCGAAATCACGGATACGGCTTCCCAGACTTCACGTACCATGACCCTTTTGCTGGCGGCCGTAGCCGGCGTCTCCCTGATCGTCGGCGGGATCGGGATCATGAATATTATGCTGGTCTCGGTAACCGAACGTACACGCGAGATCGGTATCCGGCTTTCGATGGGCGCCCGGGCCAGCGATATTTTGACGCAATTTCTGTCGGAGGCGGTTGTGCTCAGCCTGCTGGGCGGAATCATCGGCATTCTGCTGGCAATCGGCATCTCGGTCATATTGAATGATTTCACCGCTTTGAGAACCGTGATCAATCCGCTGGTGATGATCCTGGCATTTACATTTTCGGGAGCCGTCGGCATTTTTTTCGGATTTTACCCGGCGAAGAAAGCCGCCAATCTGAACCCGATCGATGCCTTGCGCTACGAATAGAAAAATGAGGATAAGATGAGACGAACGAGTACTTTCCTTCTGATACTACTGGCGGGATTCACGCTGTCTCGGGCGCAGAATCTCTCAATGGAACAATGCGTCCAACTGGCGCTGGAAAATAACCGCACGTTGCAGCGCGGTGAATTGACGGTCCGGCAATCCCGGATCAATACCAGACAATCCTATGCAAACTGGTACCCTTCCGTGAGCGTATCCGCCGGTGAACGCGGTCAAAAATCGGATTTATCGGGAGACACGTGGGACCCGAAATGGAGCCTCAGCGCCAGTGCCCGGCAAAGTCTGTACTCGCCGGGGATGTACTCCAGGGTCAAACTATCGCGGATTAACGAAAAAATATCTGAGTTAGCTTACCAGGACTCGCAGGCCCTAATTCGCAAAAATGTCGAAACGAGTTATTACAATATTTTGAGTTCGCTGGCGCTGATTGCCGTCTATGAAGAAAACATCCGGGTCGCCGATGCGAATCTGCGTAAAATCCGCAGGATGTACGAAATGGGCGCGAAGACGGAATCCGATGTTTTGAAATCGGAAGTGCAGAAAGGCGATTTCGAGAGCGCCTTGATGAGCGAGGAGATGAACCTCGTGAACCAGGAGCGGACTCTGAATATTCTCCTGGGACGCTCGCCGGATATGGAACTGACCCTGGAAGCGGTGGATGTGGAGCGGCTGGATATTCCCGATTTGGCGTCCGCCCGGAAGATCGTATTTGAAAAAAATCGCGAACTGATCACCTTACAACAAAATCAGAAAGGCGCACAGGTTAATCTCCAAATTGCGCGGGAAGCCTATCTGCCCTCCGTTTCGAGCAGTTATTCTTATTCCAAAGCTGAAAATTATGTCGGCGGTCAGCAGGTCGGCTCCAGCTCCATCGGCCTGTCGACCAGTCTGGGCCTTTTTGACGGATTCCGCAAAAAGCAGGATGTGCAGAGCAGTCAGTTGGAAGTCAGGAAGAGCGAAATTGAGATCGATCAGGTTAAAAAAGAATTGCTGAACGCGCTTCTGAATTACTACTCCACGCTTGAAACCTATAACAATATGATGGTTCTGCAGGAGAAAAATCTGGAGTCGGCCCAAAAGGATTTTGAACTCGTATCGCGTCAGTACGAACTCGGAATGAGTACGATCCTGGATCAGATGAATGCCCAGCTTTCGGTACTGAAATCGCAGAGCAACCTGGTCAAAGCCAAATTTGCGCGCAAGGTGGTTGAATCGCAGATCCGCCAATTGCTAGCGCTGTAATTCGAACATTGCTCAAAATTAAAATCTTTTGCACATTTTTTGAGAATTTCGAAGATTTGAGCAACTATTTCCCGAACGAACCAGTCTAAAGATCAATTGTGGCGTAACGGACAAGCAATCCCGTGCCTTTGTACAAGTGAAAATAACCCGAGGTGGAAAATGGTTCTCCAGGAAATCCTTGAGAAAATAGTCGAGAAAAACATAGCGATCCTGCTCTGCGACAGTACTAATGACTGGGAAGCCGATGCCTTGCTGGCAACCTTATCGGCGCCGATGCTGAAAAGAAGGGCCTACATGCAGGCGGGCCTCTATATTGCCGAAGTGAACGAGGCCGGTTACTTGGGAACGGTACTGTACAAAATTAAGCCGAAGTGAACGGGATTCTTCCGGTTGCTTCCGATCGGCGAAAAGATACGGCAGCCTGCCGATTGGCCGCGCCTTCCTTTTATCCTAAATGAGAGAATAAGGCAGATCCACTTCTCCAAAACTCCCCCGGCAGGGCTCGAAGTACATCCCGCCCTTACTCCAAATCTCAGAGCTTAACGCGACATCAGGTAGATATCCATATGCTTTAACCGGTGACACTCAATCCCCCGGAAACCGGCTTCGTGAGCCAGATCGACGATGGTTTGCGGCTCCAGGCGGTGGGCGAGCGGTGGTCCGTGCTCTTCCTCCCGGTAAGGCCATTCCAACACCACGACCCTCTGACGGGCGACTCTTCCGGCTTCCGACAGGGCGGCCAGCGGATCGTCGGTTTCGTGCAGGACGTGGCCGAGAAAGACGAGGTCAAATGCAGCGTCGTGAAACGGCAACTTCTCAGATATTCCGTCTTGAAATGTACCGGAAGGCACGTACCGGCGGACGATCTCCAGCATTTCGGGATTGGGATCGATACCGGTGACTTGTGCACCGATTCCGGCGAAAGCCTTCGCAAAAACACCGCTGCCGGTTCCGACGTCCAGCACGTTGGTTATGGTCAAATCATCGATACACAATGCTAAAACACGGTCAACCTGGAGGAGTTCAATCCTCTCCGGCGAGCGCAGGCGATCCGGTGTTCCCTGGAAGCGGTGTCCGTGTTCATGTCGATTGTTCATACGCGAAATCCTCAACTTTCGGATTTTACACGGTTGACTTAATGCTGAATGGATGATTGCGTGTGGATGGTTTTGCGTAGTTGGAGCGCATTGATGCTGAGTCCCGGGTAGTCACAGAATATTTCCTTCTCCGGTTTGAATCCCAATTTCCGATAAAATCCGTCGTTATATTTCGGTATGATCGTACGCACGATCAGAGCTTTGACTTCAGACCAGTTGGAAATCAGCCATTGTTCCAGGAATTGAACGCAGGCGGAACCGATCCCCTCGCCGATATGGTCAACATCGATGTAGATCAGGGCCAATTCGGCGGTATTGAAATTGATCCGTTCCAGCGTGAAGAAACCAATGGGTTTTTCCATGGCCTCCACGATGAAAAACGGCATTTCCTTCGACAACCGGATATAATCGGCGGGCATATAGGCGTTGACACAGACCGCAATTTCGCGGGGGCTGAGTTCCCCGTAGAATTTCTCGATGAAGGCCCGGCCCCGCACCTTGAAACAGAATTCGGCATCATGGATTGTAAACGGCCGGAATCTGAGACTAGATTTCAATCGGCCCCCCGATACTTTCGACGTTTTTAGGGTGTAAGCGCTGCCCGTTCCGGTCGCGTACTTCATGATCGGCAAGTTGCGGAAATCTCATCGCCAAGCAGAGTGCAATCTGTATATACAGATTGCACTCCTTCAGTAACAGCTTTCCCGGTCTCATCCCGCAGAATTTTTCCGCTCAACCAGACACTCCCGCTTACGTGCCAATAAGATATGCAATAATGATCTATTTTCAATAAAATAATGAAAGTTGTCCAAGGGAATGGCGGGGAGATCGTTTCGAGGCAGGACAATGGTGCTGTGCAGGTTTATTGTGAAATCTAATCCCGGTCCGCACTCTCATTCGGAAAAGATGCCCGCCAGAGTTCTTCGAAAAAAGCCCTGGCGTTTGGGCCGATCGAACGATTGTTGTAACCGCCTTCCTGAACCACCAGCGTCGGCAGTTGCAGGTTCCCGATCCTGGCGCCCATCATAGTGAAATCTTTGCGTTGCAGGCTCCACGATCCGGTAGGATCGCCTTTGGCCGTGTCCAATCCCAGGCAGACGACCAGGAAATGCGGCTTGAAGCGCCGGATGCGGTCGAGAGCCTTCTCCAGGACTAGCAGGTAACCCTCGCCGTCCATCGATTCGGGCAAGGGGAAATTGACATTATAGCCCCGTCCGGGACCTTCACCGTGTTCATTGGCGAAGCCGCTGAAATAGGGATAGGCTACAGCCGGGCGGCCGTGGATTGAGACGGTCAAAACATCTTTTCGGTCGTAGAAGATGGTTTGTTGTCCGTTGCCGTGGTGGTAGTCGACGTCCAGGATGGCTACGCTTCCGTATTCACTCAGGAAGTGGGCGGCGATGGCGGCGTTATTGAAATAGCAGAACCCGCCGAAAGCCTTTCTTTCGGCATGGTGTCCGGGCGGCCGGACAAGCGCATAGGCCAGGCGGATGCCGTCGAGGATTTGCGTCGCGGCCGTTAAGGCGCAATCGGTGGCTCGTTTGGCGGCAATATAGGCGTTGCGACTCAGCGGTGTGAAGGTGTCGATGCAGTAGTAACCGGCCCGCACCGCCAGTTCCAGGGGCGGATGCGCCTGGTTACGGATAGGGAAAACGTAAGGATAGACGGAGGATTCCGCGCCCAGCTGTTCGCAAACCCGTTTAAAATAACGAATATAGGCGGCGTCGTGAACGGCCAAAATATGTTTCTCGGGAAACTCGACGGGCGCGACCTGGCGAAAGATATGCGTCGTTTCGAGCGCTTTTAAAATGGAGCGAATGCGCACCGGCGATTCGACATAACCCCGGCTGCGGACGTGATGGATGTCGTGCCGGTCATTGACTACCAGGGCGATCCGCGCCAACCGTAGCGGGGGAACATGGGCTGCCTGTCCGTTGGCTTTGTGGTAGCGCGGTTCGCGGATGCGCACCGGATCGTCGCGAAACGATTCGACGACCATTTCGACGTATTCGGGACTGCAGACATCTTTGTACTTTTTCTCCAGGATGGTGCGAACGACTTTGCGGGTGTAATCCCGCTGCAGCGCCGTCGCCTGACCCAGGTCATCGAAGACCAGGTAGGGCGGATTGTCTTCGCCGGGCTTGATCGGAGTTTCATAGGCTGTATTGATGATCGGCCGCGCTCCGAAGGTCTCATAGAAGCGCAGACGCGCCTGGTTTTGTTTGAGGATTTTGAGGTCTTTACAGAGAGCCGGATCATCCGGCAGGCACTCGAAAAAAAGACTGGCAACCTTCAGCAGCAGGGCTTCCTCGCGTACCCGTTCGTACAGCGCTCCGCCGATGCCCCTACCCGGGACGTTCCTGCTGGTGGCGAGGTAGTCGAGGTAGCAGAAATGCAGCTCCGGATCATGCGAGAGCATCGCAAATCCCTGCACCTTTCCGGAACCACCTTCGGCGACGAAAAGAATGGAGCGGAAATGATAGCGGAAAGGATTCCGCAGGGTATCGGGCAGTTTCTCGATTTTGGCCTGACTCAGTCCTTGCATCTGCGAGGCCAGAATCGCTTGCACTTGCTGCAGGGCCAGTTGATTGCGCTTGACGGCATCATCGAAAATGCAACGGATTCTGAACATGGTTTTAGCCTTTATTTACGTTTTTCAATCTTAAGAACGCCGCTGTGTTACCGGCAGTCACGGATTCGGTGATTCCCCGTAAAAGAAGGGAAATTGCGCCACATGGGCGGCATCCCGGAACGGGACCCCCTCCATCTGTAATAATTTGCATTTCATCGCCAGGCCGCCCTGATAACCGCCAAGTGTCCGGTCGGAGCGGACGGCGCGATGGCACGGGATCACGATCGGGAACGGATTGGTCGCCAGCGCGGTTCCGACGGCGCGCGCGCTTTTCGGAACCTGCAGGTATCCGGCGATCAGGCCGTAACTGCTCACCCGGCCGCGTGGAATGGCGTACTCGGCTAGCAGGACGCGACGTTGAAAACCGGAACAGGGGTCGAGGTGCATATTGCTCAGTGCGAATCGAATATCCTCGCCGTTCAGAAAGGCTTCGATCCGGGCGCCGATGTTGTCGATTTCGGCACAGGAAGATGAAACTGCAGCGGGAAATTGTCCTGCGGCGATTTGTGTTACCGCTGCTTTCGGATGGGAAATCAGGATGCGAAAAATAAACGGGCGCTGTTCATAAATGGACCACAACAGCGCCACCGGTCCGAACGGTGTAGTTTGAAGATGAATTCTAAGATCTGCTGGAATTTCGGGCATGTTTAGCATCTGCACATTTTCAAAGGATTCTGCCGCTAAGGTTGTCAATTACGTAATCAGTTTAGCGATGCGTGGCGATTTTTGTTTGATTCCGTTGATCGACTGCTCCAGCAGGCGCAGCCGCCTCAGGGCCCGCACGATCAGGGAAATTCCCAGAACGATCAATCCCGCGCAGAGCAGCAATAGTGGTATCAACAGGTAAATGACGTTGACAGGATTGTAGTATTTCGAGGTGGCGATTAAGATACTCATCACCGAAAGCGGCAGGGCGAAAACGGCGATGCCGGTGCGCATCACGGAGAGCGCTGTGCGCTTCTCGGACAATAGTAATTCGATTTCGCTGATCAGGACACGGGTAATTTTCGGAGAGGTGTCTTTATCGGGCAGTTTTGCATTGTTTGGATTCGCATTCATGTCGCTTACTATTCTGTTACGATCCTAATATACAGCTTCCGCATATTTTAGGGCAGGCAATTATTTACATCGCCTGCTGTGCCGGGTAGTCTTGAAATCACACAAACAAAACAATTGCATTTATTATCGCATTTTCATATCATTATTCAAGCGTATTGTAACGATGAAAATAGTAAGCGCGATCCACCGCAGTCTTTTGCTTTTAACCATGAATGGGACTGACGGTACGGAGCCTTTGGGAAAGGCCCACCGTTTTTGACTATGAATGACGAATTTACCGGGAATTTTATCAAAAAAAGGATCTTTTATGAAGCTCACTGTTGCTACTTGTCAATTTCCTGTTGACTCGGATATTCGGAGAAACATGAAATATATATTGCGTCAAATGCATGAAGCGAAAGACCGTGGAGCAGACGTTGTACATTTTCCCGAGGCTAGTCTTTCTGGTTACGCTGGAATAGACTTTGAATCCTATGAAAGATTTGATTGGAAACTTCTCAAAGAATCCACGCTAATAATTTCAAACATAGCGCGTCAGTTACAGCTGTGGATAATTCTTGGTTCAATGCATCAACTGTCCGGCAAGCACAAACCTCACAACAGCCTGTACCTCATTGATAATCACGGGAAGCTTTTCGATCGCTACGATAAACTATTCTGTGAAGAAGCCTACTATAGCCCGGGTAACCACTTTAGTATCTTTACGATTAATGGTGTTCGATGCGGTACGTTAATCTGCCACGATTATCGGTATCCGGAGCTGTACCGCGAATATAAACGTAATCATGTTCAGGTAATGTTCCATTCCTATAACGCTGGTCATATGACTTCCAAACGTATGAAAGATATGCGAGCCGAAGTGGGCGAAGATCTTCAAAGATTCAACCCCGGTTCGACCATCCCAGGTATTACCATGCCCGCAACAATGATTGCTTCAGCTGCGAGTAATTATATGTGGATTAGTTGTAGCAATACATCCGCCCGAGAAAGTTGTTGGTCCAGCTTCTTCCTTCGTCCGGATGGGATAGTTATAGGTCGTCTAAGACTTAACTCGGCAGGTATATTGATCACGACAGTGAACACTGAAGAACAGTTTTACGACTCCACGATTGCTTGGCGAGATCGCGCAATGAAAGGGATATATCACAGTGCTACGCTTGTCCGAGATAGCCGATCGGAAGAACGCCTGGAATTATAAAAACGAAACCATTGCATTAACCCGACCGAAACCGCGATGTGCGAATCCGAATGGCTGAGCGTTCCCTTCCAGCTCTCCCATCATTGCCATCCGGAAAACATATAATCTCTTGATCCCAAGACGGGAATGTTATCTGACAAAGCAACTTTATGCGACCCCGATAATGTTCTGTTTGACTTGTTCCGATCTTATGCGTAACATCAAATTGACTGTGCTTTACGAGGAAGTTGACTTGAATTTTAAATGATGATAGAACTACAAGTGATTAGCTTCCAAGACGCTCAAGCACATGTTGTGCAGCAATACAAAGGGACACACCATTGCTCGTAGAAATTGAACAATCACGACAGGCTATATCAAAAACCATTGATCTAAAGAGAAAGTCGCAGCTTGGTCAATTCTTCACACCAGCCGAAATCGCGCGATTTATGGCGGGATTGTTTGTTAAAAGGACTGCGGGCGACTGCCGGTTGCTTGATGCTGGGGCCGGAATCGGTTCTCTTTCTGCCGCCTTTCTGGAAAGATGGGCTTCCGGAGGTTTTGATTTCCAACGTGTCGATGTCGATGCTTTCGAGATTGACAATAGTTTGCACTCCTATTTGGCCCGGACGCTGGACAAATATAAGGAGTATCTGAATGTAGGACTTACCCTCCGGAGGGACGATTTTATAAATACTGCCGTGAGTTCGCTAAGTGGAGGTCTTTTCGTTGAGGTATTACCCAAATACACGCATGCTATCCTCAATCCGCCTTACAAGAAGATAAGGAATGACTCTTTGTACCGTTCGGCCCTGCGGCGAGTTGGCATTGAGACTGTTAATCTGTATTCAGCCTTTGTAGCATTGGCTCTGTCCTTGCTGGAGGAACACGGCCAACTTGTTGCCATTATACCGCGGAGTTTTTGTAACGGGCCGTATTACAGACGTTTCCGTGAATATATCCTTAAATGTGCTGCGATTCGGCGGATGCACCTTTTCGCTTCGCGGGACAGGGCATTCAAGGAGGATGAAGTATTACAGGAAAATGTGATCATCATGTTGGAGAAAGGTGCCCGTCAAAGCAATATAACGGTAACGACTTCGACCGATGGTAGCTTTAGTGATATGGAAACAAATGATTACCCGATCGATAGCATTGTGATGCCCGATGATCCCGAGCATTTCATCCATGTCCCGACTTCGCCGGAGCGTGGCACCATTAAACGTTTGGATTTGATCAGGTGCACGTTAGAGAGCTTAGGTATTAATGTTTCGACGGGGCCAGTTGTGGATTTTAGATTGAAAGAGCACTTGCGTGACATGCCGGAGGAGGGTACAATCCCTCTGCTATACCCGGGCCATTTCAACGGTTTAAATATTAATTGGCCAAGGCTTGAGTTGAAGAAACCTAACGCAATCCACAGAAACATCGAAACTGAAAAGTGGCTTTACCCGAATGGATTTTATTGTGTGGTTCGGCGTTTCTCATCGAAAGAGGAGAAGCGTCGAATTGTGGCGAGTGTTGTAAGGCCAGACGATTTCCCAGGCGTTAAAGTGTTGGGTTTTGAGAACCATTTGAATGTATTTCATAGAAATAAGGACGGACTACCGGAAGCATTGGCACACGGATTAGCTGTGTTTCTCAGCACTACAGCCGTTGATGAAAACTTTCGGCGTTTCAACGGCCATACTCAGGTTAATGCGACCGATCTGAGGTGCATAAAGTACCCGAGCAGGGCGAACCTTATTGCTTTGGGGGAATGGGCTATGCGCTGTAAAGAGCCAAATCAGGCCTTAATTGATGAACAACTGGAAAGTCTGGAGCATGACAAATAAAAGCCACAAACACATTACTGAAGCGAACCGGATTCTTATTTCACTTGGATTACCACGTGCCCAACAAAACGAGCGTTCTGCCCTGTGTTTACTTGCGCTGCTCAATTTGACACCCGACAAGAAATGGGCTCTGGCGGAAGCTCCGCTTATGGGCATCACTCCGGTAATGGATTGGGTGCGCGAACACTACGACAAGGAATATGCGCCCAACACTCGTGAAACTGTTCGCCGACAAACCATTCATCAATTTGTGGATGCTGGAATTGCTCTTTATAATCCGGATCTGCTCGATCGTCCAGTGAATAGCCCAAAAGCAGTGTATCAGATTGAGCCTGCAACGTTGGAATTACTTCGGAGTTTCGGTACCAGCGCATGGCATGACAAGTTAACGGATTATCTCGCTCAGCGCGAGACCCTGATCGCTAAATATGCCAAAGAACGTGAACAAAATCGTGTTCCCGTGCAAATCGCGCAGGGTAAAAAGATTACTCTTAGTCCTGGTGAACACAGCGAACTGATCCGTGCGATCATTGAGGAATTCGGACCGCGTTTTGCGCCTGGTAGTGTGCTGATCTATGCGGGTGACACGGGCGAGAAGTGGGGTTACTTTGATGCGGCAATGCTCTCCGATCTGGGCGTCGACGTCGATTCGCATGGTAAGATGCCGGATGTCGTGCTCTACGATACTGAGCGCAGTTGGCTCCTGCTGGTTGAATCCGTCACCAGTCACGGGCCGGTCGATGGCAAACGACACGCTGAGTTAGCCCATCTTTTTTCAGGAGCAAAGGCCGGGCTTGTTTACGTGACCGCCTTTCCAGGTCGCGCAATTATGGCCCGATATCTTAGTGAAATCGCATGGGAAACCGAGGTGTGGGTTGCCGAGGCCCCGTCGCACCTGATTCACTTTAATGGTGAACGCTTTCTTGGACCGTACATAGCGCCCTAATAATGCGCTCAAGCCAGGATATCTGTGTCGCTTCGTTGTACGCCGCGCCTGAACGACAGAAAATCCCCTTGGTTTGAGTTGAATTTCCCCCTTCTTCTCCGACGAGAGAATCCATCGAAAAACAATCATCTGTCATCTGTACCATTGGCAAATCCACCTGTACCCGAAGCAAGTCCACCTGGGATGGAGTTGGGTACATCAGTACTTGCCATAGGTACACGGGGGATGGAGTCGGGTACATCTGTACTTTCCTTCGGTACACCTGGGATGTTGTCCGGTACAGCTGTACTGAGGAAAAGTCCATCAGGGATGAAGCCCGGTACAGTAGAAAACCATGACGAATCATCCGGTTTTTTCAAGGGTCTTTGGCATAAAGCTCTGGTGTGGGTTCTCAATCAAAGGGATTGGGAAGCATTAGAGCATATTTTTCTATTACTCAACCGGTTTAAGCCGGCGTGTCGGCGAGGCCCGGCTTAAGCCCAAATGAAAGGAGTCTGTATGAGCAGACAAAGCTTTGCCGAAACGGTCAACGTCGCCAAATTGAAATCGGCTGGAATCCGGGCGCACTTAGACAAACTGAGTTCGCGCGGTCTCGATGGAAATTACGCGACGGAGCTGGACACCCAGCGCAGCACAGTCGAAACGCTGAACAACGAACAGGAAGCTCTCAAGGCGGCCCAAAAAACCAAGACCGCCGAACTGGATGCAGCCTTACTGGTCCTCAAGCAGAAAAACAGTGAAGCCGATAAACTCATTAAACTGACCCTGCCGCAGGAGGTCTGGGTCGAATTCGGGATCACCGCCAAGCGCTGAATCCCAAAACACTTAACCGAAAACTCCCGGGGCCGTTCGGCCTGCGGGAGTTTTTTTTATTCCTATCTTTATAGGAACGATCCAGAACCGTCACGGCTCTTGTCTGTTTAATCTTAAATGATGTTGACCACGGCATTGAGTCTGCCCCGGTCCGGAAATCTGCAATCTTCAATCTGCTATCGGGAATACTCTCTTATTCCGTCGCGACTTTCCCAACCGGAGCCAGGTAGATCGTAAATTCGTTTTTGCCGTCTACGCCGATCAGGTCGTCGATCTTCTGCTGGTAATAGGCCGCGATGGCGCAGGTGCCGGCGTTGATAGATTCGGCGGCCAGGTAGAGATTCTGGCAGACATGCCCGGCTTCGATCATGACATCTTTGTGCCCCATGAAGGTGTAACGCCATTCCATACGATAGGGAATCGCCGCCCAGACAAAGACCACCGCGGCCTCGCCGACAAATTTCTGGCCTGAACAAGCGTCCCTGATTTTGGGCGCCAGGTCCTCATCGCAGTAAACGAGCAGCAGTTGATTTTCGACGGCCAGGTAGCGGTAGACGCCGGGTGGAACGCCCTCGACCCGGTTGATGCAGAGATAAGTCTCGAACGGATGACGGGCCCCGCCGGACGGGACGGTGCGCAGGCAATAGGCCGTACTGCCGTCCTGGCGCGTTGCGACCTTTTCGATGCCCTGCGTACACCAGAGCAGGTAACTTAGCTCCTCGAGGGTCAGCGCTTCGCCGGTGTACGAGCGGCGGCTGCGGCGCTGATTGATCACTTCCAGCAGCGGCTTATTCCCGATCGTAAAATCTTCATGGCGGACCAGGTCGATCCGCTGTGCATCTTCGGCGTACGGTTTTTGGATTGGCGGCATGGGCATTTTTTTGGATTGATCCGAATCGATGTCCGGCCATTCGTCGGTGTAGCCTTTCATCAGCTCGTGAATCTGTGCGTAGGAAAGTTCATAAGGTGCTTTTATTTCGTTGTTCATCTGACCCGTCCCCCGGTTACAAGCCATTGTCATGAGAATGAAAAGACCCATCAGGCAACTCAGGCATTTTTTCATGATATCCCTCCCTGAAAATTATAATTTGCATCCGGTTTTATGGATTTGGATGTTGCGGCCATTTATCCCCTGCAATATCCGCTTTTTTCGCGGGAAAATCAAATCTTTCGGAGCTCGCGTATCCGAAAAAATAAAGGCTCCCGGCGACGCGATTTCTCCGGCACTCCCCCGTCAGGGGCCGCTATGAGGCAGTACTCCACTTCCAACCCGATGCCTTCGGAAATTCTGTTGCGAAAATAACCTGACAACCATACATTGTGCCCATCGCTCTATAGATGGGAAATCCAATAATATTCGGAGTGCAAAAATGAAAAAAATCTATCGATCCCAAAAAGACAAAATTCTGGGGGGTATCTGTGGCGGTCTGGGCGAGATGTTCAATATCGATCCGACCATTGTGCGTCTGGGGTTGGTTTTTCTTGATATCATTACGGGAGTTGCGCCACTGGCGATCACCTATATCATCGGCTGGGTCATCATCCCCGAAGAATAGGCTGAGTGAAATTTGCCGAGATCAGTTGCCTTTATCGGGAGGGAGAAGACTCTCGTTGATGCGCTTTGAGTTTGGCGCAGGAGATGCTTTGGAGGGCCACTGAATCGAAGGGAATGAGAACGAACCGTTGAGAGGAGAGATATTATGACTTACGTTCCGACGGCCGGAGCCAGTGCTGCTACGGCAGCTGCAGCTATCGCTCAAGCTATTAAGGCCTCCGGTGTACTTGTGCAGGTCGAAGAAAACGATTTCCTGATGTTGCTATCCAAAACCGATCGACCGCTGGTGATCATCTCCGAAACCAAGATATTTAAGACCAGCTATCAATATATGATGAGTTACAAAGGATTTGCGTTCTACGTGAAGGCCGCCCGGCCAATCCAGCTGCCCGGCAATGCCGATGTCATTGCCGCGAAAAAAATCTGGATTCCGGCTTAGGCTAAGAATAGCCCACCAATATTTCTTTCTTCATCTATCTCCTCCCAATTGCCGTAGAATTCAAGATTTTCTGCGGCTTTAACCAGGCAGCGGGTCCAGGCCGGTTGCCGGGATACCGGGCGCTAGCCGCCGTAACGGTTATGAAAAACAAATTCCCTGAACGGCATTCTTGGGGGGCGGTTTCGTTCTTTTTGGATCTGTTCCAGCGTGAAAGCCGGATCGATTTCGCGGCGTTCTTTCCCGAAAACGATCAGGGTGATCAGGGACATGTCTTCCGGAATATTCAGTATCTGCCTGGCCTGGGACTGGCTGAACCCGGCAATCGGGTGCGCCACGAGCCCCAGTTCGACGGCCTTCAGCATCATGAATCCGGCCGCCGTTCCGTTGTCGAAAAGATAGTACTCCCGGTCCTGGAGGACGCAATCCAGGTCTTTTTGGGTGCAGACGGCGACAATCAGCGAGCCGTTTTGAGCCCAGGCATTGCCGGCCGACAGCGCCGGATGGAGATGTTTGAGCATCGCTTCATCATATACGAAGACATAGCGCCAGGGCTGCTTGTTAAAACAGGAAGGCGCCAGCCCGGCCGCCGTAGCCAGCTGATCGATAATGTCCGCCGTAATCGGCGTTTTCTCAATCGAACGCAGCGCGCGCCTTTTGTGGAGTAATTCATTCAATGACATCATGACCTCGCTTTATGGCTATTGATGGAAAGCTTCCAATTGACACTTGACAGCCTCGGCATGGCCGCCTACCGATACCTTTTCCCATACTTCCGCAATCTTGCCTTCCGGGTCGATCAGGAAGGTAGTGCGCGCCACCCCATAATACTCGCGTCCGTACATTTTTTTCAGCTGCCAGACGCCGTATTTTTCCAGAACCCGGTGCTCCGGATCGCTGAGCAGGGTCACTTTCAGATCGTACTTTCCGGTGAAGTTGGCGTGGCTTTTAGTGGAATCGGGGCTGATGCCGATTACGATCCCATCCATTTTCCGGAAATCGTCAATGAATGCCGTAAAATCAATCGCTTCCAGCGTACATCCGGAGGTGTTGTCCTTGGGATAAAAATACATCACTACCCATCGTCCTCGAAAATCTTGCAGGCAAATTTCCCGGCCGTCCATATCGGGCAGGCAAAAATCGGGAGCCTGATTGTTTTTCTCCAGCATGCTTTGTTTTCTCCTTTATTGCTGCAGTTCGCGGATCAATTCTTCCACATCGGGCAATTGCTTGATTTCATAGACTTTGATGAACGCCGCTTAAGCACTTCGTATAGAATTTAATCCCAAATAATCCAGTTTCAAGTTATATTTGGCCTTAAGAATCAGACGATATGTTTGATTTGCAGCACAGACGGGAAATAAGACCCGTTTAAATTGGTCTTGTATGGAAAATGCTCTGATATATAGACAACCGGTTCAGGGATTTCCTCATCATAAGAAACGGTGCTTGTGATCTAATTCCTGTTCATGTCATTCGGGAAATGGTTCGGAACCGATGGAGTACCCCCAACATTTCGGGAAATCAGTGAAAGCCAACAATGAATATCGAAATCGCTTCTTAATGCAGGTTCTCTTCCTGTCGTTGATCGTCATTGGCCGGCTTCAGGCCCGGGATAAGCGGGAGGAATATGTATCGTTCCGGTTTTTAGGGTTGGCGCGCCATCTTATCGATGTCCGTTCGAATGCCCCTTACTACCCCGTAAAACTGGATGAAGAGGCGAAGTATGTGTTTAATCCAGGTGTCCTGGTAGCTTACGATTATGGGCTGGCGACGAAGTCACCGCTGTTTTTACGCGTTGTCAGTTCCTTCTATATGGATTGTGCCGGTCAGCCGGCTTCCTATGCCGCCTGCTACCTCCATTTCCCGGCGATCTTCCGGGGCGGGCGCTGGTCTGTGGGAAGCGGTTTGGGGCTGGCGATCGATCTTCGGCGTAATTGGCGAAAGTATGTGCCGCAGGCAGAAGGTATCAGGCTTTTTCACGACTGGGGTTTCGTCGAAGCTGCGATCGGTCCTTACAGCGAAATCGAGTTTTTATATCGATTGGATGACGGCCCCGAACTGGTACTCAACGTTGTACCGGGTTTGCCGGTAATCCTGTTTCTCACGGCCGGAGTCCGTATGCCGCTGTCGAACTTACGTAGTTCCAGAAAGATGACAGAACGATGAATATTCCGTCTATCGGGAAAGCATTTCTCGTTTTCAGTCTGATGACGGTCACAATTTATACGCAACCAGCGGAACCGGCGCCCTCGGAACCGGCGATACGTGAGGCTTTATGTGCAATGTACGATATGGACTTCGATCTGGCGCACGATCTCTTTTCCTCGGCATTGGGCGAAGAGAACTTTCATCCACTGGCGCCGCTCGGTGCGATTGCGACTGAATGGATGCTGAGCCAGGCACGTGACGGCTACGATCGGGGCAATCAGCGCTTATTGCAGAAATTGAACATCACGCTGGATCGATACCGCAGCCGGATGCTGCTGCATCCGGATGAAA
Organism: uncultured bacterium; assembly: GCA_964589175.1. Classification (GTDB taxonomy): domain Bacteria; phylum Fidelibacterota; class UBA2242; order UBA2242; family UBA2242; genus CAZPRY01. Next base: position 102,242 of record CAZPRY010000003.1, read on the forward strand.
CGGAACTGGATTTTTATTATGGAACGACAATGGGACTCAAAGCCCGGATTCTGCTCTACCGGAAGGAGTGGCTGGGGGTCATCACCAGCGGCTATAACGCCCTGCGCTATGTCAAAAAAGCCCGGCGCGTGCATCCCGACAACATCGATATGATGTTGCCGATGGGGACCTTCAATTATTACGTCGGCGTCTCGGCCGGGTACATGAAAATTGCTTCCTGGATTTTGAACGAATCCGGCAGCCGGGAAGACGGTTTACGCATGATGGAAGAGGTAGGCCGGGCCGGCAATTACGCTAATCAGGAGGCCCGCAGCCTGCTGGCCTTCGTTTACCTGTATATGGAAAATGATCCCGCCAAAGCGCTGGAACATGCGGAATTCCTGAGAGGCGAATTCCCGGGAAATGTATATTTCCAGTTTCTGGCGGCGGAGGCTGGCATCTCGTTGGGTGAGTTGGAGCAGGCGCGTACCGGCATCGACAGGATTCGCGAAGGGCTCGATTCCCTGGAACCCTTTCTCTATCGTGAGTATGTGCTGAAACTGCATTTGCTGGATGGGCGGGTGGCGATTCTGACCCGGGATTATGCCGGAGCCGAGAACTATTTACGCTATGTAATTGATAACTATACGCTGGAATCGGATATTCATCTCGGCTATGCCTATCTGTATCTTGGCAATCTGTATGATATGACAGATCGCAGGCCGGAGGCGCTAAAATGTTACCAGGCCGCCGGGAGACTGGACAACCGTAGTACGGCCTGTACGCAGGCCCGAAATTTTATTAACGCTCCTTTCAGGGGCTAACCGCCGATTGGCAAGGAAAGGAATTTGACAAAATTAATTTTGTTTTAACGGCAAAAATGTATTAATTGTCGAAATTAGGATACGAACTAACATAAGAGAATAACCATGCGGAGGAAAACGAAAATGAAAAAAGTAATTGTAGTTTCCATTGTGATTGTTTTGCTTTTCGGGCTGACATTCGCACAGGAGAAAAAGGGTGGTGTGGCTCCCTGTCTGGCGAGTTGTTTGGTTGGGCCACGGGTCGGCCTGGAAATGAATGAAGGCCAGGATGTCTACCAGAGCGAGTGGATCGCCCTGGGCGGCGCATTGGTCGGTGGGGCGATGGGCGGAACCGTTGGTGTCAGCCTTGGAAGCGCTATTGCAACCGGTACGCGGGCTTATAACGCCTATGAAATGGGCGCCAAACCTAACGGCTTCGAGGGCGCTCTGGCCAGTTTCTTCCTCGGATCGCGCGTTGGTAATGAATTACATTACCGCAAAGTTCGGACGGTGGAATGGCTGACCCTGGTACCGTGTATCCAGATCGTTCCGATCGCCATAATCGCGCTGGAAGCCTTCAACGGCCAGACTATGACGGAGATTGAAGTTAAGGAAGGCCTGAGAAAGTAGAACTTGTTTGTGCGAAAAATGCAAAGCTGGAACCGGAAATTTTCTTTTTGGTTCCAGCTTTTGTCTTCTTATACTTAACGTGATGCATATCCGGAATATCTTCAGCCATACCGTACTCCTCAGCAAAATCGTCCTGATGCTGCTCGTATTCGTGATAGCGGCTCATGCCGAAGACAACGGGAAATGGAATGGATACTGGGAAATTGAGCCGCGTTGGGCGGCGGAACCAAAGCCTGTCCGCGAATCCGGTTTCTTCGCGTCGTCTGCCCTGGTCTGGATACGAATTTATCAGGAAGGAATTTCGAGCCAGGATTTGCCTTCGTGCGTATTTCATCCCTCCTGCTCGCGCTTTGCATTTGGCTGTATTGAACGCTATGGCGTTCCGCGTGGGATTTTAATGGCGGGCGATCGCCTGCTGCGCTGCAATCCTTTCGTCCGCAAATACTACGATTTCGATGGGGAGAAGTATGTCGATCCGGTGGAACGCTATGACTTTATCCTGATCTCAAGAACCGGCGGGAAGGAATACCAAATCCAACGAGAAAATGAATCCGATGAAAAATAGCCTGTCTGTCATGTACCTGAAAATATTTATCCTGGTGCTGTTTCTATCAGCGCAATCGCGGGGCAATGATGCTTCGTCGTTGTATACACCGCAGAAAATCAAGGAATTCGGCAACTACCTGTTCGATCAGAAAGATTACCTGCGGGCGGCAATGGAACTGGAGCGCTACCTGTACATGGCCGGTGATGACGACAGCACACAGTTCAAAGTCGGCTTATGCCATTATCTGCGTGGACGCTACGACTTTGCGGCCGATGCTTTCTCCACGCTGAGCCGGAAACCGGATTCGCCGCTGTATCAGGCCTCGCGCCTGGCTGCCCTCGAGAACCTGACGCAGATGAGTCAATGGGAAGGCGTTGCGGCTTTTGGACGGCAGAATGACGCGGAATTCGTCTACGGCTACCTGGCGGATGTGATGCTGGATCGAAGCCCGAAGCAGCTCAGTGATTTTGACAACGTTCAGGCGGATACCTTACAATTAACGCTTCGGGCCCTGGAACAGAAACGCTGGGAACTGCGCGAGAAATCGCCCCTGGCTGCCGCGGCGATGTCGACGGTCGTGCCCGGTCTGGGAAAATTGTACCTGAACCGGAGCGGCGACGCCCTGTATTCCTTTGCGCTGACCGCCTTTGCCGGTTTTGTGGCCTATAAATCTTTCGACGCCTCGTTGGAGGTGACCGGAGTCGTGACCTCGGGGATTGCACTTTCGTTCTATATGGGAACGATTTACGGCAGCTATCTCGGTGCGAAATTGCACAATCGCGAATTGTACAAAGACTGGCGGGCATCCATCGATCAAATCCTGAAAAGATATAGCAACAGCTGGCGGTCATGGATTTCAGAATGAAATTCGCGCTGCTTTGGGTGCTGCCGATCCTGCTGACCGCTGCGGATTTGGGTGATTATCTGGCCGGGAAAGGTCAATATTTCGAGGCCATTACGGAGTACCAGCGTCAGTTGTATTTCCGGGATTATGAGAGTCGTGATGCACTGCTGCTGAAGATGGCGCGGGCTTACTACGCGGGCGGGCAAAACTATCCGGCCGCCGTTCAACTCGTGGATCAGATTACCGATTCGGAGCGTTCGATCCATGACCGGGAAGCGCTCGTGTTGCTGGCACGCATCTACTGGGAAATCTATGATTACGCAGCTATGCGCAATGTGCTCGATTTCCTGCAAGCCAATTATGCCGACATTGATCCGCGGGAGATTCAGTACATCAAAACCTGGACCTATATCTATTCTGCCGAGTGGGACACGGCGATCGTTTATCTGGAGCACCTGGAGGGAACATCTGACCGAGCCTTGATCGAGGATATCCGGAAAGTGCAGAAGTTGCCTCAGAAATCGAAGAAACTGGCTATTACCCTATCGAAAATTGTACCCGGCAGCGGCCAACTGTATGCCGGAGATTATAAAAACACGGCGCTTTCCCTCGGATTGGTCGGTTCAATCACGGCGTCGATGATCTGGAATATCACGCAGCAGGCATATTTCGTTGCCGCAGTAAAGTACATGTTTTTATATTCGCGTTATGCCCGAGGCAGTTTGAAACACCTGGCGGAAAAAATCGACAGGGATAATATCGATCGAATCGGGGATTATTTGAAGAGCATTTCCCGGAATTATCCCGATCCGGTTGAAATGCTCAAAACGATGCAGACTACGTCCGGGTAGCCTGGTGTTGGTTTAATTCGGAATTTACCTTTTCCAATAATTCTTCGAGTGCAGCCGGTTTGGAAATCCAGGAGGCATTGATCTCTTCCAGCTGCTGGATCACCTTCGGGTCATGCTGATAGCCGGTCATGAACACAAACGGAATGTTGGGCGCGAAAGCCTGCAACTCACGAAAGAGATTAATCCCGTTTTTAATAGGCATGACGACGTCGGATAAGATGATATCGGGCGCCTGTTCTCGGACTGATTTTACTGCCCGGTCGACGGAGATGGCGGTTTTCGTGATGTATCCGTTCTGCTTGAAATAATCGCTGTAAAGCTCGCAGATGAGTTCATCATCGTCGACAATTAGGATCGTTGGTTTCATATACTACCCCTTAGGATGCTTTTATCAAATATATAGACAAAATATCAAAAAGAAAACAACCGATTACAGCCGCAGTCCTTTGCATACTTCGCCCGGGTGATACGGCCGGATGACGGATCAGGCAGTATTGCCACGATGCTTTTCCAGACCTTTACCCATCCAGCGCCTGGCCACGATCAGGGTTAAGGGACTTACCATCGCGATCAGACCGTAAATAAACCACATGCTTTCCGTATTCATCTGTTCGGGCGCGACACCGGCCGGGCAGTAGTGCATTAAAAACCAGCCGGAGTACATCGCTGTGATGATTTTGGTCAGAAACCAGGGAAACTGCCCGATACCCATGTAAATTCCGGTCATGCCTTTGGGTGCGATTTCGGCGACCCATTGCAGAAAGCGCGGCTGCCACATGGCTTCACCGATAGTCATTAGAATCAGATAGGCGAAAACGGTATAGAGACTGGGACCGAGCGTGAGAATAAAGGTCGGTGAAGCCATCACGAAGGTTCCCAAGATCATCATCGTGTAAGTATCGCGTTTCGAGGTGATCGCGGCGACCATCGGCGCCAGAATGAAGATCAGTAACGGATTGAAATTAACGAAGAATTCGAAATTGTTTGAAACCACACCGGTGAAAGCCCGGCTGAAGTACAGCGGTAAGGTCAGCCAGTTATGCGCAAAAAGGGTTTGCACCGGAATCAGGATGAAAATGAAAAACATGAAGCGGCCGTCGCGGATCGGGAAATTTTTCAGATAGTATTTTAGTTTCTCTTTACCGGACATTTTTTCGGTCTTGTCTTCTTCAGCTTTTTCCGCCTCGCTTTTCTCCTTTTGGGCGATGGCGATGGCCTTTGCGACTGTCTTTTTGGAAAGGATAAAAAAGACCACGCACAACCCGGCGACCGTGAGCGCGACAAAGACCCAGTACACCCCCTGGATACCGGTAGCCCGGCGCACCGGTGGCGATATGATTCCCGGTAAGAATCCGCCCAGATTCATTAAGGCGTACAACATCGCGTAACCCATTGCTGCCGTTTTTGCCGTAGTAAATTTCTTCACGGCGGCGTAGCAGGCGGGCTGATAGATGCCGTAACCCAATACGATGCCGAGGATCCCCAGCATCGCCAGCCAGTGGGCTGATTTCCAGAGACCGCTGGCGCCCAGGTTGGGGGCAAGCGTTAGAATCACCCGGCCGACCAGCATGAAGGAAAGAGACGCCAGCAGGGCTTTGCGCACTCCGAACCAATCAACGGCGCCGCCCAGAAAAAGCATGCTCAGAGTAATGCCGGCGGTAAGAACACCCACCATGCGGCCGGCGTCGATGTCGTCCAGACCGATAAAATCGTTGAAATAAATTACGAGCAAACCCAGAACGCCGAAATAGGTCAGGCCTTCCAGGATGTAAGACAGGTTAATCCCCCACAGTGCGCGCGGGGCTTTGATCAGGTTGACGAAGGGATCGATAATTTCATGCAGCGGACTGGTTGCTTGCGGGGCTTTCTCATCTTTCATGGATTTGTCCTCTGGTTTATCATTGGTTGGGAGCGAAGGCATTTATCATCGGAATAAAATCTAGGCAAAAAAAGAAAATTAGCGAAAAGAAAACAAGATCTTTTTTAATGCTACCGATTTTCGATGGTCGTAGCGCCTGTCACAGTTTGCCGAGACTCAGATCGCCGTGGATCTTGATGAGCTTTCCATCGCGCGATGCATCCAGTTTCCGGTTTGGAAAATATCGATCCAATTTTTGATTGAGTTGCTCTAAAACCAGCTTCTCGGTTTCCCGCAGGACAGCGGGTTCGACTTTTTCCAACGTCGCGAAATGCAGGTCGAAGACGTAGCCTTTGCCCAGTTTCGAGCCGAGGCCCAGCGTGAAGCTGGTGCTGAGGTTGAAAAGGCCGTCGTGGGCTTTGCTGGCTGTTTCACCGCGTTTCGGACGGGAGGGGTGGAGCGGATACAGGTGGCCATAGCGATTTTCGAGAAGATCATCAATTTCCGCCAGAATCCGGGTCAGTTTCTGTTCAAATTCCTCTAAAGATGGATGCGGTAGCATTTTGCACGTCCTATGTAATTTGCGCTGGAAGTATAGCGAAAATTGCTTAGAATCTCAACCTGAATCCGGCAATCGCAAGGTTAGAAATGTATCCGATGGGGCTTACCGTGATCCAAATAATCTATTTCGATAAAGCGCAAAGCAATGTATTGAAAGTTGAAGAGAATGAAAATCGGTTATCCCTGTCTGAACCGGACACTGGAATGCAAGAATAACAAAACTTTTCGCCTGGCTAATTATTCCAAAGCCCGACTGTTCGAAGCTATTGCCAATAATCTGGACTGCCTGCAGAAAATTTTACAGTTTAACGTGGAGCATCATCTGCTCTTTCTGCGCCTTACGTCCGACCTGGTGCCCCTGGCGTCGCATCCGATCTGCACCGCGAACTGGCAGGAGCGCTTCCGATTAGAATTCGGACGGCTTGGTGAATTCATTCAATCCAATCAAATGCGTATTTCCATGCATCCGGGGCAGTACACGCTGCTGAACTCGCCGAACGGAAGTGTGTTTCAAAACAGTGTCAGGGAGTTGCTTTATCATGCCGATGTGCTGGATTTGATGGGATTGGATGAAAGTGCGAAAATCCAGGTTCATGTCGGCGGGATCTATGGCGACAAAGCGGCGAGCTTGCAGCGGTTTATCGATAACTTCACTATGCTCGATCATAAGATTCGCAGACGCCTTGTCATCGAGAATGACGAAAGACTTTACAGCCTCCGCGATTGTCTGCGTATTCACACGGCCACGGGGGTGCCGGTTCTTTTCGATGTCTTTCACCACAGCATTTACAATCACGGTGAGACGATCGGGGAGGGATTGCAGATGAGCGTTGGGACATGGCGAGCTGCGGACGGAATTCCGTTGATCGATTACAGTTCGCAGAAAACCGGCGGTAGACCGGGCAGTCATGCGGAAACGATTGACTCGGATGATTTCCGGTCGTTTCTGACGGCTTCGCAACCCTATGACTTCGACCTGATGCTGGAAATCAAGGATAAGGAAAAGAGCGCCCTGCAGGCCTTGGAAGCGCTTAGCCACGATTCCCGCCTGATTTAGATCGACATTCAGAGAGCATTTTTCAGGAAAAAAAGAAAGCCCTTCCGATGGGGAATCTACGGAAGGGCCGAGCAACCATATTGGAGGGGAATAATATGGCTGGAAATTTTTTTATCTTCGTCGGGTCTCTAACATTACCCCTTTGATAACACCTTTTGGCTGTGGTTACACCGGTTGAGAATTGGCATTCTTCTTTGTTCCGGTCAGTGTTTTGAACATCTCACAAGTATCGCCGCAATAGGGGCTGGATTTCAGCTTGCCCCGGATATACCCTAATTTTTCGTAAAACGGGATGGCGTTCAGGCTGGCATCGAGACTGAGCATCCTGATTTTTTGAGAAAGCGCCAGCGATTCGATATGACCCATCAAGATCCGGCCGATGCCGCGACCATGCTGCCCGGGATCGACGAAAACATTGTAGACTTTATCGAGGCCCAGGCTGGCGGTACCGATGATACTCTGATCCTCGATCGCCACGAAGATCCTGCGCTCGGAAGCCAGCTCGCGGACTTTTTGCGGCGTGTAGAAAGAGACCATGAAATCGACTACCTTGCGCGGATAAAAGCGGCTGTTGACCGTGAGCAGGTTCCTGCGTATCAATTCGGAAATGCGCCGGGCGTCGGCAATATTGAATTTTCGTATCTCCATCAAAGGCATAATATGCTATATTTTCCGGACGGATGCATTAAATTATTTGCCGATTGTAAAACGGGGAATGTTCATGATTAGAATTCTGGTGGTACTGGTTTTATTAACGCTGGACTTACCGGCAGCGGAATATTCGAATGCTGATTTTGTCTACTCGCATGGTGCTGTGATCCGCGGTCCGCAGACGGAGAAGCAGATTGCGCTGGTTTTTACAGGCGGCGATTTCGGTGACGGCGGTCGGCACATCCGCCAGGTGTTACGAAGGCAGCGAATCAAAGCGACCTTCTTTTTCACCGGTGATTTTTACCGTAATCCGGATTTCGGGAAGGTAATCGAGAAACTGAAAAAAGACGGGCATTACCTGGGACCTCATTCGGACAAACACCTGCTCTACTGCACCTGGGAAAACCGGGATTCGCTGCTGGTCAGCCGGGCGGAATTCAGCAGCGATCTGCTCGCCAATTATGCCGAGATGGAGCGCTTCGGAATAGGCCGGGAACAACCCGCTTACTTCATGCCGCCTTACGAATGGTACAACGATACGATTGCCGTTTGGGCCGGCGAAATGGGCGTTACGTTGGTGAATTATAGCCCCGGTACGCTTTCGAGCGCCGACTATACAATACCCTCCATGAAAAATTACCGCTCGTCGGAGGTGGTGTATAAAAGCATCCTGGATTACGAAGCCAAAGATCCAAATGGTCTGAACGGATTTCTGCTGCTTACCCACATCGGTACGCATGCCGACCGCGCGGATAAATTTTACAATCGCCTGGACGAACTGATTCGTGAACTGAAAACCAAAGGGTATAGTTTTATCAGCATCGATCAACTACTGAACCGAACAGGAGAGTGACACCGGAATGACGAATGCGCAACTATTATTACGTAATTGTAAACGCTATGACAGCGGAGAACTTGTCGATATCGCCGTTGTGGGCGGGAAAATCAGTAGAATCGGGCGGATCGATGACCCGCAGAATTTCGATAGAATCGTCGATGCCGGGGGCAAGATCGTTGCGCCGGGTTTCATCGATGTTCATATCCAGGGAGCGGGCGGCGCCGATGTCCTGGACGGCACGCCGGAAGCCCTGCGAACCATGTCGCAAACCCTGGCGCGCTTGGGCGTAACCGGTTTTCTGGCTACCACGGTGATGAAGCCGGAGACAAAGAATCATCATCTTTCCGTTTTGGAGGAGAACTGGCAAAGCGACTTGGGCGGAGCGCAGATTCTCGGTCTTCACCTGGAAGGCCCGTTTATTAATCCGGTGAAAAAGGGTGGCATCTCGCCGACGGCGATTTATGCACCGTCAGAAGCGGCTTTCCGGGAAGTTCTCGAGATTACGCAGGATTCCCTGAAGATGATGACCATCGCCCCGGAACTGGACGGCAACCTGGCTATTATCGGGCAGCTGTGTGCGCGCGACGTCGTGCCGGCTTTCGCGCATTCCAACGCGAGCTATGAACAGGCGCAGAAAGGTTTCGAAGCGGGCATCCGGCATGTGACCCATATTTTCAATGCGATGCCGCCCCTGCATCATCGCGAGCCCGGCCCGCTGATGGCCATCCTGGAAAGTGACAGCATTACGGTGCAAATCATCAGTGACGGCGTGCACCTGCATCCGCGCATCGTCAATTTCCTGTACCGAAATCTCGGGCCCCGGCGCTGTGTCTGCATCACGGACGGTATCCAGGCCATGGGTTTGCCGGAGGGTCGATTTATCTACAACGGGCGCGCCTACGAATCTAAGGACGGCGCTGCACGCTATGATGACGGGACTCTGATCGGTTCAGCCATCAGCGTTGGTGAAGCGGCCCGCCGTTTTCGCCGCTTTACAAATTGTTCATTGAAGGAAGCAATCGAAACCGTGACACTCAATCCGGCCCGCGTGCTGGGAATCGACCATTGTAAAGGCTCGCTGGAGGCGGGCAAAGACGCCGACTTGGTGGTGATGGATGAAGAGTTCGGAGTATCTCGCACCATCATCGGCGGGAAAATCGTACACGAAATCTAATTGTCGAATTATGTCATCAGGCGGGTGGATCGGCGGTAGTCTTCTACCGGCTCAGATGTGCAGCTCCACAATATCGCCGTCTTCCAGAATGTGATCCTTTGAAACCGGCTGACCATCATACACGCCGCTGCCCCAGACGCGGGCAGTCTTCAGGTTCGTGAGAAAATCCTTATGCACTTTGGCAGCGAAATCCTCGATCGTGCTGCCCCGCTTCAGCACAAACGGCTGGCCGCGATCGGTTTCATGGCCGGGCGGTTTGGCATAGATGCGAATGAGGTCGAGTTTCGCGTAGCAAATTTTCCTGAGTTCGTCCAGGTGGCGGTGGGTTTTTACAGAGGTGGAGATAAAAGGCCAATCCTGTCCCAGCAGCTCGCATAAAACCTCGAAATCATCGTCATAGTGCGGATCGTCGTCTTTATTGACCACAATGACGAAGGGCAGAAAGTTCTTTTGCTCTGGCTCTGCGGTCCGGTCGCGCAGATGATTGGATAGGATTTTGTGTTTTCCCAGGAGGGCGATCGAATCCTGAAATTGCGGAATAGGGAAGGCCTGCAAGTCCAGAATCAGTAATATCAGGTCAGAGGTCCGAATCAGGTCGAAAAGCTCTGGCTTGGTGATTTCCTGGTTCAAAGGCGGTGTATCAATGAGTTGGATATGGACGTTTTCGAACGTCATCATACCCGGCGTAGGCGTCCATGTTGTGAACGGCGAGTCCGAGATTTTCGGCAATGCATGCGTATAGGCGGCTAGCAGGGAGGATTTACCGGTGTTGGTGGGACCGACCAGCGCCACCCGGCCGCAGCCCTCGCGCTCGATATGGTACTCCGATTCATGACGGCCCGTGCCTTTTTTCTTATGCTGTTCCACCTTGAGTTTGGAAATTTTACGGCGCAGGTCGGCACGCAGGTGATCGGTGCCCTTGTGTTTGGGGATCGTGGCGAACATCTCTTCCAGGCAGGCGATCTTGGCCGTGATCGACTCGGCTTCGTGGAATTTCCGTTCGGCGGCAAAATAATCGGGTGGAAGATTGGTTGGCATACATTTTCCCCGCTTTGTATGTCAAATTATAACAGAAAATTGAAAAATGTCCAAGAAGAAGTATTGGCCGGACCTGAAGATTGTTTTTGACCCCGGATTTGCGCCCGTCGGATCGAACGGGCAGGCAGATGAACACGGATTTTTTGCTACATTAACCGCAGGCGTCACCGAGGACGCAGAGTATTTTCCTAATTGATCAATAAACCATTTCACTGGTTACCGCTACGGAGTACAACCCCGTAGCGAGGTTCGACCATTTACGATGGACAGTGGCTGTACGATTGCTGTAAGGTCGCTGCACAGTGGTAGCATATCACGTTTGAGATTTGAATTTTCAGGATTGGTGATTATTTGTTTTTTGTGTTTTGTTTTATTGGAAATTGTTATCGGAACAATTGGATTATCGTGCTTCTGACCCGGACTGGCAATCACCCCCAATCCCTTATCCCTTAAACCTTATACCTTTCCGCCCCGTGCCGTTTGCCGGCGCATCATCTTTTCCTTGCCTTCCAGAATTTTATGAATTAATATTCCATCAACGGTAAAACGGTTAATCGATTCTTTCGGACTTCGGCATTTCGGTATTCAATCAGCCGCTGAGTTCCGTACGTTTTTTAGCGGGGATGGGACTCACAGCGGCGGAGCCGTGGGAAAACAGAAATATTCGGATTCTGGTCACGGATTGATAAACGTTGAAGATGAGTTTAAGTTACGACAGGAAACGAGGATTTTTATCAGATGGTTATTTCGGATATTGTCTATTATCATAGTCGAATAAACGTTTTCTGGCGCATATAGTGAAACTAACCTCTAAATAAAAAGGAAATTATTATGATAAAAGATTTACCAGAAGCAAGCACTCAATATAATGATATGCAGGGAACTTCTGCTGCTGATTGGCATCCAGATTCCGATATATTTGAGTTTGCAAAGTCTAAAGGAATTGACACTAATAGATATTTTCCAATTTCACTATTAATTCATGGAATAGATATAAATTATTTTTCTATTTATGCTGTGGACACCGAGATTACAAAAAAAAGTTTTGATGAAATTTGGAAGTATTCAGAAGCAAATAATGGTACACTCCCTGTTGTAAAATTCAATTTCTCTTCAAATATAAATGAATTAAAAAAATACATGAAGAGATTTTCTGTGGTTTTAAAATCAAAAATGAGTTCGTTAGAATATTTTGATGAATTAAGTGAAGTTAATCTAGATTAATTTTTTTATTTTAGGAATATCACTAAGATAAAAATCGTCCAACGAATGCGTATGGAGATAACGATGAAAGCTGCTCGATGAATTTGAAGTTTAGCTCGTTTTTAGAAGATTTGCGATCAGTAAATGTAAATCGCTTCGATAGTTGCCCTATATCGTACGCGGAGCGTTATCTACCTAAAATTAAAAGGATACAATTATGAAGAAAATGATTTTTGTAGTATTAGTACTTTTATCGGTTGGTATTCTGAAATCACAAATAAAATCTTACTTATCAAATAAATATGGATTTTCTATTAATTTCCCAGACGAAGTAGAAATAAAGGAATTCGACAATTACTCTCATTCATTTACCTCGCATGAATTAGTTGGGGAATCTTTTATAATGTATCAAGTTCAGGTCTTAGATGAACGTCCTGGTGCACCACTAAAATATAATACTCGTGAAGAATGCAACACTTTATTGCTAAACTTTCTAAAGTCAATTAAACTCTTGGGCTATAATAACCCTATAGATTTAAACGAAGGTATTTTTATTTATGATAAAAAATATTATTCATTGGATTATGAATTCAAGGGGATATGGGTAGGTTATAATTTACCTGTTTTTAATAAGGGAATAGTCATTTTACATAACCAGCGCCTCACTAAAGTTTCTTTTATCTATTCTCAAGAGTTACATAATAATCCAATAATAAATACAAAATACAAAAATTATATTGATTCATTTCGCCTGATTGAATAAAATGATAAGAAAAAAATTTACAAGTTTAAAAGTATATATTTCAAAGCAATTTTAGTAAGAGGAGAAGAAAATGGAAGCTATAGGCACAATAATCGGCATTATAATTGCCGCCGTAATTGCGATAATTATAGCCAAAGATGCTAATAGCAGGGGAATGAGTAGCCTTGGGAGGGGAATTTTCATACTTCTGATTTGGGCAGTTTGTGGCTATGCCGGCACCGAATATTTTCCGAATTGTGAATTTTCCTGCTATTTCCCAGGAAATCCTGAGGTAAAAACTGCCTACGTAGGGAAACTGGCTATTATTCAAAAACAATTATGCCCGAGCTATTTCACCCTGTTAAAGGCTGAAGGTATCCCGTACAGTCCTTCGTCAGATGAAGAAATTGTAAACTTACTAAATACTCAAGCAAGGCTAAGTAATATCAAAATACCATCTATATCAATCAAGAAAGAAAACAACTTAAAAATTGGTATTTACTCGGGGAATGTAAAGGTGGCTGGTTACAATATGAAAATTCACGGGAAACTAATTGTGGGCAGCAGATCAATCCTTCACCTAATCGTAATAGAACAATTAGATCAATTTCCAAGCAAGTATGCTGTCAATTTTTTAGATTCATTTAAAAATAGGTAATTTTATGTTTGACATACCCCAAAAGCAAAGACAGCCTAACAAGCCGGTCGAACAGACAGGCGAAATGAGTGCATTTGACTCCAGCCCAATATATTTAAGTTGAGTTTTTACGTGCCTGCTGCTCATTTTAGCGTTATGCTTATAGATAATAAAAAATAAAAACGGTTATTTACTATCATAAAGTAGAATGTATCGATATAACGTACACAGGAAGAGTAACCTTGTCACCGGATAAACGTCGCGGCGCTGAGCACCGTTGCGAGAAAACCAATTTCGTGATTGTGATTCAGAGTTGTTTGAATAGATGAATTGAAGTTACGACAAAAATCAAGGATTTTTATCAGATGGTTATTTGGGATATAGTCCATTATTATAGATTTATAAAGCATATTAAGCAACTGATGTTAGCTTAGGAGGTTAGATTAATGGGCACAAAAATTATGCAATATGTTGATTTTCTGATAGATTCCGCAGAGTCGCTTACTGAAAAAATAAAGACTGTGCTACCCGAGAATTATAAAAAGATGGAAATAATATATTTCGTTGATTATGTTATAGTTATTCAAGCGATAGATATCTCATATAATAAATATTCACAGATAGTTGACGAATATTTAAAAAAACATTTATTTATGCCAACAATAAGTATCGGAAAGAAGAATCATATCGACTATGAAACGTTCTTAAACAAGTGTGATGATCGAGATAAAAGGATTCTTGAGTATATGAATTTCAATCCATTCATGGTAGGGATTACTAAAGAAAATGATAAAATATTTCAAAGTCTTGTCAATCGTTCAAGTAGTAATATTTGCATAAACGAAAATGAAGTAAGGTCATTTAGTGAAAAATTGTTGCCGATACTTAAAGAACACTGGCAAAACCATAGTGAAAATCTAAGTAAACTAGACGGTCGTAAAAAGGTTACCGATATCGTTAATATTATGATTAGTCAAGAAAAAAATATTCAGAAGAAGATTCGTAATCAAATTACTGAAAAACCAAACGAATTAGAGTTATACTATTATAGTTTTTATCTTGTACATGGTTTTTATCAAAAGATTGGTGTCATAGACCAGAATAGTCTAACAGATTATTCAGCTAACTCTTTAGACAATTTAGCGAGCATAATCGATGGTGACTTTGAAAAGGATAAAATCTTAAGCAAGCGATATGAGAGATTTAAAGATTATGAAATAATGTGGAATCAGATAGACTATGATAAAACTGAAAAATCAAACAGAATGTCAATGTTCTTCGGATTCGTAAGCAAATACATTTACGGAAAAAAACATCATATGATGACATTAGCAATTATGCATCCAGAGATCTTGGAAGTGTTGTCAACTAGCGCAAAAACTTACCTGAATGCAGCATCAGGTATTATCGGGAACCCAAAACCCTCACTCTTGGACAAAGTAAAGTCTTTCTTCAAGTGATAGATGCAAACAATAAAAAACATTCAGATACTTAACCCCCTTTCCACCGGACGGCAAGACTCCGGTGAGTTTATTCGCTATAAAGTAAAAAAAACATGAGTGAAGAATATTCATACAAAGAAGCTTTCCTTCATTATAGGAATGCACAAAACAAATTTGATTATTTCTTTCTTGGAGTTGTTTTAGCAGCATTATCTCTAAGTATTCAATCTTTTAATTTAACTGAACCTCAACAGTGTGTTTTTCTCTTGTTCGCAAGTTGGTTCTTAATGTTATGTAGTTTTTTAGCTGGTTTCTTTCGTCAAGAAAGATTGAACATGGTTAATTATGTTGAAGTTTATAGAATAAGCCAATCTACTCTAAAAAATACTTTAGAAAATTCTCAAAAAGGTGTTATTGTTTTACAAAAACCAGATAGTGGATTATGGACTGAAGATGAGATTATTGAAAATCTTGCTAATGCAAATAGTATTCTAGATTTGTCCAAATCATTTTTAAATAAATACAATAAACAATCTGCCTTGGCTTATCAACTTCAAAAGTGGTTTTTCTTTTTTGCACTGTTACTTTATATCATTTTTAAAATCGTTAACTATTATTCATTATCAATTTTTATGGTTGCTGTAATTATTTTTCTTTCTATTCTAGTGAGCATTATCACTGTAAAAACATACAAATATTATTTACATAAAAAGTAAATGCTTTAACTGGATAACCGTCGCAGCCCTGAGCACCGCGACGAGCATAAGCCTGGCCGGCTGCAATGTTAACCTCGCAAATTATTATTGTATGTATCCGGATATTCTTGGTGATCTTACAAACTCTTTTTGTCATCTCACAAAATATATTTGCGGGCACGCAAACTTTCTTTGCAAGCAGACAAGTACAATATTTGATCGAGCAAACTCAATTTGTAAGCACACGAATTATGATTGTGAGCACGCAAGCCGTTTTTGCGACCAGACAAAAAGTGTTTGTTATTCAAAAAGATCGTATTCCCATCAAGCAGGCGAGAGAGAGCATCATAGATGAATGGAATGTCAGGCTATTGTGAATATAAACCGGCTGCAACCCTCTTACCGATTGTGGTGATTGGGGACAGCCGACAGGAAAGGAGGCGTCATGCTACGCAGGACGTTTGCAGAGAAGATGAACAACGCCAAGGTTAAGGCCGGCGCGATGCGCAGACGCCAGGCAGAACTGGCCAATCGCGGAGTGGATATTGCCTACCTGGACGATTACGACAACCTGATTGCAACATCGGAAGCGCGGAACAATGAACAGGAAGCCCTTAAAGCCGCTTTGAAAGCCAAGACAAAGGAGGTGGATACGGCGCTCAAGGCAATGGAGCAGAAGGGCAGCGAATCGGATACGGTCATCAAAATGAACATCCCGCGCGAAGAGTGGGTAGAATTCGGTATTACGGCCAAACGCTGAATTGAATCTCCGGATATTATGGAAAGGCCCGGTGATCAAGCCGGGCTTTTTTTGTGTGAAAAAAACCTGTTTCCGGAGCGCAGCGATTAAACAGGTTTTGCGGCGACCTCTCTTTTAGTTTGCTTTTCGCAATTTCACAAATTAATATAACACCAACGGTAAAACGGTCAATCGATTCATTCGGATTTAGGCATTTCGGTATTTTATCAGCCGCTCAGGTTATTTTGTTTTCTATTCAGTATGGGACTCACAAAGGCGGAGTTGATGGAAAGGTGAGAAGTATTCGCACGATTTGCCAATTAGTAGCGATAGGTATAAAAAAAATAGAAATGCTTATATTGATTTGACAGAAAATATCCGAAAAATACGGCCAAGAAGTAACTTAAGGGAGGCTTAAAATGTACAAGATTTTGTTGGTAATTGTCATTTTGTTAATCCTCTTTTCTTCTGTTTTTTCTCAGAGTCTTTCTGATATTGTATCAAAGGGAACACTTGAGGAAGTCCAAAAAGCCATAGATACGTGGGCGAATATCAATGAGCGGAATTCTTATGGATTCACTCCCCTGATGCTCGCCGCCTTTAACAATCAAAATCCTGAGGTGATTACGGCGTTAACCAAGGCGGGGGCGTATATCAATGATCGGAATTTAAATGGAACGACTCCCCTGATGCTCGCCGCCATGAACAATCAAAATCCTGAGGTGATCACGGCTTTAATCAAGGCGGGGGCGAATGTAAAAGAGCGCGATTCCAATGGAATGACTCCTCTGATCCTCGCCGCCGGTAAAAATCAAAATCCGGAGGTGGTCACGACTTTAATCAAAGCGGGAGCAGATGCCAATGAGAGTGATTCTGAGGGATTGACCTCCCTGATGTACGCCGCCGGTTTCAACCAAAATCCTGTGGTCGCCACAGCTTTAATCAAAGCGGGAGCGAATATCAATGAGCACGATTCCAATGGAGTGACTCCCCTGATGCTCGCCGCCCATAAAAATCAAAATCCTGAGGTGATTACGGTTTTAATCAAGGCGGGAGCGAATGTCCATAAGCGAGCTTCCTATGGAGGGACATCGTTAATGTGCGCCGCCATGAACAATCAAAATCCTGAGGTGATTACGGTTTTAATCAAGGAGGGAGCGAATGTCAATGAGAGCAATTCCGAGGGATTGACTCCCCTGATGTACGCCGCCATGAACAATCAAAATCCTGAGGTGATTACTATCCTTTTAAAATCCGGCGCTAATGGAAAATTAAAAGACAATAAAGGAAAGACAGCCTTCTATTATTCTAAAGATAATGAAAATGTCGAAGGTACAGCCGCGTACCGGGAATTGAAAGAGGGCCCAATACAAGTAAGTTTTATTAATTTGAGACCGATGTTTACCAATAGGACGAGATAGGACAGATTGCTTACAAACGGAACTCCACCGACGTTTGTTGCGGCGGTTTTTGAAATGGAAGTGCAAAAACTAATCTGATTGACAAATCAAAATAGAAGTGCTTATATTGATTTGATAAAAAATATCAGAAAAACACGACCAAGAAGTAACTTAAGTGAGGCTTAAAATGTACAAGATTTTGTTGGTAATTGTCATTTTGTTGATCCTCTTTTCTTCTATTTTTTCTCAGAGTTTTTTTGATATTGTGTCAAACGGAACACCTGAGGAAGTCCAAAAAGCCATAGATGCGGGAGCGAATGTCAACGATCGGACTTCTGATGGAACAACTACCCTGATGTGCGCCGCCTATTTTAATCAAAATCCTGAAGTGATTACGGTTTTAATCCGGGCGGGCTCGAATGTAAATGATCGGAATTTAAAGGGAAGAACTCCGCTGATAAACGCTGCTGTTAAAAATCAAAATCCTGAGGTGATCACGGCTTTAATCAAGGCGGGGGCGAATGTCAACGATCGGACTTCTGACGGAACAACTCCCCTGATGGGCGCCGCCGGTTTCAATCAAAATCCTGAAGTGATTACGGTTTTAATCAAGGCGGTAGCGAATGTAAATGATCGGGATTTAGGCGGATTGACTCCTCTGATGAACGCAGCCGGTCTCAATAAAAATCCCGAGGTGGTCACGGCGTTAATCAAGGCGGGAGCAAATGTCAGCGATCGGACTTCTGATGGAATGACTCC
>CAZPRY010000003.1:120789-176816 GCA_964589175.1 uncultured bacterium
GGATTGACTCCTCTGATGGGTGCTGCCATTGACAATCAAAATCCTGAGGTGGTCACGGCGTTAATCAAGGCGGGATCGAATGTAAAAGAGCGGGGATTAAAGGGAAGAACTCCGCTGATAAACGCTGCCATTAACAATCAAAATCCTGAGGTGATCACGGCTTTAATCAAGGCAGGGGCGAATGTAAATGATCGGGATTTAGGCGGATTGACTCCTCTGATGGGTGCTGCCATTGACAATCAAAATCCTGAGGTGGTCACGGCGTTAATCAAGGCGGGAGCAAATGTCAGCGATCGGACTTCTGATGGAATGACTCCCCTGATCCTCGCCGCCGGTAACAATCAAAATCCTGAGGTGTTTACGGCTTTAATCAAAGCGGGAGCAGATGTCAACTATCGGAATTCTGATGGAATAACTACTCTGATGAACGCTGCTGTTAACAATCAAAATCCCGAGGTTTTCACGGTTTTAATCAAAGCGGGAGCAGATGTCAACGATCGGAGTTTTGATGGAATAACTCCTCTGATGGGCGCTGCCGTGAAAAATCAAAATCCTGAAGTGATTACGGTTTTAATCCGGGCGGGCTCGAATTTAAATGATCGGGATTTAAATGGACAAACTCCCCTGATCCTCGCCGCCGGTAACAATCAAAATCCTGAGGTGATCACGGCTTTAATCAAGGCGGGAGCAGATGTCAACGATCGGAATTCTGATGGAATAACTCCTCTGATGGGCGCTGCCATGAAAAATCAAAATCCTGAAGTGATTACGGTTTTAATCCAGTCGGGAGCGAATGTCAACGATCGGACTTCTGATGGAACAACTACCCTGATGTACGCCGCCTATTTTAATCAAAATCCTGAGGTGGTTACGATCCTTTTAAAATCCGGCGCTGATGGAAAATTAAAAGACAATGAAGGGAAGACCGCCTTCTATTATGCTAAAGATAATGAAAATATTAAAGGCACTGCCGCGTACTGGGAACTGAATGATGCACAATACAAGTAGCGATAAGAGAATTATTTCCACAGGATTCTCAAGGAAAGAGAGTATGTAATGAAAAAGTCAATAGACCTTTGGACGGCTTGATAAGGGCGGTAAGTGTCCGAAACTACTTTAACCTGCTGGCGACAAATATTTTTCCCTGTTTTACTCGTTTATCTTTTACAATGGAGACGAGATTTCTTAATGGAGATTGCTTCGAAATACCTGTATCTCACGCATCTTCTTTTAGCGCCCCAATGACGATTTATGACGCAAAATTGCTAAATGAACCTCCCCGATGCAAGCCTAGGGGAATTCTTTGATTTAAAATTTTTAAATAACGTAAACACTAATAGACAGATACGGTAAGGGATGATCAATGGATAATCTGCATCAAGTTTTTTATGTGGCACTTGAAGCTATTGGTGAATTGGATAACACCGTGCTTGGCGATCGCTTAAAAAAAGTGAAATCAACAAACTGGTCAAGTTGACCCTGCCCAAAGACACCTGGGTGGAATTCGGTATTACGGCCAAACGCTAAACTGAATTTTCGGATATTCTGGAAAGGCCCGGTGATCAAGCCGGGATTTTTTTAGCCACAGATTTTTTGTTCTGTTAACCGCTGAGGTCACCGAGGACGTGGAGTATTTTCCTAGTCAACCTATGAACCGTAAGCGATGGACAATGATAGTACAATGGTTGTACAGTCGCTGAACAGTGGCCGAATGCCGCGTATGAGATTTGAATTCTCGGGATTTGGTGATTATTTGTTTTTGTGTTTTGTTTTATTGGAAATTGTTATCGAAACAATTGGATTATCGTGATTTTGACCAGCATTCGGAATTACCCCGGCGCTCCCATATGCCTACGACCCTATTCCCTATTCCGTTCTGCCCTTTGCAGTTCTCCGGAATCATCAATCGTCAATCACAAATCTGCTATCTTCGAATACTCAACGCTCGAAGTCTATTCCGCCTCCAGTATCCATACCTGCACATCGCGGGGAGCGATTTCGAGCGCAAGCCTCCTGGTGTCTTCCCGATCTGTCAATTCACTGGTTTTACCTGAAATCAGTTCCCGGAGGGCAAAGTTTTGATCGCTCTGCAGATGCAGATCGAGATTGACTTTTTCTGCGTTTGCGCCGTGGTTGATAGTATAAAGCAAGTAGCCGCCGGGATATTCCTGCATGCGGATTTCGATCGGCGTACCGGAAACGCCGTCACAGTCACTGCTGAAGAGCCGCCGGATTTTGGCATAGGTGAGCAAATTTAGGATGAACCGCTCGTTGTCCTCGGAAGGCGACTGATGCTGGGCCATGCCCAGGAAGCTTCCGATCATGAGCGCTTTGCCTTTACCGTAGCGGTGGCAGGTGATCATCGGCGAATCGTCAGAGCCGGTGGCGACAATCGCAACGCTGCTGTCCGGCAGGATTTCAAGCGATTCGGCGAAGTAAGCGCCGCGCAAAACGCCGTCCTTCGAGAGATTCTTCAACAAGCAGTGCGTGCGCTTGCCCGGGATCATACGCACCGAATCCTGCATCTCGACGCGGCTCTCGCGCACAGCAAAGACTTCGCTGAGTCCCATCCCGGGGATGACATCGGCGGCGAAACCGCGCTCGTCGTTCCAGGCCGTGCGGGCCTCGGACACGACTGCGCCGCCCGCTTCGATGAATCTTTTCAAACCGTCGGCAGCTTCCTGGGTAAACATCAGAGGGTAGGGCACTATGATCAGCTTGTATCGCGCGAGATCGGCGTCTTCCAGTTCACGCCGGTGAATGAAATCCACGGGAATATTGTTTTCGGCGAAAGTCCGGTAATAACCGAAAAGGGACAGCTGGTGCATATCGCTGCTGCTGTGGCGCTGTTCGCCGCCGACCATCTGGGCCAGCGGATTATAGACAATCGCAACCTCCGCCGGCAGCGCTTTGGCCGATAGGAACAGATCACGGTTTTCGTCGATCAGGCGCGCCGTTTTGCCGGCTTCCACGGCGCGTTCGGTAATCGTGCGGTCCAGGTTTATCAGACCGTAGCCGCCCGACTCATAACCGGATGACATGGGATAATAGGCGTAAATATTAATCGCTTTGGCGCCTTTGGCGATGGCCGACCACATCCATATGCGGTGATCGCCGGGCGTGATGGGATCGCCGACGTTCAGCCCGATAGTGCCTTTGCCGGCCTGCATTTCGCCCACATAGAATCCGCCGTTGCTGCGGTTGGCGCTGCGCGAAAAATCGACGGCCACCATGAATTTCCAGGCTTCCCAATGCCGCGACGGGTGATTGTGTTTCGGGTAAAGCGAGGTGCCGTAATAATCGACCTGTTCGGCCATCAGGAAGTCGTCAGTGGCGCCGTAGCCGTTATAGGGCGAGTAGAAGATTGACGGTACCGCGGCGTGGGAAGTGATCACGTGCGTTTTATCCGCACGCCGCACGGCGGCGTAGCGCAGTCCCAAATCTTCGGCCATTTTCTGGTAAATGAAATTTTTCCAGTCGAGGAAGTCGGTATAACTTAGAATCGTGCCGAAGCGCGGCGGCTCCACGTCGTCCCAGCTCTCGAAATTGCGGTACCAGGCGGCATTCAGCGCTTCCAGGCTGCCGTACTTGTCGCGCAGCCATTGACGAAAGCGGGCGCAGCTGTGTTCGCAATAACAGAATTGGGCATTCGGTACATAATCGATATAAGCCCAGTTGACGATGTGGGGTTCGCTCCACAGGTCCCAGCCGTGGAAGTTGGCGTATTGATTGGCGACTTCGGCCGTTTTGGTGATAAAATCCGTCACTGCCCGGCGCACGCCTTTGTGGTCGATGCAGAAACCCGGCGCGGCCTGCGATTTGACTTCGGCGCCGTTCTGGGCGGTGTAGCAAGCGTCGGGGTACTTTTTCCCGACCCAGTCAGGGGCCGAATCGACATAGAGTTGGATGATGAATTTCAGGCCGGTTTCGTCAGCCAGGCGGGCCAGGAGTTCCAGATTTTCAAAATGATAATCGCCGGGAGCCGGTTCGCAATGGGCCCATTCCACCCAGGTGCGCACCGTATTAAAGCCCAGATCCTTGATCTGCTGCAGGTCGGCGCGCCACTCCGCTTCCGAGTTTTCATCGATGGTGGAGAGCATCGGAGCGCGGGCTCTGCCGCCGCTGTACCAGACCGAGACCGGCAAGAAGTCGGGTTCCGGAAGGGTGAAGTTCTGCTTCCGGTACAAACGCAAATCATCCTCCCGGCTGCAGGATGCCAGAAGGATGAGTGCTAAGACGGACAAGAAAGGTTTCCATGTTGGCATGGTTCGATCCTTTCCGTTGTTTTTTAATTTTCTTGACGCCGGGGATTATACGCCGGCGATGCGCTTCTTGTACTTATCCAGCGCTTCCGTCAGCCGTTCGCGGGCGGTCGTGTCGCCGGGAACATTATGCGACGGATGGATATAGAGTTGAACGCCTCTGTCGGCTAGAATTTCGGCCACCGTGGTAACCGTCATCCAGACCGCGGTCACGAAAGCCAGGGTCGAAACCGGGCCGACTTTATCGAAATGATTCTTCAGCGGCACGGAAGCGTCCTGAATCGGTACGCAGGTGTCGACGACGATGTCCGCAAGATCGAAGATCGTCTTGCCGCAAGAATGGCGGGTCTGCTTGCCCCCGGCTTCGGCCGCGGAGCCGAAAACAATGAGTTTCATGCCGTGTTTTTTGGCTTCGAGCGCCACGTCGATGTTGACGGCGTTGATACCGGTATGCGAAAAAATCCACATACAGTCGCACGGATCGAAATTGTAGCCCTTCATGATCTCCTGGCCGTAGCCTTCGACGCGTTCGAGAAAGACAAACTCATGCACGTTCATTCCATGAACGATATTGGTGAAGAAGGTCAGCGGCAGTTCGATCATCGGATGGAAACCGACGAAACCGCCAATGCGCGGATACATCTCTTCAACCGGCAGCGTTGCGTGGCCGCATCCGAAAGTGTGCACCCAGCGTTCGGCCTGGATCGTGTCGGCCATGACTTCGGCGGCTTTTTTTATGTTTTCGAGCTGTGTGTCTTCAATCCGGTCCATGATATTTCTGGCGTTGCTTAACCACTGTTTTGCTAGCATTTCTATACTCCTTCGGGTTACTTAGATTTTGATCTTTTTGGATATTTTCGGTAGAACGATACTTAGAAGAATGAGCATGGCGATGATGCTTCCCAGCAATATACTCAGGTAATGCTGGATGCCGAAGCTGTGGGCGATAAGGCCCACGAGCGAATTTAATAACGTATTTCCCAGGAGTGCGATGACAAGCACAATGCTGAAAGCCGTTCCCGAGAGGGATTCGAACAGCTGGCCGACATAGCCCAGGATCACCGGGAAGCCGGCCGCGAAGCCGATGCCGAGCAGCACGAGTCCCGTCACGGCCAGCGTGTAGCTGCCGGCGATCATCAGGATGATGACGCCCAGCAGGGCGCTGAGCAGACAGCCGATCAGTACGATGTAAGCGGAAAGTTTCTTAAGAACACCGCCTAAGACCAGGCGCGCCAAGGTCAGACCGAGGACGAGCAGCGGCAGGGCCAGGAGCGCATCTTTGGCGCTGACGGCGAGATGCTGCTGCAGGTAGGTGGTCGTCCAGTTATTGGTGACGCCCTCGATGCCGCTTTCGAAAAACAGGATAAAACCGATCAGCACCAGGACCGGATTTTTCAGAAGGCTGAGTCCCTGCCTGAGCGGGAAACCCTGGGCCTGCTTGGGTTCCGGGAATTTCATGCTGCAGAATCCGGCGACCAGCACGATAACAAAAACGCCGATGCCGAAAATGATCCTTTCATAGGAGAAAAGATTGGAAAGCAGGCCGATAGCCGAAGGCATACCCAGCGCGCCGACGCCGTAAAAAACGCCCAGCAGGCTCAGGTTGGCGCCCTTGTTTTCGGTGCTGATATCGGCCACCAGGGCATTGGTGCCTCCATTGATGGCGCCGCCGCCGAAACCGATCAGGAAGAAAGCCGCCTGGATTAATCCGAAGGTTTTAGTCGAGGCAATCAGGATCAGCGCCAGGCCGATGAAGGTCGAACAAACGATCAGCAGGTATTTGTAGCCGTAGCGGTCGACGACCGGCCCGAAGACCAACGATCCGATCAGGATGCCGAAGGGCAACAGGGAGGCCAATGTGCCGACGGTCAATTCGTTCAGATTGAACTTGGCGGTCAGGAAGGTGTTGATGGTGCCGAGTGAGATCATGACGATACCAAATACGAGCATGCCCAGGCAGGCGGCGTAGAAAACGAGTTTACGATTATACATAATTCTCTTCCTTCGTTATTGTTGGACGGCCAGCATTGCCAGGCGCCCCGCGCCGATCAGGCCGGCGTTGCTGCCCAATGCGGAGGCTTCGATAGTGACCTGGTTGATACTGATCGGCTGCGCCCATTTGCGGGCTTCGGCTTCAATCCGGTCCAGAAATTGAATGGCCGGTCCGAAGACGCCGCCGCCGAAGATGATCTTTTCGGGGTTGAACAGGCTGACGTAATTGGCGACGGCCATGCCCCAGAATTCAATCGCCATATTCAGGACGTCTTTGGCCAGCGGATCGCCGCTGTCATAGGCGCAAAAGACATCCTTGGCGGTCAGGTCGGCAAGTGCCTTGGAGCGCAACTCGCCGTGGTAGTCGGGCCTGTTTCCCAGAAATTCACGGGCGACGCGCGCCAGACCTTCGCCCGAGGCATGGTATTCGAAACAGCCGCAGGGGATATATTTTTCCATAAACGGGCGATCCAGTCCCATCCAGCCGGTGGCCCCGGCAATATCGCCGTGTCCGCGCAGTATCCGGCCGTCGACCAGAATCCCGGCCCCGATGCCGGTACCGACCGCTACAAAGATGGCATCTTTGCAGCCGCGGGCGGTTCCCAGCCAGGTTTCGCCCAGGATATAGGCCGCCCGGTCGCTGTCGATTTTGATCTCAATCGTGGAGCCGCTGAGGGCGACGCGCATTTCAGCGAGTAACGGGTAATTGTCCCAACCGGGGATATTCGGCGCCCAGACACAACCCGTTTTCGAATGATATATTCCCGGAATCGTAATCCCGACGGCGGCAATCGTAAGGCCGCGCTCGGCTGCCGCTTGCAGCAGTTGCTCTATCTGCCGGGTGATCAATTGCCCGACCGCGTTTCCCCCGCGTTTATCGAGTGTCGCAATGTCCTTCGCTAAAATCTTACCGTTTTCATTAAAAATCGCCGCGGCTGATTTGGTCCCGCCGAGGTCGATGCCAATCACTTCCATTATAAAAATCCTCTTTTAATTCTCGGGAAAAATACGAAATAGGGTAACGGATTCCAATTACAAAAACGACCGCATACCGGTTTTCGGCATCGCTCGATTCACTTGATTGGTCAGTGAGTGTCCACTGCTTGCGAGAGTGAGGCCATCGGTGTTTATTCGGGGCAGATGCGGTCCTGACCGGGTACGAGAATTCATTTGACAAAAGGAATAAAACCGGTTAATATCGACTGAGGCGAATCGGGAATTGATAATTATCATTTTATAGAGGTGCAACATTGACCAATCGATCCGGACTTTCTTTATTATATGGAATTGTGATTGCGCTGTTGATGATACCGGCTTGCCGGGAACCACAGAGCGTCCCGCCGCCCTCACGTCTGCTGATTCGCTGTGATGATATCGGCATGTGTCATACTGTGAATCTGGCTGCCGAACAGTTGCTCGAATCGGGACTTCCGGTTTCCATGTCGGTAATGTTTGTGTGTCCCTGGTACCAGGAAGCCGTGGCAATTTTGAAAGAGCACCCGGAAATATCCGTTGGTGTGCATCTGACTCTGAATGCCGAATGGAAGAATTACCGCTGGGGACCGGTGTCGGGGGCAAAGGCCGTACCCAGCCTGGTGGACAACTGCGGTTATTTCTTCCCTACCCGGGCGGATTTCCATGCCGCGCAACCTGACCCGCGGGAGGTTGAGAGCGAACTGCGCGCCCAGATCGAACGCGGACTGGCTTCCGGCCTGCGGATCGATTACGTCGACTACCACATGGGGACGGCGGTCAGTACCCCGGAATTACTCCAGATTGTGGAAAAGCTGGCCGGTGAATACAAACTGGGTATCTCGCGCGGTTTCGGCGAGCAGGATTTGAAACCCATTTATAGTGTACTTCCTGAAGAGAAGACCGACAGCCTGCTGGTAATTATCGACCGCATACCCCTCGATCGTCTGAATTTAATGGTTTTTCATATCGGGCAGGAAAATCCGGAGATGGATGCTTTAATCGATATGAACGAGGTAGGACTCGCGCAGATGAGCCATCACCGCAACGCCGAATTGCGGGCCTTGCTGTCGCATGGCTTTCATCAAAAAATTCAGGAGAAAAACGTGCAACTTCTGACCTATCGCGAACTCATCGATGAAGTCGGCCTGGAAAATGTAAAATTGCCGGAAATGTAAACCTGACAGATGCGCTTAACCGGAAGGGAAACGAACATGAAGCTGGAGATACGACGAGACTTACAGTTATTCATAATTTTACTTTTTATACTGGGAATCGTCTATGCGAGGGGCCCGCAGCCGGAAATCTTCATCCGCATCAACCAGGTCGGCTACCTGAGTAATGAACCCAAAATCGCCATCGCGTTCGCAAGGGAAGCGTTCGCCAGGGCGGAATTCGAAATCCGGGATGCCGCAACCGGAAAACGGGTTTGGGGCCCGCACAGAGCCGGTAAGTTCGTAGGCGCCTACGGCAATTATGCATTCCACCATCAGTTGGATTTCAGCGACTTTTCGACACCAGGTCGCTACCTGATCCGGATGAAAGGTACGGAATCCGTGTCCCTGCCATTCAATATCGGCGATGATGTTTATAACGGCTATCATGAATCGATCCTTAAATATATTCAACAGCAACGCTGCGGGTACAATCCCTTTCTCGACGAGGTTTGCCACCAGAAGGACGGCCGCACGATGTACGGCCCCATGCCGGACAGCAGCTATATCGACGTCAGCGGCGGCTGGCACGATGCGGCGGATTACCTGCGCTATCATCTGACTTCGGGCAATACGGTCTGCCGCCTGCTTTTCTCGTATAGTTCGAACAAGGGGAAATTCGTCGATCATGTGAATGATCTCGGCCAGGCCTTCCCGAACGGCATTCCGGATATTCTGGATGAGGCCAAATGGGGGCTCGATTGGATGCACAAAATGCACCCTGAAACGGACCAACTCTTTCACCAGGTCGCCGACGACCGCGATCATATCGGCTGGAAGCTGCCGCATCTGGATACGGCCGATTACGGCTGGGGACCCGGCAGTTACCGGGTGGCGTACTACGCCAACGGCCAGCCGCAAGGGCTGGGCAGGTATCAGAACACCTCGACCGGGGTGGCCAACATCGCGGGACGCTTTGCGGCGGCCATGGCGATGGCTTATGACATTTGGAAGAACGATCTGAACAATCCGGTCTATGCGGCGAAATGTCTGCAGGCCGCCGAAGAAGTCTATCGGATGGGCTTGAAACAGCCCGGTTGCCAGGAAGGAACACCGCACCTGGCGCCCTATCGCTATTGCGAGAACACCTGGGCGGACGATATGGAGTGGGGCGCGGCTGAACTCTACCGTCTGACCGATAACGAGAGCTATCTGAAAGATGCCAAAAGATTCGCCAGACTGATCAACACAACTTCGTGGATGGGCGCGGATACGGCCCGCCATTATGAAATGTACCCGTTCATGAACATGGGGCATTATGCACTCTTCCAGGTTGCCGACGAGGCCTTTCGCGACACGCTGATAACCTATTACCGAGACCAGATCGAAGCGGTCAAAATACGCGCCAGGGAAAATCCCTACTATGTCGGGCATCCCTTCATCTGGTGTTCGAATAACCTGGCGGCGGCCTTTGTCACCCAGTGTCTCCTGTACGAGCAGATGACCGGCGACACGCAGTACCATTCCCTGATGCAGGCGCATCGCGACTGGCTGCTGGGCCGCAATCCCTGGAGCGCGAGCCAGATGGTTGATATTCCAAGAGAGGGCGGCAATCCACCCCAACAGCCGCACTCCTGCATGGTTCGCTTACTGAATCGCCAGATTACAGGCGGGCTCAACGACGGCCCGGTTTATACCTCGATCTATCGGAGTCTGAAAGGCATTCGTCTGTTTGAGGACGATGAGTACGCGGCTTTCCAGTCGGACAAAGTGGTTTATCACGACGATATCGGCGATTATTCAACCAACGAACCGACCCTCGACGGGACGGCCGAGACGTCGTTTTTCCTGGCCTTTTTCACGTCTCTTAAAAAGTAGAATAGCTTTTCAGTCAGTATATATTCTATTTCGGATCGATGTGAATTGTGGCTTCAATGCCCAGTTCCTTGCATAGAGCCGCCTCGATGAGTTGAATTCGCTGGTGGATTTCCATCAGAACCATATCGCCGGGGAATCGCAGGTGAAAGGAGACCTCCCGATGGGCGCCGTAGCGATGGAGATGAAAATGATGCAGGCCGTCGGACCGGCCGATAACGCGCCGCACCGCTGCTGTGATCTGTTGCTCCAGTTCCTCATCGACCGGTTCGCCGAGCATCAGGTTTACCGTGTCTTTGAAAATATCGAAAGCCGCTTTGAGAATTAAAATAGAAACGATCAATCCCAGGATGCCGTCAATCCACCAGATGTACTTGCCCAACAGGGCGCCCACTATGATCAGGCCCGATGCGACGGCGTCGCTGCGGTGATGCCAGCCGTCGGCAACCAGCGAGCGCGAATCGATCTTCTTCCCCGCCCAGAAAGCGAAACGGGCTAGGGCTTCCTTGACCAGTAGCGAAAGTCCAAAGATCAAGACAGCCGTCAGATGGAATTCCACGACCTGGTAATTGCATAACTGTTCAATGGAATCGAGGATGAATTTGAAACCGACCATTGCCAGTAATGTCGCGATAACCAGCGCGCTGACCCATTCGGTGCGCCCGTGACCGAAGGGGTGACGCTTATCGGCCGGCTTTTTAGCGATCCAGAAGCCGAATATGACAACGAACGAAGTCAGCGTGTCGGACAACGTGTGCCAGGCGTCGGCGATCATTGCCACCGAACCGCTCAAAATTCCAACCCAAAGCTTCAGGCCGAAGAGAATTGTATTGATAAGGACTGATAGCCAGCCTTCGAGATAGCCGTAATTGATTTGTTTTTTCTGCATGATCAGACTCCGATAAAATAACGGCTCAAGTTACGACAGTGGGTTCTCGTTTGTCAATCTTTAAAGCGAGATGCTCCGGTTTCGGTGTTAAAGATGCATCGAATAGTAAGTTTTACGGGAGATAGGCAGTTCAGGAAATCACATCCGCCAGGGCCGCCTGGATACGGGGATCGTTGCGCGGGTCTTCCGGATCATCGGACGGCAGACACTGATCGTCGAAGTAATTGCGCTGAATACAGAAAGGAGAAGGTATTCGGAATGTACCGGCTGGGAAGACCGCTTCCAGTATAATCACCGGGTGCATACAGGCGTTAGAATCAATCCAGGCCTGAAAGTAGCCCCAATAAATGCGCACGCCGTCAGCCGTGATGACAAAGTACTTGTGGTAAAGATCAGTCCGGTCCGCGACGCGTGCAGCTGTTGCGTCGACGAGGCATATCCGGTGATCGTCCCACCGATACTCCCTGATATCATCGACGGTAAAAAGTGGTTCAGGTTCAATCACCAGATTTTCCAGGAGTAATGAATCGGCGATGACCTGCCCCGCCGGCAGGGTTGCGATGTAAAAAGCGAATTCCCCTTCCTGTTCGATTTCCGGAGTGATTTCTTCTTTTTCGCAGGAGATCAGCGTCAAAACGAAAGCAGCGATAATGAGAAAAATTTTGGATTTAAACATTGTGTGCCTTCCGTGTTAATCGTTCAAAATTAATGCCCGCCCTGCTCCGGCCGGTACAATCCGGTGGCGTTGACGCCCTGAAGACCGGCCTGGTAAGAGCGTTCATCGAGCGGCGCAAGACAGGCGATCATCTGCGGTGTCAATAGAGAAAAACGGCGAATTTCATCCAGCCGCTGGGCGATGCGTTCCATGGCCTCGTCAGCGGTCATCCAATTGAGATGATCGAACGTTATAAGATTCAAGGGCACGGTATAACCGCGCAGCGTCTTTTCGCGTTCTACATTGTAATACTGCTCGAAATAGGACATCACCAATTCACGCAGATTGCGATAGATCGGCTCGCGGTAGCGCAAACCGACGAAGTTCGATTTGGCCAGGGCGCCCCAATGACCTTCATTCCTGAACAGGGCCAGGATGTGGTCGTCGTCCCGGGAGTTGGGGATCATATCCAGCAGCAGGGGCGGATACCCGATCCGCCGCAAAGCCGCCGCGGCGAACACGGCGCCGTCGAAACAGTGCCCGACCCGCTCCCGAATCACCCGCAACGGACAACGGTAAACGGATTCGGAACTGTAGGGAATTTCATCCAGGAAAGATTGGATTTTGAGCGGCGACGTCAGGGCTGACATCGTTTGCCGCTCCGTTTCCGTCATTGTCCGGTCGAAAGAATCGATTGCTGCCATCGGTGCTCCTGTATATGCGAATTGAGATAATATAAACAATTTAACGTTGATGATCCAATCCTTGTAAGACCATAATAATTGAGAAGATAATGGAGTATATCGATGCACAAAAATGAGTGACTAAATGGGGGAGGTTCATCCCGGAGCGGGAAGGAGTGTTTCGGTCGCTCCGGGATGATTGTAGCGTCGTTGGGCGTGGGTGAGGTACAATTCAATAAAAGCGCTGGGGGCTGGGTCGGCAGTGAAATTTTCCCCGTAATTTGGCTGAAAGTACACGCTATGGGGCTAAAATGGGGCGTCGACCTGAAACAGGGAAACGCGCTTGTTTAAAGGGAGTATGTTCAGACGTCGTGTAGCAAATTTACAGTATTTTATACGACGCCGTTTTCGATTGGTTCCAGCGAAATATTCCAGTTGCTGAATCCTCGCCGGGAAGTAATTCAGCCCGAATGCTATGCAGATAGCAAATGTCGTGTACGGGGGAGTTTATAGTCCGAGCCGGCTGCGGATTTTTTCATGAACCTTTGCCGGTATTTCAGACTGCTTCGATATAGTCCCGACCGGCTTGGACCACGGATTAAATTCCAGACCCGCACCGACTGAAATCATCCTGTCGGAGCTGATTTCCTCGTTCTCGAAGTAAACGTACCCAAAGCCATCCCCGTCAAGATTGGGGGTGGCGCCCTCTTCCGGAAACGGTCCGTTGTATGGAACTACCTCGAACCATTCGAGTTCTCCATCCTTCTGAAAACGGCTGCCTTCGAATGTAACGGAATTGGAGGTGACCATGGTATCCTGAGAGTATCCCAGGATAGTCCACTCATCCTCTTGCCAGGTGTAATCCAGAAAGACATAATAGAAATCGGCGTTGCTTCCGCTCCAGGAAATCGTCAGTGGAGCGCCGAGCGCAAGTGTGTCTCCCGCCTGAATAGAGAGTGTTTGGATCGTATCGGGTACGGAGACGGAGCCTTCGAGTTTACCGATATCCGCCGTGACCATGATTTCAAGCGGATTGAATTTCGGTTCTTCCATCTGGTCCGACCATAATCTTGTATCCATAGAAAAGTGAATAGCGCCCTCAAGGTTATAGAAGTACTTCGAACCGGTGTAACTCTTATTTCCAAGTCGTACTTCTTCTATCACGGGGTACGGATCGCCCGATATATTGCCGCTGACGTAGGCACTCGGAATGGTGATCACCTCCCAATCGGGTGCTCGACGCCCCGAATTATAATGCCGGGCAAATAACAGGGCTGAGAGCGATCCCGAATCCTCATTGCCGTTAGAATTCTCACAGGCAAACATAAAGACAAGCGCAACACATAGCAGGCTCAAGGCAATTAATCTTTTTTTCATGCTTATTCTCCGTTTTGATGGTATTTTTCTCCTCCCAAAAACAGGCGGTACGAACAGAATTTTTAACCGATCCCGTATCCGCCACTTTCTTTTTCGGAAATCTGCACATAAATGTAAGTCTCAGCGTGAAGAATTCCAAAGAACTTGAAGGTAGTCAGCCTTGGAAAAATAGCCGTCGCAGCAATGAGAGTAAAAACATAAAGCATAAACCAAAGGAAGGAAAGAAATGAAAAGGCGGTGATGGAGTGGTCGTCTCGAAGAGGTCAGAGCGGGCAGCGGTAATACTCGAACGTGTAACCGGTATCGTTCCAGTTATCGAATTTTTTGACGACATGGCATTTTTTGGTGAATTTGGCGGAAACGCCTTCGAGGACGTGTCCGGTTACGAAGCGGAAACCCTTGCGTTTGATGGTGTTTTGAAAGACGCGTTTCAGCATCTTGGACAATCCCAGGTGGCGGAGTTCCTTGCGCACGATGAAGGCGTAGGTGTAGATCGTATTGCCTTTGCCGAGATTGTCGTCGCAACTGGCCCATTCCTCTTTGGCGAAATTTTCCAGCGGAATTCCAACAATGAAACCTTCAATTTCATCTTTGTAGCGTACGATGAAAGGCAGGGTTTTGGGATAGTTGAAATACTTGCTGATGGAGCCGCGATTGAAGCGCACATGTTCGCCGAAATTGTCCACCAGGGATTCGGAGATTTTAATGATTTTACCGAATTCGGCTTCGCCGAGGTGTTCGATCAGTTCGATCGCGATTCCGTTGGGCGTAGTCGCCAGAACCCGTTTCTGGGTTTCGGAGAGTTTTACTTCGAAGAGATCGTGGGTCGCTTTGTCCATTGCAATAAAATATCTCTTTTCCTGAAGATTGGCAAGCGCGGGCTTGGGAAATTTTTCAGGTGGTGGTAATTTTTAACCAGGCGGGCAGCGCGTAAAACGATTCCCGGTCTGTCACGTGGTAGGTGTGCATTCCGAGATGCTGCGCCGGACGGATGTCGGAAACCTCTGAATCACCGACCATCAAAGTTTGAGCTGCGCGGAAGCCGAATTTTTCAAAGATCAGCCGGAAGCCTTTGGCGCCCGGTTTGACATAGGCGAGTTTTTCTGAGTGCGGCAGATCGAGCCGGGCGATGCTGCGCAGCGAGAAGCGCTTCTCTTCGGGAAAGAAGCCATCGACCTCCAGGCGGCGTAGAACGCGATCGGCAACCAGACCGTTGTTGGTCGTATACAAAAAGATCGGGTAATGGGCTTCGATGGTCTTCAGGGTGCTGATGAGCCGGGGATCGGGAGTAAGCGCTTTTTCCACGTCGACCAGGTAGTTGACGCGTTCCTCGTATTCCCGGAAATGGTCGCCGTAATAGTGCAGCAGCGTCAGGGTGTTGGTCTGGGCGCCGTCCATCTGCCTGGAAAGTTCATCTTTTTTGAGGGCCAGTTCGCGTTGCGCGGCTTCGATGCTTTGCCCGGTCAGCCGCGCGATGATTTCAGCCGCCGCGATCGGATAAGCCAGGTCGATAGCCGGGCAGCGGTCGTAAAGCGTTCCGTCCATATCGAAAATTACCAGCTGAATGGCGGTGTTCATGATTCGCACTTTCTTTTACGGTCAAATTTCCGGAGCATAAGATACAGGCCGCAGCGCCACAGAATCAATCGTTTTCTTGGGCTGGGCCCGAGCCGGGATCGAGCTCACTGTCTGCCAGCAAGCGTTCCAATCGCGGGGGCGGATAGACCGTATCATAGCCGAGCATACGCAGGTATTTGGCCAGTTTCCCCAGCATGTGGTCGGCGAGAAATTTCATCCTGTTTCAACATGCCGGTTTTTCGGGAAAAAGGCAAGCTGCGGGCCTGAATGCCGTTTGCGAAATCAAATAAAAAGATGTATTTTTTCCGTCGATATGAGATACACGGAAAAATTTTCAAAAAGTCTGCACGACAAGGGGACCTTCCTATGCGTGGGCATCGATCCTGATCCGGACCTGCTACCGGATGGATTCGCGCAGACCCCCGAAGGAATCCTGGCTTTTGTACGGGAGTTGATCGCCGTGACCAGGGATATCACCCCGGCCTACAAATTCAACCTGGCCTTTTTTGAGCGCTGGGGCTGGCAGGGCTGGCTGGTGCTGGAGACGGCCCTAAGCCTGATCCCGGATGATATCCTGACCGTCGGTGATGCCAAGCGCGGCGATATCGGCAACAGTTCCAAATTCTATGCCCGGGCGCTGCACGAGACGCTGAACTTCGACTCGGTGACCCTGAGCCCTTATCTCGGTTCGGACAGCATTTCACCCTTTATCGAAAATGAATCCAAAGGCGCATTCGTGCTCTGCGTGACCTCCAATCCCACCGGCCGGGAACTGCAGGAATACGGCGGGGATTCGCCCCTGTACCTGAAAACCGCCGATATGGTGCAGGGCCTGAATTCACGTGAAAATCTGGGCCTCGTGATGGGCGCTACAAAGCCCGGCCAATTGACCGAGCTGCGTGCCCAATATCCGCTACTGCCCTTTCTGATTCCCGGTGTCGGGAAACAGGGCGGTGCCGAAGAGATCGCGCTGGAAAGCTGCCGCAGCTGCGGGCAGGGCCTGATCAATGTGTCGCGCAGTATCAGCTTCCCGGCGGACGGTAAATTTCCGGAAAATGTGCGTCAGGCGGCGGAAACCTACGCCCGGCGTTTTAAGATAGAAGGATAATCCATGAGACCTGAATCGTATGAAGACATCCTCAAGGATTGCGGTGCGATTCTTGAGGGGCATTTTCTGCTGACTTCCGGATTGCACAGCGCAACCTATATTGAAAAATTCAAAGTCCTGCAGTATCCGTTGCTCACCGATAAATTATGCAAAGCCCTCGCCGACCATTTCGCCAATACGAAGCCGCATGTGATTGTCGGCGCCGCAACGGGAGGCATTATCATCAGCCATTCCGTCGGCCGTTTCCTGAGCACCCGCAGCATTTTTGCCGAACGTGATGAGCACGGCAAACTGATTTTTCGCCGGGGATTCCGCATCGAGCCGGGTGAGAGGGTGCTGGTCGTGGACGATGTCGTCACAACCGGCGGCTCGATCTACGAGTTGCTGGATATGGTAAGCGAGCAGGGCGGTGTGCTGATGGGAATCGGTGTGTTGATCGATCGCAGCGGCGGCAAAGTGGAATTCGGCGAATCCTACTTTCCTATTTTAAAACTGGATATCTCGGCCTACGAACCGGATAAATGTCCGCAGTGCGCGAATGGTATTCCGCTCACTTCGCGCGGCAGAACCGGAAAGAAATGATATTCTGCAATCTCGGTAGCGGCAGCAAGGGCAATAGCAGCTACCTGCAAAACGACCGCAAAGCCATTCTTATCGACCAGGGGTTTTCCCTGAAAAATCTGGTCACCCGCTTTGCCCAGGTGAACCTGCGACCGGAGGATGTGGCGGCGATCGTCGTCACGCACGAACATTCGGATCATGTGAACGGCGTCGGTATATTTGCACGGCGCTATCACATCCCGGTTTACCT
Source organism: uncultured bacterium (assembly GCA_964589175.1). GTDB lineage: Bacteria > Fidelibacterota > UBA2242 > UBA2242 > UBA2242 > CAZPRY01. The sequence goes on from CAZPRY010000003.1 coordinate 138,146, forward strand.
GACTGAAAAGACCCGGAGCGCGGTCTCGGAACCCGTTTTAAAAAATGTGGTGATTGAACATTTTGTCTCCGGCGACGAATTCGACATCGAGGATATCCGCTTTAAAACCTTTCACATTGCCCACGATGCCGCCGATCCGATCGGGATTGTGGCCTCTGCCGGTGAAAAACGCGTCGGCATTCTGACCGACGTAGGCACCGATAATCAGTCGGTTATTTACCACGTTTCTCACCTGGACCTGCTTTTTTTGGAGGCCAATCACGATATGTTTATGTTGCTGAACGGGCCCTATCCGTTGCGGGTGATCCAGCGGATCAAGAGCCGGGTTGGCCATCTCTCCAATGACCAATCGGTCGAATTGCTGCGCAAGCTGGAAGGCAATGGTCGTTTGCAGCACCTGGTGCTCGGGCACCTCAGCGACACCAACAACGATCCCGATATCGTCCGCGAATTCTTCGAGAAAGCGCGGCAGGAGCAGGCCGGCCAGTTTCAAATTGATATTGCTCTTCAGAATATTCCCGGTAAAATTTTCGAAATATAACAGGTGATTCATGCATTACAGAACTATTTCCGGCTTTATTATCATGCTTGCGATTGGTTGGAGTTTACTCCAGGCGCAAACCCTGAATGCCGATCAGATCAAGGAAATCCGGGAGAAACTCAAAAGTCAGCCGGATGAATTTGTCCTGCCGACGGATGTCGTCGTAATCGAGACCGACCTGGGCAAAATCTGCATCGTACTGGATTTCAATTTCGCGCCGTTGCATGCCATGAATTTCAAGAAGCTGGTCAACGCCGGCTATTTCGAGGGCACGACATTTCACCGTGTAATTCCCGGCTTTATTGTCCAGGGCGGTGATATTCTGAGCCGCGACGATAATCCGCGTAACGACGGCACCGGCGACCCGGGCTATACCATTCCCGGCGAATTCGGGCGCAAACATATAAAAGGCGCCGTGGCAGCGGCGCGGATGCCCGACCAGGTCAATCCCGGGCGCGAGTCGAACGGCAGCCAGTTTTATATCTGCCTGGAGGCGCAGCCGATGCTGGATCGTCTGGGGTATTCGGTTTTCGGAAAAGTGCTTTCGGGTATGGAAGTTGCCGAAAAGATTGCCAGGCAGAATACCGACCGGATGGATCGCCCGCTGCAGAATGTCATTATGAAAAAAGTCTACATCAGTACCCGCGAAGAGCAAAATTTGCCGCCGCTCTCGGAATAATCATGCGGGCAGTCCGCTGTTGCCGATATGTAACAAAACCGCCGAATACGTATCTATTCGAGAGATGTAAGATGGGAAAGGTGTTTATGAAAATAGTTCGTTCAATCGGTTTCGTTTTGCTTTTCGCTTTACTTCTCGCTTTGCAGTTTGCTCCGGTTTTGGCCCAGGAACAGAATCCGATCCTGAATATCAAAGCCGTTTTATCAGCTAATGGCGTACCGGCCGGGGAGACTTTCGAAATCGCGGTGCTGGTGACGATCCTAGAACCGTGGCACATCAATTCCAACAAGCCGCTGGATGAATTCACGCTGCCCACGGAATTGCGTCTCCAGACCTCCGATGCTTTTAAAATTACAGAAATCGAATATCCGTCCCATAAATTGAAAAAATTGGAATTCTCAGATGAAGATCTGGCGCTCTATGATGACGAAACTATCATCCGGCTGAAAGGTCGGGCGGCGGCGGGGGTTGCGGGTGAATTTTCGGTAAACGGCAGTGTGTACTACCAGGGATGTAACGATGCCATTTGCCTAGCGCCGCAGGAGACACCTTTCGCCGTCCGGGTTCCTGTGCTGGATAGCGCCCAAGCGGTCGAGCCGGCCAATTCTCAATATTTTATTACCGGTGAAACGACCCTCGTTTCCGCCAAATCTAAAAGTAAAACGTTCGATCTGCAAAAATCGTTCTCCCGGCGTGGTGCTGTGCTCACCTTTTTACTGATCTTTTTGGGTGGACTGGGACTGAACCTGACGCCCTGCGTCTACCCGCTGATTCCGATTACGATCAGTTACTTTGGCGGGCAGACCGAAGGTAAAAAGAACAAACGCATCATCATGGCGGTCCTCTACGTTCTGGGGATGGCGACCGTCAACTCCCTGCTGGGCACGCTGGCTGCGCTTTCCGGGGGACTCCTGGGTTCCGTTATGGCCAATCCGATCGTACTGATCGTGATCGCGGCGATCCTAGTCTTACTCTCGCTGAGCATGTTCGGCGTTTATGAATTCACCCTGCCTTCGTTCATGATGCGCCTTGGCGGGAGCAGTCAGAACGGCTATCCCGGCGCACTATTTATGGGATTGACCATGGGCATCGTCGCCGCACCCTGTATCGGACCTTTTGTCATCGGGCTATTGACATATGTTGCCCTTGTTGGCAATCCCTTCCTGGGATTCAGCCTATTCTTTACAGTTTCCCTGGGCATGGGCCTGCCCTATCTATTCCTGGCCTTTTTCTCCAGCAAAATCGGCAGCCTGCCCAAAGCCGGCGACTGGATGGTTGCAATGCGTATAATCATGGGTTTTGTCCTGGTAGGTATGGCCTTCTACTTTCTGCACCCCATTATTCCGAGCAAGGTCTATGATTTTATATTCCCGCTCTACCTGGTTCTGACGGGTGTGTACCTGATCCTGCTCAATAAATGCATGCAGAGCAACCGTCTTTTCGACGTGATTAATAAGATCATCGCCATCGCGACGATCATTGCCGGTACATGGCTGATGAAACCGGAAGGCGCGGTCATTGAAGGAGTCGTCTGGCAACCCTACGAAGAGAAGCAACTGCAGTCAGCCTTGCAGGCTCCTATGCCTGTGATCCTGGATTTCTCAGCGGAATGGTGCATTCCCTGCAGAGAGATGGAGGAATTGACTTTCACGGATGACGTTGTGATTGCTTTAAGCAAAGATTTCGCGCTTTTTAAAGTCGATCTGACCATGACCCCAAGCGATCAAATTCTGGAATTGAAGGATCGTTTGGAAGTCAGGGGAGTCCCGACTATTATATTTCTTAATAAAGAAGGTCAGGAGGTCGACGGAACCCGGATTGTCGGCTTTGAAAAGGCGGAAGGTTTTGTGGAAAAGATGAAAATGGCTTTGGAATAAGAGGAGACAATCGATGCAATTTAAAATTAAAAAACCGGTAAAATGGATATTTGCAATTCTGCTGCCGGTAATCTTCCTTGCGCTCTATGCCAGGAATCCGATGAGCAACGCCAAACCGGTTGAGCGTGTGCCGCATTTCACCCTTCAGACATTGGAAGGTGAGGAGATCACCTTTGAACAATTGAAGGGCAAAGTCCTGCTGATCAATTTCTGGGCGACCTGGTGCGGTCCCTGCCGCTCCGAGATTCCGGATTTTATCAAAATATACGACTCGCATCGTAAAGATGGGCTTGAAATTCTGGGAATCGTTCTCAATTCGGGCAGTATCGATGAGGTCAGGCAGTTTGTAAAAACCAATGCGATCAATTACCCGATTTTGACCGGTAATGACGCCTATAAGACGGCCTTGACGAAGAAGTTTGGTGGGGTACGCGGCATTCCGACGACATTTCTGGTGGATCGCAACGGTAAGATCCAGAAGAAGTGGGTCGGGGCACGCGGCGCTAAGGAGTTCATGAAAGAAATCGATAAATATCTATAGTTTTGGGAACGCGATAGATATAAAAAAAGTGCCGGGATTTCCCGGCACTTTTTATTTACAAAACGTAGAGACGATTTGCGGCAGGTCAGAAGGCGATACCGATAGTCAGATCGATAGAAAAGTTATTACCGTCGAAATCTTCTTCTATCGGTGTGAGTCCGACATTGAGTCTCATCTCGGTATGGAGGTTTTTACCGAAAAATAATCCGCCGCCGAGGACCAGGACCGATTCGCCACTATTTATATTTATATCTATATCTTCCATATCTCCCGAGTCCCATTCCTCACCGTCTACTTCCATCATATAAGTGGAACTAAGCAGGAAGCCCGCCGAGGCGCCGCCGATAAGATAAAGACCGAGCCCGCTGCGGCTGCCGGTGGAACCCAGTTGAATCAGAAATGGAATTTCAATATAGTTCAGATTGGCAGTGGTTTTGTAATCTAAACCGTCGTAGTTGTCTTCATTGGTCCAGCCTTTCTGGGTGTAGACGAGTTCAGGCCGGATAGCCAGGCCGTTGGCCAATCTGTAGAGCATGTAGACAGATGTTGAAAATCCCGCTTTGGGGATTACGGTATCGCGCACGTCGCCACCGGTTATCATAGCGCTGTTGACGCCAATCATAATCCCCAGCCTGCTTTTCTTGGCTTTTGTGGGTGCCGGTTGATATTGCGGTTGCGCTTGGGTCTGGGTCTGGGGCGGCGGTGTGTATACGGGTTGTTGGGCTACCGGTTGCTGTTGTGGCTGAACTGCAGGTGTGGGGGGCGCGACCTGTTTTTCGACGACTGGTTCCGGCTGCTGTTCAGCCTGGATCGTACCGGCCAGTTGCTGCGAGACATTGGCCATGCCTGTTTTGAGTAATTGTCCGATCTTACCCTCATAGTCGTAGGTGGCGATGCCAATGATTTCCCCGGTCTGCACGCTGACCATGCGGGCGGCAATCGAAAATACTTCGCCGACGCGGCTGACGCTGCCGGCCACGACTCTCTCGACGCCGATTAATTGTCCCATTTCCACGATGCACTCGTTGGAGGTGCATTCGGAGAGTTGAAAACCCTGCTCCTCCAGGATTTGATCCATGATCTCGCGCTCCATGACCTTGAATTGTCCTGTACGGAATAGTTCGATTCGGAGACGGTCGGCGAGCGCACTGGCCTCCTCGGTACTCACATTCTTACCAACGAATTCCAGAACGGCGACCTGCGTCTGGGCTGCTACCGAAATTACCGGAAAAAGCATCAGCAGAAGAACAACTGAGATAGCGGCTTTTTTATACATTTTTACTCCAATAGTTAACTCATCGTATTAATCAAAAAAATAGCATTACATTCATACAATGTCAAACGAAATCGTTGCCCGGGATTCATCTAAATTTCAAGGATTTTCGATAAGCAGGTCAGCTTCGTGAGGCCGCATCGATCAAATCCGGTTTTTCCGAATGCTGAACTGGGAATAGAAAGGTTTTGGGAATCCCCTCAATTCTGACTAGTTTTTCATATGAAGTTTCAGTTCTGCTATCATTGTGGAAACCGGGTGAAGATCGAAAATATCGAGGGCACTGAGCGGGCTACCTGTACGCAGTGCCGGCGCATCCTGTACGAAAATCCCATCCCCTCTGTGGCCGTTCTGGCCGCAAATGCAGAGGGCCGGGTTTTAATGGTGAAACGCCGGGTCGAGCCGGGCTACGGCAAGTGGAGTCTGGCCGGCGGCTTTATCGAGATGGGTGAAACGGCCCAACAGGCCGTCATTCGGGAGTTGTATGAAGAGACCGGACTTATTGGCGAACACCCGGGAATTTTCGATGTAGGCACGCATCTGAACGGCTATTACGGCGATGTTCTCATCCTGGCCTTCGAAGTAACGCTGCGACCTGGTGAAATCTCGGCGGGCGATGATGTTCAGGAAGCCGGCTTCTTTAGTCCGGCGGAACGCCCGGAATTGGTATTCCGGGTACACGAGGATTTCCTGAGACGCTGGGAAATCGAGAAAGGATTACAGCCCGCGTCGGGATCGGAAAGCGCGGAGGCCCGAATTTGAAGGAAGTCGTTGTAGCCATGAGCGGCGGAGTGGACAGCTCCGTGACCCTGCTCCGTCTGAAGGAATTGGGCTATGCCCCCGTCGGATTGACCCTTACGATGTGGGATAAGTATCACAGCGAGCAGTATAAAGATGCGGTCCGACGTGCCCGCAGGGTCTGCGACAAAATCGGCATCCGGCATGTCAGCCTGGATGTTCGCGCGGCTTTTGAGGCTATCATAGTCGATCATTTTGTAGACGAATATTTAAAGGGCGTAACCCCGAATCCTTGCGTCGAGTGCAACCCAAAAGTCAAATGGAAAAGCATCATCGATTTTGCCGATCAAAACGGAATCGGGCAAGTCGCTACGGGACATTACGCACGGGTGGAAGTTAATTCGGACAGCCGGCGCTTTGAAATTCTCAAAGGACTCGATCCGCGCAAGAATCAGTCCTATGTCTTATGGCAACTGTCGCAGGAATATCTGGCCCGCACGATCCTGCCGCTGGGTATGCTGCACAAAACCGAGGTTTATCAAATTGCGGAGAAGTACAGCTTCCGGGATGAGAACCAGTCGGAAAGTCAGGATGTCTGTTTTATCCCGCACAACAGTTACCGCGACTTTCTGGAGAAGCACGTTCCCGAAAGACTGAAGGCCATACCGAAAGGCGAGTTGGTTGACGAGGCCGGTAAAGTGCTGGGCCAGCACAATGGATTCTACAATTTTACGATCGGGCAACGCAAGGGCTTTCGGATGGGCTTCGGAGAGCGCCGCTATGTAAAGCAGATTGACGCCGGGCAGAATCGTGTGGTTATCGGCGACAATCCGGCGCTGTTTCGGTCGGAGATGATTATTCAGCGCGTGAACTGGGTCAGCCAGACGCCGCAGGACGAACTCGAAGGCAGCATGCAGATCCGCTATAACCATCCCGGAGTGGAGTGCCGCGTGACGCGCATTTCCGCGGAAAAGTACCGGGTAACCTTCGCCGAACCGCAGCGGGCCGTGACACCCGGCCAGTCGGCGGTCCTCTACCGCGGCGACAAGCTCCTTTTGGGTGGCATAATTTATCAGTAAATTTTACCGCATAGCTAACAGCGAGGATTTTCATGAAGAAGAAAGTCAGAGTATCGATCATTATCCGGATGAAAGCGGAAGGACGCAAGATTTGCGCCCTGACCGCGTATGACTATACCTTTGCTTATCTCATGGATGAAAGCGATCTCGACATCATCCTGGTCGGTGACTCGTGCGGTAATGTCTGCGCCGGGTACGATACGACTCTGCCGGTGACGGTGGAGGAGATGCTCTACCATGTGAAAGCGGTGAGCCGTGGCGTAAAACGCGCCCTGGTCGTGGCCGATATGCCCTTCATGTCTTACCAGGAAAATATGGATACAGCCCTGCACAACGCCGGTCGTTTTCTCAAAGAGGGCGGCGCGGAGGCCGTGAAACTGGAGGGCGGCGAATATATTTGCCCAACGATCAAGAGACTGGTTGAGGTGGGAATTCCGGTTATGGGCCATCTTGGCTTCACGCCCCAGAGTGTGCATGAATTCGGCGGCTACGGCGTGCGTGGCGCCGAGGAGCAGGAAGCCCGCAAAATGCTCAGCGACGCCGAAGCGCTTGAAGAGGCCGGCGCGTTCTCGATCGTGCTGGAGAAAGTGCCGGCCCTGCTGGCGAAGGAGATCAGCGAGAAGATCTCGATTCCAACCATCGGAATCGGCGCCGGAGTTCATTGCGACGGGCAAATCCTGGTTTCCTACGATATGCTGGGTTTGTACGATAAACTCAACCTGAAGTTTGCACGGCGCTATGCCATGCTCGGAGACGCAACCCGCAAAGGCGTCAGCGATTACTGCCGCGATGTACGTGCGGGCACTTTCCCGTCCGAAGAAGAAAGTTATTAATAGGTTTCCGACCATCAAGAGGAGCAGGGCAAGTATTGAAGGTGATTGAACAAATTGAAGCGCTGCGGAAAGAACTAGATCGGGCCCGAAAAGCCGGGCAGAAAATTGGCCTCGTGCCGACCATGGGCTATTTGCACGAAGGGCATCTGTCGCTGATCGATATCGCCCGCCAAAAAAGTGATGTCGTCGTGATGAGCCTTTTTGTGAATCCAACCCAATTCGGCCCGAATGAAGACCTGAACAATTACCCGCGCGATTTTGCCAGTGATGAACGCCTGGCGCGCGAGCGCGGAACGGACATTATTTTTTATCCCGCTGTTGAGGAGATGTACCCGTCGAAACAATATACCTACGTTATTACCGAGGAATTGTCCGGAATCCTGTGCGGCGCCTATCGCTCAACCCATTTCCGTGGTGTGACGACCGTGGTGGCCAAACTCTTCAATATCATTCAGCCGGATCTGGCAGTCTTCGGACAGAAGGATCACCAGCAGGCGATACTCCTCAGGAAGATGGTTGCCGACCTGAATTTCCCGATCGAGATTATTATGGCACGGATCGTGCGCGAACCGAGCGGGCTGGCGATGAGTTCCCGCAATGTTTATCTCAATCCCGCTGAACGCCGGCAGGCTCCGGTGATTTATGCCGCTTTGCAGAAAGCGCGGATCGCAGTGCAGAAGGGTGAAACAAATGCGATGAAAATCAAAGCCCTGATCCGGGAAGAAATCGCCCGATCATCGCTGGCGGAAATCCAGTACGTCGAGGTCGTGAATAATTGCGATCTCGCTTCGATGACCACGATTGAACCGGGAACTTTTGCGGCAGTGGCTGTGTATTATGGAAGGACGCGGCTGATTGACAATATTTACCTGATGGATGAAAAACCGTGTGGTTTGGACCCAGTTTAGGCTTGACAAACTCATCCAAATCGAGTAATATGAAACGTGAATTAATAGCAGTTGAGGTCAGGATGATGAAAAAGCTTATTCAAATCGCCTGTATCGTAATACTTCTTGCACCACTGAGTTTCACGGAAGCTCAGTTGAAGAGCCAGGCCCGGCCACCTGTTTCCGTAGAGGACGGTATCCGGATTCCCGGAGTGGGCTCCACGTCGCTGGGGCTCAGCTGGCTAAATTCAGACCGCTTCTCAATGAACCAATCATATTCATTGTCGTACAGTACGTTTGGCAGTCAGTCGGCTTCCATGGGAATGTATCAAAACAATATGTCCTATATTTTCTCGGATAAATTGGTCCTGAACGGTCGTTTCGGCTTCATGCACGATCCCCTGAAATTGGGGAACAATACCGGAACGGTGAATCCGCTCGACAACCTGATTTACGGGGCCGACCTGACCTACAAACCGACCGAGAATGTATTGCTGAATATTCGCTTCGATAAAGTACCGTCGCTCTACCGATACGGATACTATCCCTATCGTAGCGCCTTATCCTATTATTAGAAAGAAGAGCTTGCCGAACAGTCCCAGGACCAGACCGCCGATCCCCAAGAATCGTAAAACCAAACTTCCGAACCAGGATATGCAAAAATGGCTTTTGAATGTAGCCATCTTCTGCCTTTCAGTCGTCATTGTCGGATTCATCTTCTCGATGGGAGGACGCTTTCTGGATAATACGGATAAGATCCAGCTTTCGCAGAGCATGGATGCGCCCCCACCCGAACCGGAATTTTCCTATATCGTGGTAGAGGTACTGAACGGCTGCGGCACTTCCGGAGTCGCCCAGAAATTCACCAATTACCTGCGCCAGGCCGGCATCGATGTAATCTATACCGGCAACGCCGACCGTATGGATTATGCTCTGACTCATGTCGTCCAGAGAGCCGAGGCGACGGAAAAGACGCAGGAAATACTGACGATACTGGAACTCGACGCTTCACGCATCGTTCTGGAGACCAATGCGAGCCGACACGTCGATCTTTCAATAATTCTGGGCAAAGACTTTCAAACCCTGCCGGTCTATTCTAAAGTTCTTGAAATCCGCGAACAACTGTAATATCCTGGCCAATGTTTAGCCTATAGATGTCACTATTATGAATTCTTACGAAATTGCAAAAAAAGCTGCGCTGGGCGCACTCAATAAAAAAGCCACCGACGTGCTGATCATGGACCTTAAAAAAGTCAGCACGATGACGGATTATTTTGTCATATGCAGCGGCGATGTCGATGTGCAAGTCAAGGCGATAGCGGACGAGATTCGCCGCGAACTCAAGAAGGACGTTCGCCCCTGGCACGTGGAAGGCTACCAGAATCTGACCTGGGTGCTGATGGATTATGTCGACGTGGTCGTGCATGTTTTCCAAAAAGAAATCCGCGATTATTATAACCTTGAGAAGCTCTGGGGTGACGCGCCCGTGGAGAGAATCACGGACGAGGCCGGGGAATCGATCCCGGCGACGAAATAGCTGCTGCTTATCTTCTTCATTCAATCCCCTGAAAATTCTGAACTTATTCGGTTCCTGTGTCAAGCGATTCAGGATATGACTATGAATCGGATAGAAGATCTTCGATGAATCGCTTCATGCAAGGACCTGGACACAGGTCCGGAAGATGCTCCGGCATTTCTCGCGCGGTTCCGTTCTTGTGAGAATGCCGTCGGGCGCGTAAATTAGGGCGATTTTAGAAAGAGAGGGTCATGGTCGCCAAAATACAGAAGACGCTACAGGAAGCGCTCCAAAAATTGGATATCGTTGTTCCCGAAAATATCAATGTGGAGCGTTCACGCCGATCGGAACACGGTCACTTTTCCACGAACATCGCCATGTTGCTGGCCAAGGAATTACGCCGACCGCCGATGAAGATCGCGCAGGAGATCGTAGAAGCCGTGACCGACCTTCCGCCGGGAGTCGCAAAGATCGATTTTATTGCACCGGGCTTTATCAATTTCACACTCTCGTACAAATCCCTGCAAAGCGTCGTGACCGAGATTTTGGAGAAGGGCAGAGACTTCGGCCGGTCGTCAGTCGGCAAGGGTGTTAAGGCGCAGGTGGAATTCGTCAGCGCCAACCCGACCGGGCCGCTGACCGTCGGACATGGCCGGCAGGCGGTGCTCGGCGACTGCATTGCGCGCATCCTGGAATGGAACGGCTACGACGTCGACCGCGAGTATTATTATAACGATGCCGGCCGGCAGATGCGGATTCTCGGGCACTCGACCTATGTGCGCTATCGCCAGCTGCTGGGCTCAACCGAGGAACTTCCCGAAGACCACTACCAGGGTGAATACATCGTCGACATCGCCCGCGAGATCATGAATCAACATGGCGACAAATTCAAAGACGACCCCGAGAACGTGATTTTCCAGAAGTCGGCCGAAAAGGCGGTCTTCAAAGATATCGAGAAGACCCTGGATGAACTGGATATCAAATTCGATTCCTTCTACAACGAGAAAAGCCTTTACGAGGACGGCCATATCGATGATGTCTTGCGGCGTCTCGCGGAGAAAGACGCCACTTACGAAAAGGACGGCGCCATCTGGTTTCGGGCCGGTAACTATGGCGCCGCGGACGACCGCGTTTTATGGAAAAGTGTCGTCGACGAGGCCACCTACCGCCTGCCCGATATTGCCTATCACGAAACCAAGATCCAGCGCGGATATGAATTCGTGGTCGATATTTTCGGCGCCGATCATCACGCGACCTACCCGGATGTAATGGCCGGACTGAAGGCCTTGGGCCACGACACGGACAAGATCAAGGTGCTGATCCACCAGTTTGTCACGCTGACCCGCGGCGGCGAGAAGGTTAAGATGTCCACGCGCAAAGCCACTTACGTCACGCTCAGCGAACTGACCGAAGAGGTCGGCAAGGATGTCGTACGTTTCTTCTTCATCATGCGCGGAGCGAAGAGCCATCTGAATTTCGATCTGGAACTGGCCAAGACCGAGGGTGAGGAGAATCCGGTGTTCTACCTGCAATATGCCCATGCCCGCATCGCCAGCATTTTACGCAATGCCGTTCACAAGAAAATTGCTCTGGATGAATCCTGCAATCTGGATTTGCTGAATGAAGATGAGACGATCAGTTTGCTGGAAACAATGGGTGAATTCAGCGATATCGTGCAGCTTTGCCTGAACTCTCTGGAACCGCATCACATCACGGTTTATTTGCACAAGCTGGCTGCGGCTTTTCATAAATTCTACACCGTGCAGCGTGTTATTTCCGAAGATGCTGCGCTGACGCGCGTTCGCCTGACACTGGTGCGGGCTGTCAAGACTGTGCTGGCCAATGGCCTGTCTCTGATAGGCGTTTCGGCGCCGGAGAAGATGTAGCCGCAAAAGCTTAATCGGTTAAATCGATCTTGGCGAGTGTGGCATCTTGTACTTCAACGGAATATCCCTTGCTTCCGGTATTTGGATGGGAAACGGAGAACGAATAGTATCCGGCTTCTAATAGTTCGAAACGGCACTTCCCGTCTTTATCCGTAAATAATTTCAAACTGCTCTGCAAGATGATTTCGACTCCGGGGAGCGGTTTTCCATTGCGGGCGACTTCGATCTGCAGCGAGGATTGCGGCAGCTGCCCCTTGCCCAGTTCCAGGGCGAAAGCATTGTAGATTGCATAAGCGATATTCTGCAAAATGGCCGGGTCATTGACCAACTCGTTGGCCCGGGCCTGGTTCTGCAGATTGAGACCGATGGAGATTGCGGAGCGATTGGTGGCCCGGATTTCGTGCTCCGTGGAGGCGCTAATGCGTGCCTGGCCGGACCCGATCGCAGGAATGAGATTGGTGCAGGTATTCTCCAGAATCCGCTTACCGCCCTCGCTGCCGGGATAGTAGGCACCCACGAAAGACGGCCGGTTATCTTCCGGCTTATTGACCTCCAGACGGACGTAGTAGCCTCCGTCGGGCAACTGGTTGCTGGCGGTGACGCGCTCCTCCGGGCTGAGAGTAAATTGACCGTCGTGCAGCAGGAACACCTGTGCGCCGGCACGTATGAAAAATTCCGATAAAATTTTTGCCAGTTTGACGTTGATGTCGGCAGCGTAGGATTTTCCGGAAATCAGCGAACCCTTTTCTGCTCCGCCGAAACGCGGATCGAGCACCAGCACAAAATTGTGCAGGACCGCCCCCATCATTTCATTCAGATAAACATTCTCGATGCGTGCCTGTCCGTCGCGAAGGCTGCCGGCCAGGTGACCCGGCCAATAACCATCCTTCCGGAAAGTGATTTCATAGCCGCCGGCGGGAATAGCCGGGAAGAAAAACCAGCCGTTCCGGTTGCTGCGGCCGGGCGTATCGGAGGGAGTGAGGAGCGCATCCACATCCGCAAGGGGCAGGGAATCCCTGGCGGAGAGGCAGCGGCCCTCCCATAATGTGATGCCACGATCGCGAAAGACGATCGGAATGAGGGCGGCGGCGTTGCCGGAACGCAGGACGACATGCGCGGTATCGGGTCGATTCTCAGACTGCAGGTAGAAGGTGCAGGAGCCGTCGAAAGTGGGAAGAACCTGATCGGGAATTTGGCCGTAATCGGTCGTGATACTGACACTGTCCCCATCTGCAATCGGCAGGCGGTCGTCATCCAGCCCCGCGGCGGTAATGGCCACGATGCTCCGCCCGTCCGCCGGGGCGACCGGGTGCGAAGCCCGGGCGATGATTTGCGCGGCCGGGGGAGCTACCCGGAACCGGGCCGGGCGCGGAATGTTGTGGTTTCCGTAGTAATTCTGCATTTCGAGGGTGAGCGCATGCCAGCCGTTGGAGAGCGGGTCCGGCGGCCGGCAGAGGATCAGGTTATTGTCTTTCACGAATTCATGACCGGTCAGTTTGTCATCCAGGAACAGGTGGATCGAGCGGCTGAAAACCTGTTCCCGTTCCAGCATCCAGGAGCCTTTGCGTTCATGCAGGCCGTCCCGGACTTCCATCTGGATGAGGGGCTGTTTAGCATAGATCGTCGTGTCCGGTTTGGGGGAGATGAGCCGGCTGCGCGGAATTCCGGCCGCCGCCCATTGGCAGATGGCGATAAAATGCGACCAGGCCTCCAATTCGTTGTATCTGGGATTGTCCAACAATTTCTCTTCATCGAAATTTGAAAAGAAGGAAGTCTCGATCAGTATTCCGGGAACTTTCAGGCGGCGCAGCACCCCAAAACCTTCCGGGTACATCAGCTGATCCGAAAGCAGCCCGGCGGGTAAGTGTTGCGGGAGACGCAAGTACTCTGTTAAATTTTGCTGGACATAACGCGCCAGATCGAGACTCACCGGCGAAAGATCGGCATCACCGTGATACCAGGTAGAAGCGTAATTTGTCTCGGGACCGGATGTAGCGTTGTGGTGCAGTGAGATGAACATGTCCACGTTGTTCCGGTTGGCGATTGCGGCGCGATCCGCCAGATCGATAAAGTCATCTCCATAGCGGGTAAGAGTGACCTCTGCGCCGGCTTCTTCCAGCCAGGCTTTCAGGTAATAGGCGACACGCAGGTTCATTTCGGCTTCGCGTACGCCGTGCGGTCCGCGTTTGTACCCTTTGAGATGAGCATCACCGCCATGCCCCGGATCGAGACAAATCTTCAGACCCCGCACCCATAGTGCGTAGGGCGGCATCGCATACACGGGATGCGGAATGCGATACCAATTATTGGGCCCGCGCCGGCGGCCGTAAAAACCGCAGCCCTGCATGAGAATCATGAGCCATATCACGCTCTGGTAGATAATTTTTCGGGTCATGACAACGGAATCTGTACTTTCGGCATCATAGGCGTTTTAGAATAACGCGAAAAAACTAAGTTGCATTTCTCTAGGATACAAGATGATTCTGAGGAAGATACTAAACGAAACGAATGCGAAACGAACGATCCAAAATCGTCAGGAGTGAAGAACAGTTTCGCTCGCGGAGCTGAGGAAGCGGTTGGAGAAACGAGAAAGGTTATAAAATTATGAAATGGAAATATCTGCTGCTGCTGTTTATACTCGGAACGAGTGCGCTCGGGAATCCGGACAAACCGGGTGGAATTCGCGGAGTCGTCGTCGACAGTCATACGGAAACTCCGCTCCCGGGCGTGAATATTTTTATTCTCGAAAGCGACATCGGCACGGCCAGCGATGAGAACGGACGTTTTTACCTGGAGTCTTTGAAACCCGGTAGTTACCATGTGCGTTTTGACATGATCGGCTATGAACCGCAAACCAAGCTGAACCTGCCGGTCAGCCCGGGCCGCGATTTGTACATCAACATCGGCCTGGTTCAGACGGTGCTGGAGATGCAGAACATCATCGTCACTCCTGATTTTTTCAAGAAGGCCAAAGACGCCACGATCAGTGACAGGTCCGTCGATTTCACAGAGATCATCAACGACCCGGGCAGTTCCATGGATGTACAGCGCATGATGCAGGCCCTGCCTTCGGTGGTCTCAGGCAGCGATCAGTACAACGAAATCATCGTACGCGGCGGCGGGCCCGGTGAGAATCTATTTGTGATGGATCATATTGAAATTCCAAATCCGAACCATTTTGGCACGCAGGGCGAGGGCGGCGGACCCATCAGCATGATCAACCCGTTGTTTATCAACCAGGTCGATTTCTACGCCGGTTCGTTTCCGGCGCGTTTCGGCGATCGGGCTTCCTCGGTGATGGATATCCAGTTACGGGAGGGAAACCGCAAGAAATTTGAATCCGAAATCGATATGAGCATGGCTGGTCTGGGTGTTCTGGCCGAAGGCCCGCTGGCGCAGGGCAAGGGCTCGTACCTGCTCAGTTATCACAAGAGTTACCTGGATTGGATTATCGCTAACACCGGTCTCACGGCGATTCCCAAGTATTACAATATGCAGGGTAAGATCGTTTACGATCTGAATGATCACCACAAACTGATCTGGAACGGAGTCTACGGCAACGATAAGATACTCGTGGGCAGCGATGATATCGGTGATGATAGCGATGTCGATCGCGTGGATGTGAAGAGTCATGAATACGCCAGCGGTGTCTCGTGGAAGGGATTATGGAGCAGCCGCGATTACTCACTGCTGACCTTCTACACGGTGGAGAATCGCTGGTGGACTGATGTTCTTGATTTTCAGGATAGGACTATCTACCGCCAGAATGACACCGAGACCGAATGGGCTCTAAAAGGCGATTTTGTGCATCGTTTCCAGAATCAGGGCGAACTGACAGCCGGATTCAGTCTGAAACAACTGGATTACGATTTCAATCAGTGGGCCGGACCGGATACCGTTTTTGGATACGGTTACCTTCTGGATGGTTCAGATCAAATCAGCTTTCTGGACGAATGGCCGTATCCGGGAAGCATCGATGCCGCGCTAATCGTCGATACACTGGAATATAATGGGGAGTATCGTGTTGATAAAGGGATTTACTCGGCGAAATATGCCGCCCATCTGCAATATAAATGGAACCCGCTCCGGCCGCTGACGGTCATTGCCGGGCTGCGCTATGATTATTTCGCCTATCCGGAATTCGGCAGCCTGTCGCCCCGGCTGGGCCTCTCGTACAGTTTTACACCGGTGACCAAACTGAATTTCGGAGTCGGCCGGCACTACCAGTCGCCGACCAATTTCACCCTGGCATCGCATGTGAATAACCGGCATCTGCGCGATAAATACACCGATCAGGTGGTGATTGGCATCGAACATCTGTTCGCCAGGGATATCCGCGCTACGATCGAATTCTATACGCGCCAATATCATGATATTCCTTATGATAAAGGCTGGACTACGCCGGACTCAATGGACTATTTCGACGGGGAAATGGTGAATGTCGGTGAGGGAAGCGTAAATGGAATGGAAATCTTTTTCCAGAAGAAACTCTACGACCGCTTTCACTGGATTTTCAGTTATTCCCATTATATTTCCCAGCAAGATGATCCCCGCTATCCCGGCCGGCAATTCAATAGTTTCTACGATTATCGCGACGTTTTAACACTGGTCTTCGGATATAAGGATGATTTAAGGAATCGTGCCTGGTATCGCCGTATGAAGCAACAGTGGTGGTACAAGGCCACCGGCTGGCTATTGCCCTTCGCGGATGAGATTGAGATCGGCCTGCGCTGGCGCTATCTGGGCGGAAAACCATATACCCCGCAAACGTACGATCCCTATACGCAGCGCTGGTATATCCCGGCGCAGCAGGAACTCAATACCGAACGTATGCCTGTTTACCATAGATTGGACCTGATGCTGGTCCAGCGATATATATTTGAGAATGTGAATCTGGTGGTATTTCTGGATATCCAGAACACCTATAATCGGGATAATATCTGGGACTACAGCTACGCCAAAGACGGAGATATCGAAACCGTCTACCAGTACAAACTCTTTCCTGTCGGAGGATTCGTATTGGAATTCTGATGCAAATGACGACGATTTGGGGCTTCTCACGTTTGAAGATGGAGAAGCCCTTTTTTATTTTTGCTTCTCCCAGTAGCGCAGGGTAAAGATATATTCGCCGGTCACTTTATGAATCGTATGGATCCGGGCTTCCTCCGGCGGGTTCAGCTTCTGAGGGGCGGTTTTCTGCATTGCGTGGATGTTCAGATAATCGATGCCTTCCCGCGTGGCTTTGAAAATATCGACGTTCCGGTCATCGGAGTAATCACCTTCCTCGGAGTACAACTCGGGACCGTCCGACCATAGGCCGAGTGTATAATGGATATCCAGACCGTCTTTGCCATCCGAGAAGGCCTTTGCCTTGGTGCCCTCGTTGATGACGATCGTATAATCGTATTCCCAGTAGAAACTGTAAATAGAGCCGGTGTACCCGTAAGAGCCGCGAAATGTCCTGGGCCGGGTTTCATACCAGTCATCCATGACGACCGTGGAAGGGATAGAGGGGTTGTCATCGGTAAGATAGTCCAGGTCGAAGACCCAGGTATACGAAAGGTAAGCCGTGCCGTCGTCGCCGTCCGTTCCGCAGCCCGGCAACAGGACAAAAACGGAGAGAAAAATCAGCGATAAAAGAGCTATTTTCTTCATTTGTGTTTACCTTTCTTCGGTTGTTTGGTCTCGAACATATTATACATAAAATCCGCTAAAAAGAAAAGCGGCAGGAAGCGAAACTTGTGACAGTTCACGCATAAAGGGGAAACCCCCGCTGAAAGGGGATTTCAGCAGGGGTTTCGGTTGTGTAATATTGGTGAGGAATGGATGGACTAAAAGCGGAATCCGATGCTAAAGTACTGGTTCGCATCGAATAACTGCATGGCGCGGTAAGCGTAGTCGATGATCAGGATGGTACCTCCCAGATTGAGGTGCCAACCGGCGCCTGCGGTCAGACCGAATTGATTCTCGTCTGTGGCGTACTCGGGATAGTCGCTTGGGAAGAGGGCCAGCGAGTAGCCGCCTCTCAGGAAGAACATCTCCCTGAAGCCATATTCGACTCCGCCGCACAGATTATCGATTGCAAAGGCGTTGTTGTTATACGCACCGCAGAAGTTGAGCACATGAGCACTGACCGGACTGTACAAATATCCGACTCCCAGCGACATGCTGGCCGGCAACTGGCTGGAGGACATATCAAGCCGGGTCTTACGGGTCGTACCGGTTGGCGGTCCGTAGGGAATATCCGCATCAAATTCGATCCCGGTGCCGTTGAACTGCATCTTGGGGCCGATGTTACGCATCGAAACCCCGAATGAGATATTCCAGGGCGATATGTACTGCAGGCCCAGGTCCAGGCCGATTCCGTTGGCGGACATGGTTCCGATCTTTTCCGTGATGACTTTGAAGTTCGTGCCGAAAAAGATGCGGTCGGTGAAGCGCTTGGAATAAGTGGCCGCTACCGTCAGGTAGTTGGGGGTCAGCACTTCGCCTGTCCCTTCGGGCGCGTTGATGGTGGTTACGGGGATGTCGCCGATATCCATCACCTGCATGCTGAATCCGAGGGTGCCAAGCCGGGAAAGGTTGATCCCGGCGGCGAGATAGCTGATCTTCATATCGGCGAAATAATCCATATAACTGAAGATGGCTTCGGTGCTTTTCGATCTTGAGGCCCCAGCCGGATTCCAGTAAATAGCTTCGGAACCGGATACAAAGGCGATATTGGCTCCGTTCAGAGCGACGCTGCGGGCTCCCATCGGGATTCGCAACTCAGACGCACTGTAGGTGCCGACCCGGGGAGCACTGGCCCAGAGCGATTGCGTGATGATAAAGAGGATCACCAGGGCGCTGACTTTTATATATTTCTTCATCATAATTCTGTCTCCCATGTATAGCTAGCAGTGTTAAAAAGTATCCAGACGTTCATTGGGTGCGAATACGGCAAGTTTTCCAATTGAGCTGCCGACTCCGGGTACATCGACGTGATAGATATAGATACCGCTGGCGACGGGCAGTCCGTACTCGTTGTTCAGATCCCAGCGCAGGAAGGTCGAGGTCGGATCGTCTTTATCGAGCACGCGCACAACTTCACCGGCAAGGTCGAAGATGCGAATCCGGCACGCTTCCGGTAGGCAGGTGAACTGCACCCAGCGATCGAAAATGCTGACTTCGCCGGTATGATAACCGTAGTAGGGATTCGGAACTACTCGGATCATATCCAGGTCGTTTTTCCGATCGGCCTCGGTCAGCGATTTTGCCTGCGGAGCAGTGAAGAGGAAGACATCATTGGCCGTGTTGGGCTTGTTGGTGTTGATGCGGATGTATTCGCCGGCATGGGGAGGACCCCAGAAAAATCCGTCGCCATCCAGATCGCTTGCGATGGCGTATCCGTCAACGTCCTGATACATGTTGATGCAAAAGCGGTTGATGGCGGGGTAGGAAACGCCCCATGGCCCGTAGCCGGGCGCCGCAGTGCCGTCATCGGCGGCAATGTAGCTGGCCGCGTCGGCGGGATTGTATTCGGCGTTGTCATAAATATAGAGCAATTCGAAGGCCGGACCGTAGACGCCTTCGACGCTGCGATTCCAATTTCCGTCACCGTCATTATCCAGGACAGTGACCGGGAGGCGCGTGCGCGTACCGTCCAGATCGATGCGCCAGCAGGTAAGCGGGAGGTATTCCGAATCGCCGGTCAACGTATCTTTCAGAACAGCATCGGTACTGTAATCCCAGGCCAGGGTTTGATCGGTGTCGTTAAAAATGATTTCATAATCTTTAGGTGACATCGAGCTGAAACGGTCCATGCGCGTGTAATCCGTTCCCGCGTTTTCTGAGATTACGATAGTCGGCCAATGCTGGGAGCGGCCGTAATTGTTCAGACTGCCCCACAGGTTGGCATCGAAGACCTCACCCGTGGCGGGATCCAGTTCGACGATCTCTTTGATGCCCGGCGGCGGCCCGGCTACCTGGACGAAGAGGCCGTCCACGATCGTATAAGCCTCATCGCCGGCCTGGTTCGTCTGATCGGCAAGAACGATTGTGCCGAGAGTCTCATCGTTTAAATCCCAGGTTACATCGCCGTTGGCGTCTTCTTTGAAGGTGACCCGGTAATCATGCCCGGTAACGGCGCTGGGGTCTACGATGGTCACGATGACCGATCCATCCCCGGCCGGTTGATTCGGATTGACGGCTTCATAACTGACTATTACGGTATCACCTTCGGCCGTATAGTAACGCTCGCCGGGATGATTTTGAGGCACCGCCGTCACGATGGCGGCCGGGCTCGTGAAATTCTGTGGAATGGCGAACTTGCAATAGGAGTTGGCCGTGATGCCGAAGTAGTACTCTTTACCGTTGCGCAGCGGATCGCCTACCGGTCCGACTACCGGATTCCGGTTCATGGTGACACGGAGAAAGCGCGCTCCGCCGTAAGGTGTGGCATCGGCGATCGTTTCGACACCAAGCCTCTGGTAAATGACCGGATCCCCGCCGGATGCGTTGCTGTACTGGTAAACCGTATAGCCGGTAAAATCATAGGTTCCGTCGGTAACATCCGTGTATTCACCGTTCACGACCATTTTCTGGCCGACGAGACCGTCGGCGACGATATCGGTGACGGAATAGGCTGTGACGCCGTCATCCATGAATTCCGAGCGCGATCCCCAGGTCAGGATAACGGTGTTGGAGGTTGTTGAGGCCTGCAGATCCGGCGTTTTCGGCGGGCGCGGTAGGGCGAAATCAAGATCATAGGCCAGCTGGGCGATTTCATCGATGGCTTTCAGGTAGGTCACGCTGTTGAGGTTGTCGGAACCGCGGCCGACCAGCACGCCGGCAACGATTTCCTGAACGCCGGGTTCCCCGAAATCGGGAATATTGTTGCCGTTGCTGTCGACCCATTTCTCCATCATGAAGGGGCCGGTCGCCATCATGAAACGCCGGTCGGTGGTATGATCATCCAGCCACCCGGTCTGACTCTCCGGATCGCCGGTAAACATGAACCTCGTCGGAGTAGAATTCGGATCGGTGCCGGTGCCGCCGTAAGTGATGGGCGTTCCGTCCCGCCAGATACCGCGCATATAATTCCAGGCATCGCTGCCGGTTTGCGGATCACCCTGGGGAGAATCATTATTATTGTAATAGATGAAGGACGTCATCTTGAGCATTTTTTTATCGGTCAGGACCGAGCCGTTGGGCAGGGTAACGGTTTCACCGGGGGAATCGATAATCGGTCCCTGGAAGAAATCGATACCGATCGCCGGCGGTGCCGATCCGTAAGTCTGATCGTCGTCATTGGCGTTATAAGCGTAACCGAGCCCCTGAGTTGTATCGCAGCCGACGAAGTCGTCCCAGCCGTCGCCGACATCCGGGTCGGTCCAGATGACGAAGTAAGTCTCATCCCAATCGTAGGCGCTCTTGTTGGTCATCTGCCATTTGAAGAACATCATATCGCCGATCGCGTCGGCCCGGTCGAAGGCCCACACGGATTGACGAATTTCCACACCCAGTTTAGGCGTATTGAACTGGGCGCGTTCGCCCATATCGTTATATACACACCAGATCAGCTGATCGCCGATCAAGGCCGGATTGCCATCTGCATCCAGCGGTGCACCCATCTCGACCGGCCAATCGTCCCAATCGCCGCGGCCGTCCGAACGAAGTTCGTAGAAGCGGTACCTCGGGTCGAGCCGATTTCCGGCAACCGGCGGATCGATGCCCCATTGCGTGATTTCACCGGGATGAAAATCGCTTGAGCCGTGGACCACGCCAGCCACTCTTGCCGTCTCGTTGACGCGGGCGCCCACCCACTGCCCGGCGCTGAACATTGGGCTCAGGTTGGTGCCCCTGGGCCAGTAAAGTCCCTCGTTACTGAGGATCATATTCCGCATCCAGATACCGTTGTTGCGCATGGCGGCATGCATACGATTGGCATCCATCCAGATATCCTGGATGGCCGTTGTCTTGGCCAGTCTGCGGGCAGCGAACGAGGATTCGGCGCCGAATATAATTGTCGTCACCATGAGTACGGTGAGTAGTATGATAATTAACTTTTTCATAGTGTTTCTCCTAGATTTATCAAGCCTGGTCTCTACAGTTCAATCTGAATGCCCAAGCGAATCTGGCGCGGCTGTCCATAGTAGTTATAATCGATTTCACGCATTTTGTACATGCTGCGGCCGAGTTCGGTGAGACTATTCCAATACGCCTGTCCGGCGGACGTACCCAGAAATCCGGTATCGTTCGGTAGACCGGTGGTGATCCAGACATCCTGAATGTTGCGGGAATTCAGGAGATTGGTAACCCAGGCAAACAGCGTGACGCTGGTCCGGCTGATCGTGAACTTCTTGTCCACTTTCAGATCGATCCGGAAATTCCAGGGTGTTATCTCGCTATTGACGGCCGATACGGGTGTCGTGGATAGCGCATCGTTGTCATAACGTCCGTTGAACGGGAACTGGTTGGTGATTGTGTTAAGGGTATAGGGATTGCCCGAATTGAATGTGAACATGACATTGGCGCCGGCATTTCTGAGCAACCTTATGGGCGCTTCGCTGATGTAGCGGTAATCCAGGTTGATGCTGCCGGAATGGCGCTGTTCGAAATCGAGCGGCTGGGCGAATTTCGGGTAGTTGCCGTTCACTCCCCAGATCCAGGCAATATCGTAATTGCCGGCCGAAGCTGATCCGGTACCCTCTGCAAATTGCAGCTCGTAGTTGATATTCAGGCTGAGGTTCTTGTATCGCCTCATCGTGAAAATAACATCCAATCCCTTGATTGTCCCGAAATCGCCGTTATCGGAAAGGGCGATGGAGGCCACATCAGTCGTAACCGTATTCAACTGAACCAGGTCTTCCGTCTCTTTGTAGAAGGCGGTCAGCTGGATGGAAGCCAGGTTTCCAAACATCTGTTTGAAACCGATTTCGTACGAGGTGGTTTTGGTTGGCTCCAGGTTGGGATTGGTCAGATTGATGAAATAGCCGCCTGACGTGACATAGCGGTCCATGTAAAACGGACTCAGGTAAAGATCCTGTAAACGGGGCGACTGGTAAAATTTGCCGTACTGGGCGTGGAAAACGGTTTGATCCGTGACCGGGAAACTGACGCCCAACCGCGGGCTGATGAATGCGAAACTTTCATGGTCGACGATGTCCGATTCATCGAATTGGTTATCACCGCCGAACATGCCGGTTCCGGGGATAACGACACCGTTGTCGTCGAATTCAGCCGCGATCTGACGAAACATCCAGGCGTTCGGATTGAGGTAATCATAGCGCAGCCCCAGATTCAGAATGATGTCCTCGAATTCGATTTTATCCTGGAAATAGCCGCTCATGATGATCGGATGGTAGGGTGCCTGGTGATAGAAACCGTCCACCGGGCTGCCGGAGGAGTCGCGCACGACATCCTGCAGATAGTCGCCGTCGTCGACTTCGTTGCCTTCGACATCATAGCCGTAGAAATTCACATCCGCACCGCGGTATTTCTCGATATCGCTGGTGTAGTAAGGATAGGCCAGTTCCGTCGGATTGAGCATCCGGAAGTAGCGTACCGTATGGTACTTGTATTCGAAGCCGGCTTTGAAATTGTGATATTTGCCCTGCTGATGGGTGATGTCAAAATCGATTCCCCAATGGGCCGAGCCCTGCCGGATGTAACTGTCGTACTGGCTTCCGGGTTGGAAGAAATCCGGCCCTAAGCGCCCGGTATAGGCCTGGCCGTAATATTCTTCCGTATCCGGCCAGGGATTGTAGGTGGGATCGCCGTATTCGTACAGATTGTCTTTGAATACCGGGTCCCAGCATTTGCGATCCGTGTCGAACATATTGAATTTCAAATCATAAAAAGTCCGCGATCCCAGCATGTGCGTGAGAGTCACATTAAACGATGAGGTCTGATTGACGGTCACTGGACGGTGCTCGGCATTGAAGTACTGGATCGGCTGGATAGCAAAGGCGGTTCCCAGGATATCCTGGCTGTAATCGCGGTTGGTGCGAATATAAGAGGATTTCAATTCCATATTTTTGCTGAGTTGCAGCTTTACTTTGCCGGTGTAAGACCACCTCGAACTATAATTTTCCGGCAGACGGGCATTGAAATTATACTCGTGCCGGACCGTATCCATGAGAAATTCCTGTGTAAGTGAGTCCCGTACATTACTATATACCGGCTGATCGTAGGTGTAATCGCCGAGTTTCCAGCTGTTCTCGGCCCATCCCCAGGAGGGCGTCCAGTCGGCAATGTACTGGCGTGTTGCGCTCACGAAAAAGGTATGTTTTTTCTTGGGAATAATCGGACCGTTCAGGGAAAGAACATATTCATTATAGCCGTAGGAATAAGCGCCCAAGGTCTTCTTCTCAGGGCTCAGCAATTCATCCGAAATCGCTTCTGCCGAAAAGTGATATTTTTCTCCGCCGACCCGGGTTGTAATCGCAATGATTCCCGACATGGCCTCCCCGTATTCGGCATTGAAGCCGCCGGTTTGAACACTGAGTTCTTCGATGGCTTCGTTGGGCAGATAGATCCGCATGGCGAAGTTATACGGATCGGTCACATTCACGCCGTCGATATAGGTGACCGTTTCGGCTCCGCGGCCTCCGCGCACATTCATAGCGTTGTTGTTTTCCGCTTTGACAACCCCGGCGGTGAGTCCCACGATGTCCTGCAGACCTCTCGTCGGGAGATTCTGAATGTCCTCCACCGTGCGGATCACGTTGGTGTTGGTTTCATTCTTGCGGATTAATTTCCTTTCGGCCGTGACAATCACCTCGCCTCCGAGTTCCAGTGTTTGCTGGGTCATCTCGAAGTTGAGTTCGGTCGTCAGGTCGAGGTTTATGCGTACATTCTGCTGGACAATGTCCTGGTAACCAATATACGAGACGTGCACCATGTGGGTACCAACCGGCACATTGAGGATGGAGTAGTATCCGTCCTCGTCGGTCGAAGCTCCCACTGTGCTTCCCTCCACGACAACATTGACTCCGATCAACGGTTCCCCCGAGTCCTGTGTTGTGATGGTTCCTGATATTTTTCCTGTCGTCCCGGCCAGAGCTCCGGAAATCAACACTCCCAAAATCAGGAAAAGGGACAGTAATTTCTTCACCATAGTCAACCTCCTGAACTTGAAATAGTTTGGTTAAAGATGTAGTACCCCTGATCTCCATGAAACCGTCAAAAAGGCATTCTCCGGTTTCGCTTACCCAAAAATCGCATGTAAACTATTATGGCGGGGCATCAGATAGAATGAACAATCGGTAAACGGTCGGATAATTCGATGAAGGGATGCGGCAGCGGGGGACCGGTAAAGTAAATGCGGAACCTGGGAGCAATCGAAAGATCGATCGGCCTGAAGGGAATTACCGGCGCTGACCGGAACCAGGTGATGTCCAATTTGCAGTGCAAATGCCAGGTGTTGAACGCCATCTCGGCCGTTCGGCGGCGGTCCGGGCCGGATAGCGGAATATAGCGCCGCCGGTCCATTGGGACTTGAATTGTTTGATCCGCTACGCGTAGTATTGCAGGCAGATGAGCAATTCTCTAAAAAAGAGATTTATTTAAAGCTTCAAATCACTTATCTTTTTCATAAGTTCGTGAAAAACCGATAGGGCCAGCATATCTCAAAACAGCAAACCGCCACGATGGCGTCTTTACGTTGGTTTTTCGACAAAGAGGCTCGTGTGACAAACGCCGGAACGGATGACAAAATATTCAATTTCTGGACCTTTCAGGCCATCGGCTGGGGCGGATACCTCATTTTCTATAATGTGGTATTCAACCTGCTCAATGGTCGATTCTACCCGGAGAGATTATTCTGGAACGCGTTATTGGTGCTGACCGGATTCGCCATATCCGTCGTCATGCGCTATATCTATCGCCAATTTGAGCTGAAGTCGCAATCCATCCTGCGTCTGCTGCTGAAGATCATATTGATCACTTTCATCGGAGCCAATGTCTGGAGCGGACTGGATCGGATCCTGGATTTGCTGGTTGTTCGCTATGGTATCGAAGTTTATCCGGTGAATTTTTACGAATATCTGAAATTGCTTTTTATGTTCGAAATTGTGCTGTTCTCTTGGAGCATGATGTATTTCGGTCTCCGATTCTGGCGGGAATGGATCGCTCAGCACGAAATCATCGAGAAGGCCAATTTCTTGCGGCACAAGGCGCAACTGCAAATGCTGCGCTACCAGCTCAACCCGCATTTTCTGTTCAATACTCTGAATTCGGTGCGGGCTTTGATTGAGGAAGATGAACAGCAAGCCCGGGAAATGATAACGGAGCTGTCGGAATTATTGCATTATTCGCTCTTGAGCGAGAACCAGTTGAACGTTCCGTTGCGCAAAGAAATTGAAGCGGTGCGCCATTATTTCGCGATCGAGAAAAAACGTTATGAGGAAAAAATCGAAGTCAATTTCGATATCGAAAAAGCGGCGGAAGAGTATCCCGTGATCAGCTTTATCCTGCATCCGCTGGTGGAGAACGCCATCCGCAACGGGATGCTGCACAGCCCGCTGCCATTGCGGATCGATATCAAAGCCCAAATGCGTGAAGATACCCTGCGCCTTGAAGTCTGGAATACCGGCCGGTGGAGTCCCGTGCATGTCTGGCATCAAAAAGACAGCCTGGGCCGTGATTCGGGCATGGAGAATATTCAGAAGCGCCTGGATAATGTCTTCCCCGGTAGCCACCGGATTGACATTCTGGAGAATGGCGAACGTATGTGCGTGCGCCTGGAAATCACCCGAAAATCCAACCCGAAATCCAAAATTCCGTTTTTAGATTATGTCAATCGTAAGACGACTTAAGCCGATCGAAGGACGAGAAATTTCTTTCTGGTGGCTGCATGTGACCGGGTGGGTGCTCTACGTCCTGCTCTTTTATTTTCATGTCGTCCTGCTGCGCAACCCGGGCGGCTTCAACCTGATCGAGTTGCTCTTCGTGGGAACAGAGTCGAATTACCTGTTGCGCATTTTCATGCTTTTCATTCCGATGTTCTTCTACCTGGCTTTACTGCGCCTCTTTTATCGCGCCGTTTTCGAAAAAGCGAGCACGATTCTGCGTTTGACGATCGTAATCCTGTCCGGATCGATCATCGGCGCGCTGCTCTCTTACCTGACCATGGAACTGGCCATCAACCTGGTGCGCGGAAGAGCGATTCTGCAGCTGTTCAGCTTCCGCGGCGAAGTGCTGTTCATCCAATTCTGGACGGCGCTGGTCTTCGTGATCTGGAGCGGTCTCTATTTCGGGATCAAGTACTGGCAGGAGTGGAGCGAGCAAGGGGATCTGACGGAGAAGTTGTACGCCCAGGGTCAGCAGGTTCAGCTGCAGATGCTGCGTTACCAGCTTAATCCGCATTTCTTATTCAATGCCCTGAACTCGATCCGGGCTCTGATCGGGGAGAACAAGCAGGTCGCCAAGCAGACCGTCACGGAACTCTCCGAATTCCTGCGCTATTCGCTGCTGGAAGAAAATTATGCCGAAGCCCCGTTGAGCAGGGAAATCGAGGAAATCCGGCATTACGGTGCGATCGAAAAACGCCGCTTCGGAGATAACCTGGAACTTGCCTATGAGATCAGCCCCGAGGCGGGTAATTATCCCATCATCAGTTTCCTGGTGCATCCGCTGGTGGAGAACGCAGTCAAGTACGGGCTGCGGACGAGCGGCAGCTTCCTGAAAATTCGCATAATCGCCGGGATTGAAAACGAAAAATTGCATGTCGGCGTCTACAATACCGGTCAATGGGTGGAGGAATCCGAGTATCCCCGCCGTTCTGTACCGGGCACCCGTACCGGATTGAAAAACGTTCGGGCCCGGCTGGATAATGCCTATCCGCAGCGTCATACCTTTTGGATTGTCAAGGGGGTGGATGAAGTCAGCGTGCATTTTATAATCAGCAAAAATGGTGTGAGTTAAGATGAAGAAAAATTACCGGGCATTGATTGTCGATGACGAGCGTCTGGCTCGCCAGGACTTGAAAGATTTGTTGAAAGCCAGCGATAGCGTGGAGATCGTTGGCGAGGCCGACAGCGTCGCGGCCGCTATCCGGGTCCTGGATGAACTGCATCCCGATCTGGTTTTTCTGGATATCCAGATGCCGGGTGAATCCGGCTTCGATCTGCTGGAAAGGAAAAAGATCGATGCGGAGATCATTTTCGTCACGGCCTACGACGAGTACGCGATCAAGGCTTTCGAAGTCAACGCGTTGGATTACCTCCTGAAACCGGTGAATCCCGCCCGGCTGAAACTTGCTATCGAGAAGCTGGACAGCAGAGAGGAAGCGGACGAAAAAACCATTGCCAAGAAGCTGACCGTCGATGACCACCTGTTTTTGCTGTTCAACAACCAGTTTATCTTCCTGAACGTGCGCCTTATCCAGAGCATCAGCGCCGCTGGTGATTATTCCGAAATCACCACCGTTGACGGGCGCAAAGGACTGACCCAGAAATCCATGCGTGAATGGGAGGAACGCCTGCCGGAAAACTACTGCCGCATTCATCGCTCCAGCATCATTAACCTGGACCATGTCCTGCGCATCGAGGAATGGTTCAATTACTCCTATAAAATATTCCTGAAGGGCTCCAAAGACCCGATGATCATGAGCCGGCGTTACGCCCTGAAATTGAAAAACAAATTGAAATAAAATTCACAGAACAGCGCTTCTCCTGGTACGACGGTTAGAAGAATTCAGATTTAATCCCATCAATATTACTCCCTCTATCCATTGCTGGTTTGGATGCAAATCGGGGATTTGGTATATTTCGGCAGGCACATCAGGAATCCTAAAAGAGGAGGCGAAATGCCGTTGATACGTAGAAAATGGACCGCCGATCGGGTTCTGGGGACCGATCCGCCGAAAGGCGTTGCGCCGGAATTTGATCGGCGGAAGCGTTCCGGAAAAGTAGCCATGAGCGGCTTTCTTGGCGCTTATTCGATTGACACAATCGCATTCGTATTGTATCTTGTAGTAGATTTAAAAGGGACATGATCCACAGTAAAAGATAGAGGGGTAGGAGGAATCGAATGTCGTTGAGCAGCATGACGCCGAGAGATGCTTTTGTTTGTATCTGCTACAACATGATGGGTGTGGACGAATTCATCGATATGCGCGAGATTGATAAATTATTCGAAGTGGTGCGGCGCTACGGTTTTCGCTTTGAGGAGGTCAACCAAATAGCCGATGAGATGATCATTCTCGGTCAGGATAAAGCCAACGAACTGGCCCTCAGGGCGATCGATATCGCCAAACAACTCGATGATGAGATGCGGGTGAACCTCATTCATGCTCTGATCGACATCGCGCGCGCCGACGGACGCATGCACGATTCCGAACTTTCGCTGCTATATGCCGTCAAGACGGCTTTCGGCATGTAACTCTACGCCGTCCTATCAATTCCAAACTCAGGCAACCGGTTCGGGATTATCCGATGGGCCCGATGCAATATTGTGTAATCAACAAGAATCAGCGCCGGCAGGATATTTTCTTCGGCAGAATCACATGATTGACAAGATAAATATGAAGTCTCGCAGATTAGGTTCGGCTTAAAAATTGTCAGAATGTTTATGATTGATCCGGTAATCCAGTCAATAAAAAAATGGAATCCGAGGTACCCTAATCGGGCATTTCCCGGAAAACAAAAAACCCGCCTCTCTCGACGGGTTTTTACCTGTAGCGGCTCAGGGACTCGAACCCCGGACACGCGGATTATGATTCCGCTGCTCTAACCAACTGAGCTAAGCCGCCTCGTGTTTCAAAATAGCGGCAAAATTTAATCAATCCGCTACACGAATACAACAGTATTTCAATTGCGGGCTAGAACGAATGACCTATGGAAAAATAAAACAGCATGTGTGCACGCGAATCGATTCCCAGGTCAGCCGTGAGCGGCCCCAGCGGGGTGGGAATCAGAATCCCGGCGCTGCCGCCGAGTTTAAGATCGTCCCACTGGAAATCATCGAAGCTGTTCCAGACATTTCCGAACATCAGGTTCAGGCGATAGAACGAACCCGACGAGAGCGGTGCCCGCAACCCCAATCCGAAGCCTAATAAGATATTGCCCCAGAGTTCATCCTGGTGAAAACCCGGCAGGGACTGAATTCCGCCCAGGCGGAATTTTTCGTAAAACGAAAGGGCGCGGTTCAGATAACCGCAGCGGATTTTTGTGGACAGTATATATCTTTCAAAGAAGGTATCGTAGGCATTATAATCGAAGGAAATCCGGTCGACATGTTTGAATTCGTCAGCCGAGATGGAATGCGAATATGAAATGTGGTTTTGATGGCCGCGGGTCGGCAGACTGCGATCGTCGGTGTTTTCCACCAGAATCTGAGTTTGCAAACTGGCGATGTCATAATTACTGCCATCGATAATCGGCGTATAACTGGCGTTTTCCCGGTTGATGAATCGTTCGTACTTGATACCAACCGAGGTCAGACCGACCCGGCTGATCTGCACCCCGGCGTTGGCTTCCGCGGCGCTACGGAAAATCTGGCCGAAGCCTGCCCGCCGGCTGTTTTGATAGAGCGGGATGTCTTCGTAGATATGGTAAAGAGACATGAAACCGGTCATCGTCGAAGTGAAGATACGTGTGGTCCGGAGGTCCCATTCGAACTTGCGAAACTGGTTGCTGGCGATGATCGAGAACTGGTTATCGAGGCCGATTCCCAGCAGATTGCGATATTCGAAAGCGATAAAAGCCCGCGCCTCCCTTTCGTTATCGTAATGCGTGCCGAATGAGAACAGGCTGCGTTCGTATTCATCGACTTCTACGACGAGGTCGACCGAATCCCCGGAAGCATTTTCCAGTGAAAGATAAACGTTCTCAAACAATCCGCTGCTGAATACATTTTTGATGCTGCGCCTGGCGTAAGCCGGGTTCCAGATGTCGCCGGGTTTGAAAAGCAGTTCGCGCTGGATGATAAAAGGCCGGGTTCTCGCATTGCCGCGGTAAAGTACGTTGCGGATGTAGGTATGGTTCAATCGCTCAGAAGCCTTGTCCAGAAAATCGGGATTAGGCTTCCGGTGTTTACAATAAGGCTGGATTTTATCGCGTTCCTCGAGGGCCTTCTCATATCCTTTTTGAATCAGGACATCAATCGAATCGAACTGCGCGGAACCGATATTGCCGATTTCGGGGAGAATCAAAATATCCGCCAGTCCGAGGTTGCGTGTATCGGAGGGATACGAGAGCGTATTCAATGCCTGGCCGAAATACTGCAAGGGATCGAAATTCCGGCCGAGGTCGATTACCCGGCTGCTGACATCCACGGCGATGATAAAATCGGCACCCATTTCCCAGGCCACATCGCAGGGCACGTTGTTCGTTAGTCCGCCGTCAACCAGCAGCATGTCGCCTTCCCGGACCGGTGCCAGCACAAAGGGAAACGAGGCGCTGGCGGAGAGCGTTTTGGCGAGAATGCCTTTGCGGAGAACCACGGCATTACCGGTGTGGATGTTGGTGGCAACGGCCCGAAACGGAATTGCGAGGCTGTCATAGTCTCCGCCCGCGGCGAAATTAGGGTAAACGGTAATTTGGAAGAGGCGTTCCTGCAAGCCCTGGGTGGAGAGCAGGTTCCGGGGAAAAATGACATTGAACTGGCGATCGAAACGGAGTGATAAGAGGGCCGGGTACTCGGTCATCTTCTGGGATACGAACTCAATTTCACGATAGGGCCGGTCAGAGAAAACTTCTTCCCAGTTGGTCGCACGCAGATATTGAGCAATTTGATCCGCGTCATAACCCGAGGCGTAAAGGGCGCCGATAATCGCCCCGACGCTGGTCCCCACGACGATATCGGGATAAAAACCGATTTCCTCGAAGGCTTTCAGCACTCCAATTTGGGCGAAACCCCGCGCTCCGCCGCCGCTTAAAACCAGTGCCGTGCGAATCTGTTCCCCGGATTTTTCCTGAGCGCAAAGTGTCTGAAAACTGCCCCCAAATAGCAGAATTATACATAACGCCGCGCCACAGTGAAATCGAATTTTTAGCATCTTGAAAAGTATGAAACGAATTCTATTTATAAAAGCATTTGTTTACAGGAAGTTCCATTTAGCGGTAAGGGTCTTGAATATCGCTGCCATTTGGAGTAATTTAATCCATTAGAAAGGGACTCGTTATGAAACGTTTATACATCTCTTGTGATATGGAAGGAATTACCGGAATCTGCAGCGATCGCCAACGCAACATGGGTGATCAACTGTACGATTGGGGCCGCAAAATGATGATCTGGGAGTTGAACACGGCCCTGCAGCTTTTTGCGGCGCAAGGGGTGGAGGAGTTTGTCGTGAATGATTCGCATAACAATATGCTGAATCTTCTGCTCGATCAATTGCCGCCGTCGGTAAGCCTGATTTCCGGTTCGCATAAGACCGATTCAATGATGCAGGGCCTGGATGCCAGTTTCGACGGGGCTGTATTTATCGGCTATCACGGAAGGGCTGGTTTGGGGGACGCGATCCTGGCGCATACCTATTCGGGCTCCATCCTCTCAGTCACGATCAACGGAATTCCGGCCGGGGAGGCGACACTCAACGGCGCCTTGTGCGGAAGCATGGGCGTGCCCCTGCTACTGGTTTCCGGGGATAACCGAGTAGCCGAGGAAGTCGCTGCTATGCAGACCGGCACGCAATCCGTCATTAACAAGGTCAGCATCACCCGTGCTGCCGGCCGCATGTTTCACCCCGAAAAGGTGGCGGCAGCCTATAAAAGCGCCATCGATAAAGTTTATAGTTCGACCATTCAACCCTTCCGTCTGGAGGCGCCGTTTCGCCTGGATCTTACCCTTAAGGAAGCGCAAATGGTGGATATGGTACTGCGCATTCCCGGTACGCAACGCAGTGGAGATTGCAGTCTGCAGTACGGCAGTGATAATTACCTGACGGCCTTTCGTGCGTTTCTGGCTATCATGAGTATTTCATCCAATAATTATTTGAAATGAGTATTTACCATGACGTGGAAAACAATCAAAGTATCATTTCGCAATAAGTTTCTGGCCGGAATCCTGGCCCTGATACCCATCGCGGTTACGGTTTATATTATCAAACTCTTCATCGGATTTTTCGACAGCATGGCCGCGCCCGCTATTGAAAAGGCGCTTGGTTATCATTTCCCGGGACTGGGATTCGTTGTTTCGATCCTGGTGATTCTGCTGCTCGGAATTCTCGTAACCAATATCCTGGGCAAAAGGCTTTTTCACTTTTTCGAAAATTGGCTGAGCTATATTCCCCTGGTGCGCACCATTTATAAGACCAGCAAACAGATTCTGTCGGCTTTCTCGTTTTCAACGACCGGTTTCGAACGCGTCGTATTTCTCGAATATCCGCGGCGGGGGATCTGGTCCATGGGTTCTGTCACGGGACAGACGATCGGTCGCGACGGCACGAAATTTTTCAATATATTCCTGCCGACGACTCCCAATCCAACCTCCGGGTGGATTCTGTTTATGCCCGAGGATGAAGTCGTGCCGTCGGAGATGAGTGTTGAGGAAGGCTTGAAAACGATTATCTCCGCCGGAACGGTCTGCCGTGAAAAGATGAATTTCGTGCAGAGCGACGGCCGGTAACTTTCCCTTGTATTTTTCCTCTAATTTCGCGTAGTTACAACCTATATTTAGCAAAGGGTAGTGTATTGAAAATCAGATATATTGATGGGAACCGGTTTCGGACAGCGATTGTGGCCGGTGCCAAAAGAGTTTTTGAGAGACAGGATTATCTCAATAAGATAAACGTATTTCCGGTTCCGGATGCCGATACCGGTACGAATATGGCCGCTACGCTGCATTCGGTGGTGGATACGGTTTCGGGTTTGGAACTCATCCCGATTTATGATTCCAGCCGGCGCGTGGCTGAATCGGCTCTGATGGGCGCCCGCGGCAACAGCGGAGTCATCCTGGCCCAGTATCTTTACGGTTTGTCTGAGGAATTGGGTGAGGAAATCCAGATTAGCACGAAGCAATTCGGTGAAGTTGTCAAGCGGGCCGTGCGCTACGCCTATGAAGCCCTATCGCAACCGCGTGAGGGTACCATCCTGACGGTAATCAAGGATTGGGCTGAGTCGGTCGACGCCTATGCCCAGATTAAAGATGATTTCGTCGAATTGCTGCATCACGCGCTGGAAGTGGCCAATCGTTCGCTGCAGGCCACCATGCAGAAACTGGAAGTCCTCCGGCGTTCTGCAGTGGTGGATGCCGGCGCCCAGGGATTTGTCGATTTTCTGACTGGTATCACCCAGTTTATTGCCGGCGGGAAACTACGCGAGATTTTTCAGTATCACGTGCCGGAGATCAGCGGCGTAGCCCATACCGAAGTCGCCCTGGAGGATATTCAATTTCGCTACTGTACGGAATGTATGATCGAGGGTAAGAAGATCGACCTGAAGACTATCCGTACGCAGATTGAGAATTTGGGTGATTCCATTGTACTGGCCGGCTCGCGCCACAAAGCCCGTCTCCATATTCATACCAACGAACCGGCAAAGGTCTTCGCACAGGTGCGGGCCTATGGTGATATCCTCCAGCAAAAAGCCGACGATATGCATAAACAATTCCGGATTACGCACAGCCCACATCCGCCGATCGCGCTGGTGACCGATTCCGCCTGCGATCTCCCGACCGATTTCATCGAAGAGCACGGCATCCACATCATACCGGTGAAAGTATCGTTCGGGCTTTCCACCTATATCGATAAAATCACGATCACACCCGAATCTTTTTACGAGATGCTGGATACCGAAGCCGATCATCCCAAAACATCCCAACCGTCACCGGCGGATTTTAAGAATTTATACAGTTTTTTGTTGTCACATTACGAATCGGTGATTTCGATTCACATCCCGGAAATTTTGAGCGGTACCTATCAGAACGCGCTCAATACAGCCCGGGAAATCGATCCCGAACGGATCGCAGTCATTGACGGTAAATCACTCTCGATCGGTCTGGGCGCGCTGGTGGAAAAAGCGGCGAAAATGATTGCGGGGGGACAGAAACAGGCCGATATCGTTGAGAATCTCAAGACGGCTACCGGGGACTCGCAGCTGTTTGTAGCGATTCCGAATCTGAAATACCTGATGCGCAGCGGCCGGGTGAGCAAAGCCAAAGGTTTTCTGGCGAAGGTTTTACAGATCAAGCCCATCCTGCGCCTGGATGAAAACGGCGCCATTCAGCATTTTTCCAAAGCCATTTCCTGGCGAAAAGCTGCTGATAAATTATTGACCATTTCCTGCGATTTCGCGAGAGGAAAGCAGAATCCGCAGTTTAAAATCGCGCATGCCAATGACCGGCAGCTGGCCGATCGCTATGCGAAAGCCCTGAAGGCGGAATTTGGCGTCGATGAAATCCAGATTCTGCCGGTTTCACCGGTGCTCGGAGCGCATGCCGGGAACGGCGCAATCGCCATTGGAATATCATGGAGTGAAGCATGATTTCTTTAGTCATCATCTGTGTGTTGAGCTATTTGACCGGTTCCATCCCGACCAGCATCATCGTAGGGAAACTGCTGAAGGGTATCGATGTCCGTCAGTTCGGTTCGGGGAATGCCGGCGGCACGAATGCTTTCCGGGTCCTGGGCTGGAAGGCGGGTTTGTTCGTCTCGCTGTTTGACGTTGCCAAAGGTACCTTCGCAACGGTACTGATTTCGCAATTGCGTGTGGATGCCATTCCTTTTCAAAACAGCGTGTTGGTGATGATCTTGGCCGGAATCTGCGCCATCCTGGGGCATACCTATACAATCTTCGCCGGATTCAAAGGCGGTAAGGGTGTCGGTACCGGCGCCGGGATGATCATCGGCCTCTTTCCGATTGTCTTCTGGTTTTGTATCGCCGTTTTCGCCCTGGTCCTTTTCTCGACCGGCATCGTTTCGATATCATCGATTTCGGCCGCTTTGAGCCTGCCGGTATTCCTATTCCTGATCGATAGATTCACGGACAGAGATGTCAACAGTGCTCTGTTCATCGTCAGCATTATCATTCCTTTCTTCATCGCCTATACGCATCGCAGCAATATCCGGCGCCTGTTGAAAAGCGAGGAGAACCGCTTTGAGAAAATCGCCCTCTTCCGGCGCCTGTTCAAGCGCGGCAACACGCTATAATCTTCGTTTGAAATGTCTCCAATAAATATCGTGGAGGTGAGCATGCGCAAATCTACCCGTGGCATGTTTTTCTTGCTTTCGTTCGTTTTCACGGCCCAATTGCTCTATCCGCAAATACCGGCGCCCGACTTTGAAATTGTCGAAAGCATTCCGGAAGCTACGGTTCTCGACAATCCGGAAATCCGCAATACGCCGCAGGTCTGGCTGGAGATGATCGACGCCGCCCAAAAGACCATCGACATCGAACAGTTCTATATCGCCAATGAGGTGGGCGAAACGCTCGAAGATATCATTCTGGCGATCGAAACGGCGGCCGGCCGCGGCGTAAAAGTACGTGTAATCGCCGATATCAAAATGGCGAAAACCTATCCCGAGACACTCGAACGCCTGGCCAAACGGGAGAATATCTCTGTTCGTAAAATTTCCGCCTATGCCGGAATGGGCGGAGTTCAGCATAGTAAATATTTCATCGTCGACAATGCGGAGGTATTTCTGGGCAGCCAGAACTTCGACTGGCGCGCGCTGGTTCAGATTCATGAGATCGGTCTCCGTATCCGGCAATCCGAATACGCGGCTGCGATGACGCAACTATTCGAACTGGACTGGAGAGCCTGCGAAACGGGCAAACCGCTTGAGTCTACCGGTATGGGCAACCGGCAATTTATAATTGAAACGGAATCGGCCGGGACGATCGAATTCTTCGCGACGGCCAGCCCGGCCCAATCCATCCCAACGGATTTTACGTGGGACGAATTGGCTATCGTTCAGGCGATCGACGCCGCCCGGAAATCGGTTTATGTTCAATTACTCTCTTATTCGCCTTCCGCGGGACGGGATGAGTATTATAAAACACTGGATGACGCCTTGCGCCGGGCGGCCGGCCGCGGCGTGGATGTGCGCCTGCTTTGCTCGGACTGGGCCCAACACGCCTCCGAAATGCCGTATTTCAAAAGCCTGATGGAGTTGCCGAACATCACCGTCAGACTGAGCACCATTCCCGAATTGCCGCAGCGCTATATCTCTTTTGCGCGCGTGGAGCACTGCAAGTTCATGGTCGTGGACGATTCGCTTGGCTGGGTCGGATCAAGCAACTGGAAAAAGGATTATTTTTACGCTTCCCGCAATGTGGCCGTCGTGGTGAAGAACCGCCGGGTCAACGAGATCCTGAAAGGTGTTTTTATGAAGAGCTGGGATGGTCCCTATGCCTGGGAAATTCAGCCGGATGTTCCGTATAAACCGAAATTTTACGGTGAGAAATAAGCAAATCTCACCTTTTTTTAGGGATACCAATTTCCGGAGAATCGCTTATCCGGGAAAATATCATAAGGTATTTGACCCCGGTCACAAGCATTCAGGCCTCAGGCAACAGCTGGGCAACCTTCCCAAAACCCCGGGCATCTTATGCTGCGTGAGCTGACTGTGAATAATCGACGTTAAGAATCAAGGAGTATCGACATGAAAAAAATGGGATTCATTTTATTGGCATTGCTGATTACTGCCCCGGTTTTGGCAGACGAGCCCGACGTGCTGTTCGGTGGGAAAGTGAAACACGGGGTGTTTTTTGCACCGGTACTGAAAATTTCCCAGCAGGGCGATAATATAGGAATCATGACTGGCAGCCGCTGCGGTTGGATCCTCAATCACAGCTATATGATCGGCGTCGGCAGTTACCAGCTGATCGGAAAAATAAACATCGATCCGGATCTGATCGATCTGCCGGATAGCTATGATATGAATTACAGCGGCCTCGAACTCGAATACATCCGGTCATCGAACAGGCTTTTGCACTATTCCATTTTTTCGCTGCTGGGTGCCGGTCTGCTGAACTATGTGGATGACGATTTCTACCTGTATGGTGCGGAGGATGTCTTCTTCGTCTTTGAGCCGGGTGTGAATGTCACGCTGAATCTGCACAAGTATATTCGCGTCAATCTTCTGACCAGCTACAGGATGGTGGCCGATGTCGACCTGGAGGGCCTGAGCAATAAAGATCTGAATGGCGTTAACGCAACCTTGACCTTGTCGTTCGGCTGGTTTTAACTGAAAATGAAATACTATGAAAAGGGAGATTATGATGAAAAATATGAAATGGTTTGTGATGGCGGTTTTGTTGGTCAGTATTGCTTTCGGGCAGTACAAAGGTGAACAGGAAACGCTGTTGCAGGGCAAACTGCACCTCGGTGGTTTCGGAGCACCGGTAATTAAGTTCACGCAGATGAACGATAATTTTGCCGTCCTGGTAGGCGGACGGGGCGGTTTGATCCTGAATCAGCGACTGGTGATTGGCGGCGGCGGCTACGGCCTCGTTAATGATGTGCCGGTCGAGATTAGCCCGGATTCGACGCGCTATATTGATTTCGGGTACGGCGGTATGGAACTCGGTTGGGTTTTTGCCTCGAACCGATTGGTCCACCTCGATTTGAGTACGCTTTTTGCCGCCGGAGGAATCGGTTACCGGGATGCGATATTCAAAGATTGGGATAGCGACTGGAATAACGATTTCTACGCGGACTCGCATATCGACGCCGTTTTTATACTGGAACCGACGCTGAATGTGGAATTGAATATTACCCGTTTTGTGCGGCTCGACGTGGGTGCTTCCTACCGTTATATCTATGGAATCGACGACGAAATCCTCGATGCCGCCAAACTGAGCGGCGCGACCGTCAATCTGGCGCTAAAATTCGGTGCCTTCTAGTGTAATGTCATTCATGATATGACGGGTATAGTCGTTTCAGTTTAATTCTT